>JAZKFW010000005.1:0-100350 GCA_040386255.1 Pseudomonadota bacterium
CGCCGGCGTTGCCGATGCAGGTGGTGCAGCCGTAGGCGGTGACGCCAAAGCCCAGCTGCTCCAGGTACGGCAGCAGGCCGGCCGCGGTCAGGTACTCGGTGACCACGCGCGAGCCGGGCGCCAGCGACGTCTTGATGTGCGGCGCGACCGTCAGGCCGGCTTCGACGGCTTTCTTGGCCAGCAGGCCGGCGGCCAGCATCACGCTCGGGTTCGAGGTGTTGGTGCAGGACGTGATCGCGGCGATCAGGACGTCGCCGTTCTTGACGTGCACGCCGTTGCTGGTCTGGTACACGTTGGTGAGGTCTTCGGCTTGCTTGTTGAAACCGTTTTCGGTGGTCGGCTTGGAGAACAGCTCGGCGAAGTTGGCCTTGACGTTGCCCAGTTCGATGCGGTCCTGCGGACGCTTCGGGCCCGCCAGCGACGGCGTCACGGTGCCCAGGTCGAGCGTGACGACGCGGGTGTAGTCGATCTCGCCGGCCTTCGGAATGCCGTACATGCCCTGCGCCTTGTAGTAGTTCTGGAACGCGGTGATTTCGTCCTTGGTGCGGCCGGTGCCTTCGAAGTATTCGACGGTGGCGTCGTCGACCGGGAAGAAGCCCATCGTCGCGCCGTATTCGGGCGCCATGTTGCCGATGGTGGCGCGGTCGGTCAGGCTCAGCGACTCGGTGCCGTCGCCGAAGAACTCGACGAACTTGCCGACGACTTTTTCCTTGCGCAGCAGTTCGGTGATGGTCAGCACCAGGTCGGTCGCGGTGCAGCCTTCGCGCAGCGCGCCGGTCAGGTTGACGCCGATGACGTCAGGGGTCAGGAAGTAGACCGGCTGGCCCAGCATGCCCGCTTCGGCTTCGATGCCGCCCACGCCCCAGCCGACTACGCCGATGCCGTTGATCATGGTGGTGTGCGAGTCGGTGCCGACCAGGGTGTCAGGGTAGTAAGTGTCGCCAGCCTTGTGCACGCCGCGCGCCAGGTACTCGAGGTTGACCTGGTGGACGATGCCGAAGCCCGGCGGCACGACGCCGAAGGTGTCGAACGCCTGCATGCCCCATTTCATGAACTGGTAGCGCTCGTTGTTGCGCGAGAATTCCAGCTTCATGTTCAGGTCGAGCGCGCCCTTTTCGCGGAAGTGGTCGATCGTCACCGAGTGGTCGACCACCAGGTCGACCGGCACCAGCGGCTCGATGTTCTTCGGATCGAGGCCCATCTTGGCGGCGACGTTGCGCATCGCCGCCAGGTCGGCCAGCAGCGGCACGCCGGTGAAGTCCTGCAGCACCACCCGCGCCACCACGAACGGGATTTCATCGGTGCGCTCGCCGTTCGGGGCCCAGTTCGCCAGCTGGCGCACGTGTTCCTCGGTGACCTTCTTGCCGTCGCAATTGCGCAGCACCGACTCGAGGACGATGCGGATCGATACCGGCAGGCGCGAGATGTTCACGCCCAGGCTCTTCTCCAGGGCAGGCAGCGAGTACAGCTGGCCTTTCTTGCCGGCCGACAGTTTGAAATCCTTCAGTGTGTTCAGAGTGTTGCGGGACATGGCCTCTCCTTCAGTGGTGTTTTGTTATTTGAGTAACTTATTTGCTAAGATCATTCGGTTAAATCGGTGCGGTTTTTGCTGGCGCCGGCTCCGGGACAAGCGCCGGCGTTACCGGTGCTGCCGGCTCCACCGCCGGTGTTGCCGCGGGCGCCGGCTCGGCTGCGGGCGGCAGTGCAGGTACTGGCGCAGCCGCGGGCGTGAGCGCCGGTGCCGGAGTGACGGCAGGCGCCGGTGCCGGATCGGCAACCGGCGTCACTGCCGGCACGGGAGCCGGCGTCATCGGCGGCAGCGCCTGCGCCGGCGGCTCGATCGACTCGACCTTGACCTTCACCTTGGCCGACGGCATGTCGGTCTGCTTCTCGACCTTCGGCGTGACGGCGATGCCGGCTTCCTGGTCGGCGCTCTTGCATTCGTTGGCGAGCTGGCGGTTCAGCTTCGAGTCGAGCAGCATGCCCTTGGCCGGGATGCCGATCCAGATCAGGCCGAACGTCTTGTTCTCGAAACGGCGCGCGCCTGTGGTGGTGCCGACCTTGTCGAGGCGGTGGATGCGCTTCTTCCAGCGCAGCGCGATGTGCGATTCGTCCTTCTCGTTGGCGAAAATCGTTACCTTGTTGCCCAGTTCGCAGTTGTAGTCGGCGGTGACGGTGTCGGTGATGTCGGCGTCCGGCCCGTCCGGGATGGCTTCCTGCGCTTCTTCTTTCGGGGCCGCCTTGGCCTTCGCCTTGACGGGCTTGGCGGCGGCCTTGGCCGGCTTCTTGGCATCGGCGGCGAAGGCGGCCGGCACGGTCAGCAGGCTCGCTGCCGCCAGTGCGAAACCGCAGGCGGCGAGGGATTTGGACAAAAGTTTGGACATGTTAGGTAGGTTCCGGTTGGGAGTCTTGGTTGACCATCGCCGCCGCCGCATCCGGCAGCGCCAGGCCGGCCAGTCTGGCGCGTTGCAAAACCGTCCAGAAGTAGCGATAGCTGGCGCGGTCGTGCAGCCGGCCATGCTGGGCAATCGGGCCCCAGTTTGCGTTGATGGCTTCGGTAAGAATGTTGGTCGCTTCGTTCACTTCCGACAAGCGCGGTGTGAAAGCCTTGATGATCGGCTTGATCTGGTTCGGATGAATGCTCCACATGCGCGTGAAACCGAATTCTGCGCCAGCGCGCTGGGCGTCGTTGGCGACCACCGCGGTGTCCTTGATTTCGGTCGTCACATTATGCGACGGTACCTTGCCATGGGCGTGACATGCCGCAACGATCTCCAGTTTTGCGCGCACCACCAGCGGGTGCGTGAACTGGCCCGGCGTGCGCATCGCGCCGCCCGGGATGGCGCCGTAATGGGCCGAGACGAAATCCATGATGCCGAACGACAGGCACTCGACCTGCGGCAGCGCGGCGATGTCGTAGGCGTCGTGCAAGGCGCCATGGGTTTCGATCAGCACGTGGATCGGCAGCGCGGGGCGCCCGGCCGGCACGGCGTAACGGTTGACGAATTCGATCATGCGCACGACGTCGGCCAGGTTCTCGGCCTTCGGCAGCACGACGTAGGCGAGCTTGTTGGCGCAGGCGCCGACGATGGTGGCGACGTCGCCGGCGAAATGGACGCTGGCGCTGTCGTGCACGCGCACGCCGATGCGGCCGAAGCGGTTGCCGTCGTCGTTGATCAGCGACGCCACCAGTTGGGCGTGTTCCTTCTCCGCGCCGGCGGCGGCGCCGTCCTCGCAGTCGAAGGTGATGTCGAACAGGGGGCCGAGTTCCTGCTGCAGCGCCAGCGACTTGCGCATCAGCTTTTCGGAGCCGGCGTAGTGGTCGCAGGCCGGCAGCAGCAATGGCTGGCGTTTGCCCTGGAATAGAACTTCGGAAGGGTGCATGCGTGTTCTTTGAGATGCTGTTTCAGGTACAGCAGCGCCCGTGCCGCTCGGGGCGGCACGGCGCGTGCGGCGAACAGGTGGGCTTTCAGGCGCCACGAATCTGCCGCGGTGGTGGCTTAGGCCAGCAGGTGGGCAACGCCTTCACGCTCTTCGGTCAGTTCCTTGAGCGTCAGGTTGATGCGCTCTTGCGAGAACTCGTCGATGGCCAGGCCCTGGACGATGGTGTACTCGCCGTTTTCGACCGTGACCGGGAAGCCGAACATGGTGTCCTTCGGGATGCCGTACGAACCGTCCGACGGGATGCCCATCGTGGTCCACTTGCCGCCGGTGCCGAGGTGCCAGTCGTGCATGTGGTCGATCGCCGCGTTGGCCGCCGATGCCGCCGACGACAGGCCGCGCGCTTCGATGATGGCGCCGCCGCGTTTGCCGACGGTCGGCAGGAAGGTGTCGCGGTTCCAGGCGTCGTCGTTGATCGTCTCTTTGACCGACTTGCCGTCGATGGTGGCGAAACGGTAGTCGGCGTACATCGTCGGCGAGTGGTTGCCCCATACGCACAGCTTCTCGATCGACGACACCGGCTTGCCGGTCTTGGCGGCGATCTGCGACAGCGCGCGGTTGTGGTCCAGGCGCAGCATGGCGGTGAAGTTCTTGGCCGGCAGCGACGGCGCCGATTTCATGGCGATGTAGGCGTTGGTGTTGGCTGGGTTGCCGACCACCAGCACCTTGACGTTGCGCGAAGCGACGGCGTCGAGCGCCTTGCCCTGCACCGTGAAGATCTGCGCGTTCGCTTCCAGCAGGTCCTTGCGTTCCATGCCAGGGCCGCGCGGACGGGCGCCGACCAGCAACGCGAAGTCGGCGTCCTTGAACGCGGTCATCGGGTCGGCGTGCGCGGTCATGCCGGCCAGCAGCGGGAAGGCGCAATCGTCGACTTCCATCATCACGCCCTTGAGCGCTTTTTGTGCTTTCTCGTCAGGGATTTCCAGCAGTTGCAGGATGACCGGCTGGTCTTTGCCGAGCATGTCGCCGTTGGCGATGCGAAACAGCAGCGAGTAGCCGATCTGGCCGGCGGCGCCGGTAACTGCAACGCGCATTGGGGTTTTAGCCATGAGAATCTCCAAAGTGGGAAAGAAATCGGTCGAAGCCGAGCATACGCTTGTTCGGGCAAACTGCAATCATACCAAAACCGAACGACTTTCGGCCGCTGCGGGGGAGGGCGCGGAAAGGCCGCGTACGCGGGATCGACCGCTACTGTAGGCTGCGCTGGCCCATCTGTCAATTTATATCATATGTCTTATATAAGACATATAATCTTTGCTGGACGCCGCTGGGCAATTGTGGTGAAATCTTGGTCTATGAACCCACTTCCGTCCCATCCTCAAGGCGAAGGCAGCACGCCAAACGGGGCCAGCGGTTCGACTGCCGGCGCCGCTTCTTCGCCCGGTAATCTGCCTACCTTCAGCCCCCTGTACCAGCAGATCAAGGCCCTCATCACGCAGAGCCTGCAGTCTGGCGAGTGGAAGCCGGGCGAACTGATTCCCAGCGAAGTCGAGCTGGCCGCCCGCTTCAAGGTCAGCCAGGGCACCGTGCGCAAGGCGATCGACGAGCTGGCGGCGGAAAACCTCGTCATGCGGCGCCAGGGCAAGGGCACCTTCGTGTCGACCCACCACGAGGAGCGCGCCCATTTCCGCTTCCTCAAGCTGATGCCGGACGCCGGCGTGCCTCACCATCCCGACAACCGCATCCTCGACGTGCGGCGCCAGAGCGCGCCGGCCGAAGTGGCGCAGCTGCTGAACCTGAAATCGGGCGACGCCGTCATCTACATCAAGCGCCTGATGTCGTTCGACGGCGCCCCCACCATCCTCGAGGAGCTGTGGCTGCCGGGGGCGATCTTCAAGGGCCTGACGGCCGAACGGCTCGACCAGTACAAGGGGCCGATGTACGGCCTGTTCGAATCCGAGTTCGGCACCCGCATGATCCGCGCGTCGGAAAAGATCCGCGCGGTCGGCGCCGATGCCGCCGCCGCGGCGCTGCTCGGGGTGGCCGAAGGCACGCCGCTGCTGTGCGCCGAGCGCGTCTCGTTTACTTACGGCGACAAGGCCGTCGAACTGCGGCGCGGCCTGTACCTGACCGCGCATCACCACTACCAGAACGATTTGTCGTAGGCCGCCGCGGCGAGGGCACTTCCGGCCCGCGCGGCGGGTCTGACAGAGAGGGGCGGGCGTCTGCAGGAATATGCTGTTGGTATTAAAATACGTTGGTTTTGAGAAAAAGAAACCGATATCGCGATTTAGATATTGGTGCGGTGCACGAAATCGGCGAAAATTGCGGGTTTTCTAATTTTGTTCAGTCAGTTTAAGGGAGGTGTTGTCATGTCCGAAGCCGTGAGAGAGGTCCCAAAAAAACAGCGGCCGCAATTTCGTAACATTCACGTTACCGAGTTGTCGAATTACCGCATGACGATCGCGTCGATCGTCTCGATCCTGCACCGCATCAGCGGTTTCCTGATCTTTGCGTCGCTGCCGTTCATCCTCTACATGTTTCAGCAGAGCCTGCTGTCGGAAGACACCTTCAAGTACTTCGCCGGCATCGCTTCCCAGCCACTGGTCAAGCTGATGATCCTGGCGCTGGCCTGGGCCTACTTCCACCACTTTGCCGCCGGCGTGCGCCACCTGTTCATGGACGTCCACATCGGCATCGAAAAGCAGTCGTCGCGCAGCAGCGCCGTTGCCGTGATCGCCGTCAGCCTGTTCCTGACTTTCCTCACCGCCCTCAAACTGTTCGGAGTATTCTGAGATGGCCCAAAATAACAACATCGGCCCGAAGCGTCTCGTCGTCGGCGCCCACTACGGCATGCGCGACTGGCTGGCCCAGCGCGTCACCGCCATCGTCATGGCGATCTACACCTTCACGCTGCTGTTCGCCTTCCTCGGCGGCAGCAACTTCACTTACGAAGGCTGGGCCGGCCTGTTCGCCGCCCAGTGGTTCAAGCTGTTCAGCCTGGTCACCTTCGCGGCCTTGTTCTACCACGCCTGGGTCGGCATGCGCGACATCTGGATGGACTATGTGAAATCGGTCGGCCTGCGCCTGACCTTGCAAATCATCTGCATCTTGTGGCTGGTCGTCTGCGCCGCCTGGACAGTACAAATTCTCTGGAGCGTGTAATCGTGGCAGCAACTAAAACAGCAATCCCTACCCGCCGCTTCGACGCGGTCATCATCGGCGCCGGCGGTTCCGGCATGCGCGCGTCCTTGCAGCTGGCCGAGGCCGGCCTGAACGTCGCGGTGCTGTCGAAAGTGTTCCCGACCCGCTCGCACACCGTGGCGGCGCAGGGCGGCATCGGCGCCTCGCTCGGCAACATGAGCGAGGACGACTGGTACTGGCACATGTTCGACACCGTCAAGGGCGGCGACTACCTCGGCGACCAGGACGCGATCGAATTCATGTGCCGCGAAGCGCCGAAAGTGGTCTACGAGCTCGAACACTTCGGCATGCCGTTCGACCGCAACCCTGACGGCACCATCTACCAGCGTCCGTTCGGCGGCCACACCGCCAACTTCGGCGAGAAGCCGGTGCAGCGCGCCTGCGCCGCCGCCGACCGCACCGGCCACGCGCTGCTGCACACGCTGTACCAGCGCAACGTTCGCGCGCGCACCCAGTTCTTCGTCGAATGGATGGCGCTCGACCTGATCCGCGACGCCGACGGCGACGTCATCGGCGTGGTCGCGCTCGAGATGGAAACGGGCGAATGCATGATCCTGGAAGCGAAGACCACCATCATGGCCACCGGCGGTGCAGGGCGCATCTTCGCCGCATCGACCAACGCCTTCATTAACACCGGCGACGGCATGGGCATGGCGGCACGCGCCGGCCTGCCGCTGCAGGACATGGAGTTCTGGCAGTTCCACCCGACCGGCGTGTCCGGCGCGGGCGTCTTGATCACCGAAGGCGTGCGCGGCGAAGGCGGCATCCTGATCAACAGTAACGGCGAGCGCTTCATGGAGCGTTACGCGCCGACCCTGAAAGACCTGGCGCCGCGCGACTTCGTGTCGCGTTCGATGGACCAGGAAATCAAGGAAGGCCGCGGCTGCGGTCCGAACAAGGACCACGTGCTGCTCGACCTGCGCCACATCGGCGCCGATACCATCGCCAAGCGCCTGCCGTCGATTCTCGAGATCGGCCACAAGTTCGCCAACGTCGACGCCACCAAGGAACCGATTCCTGTCGTGCCGACGATTCACTACCAGATGGGCGGCATCCCGACCAACATCCACGGCCAGGTCGTCGCACCAAAAGACGGCAACCCGGTGGCGGTGGTCAACGGCCTGTACGCGATCGGCGAGTGCGCCTGCGTCTCGGTGCACGGCGCCAACCGCCTCGGCACCAACTCGCTGCTCGACCTGCTGGTGTTCGGCCGCGCGGCCGGCAACCACGTCGTCGCGTCGAACCTGAAGCTGAAGGAAAACAAGCCATTGCCGCCTGGTGCCGCCGACTACGCGATGAACCGCCTGAACGCCCTCGAGAATTCGAACGGCAGCGAGAAGGTGCAGGACGTCGCCAACGACATCCGCGCCGCGATGCAGAAGTACTGCGGCGTGTTCCGCACCGACGAGCTGCTCAAGCAGGGCGTCGAGGCGATCATGCAGCTCGATGCGCGCGTCAAGAACGTGTCGTTCAAGGACAAGTCGAAAGTGTTCAACACCGCGCGCGTCGAAGCGCTCGAACTCGACAACCTGATCGAGACCGCCAAGGCGACCATGATCTCGGCCGTGGCGCGCAAGGAATCGCGCGGCGCCCACGCCCACAGCGACTTCCCGGCACGCGACGACGAAGTATGGATGAAGCACACGCTGTGGTACTCGCAGGGCAACCGCCTCGAGTACAAGCCGGTGATCACCAAGCCGCTGACGGTCGACACATTCAAGCCAAAAGCTCGTACCTTTTAATGGATTGCGGGTAAGTGCTGCTCACCGGAGGTGGGCTGCCCTGACCCCAACTAGTCAGGAACAGAACATGACACGCACAGTAAAACTGAAAATCTACCGCTACGATCCGGACACCGATGCGAAGCCGTACATGCAGGACGTCACCGTCGAACTGCAGGACAACGACAAGATGCTGCTCGACGCGCTGCAGCGCATCAAGTCCGACGTCGACGACTCGCTGTCGCTGCGCCGCTCGTGCCGCGAAGGCGTCTGCGGTTCGGATGCGATGAACATCAACGGCAAGAACGGCCTGGCCTGCACCACCAACCTGAACGAACTGACCCAGCCGATCGTGCTGCGTCCGCTGCCAGGCCTGCCGGTGATCCGCGACCTGATCGTCGACATGACGCAGTTCTTCAAGCAGTACGATTCGATCAAGCCGTACCTGGTCAACGAGTCGATCCCGCCTGAAAAAGAGCGCCTGCAGACGCCCGAACAGCGCGAAGAACTCGATGGCCTGTACGAGTGCATCCTGTGCGCCTGCTGCTCGACGTCGTGCCCGTCGTTCTGGTGGAACCCGGACAAGTTCGTCGGCCCGGCCGGCCTGCTGCAGGCCTACCGCTTCATCGCCGACTCGCGCGACGAAGACACCGCCGCGCGCCTGGACAACCTGGAAGACCCGTACCGCCTGTTCCGCTGCCACTCGATCATGAATTGCGTCGACGTCTGCCCTAAAGGGTTGAACCCGAACAAGGCGATCGGCAAGATCAAGGAACTGATGGTGCGTCGCGCCGTGTAAGCGGTTCGATATAGATATAGTAATACTACTGTACTGCCGAATCCTGGCAGCCGGAGTATGATGTTGACCCAAACGACGGACTCTAGTGTGACTACGCATCAATCCGACCCGGCCAACCGCGCCCGCCTGCGCTGGCGCAGCCGCCGGGGACTGCTCGAAAACGACCTGATCCTGACGCGCTTTCTCGACGCGCACGAGGAGACGCTGAGCGATGATGAAGTCGACGCACTGACGCGCTTGCTCGATCTGGCGGACAACCCGCTGATGGACCTGATCCTGGCGCGCGCCGAGCCCGAAGGCGAGGTTGACCTGCCGCACGTGCACGCCCTGGTGGCGCGACTGCGGCAAGCGTAGCACCAGATTCGTAATTTAATTTGTAGACTCGCATCCAAGAAGGAAGTGCCATGAATATCTCCGATACCAAAGCCACCCTGTCGTTCTCCGATGGCAGCGCGGCCATCGACATGCCGATCTACAAGGGCACCGTAGGCCCGGACGTCATCGACATTCGCAAGCTGTATGCCCAGACCGGCAAGTTCACCTACGACCCTGGCTTCATGTCGACCGCCGCCTGCAACTCGGCGATCACCTACATCGACGGCGACAAGGGCGAGCTGCAGTATCGCGGATACCCGATCGAGCAGCTGGCCGAGAACTGCGACTTCCTCGACACCTGCTACCTGCTGCTGAACGGCGAACTGCCGAACGCGGAGCAGAGCAAGACGTTTGACGAGACCGTCACCAAGCACACGATGGTGCACGAGCAGATGCAATTTTTCTTCCGCGGCTTCCGCCGCGACGCGCACCCGATGTCGGTGCTGGTCGGCACCGTCGGCGCGCTGGCCTCGTTCTACCACGACTCGCTCGACATCAACGACCCGCATCACCGCGAAGTGTCGGCGATCCGCCTGATCGCCAAGATGCCGACGCTCGTCGCCATGGCCTACAAGTACTCGCTCGGCCAGCCGTTCATCTACCCGCGCAACGACCTGTCGTACAGCGCCAACTTCATGCGCATGATGTTTGCCAATCCGTGCGAAGAGTACGTCGTCAACGACGTGCTGGTGCGCGCGCTCGACCGCATCCTGATCCTGCACGCCGACCATGAGCAGAACGCGTCGACGTCGACGGTTCGCCTGGCCGGTTCGTCGGGCGCCAACCCGTTCGCCTGTATCGCAGCGGGCATCGCCTGCCTGTGGGGCCCGGCACACGGCGGCGCCAACGAAGCGGCGCTCACCATGCTGAAGGAAATCGGCAGCGTCGAGAACATCCCGGCCTTCATCGAGAAGGTCAAGGACAAGAACTCCGGCGTCAAGCTGATGGGCTTCGGTCACCGCGTCTACAAGAACTTCGACCCGCGCGCCAAGCTGATGCGCGAAACCTGCCACGAGGTGCTGGACGAACTGGGCCTGCACGACGACCCGCTGTTCAAGCTGGCCATGGCGCTGGAAAAAATCGCGCTGGAAGACGAATACTTCGTGTCGCGCAAGCTGTACCCGAACGTCGACTTCTACTCGGGCATCGTGCAGTCGGCGCTGGGCATCCCGGTGTCGCTGTTCACCGGTATCTTCGCGATGGCCCGCACGGTCGGCTGGATCGCCCAGTGGAACGAGATGATCGCCGATCCGGAGCAGAAGATCGGCCGCCCGCGCCAGCTGTTCATCGGTTCGCCGCAGCGCGACGTGCAGCCGATCGACAAGCGCTGATCAGCGTTTGCCGCATCGACAAAAAAAAAGCGAGCTTCGGCTCGCTTTTTTTTTGCGCGCCCAGCGTGCTGGCGAGGCCCAGCTGCTCGAAGCATTCAGATGAAGATCAGCGCTAGTCATCTAAAACCATACCGTGTTCAATATTCGTTGTGCATTTATTAGGAGATGCACAGAACTTTGGCGTTCGACCCATTTAATTCAGCCAAATCTCAACGATAAGTTGCCACATAGCGACATGGAACTTATGATGAGCGGGTATCTCGCGGCACAAGACGAGGCCCCGAACAGGCAATCTCCCGGCATTTTGTGCTTGCTGCAAGATTAAAGATGGCCCCGCTCTCGGATTCTTGGGTAATGCGTGCCTCCCGACTACGCCCGACCCGGCATTTCCGGTCCGGTTTCAACGAAATGCAGGTCACGCGGGCTAAAGCGCATTGAGCGAGTAACTTATTCTGATGAGCATCCCCGAGGACCACCCCGCCCCGATATGCATCTGGTTTACCGGTCTTCCCGGCGCCGGGAAAAGCACCCTGGCCCAAGCGCTGCACGCTGAACTGCAGTTGCACAGGCGCCACGCCTGCGTCCTCGACGGTGACGAAGTGCGGCGCGGCCTGTGCGCCGACCTCGGCTTTTCTGACGCCGACCGCCATGAAAATATTCGCCGCGTCGGCGAAGTCGCACGGTTGATGTTCGACGCCGGCCTGGTGGTGATCTGCGCTTTTGTTTCTCCCTTCGCGGTCGACCGCGACCGTGTCCGCGGCCTGTTCCCCCATGGCCGATTCAAGGAAGTGTATGTGTCCACGCCGCTGGCAACCTGCGCTTCGCGTGATCCCAAAGGCTTGTATGCGCGCGCCAGCCTCGATGCGACGTTGGGCCTGACGGGGGTGCAAGCGCCCTACGAAGCGCCGCTCGCAGCAGAGCTCACGCTCGATACCAGCCAGCTCACCGTGCCGCAGGCGCTTACCAGGCTGTTGTCCCTGTGCCCCGGCAATTTCGACCAATTTCGATAACGTTCGCAATCATGCAAAAACATCACTTCATCTCCGGCCTGCCGCGTTCCGGCTCGACCCTGCTGGCAGCTATCCTGCGCCAAAATCCGCGCTTTCACGCCGGCATGACCAGCCCGGTCGGCGCTCTGTTCACCGGCATGCTCAACCAGCTCGGCGCCGGCAGCGAATTCGGCCCGGTGGTCACCACCGAGCAGCGCCGCCGGCTGTCGCGCGGGCTGTTCGACAGTTATTACGCCGACCAGGCCGACAAGGAAGTCATCTTCGACACCAACCGCATGTGGAGCGCACAGATGCCGGCGTTGATCGATATGTTTCCCGGCGCCAAGGTGATCGCTTGCGTGCGCGACGTTGCCTGGGTGATGGACAGCATCGAGCGCCGCTACCGCGCCAATCCGTTCGAAATCACCCGCCTGTTCAACGATGGCGCCGAACGCAACACCGTCTACAGCCGCGTCGACACGCTGGCGCAGCGCAACCGCCTGGTCGGCTACCCGTGGACCGCGCTGAAGGAAGCGTTTTACGGCGAACATGCGGCCTCGTTGCTGCTGATCGACTACGAGCTGCTGGCGCAGTCGCCGAAGCAGGTACTGCCGCTGGTCTACAAATTCCTTGAGGAACCGGTGTTCGAGCACGACTTCGAGCAGGTCCAGTACGACGCCCCCGAGTTCGACGAGGCGCTCGGTCTGCACGGCCTTCACAAGGTGCGCCCTCGCGTCAGCATGGAGCGGCGCGCCACCATCCTGCCGCCCGACTTGTTTGAGCAGTACAGTAAATTGTCCTTTTGGAACGACCAAAGCAACAGTGTTGCGAACGTCGTCACCGTCAGAGGGGCAGTCGCCCGCTAACTGGCGCCCGCCCGGGCATCGATCGCTGAACGCAATACCGAAGAGTCCACCATTATGCAAAGCCTCAACGCCACACCTCCAGCCACCACGCCAGACACCGGCGCGCGCGAAATCGTTTTCGTCGACAGCCGGGTCAAAGACAGCGCTCAGCTGTTGAAGGACCTATCCCCCACGGCAGAGGTGATTTACCTGCGCGCCGGCGAGGACGGGCTGGCCCAGATCGCCGCAGCGCTCGGTGAGGGTGGCAACGTCGGCGCGGTGCATGTCATCGCGCATGGCAACGCCGGCGATTTGTGGCTGGGCAGCAGCTACCTGTCGGCCGAAAACGTTGCCGACCGCGGCGACGTGCTGGCGGCGATCGGCAACGGCGTCAATGCCGGCGGCGACATCCTGATCTACGCCTGCAACACGGCCCAGGGCGAGCGCGGCGCCAGTTTCGTCGAAGACCTGGCGCAGTTGACCGGGCGCGATGTCGCCGCCTCGAGCAACCGCACCGGCGGCGGCGGCGACTGGACGCTGGAAATCGCCACCGGCACCATCGACAGCGCCAACGTGCTGTCGCAGCAAGCCATGAGCGATTACCAGCTCGGTCTGGCCACATGGACCGCCACGAACAATGCCAACACCGGCATCGGATCGCTGCGCGCGGCGATAAGCTCGGCGGTGAACGGCGACATCGTCACCTTCAACAGCAGCATGACGGTCCAGCTGACGTCCCAACTGCTGATCAACAAGAACATCACCATCGATGGCGACCTGAACAACGACGGCGTGGCCGACGTCAGCCTCGACGGTCAGTACAGGACGCGCGTGCTCGAAGTGACGGCGGGCACAACCGTCTCCTTCGATGGCCTGGTCATCACGCGCGGCCTGGTGACGGGCACGGGCGGAAACGGCGGCTACGGCGCGCCCAACGCCATGGCCGGCGGCATTTTCAATGCCGGCAACCTGACCCTCACCAATGTCAGCATCACCAGCAACGCGGCCTCCGGCGGCGGCGGCGGCGGCGGCGTCACCGGCGCCTTCTACGGCGGCGGCGGCGGCGGCGGCGGCGGACTCGGTGGCCAGCTCGGCGGGCACGGCGGCAGCGCTGGCCCTGGCACCGGTACCTTGGGCGGCCAGAACGGCGCGGCCGGGATCGGCGGTTATGGCGGCGGCTACGACGCTACCCACATGGGCGGGCGCGGCGGCAGTAGCACGGGCGGCGCCGGCGGGATCGGGGTCGCCTATTATAGTAACGGCGGCAACGGCGCCAGCGCCAGCAACGGCACCCTCTCGATCGGCGGTGGCGGTGGCGGCGCCGGCTGGGACAAAGTCGGCGGCGCCGGCGCCAACGCCGCGGGTGGCGTCTACAACGCCAGTAGCGGCACCCTCACCATTGTCGGCGTTTCGACGATCAGCAACAACATCGCTGCGGGCGGCGGCGGCGGCGGCGGCGGCGGCCAAGGCAGTAACGCGTCGAACGGCGGCATCGGCGGCAGAGGCGTAGGCGCGATCTGGAACAAGGGCACCTTGCTGATCACTGCGGCCAACTTCGCAGCGCTCGCTGGCAATGCCGCCGCCAGCGGTGCCGGCGGCACCGCGCAGGGCGGTGGAACTACCGGCACCTCGCCGACAGCATCAGCGACGATCTACAACGACGGCGGCGTGCTCAATACAGCGTATGCGCCGGCGCCGTCGGCCACCATCGTGGTGGCCGACAACGCCCTGAAAATCGGCGAGACCTCGCTGGTGACCATGACGTTCTCCGAGGCGGTGAGCGGTTTCACCAACGCCGACCTGACGATTGCCAACGGCACCCTGACGGCCGTCAGCTCCAGCGACGGCGGCATCACCTGGACGGCGACTTTGACACCAACGGCGAGCATCACCGACACCAGCAACGTGATCACCCTCGATAACACCGGGGTGATCAACGGATCGGGGACCGCCGGCGCCGGCGTCACCAATTCCAACAACTACGCCATCGACACCGTGCGGCCGAGCGTCACTGTCGTGGTCTCTGACACCGCGCTGAAAGCCGGCGAAACGTCGCTGGTCACATTCACGTTCTCGGAAGCGGTCAGCGGCTTTACCAATGCCGACTTGACTATTGCCAACGGCACACTGTCGGCGGTCTCCAGCAGCGACGGCGGCATCACCTGGACTGCGACATTCACGCCGTCCGCCAGCATCAGCGACACCACCAACCTGATCAGCCTGGACAACACCGGTGTCAGCGACCTGTCCGGCAACGCCGGAAGCGGCACCACCGATTCCAACAATTACGCCGTCGATACAATACGGCCGACCGCCACCATCGTCGTCGCCGACAGCACCCTGACCGCCGGCGAAACATCGGCGGTGACGATCACCTTCAGCAAGGCCGTGAGCGGCTTCACCAACGCCGACCTGACCATCGCCAACGGCACGCTCAGTGCGGTGTCGAGCAGCGACGGCGGCATCACCTGGTCCGCGACCTTCACGCCGACCAGCGGGATTGCCGATACCTCGAACGTCATTACCCTGTCCAACACAGGTGTGACGGACCTGTCCGGCAACACGGGGTCGGGCACCACCGACTCCGGCAACTATGTCATCAACACGGTGCTGCCAACGGCCACCATCATCGTCGCGGACAGCGCGCTGCGCATCGGCGAAACCTCGCTGGTGACCATTACGTTCTCCGAGGCGGTGAGCGGTTTCACCAACGCCGACCTGACCATCGCCAGCGGCACGCTCAGCGCCGTCGCCAGCAGCGACGGCGGCGTCACCTGGACCGCCACGCTGACGCCGACCAGTGCCATTACCGACGCCACCAACGTGGTATCGCTCTCCAGCAGCGGCGTGCAAAACGCCGGCGGCAACGCCGGATCGGGCACCGTGAATTCGAACAATTATGCGGTCGACACCGTGCGGCCGACGGCCACCATCGTGGTGGCCGACAGCGCGCTGAGGATCGGCGAAACCTCGCTGGTGACATTGACGTTCTCCGAAGCGGTCAGCGGGTTCACAAATGCCGACTTGACGATTGTCAACGGCACACTGTCGGCGGTCTCCAGCAGCGATGGCGGCGTCACCTGGACTGCGACCTTCACGCCAAGTGCCAGCATCGCCGACACCAGCAACCTGATCACGCTGGACAACACCGGTCTGAGCGATTTGGCGGGCAATGCCGGCACCGGCAGCACCGACTCGAACAACTACGTCATTGACACTGTTCGGCCGACCGCCACCATCGTCGTCGCCGACAGCACGCTGAGCGCCGGCGAAACGTCGGCGGTGACGATCACCTTCAGCGAGGCGGTGAGCGGCTTCACCAACGCCGACCTGACCATCGCCAACGGCACGCTCAGTTCGGTGTCGAGCAGCGACGGCGGCATTACCTGGACCGCAACACTGACACCGAATACGACCGTCAGCGACACGACCAACGTCATCACATTGGCCAAGACCGGCATCGCCGATCTGTCCGGCAATACCGGCAGCGGTACTACCAACTCGAACAACTACATCATCGACACGGTACGGCCGACCGCAACCATCGTGGCGGCCGACAACGCGCTGAAGGTCGGCGAGACCTCGCTGGTGACGATCACTTTCTCGGAAGCCGTCAGCGGCTTCACGAATGCCGACCTGACCATCACCAACGGCGCGCTTGGCGCCGTCAGCAGCGCCGACGGCGGCGTCACCTGGACGGCGACGTTCACGCCAGGCGCCAGCATCACCGACACCAGCAACCTGATCACGCTCGACAACACCGGCGTGCAAGACGCCGCCGGCAATGCCGGCAGCGGAACCACCGACTCGAACAACTACGCGATCGACACCGTGCTGCCGACCGCCACCATCGTGGTGGCCGACAGCGCGCTGAAGATCGGCGACACCTCGCTGGTGACGATTTCCTTCACCGAAGCGGTGAGCGGGTTCACCAACGCCGACCTGACGATTGTCAACGGCACGCTCTCGGCGGTCGCCAGTAGCGATGGCGGCATCACCTGGACCGCGACATTCACCCCAAGCGCCAGCATCACCGACACCAGCAACCTGATCACCCTGGACAACAGCGGTGTCAGCGACCTGGCAGGCAATGCCGGCAACGGCGGCACCGACTCGAATAATTTCGCGATCGACACCGTACTGCCGACCGCCACCATCATCGTCGCCGACGACGCGCTCAAGGCCGGTGAAACCAGTCTCGTGACCATCGCATTTTCGGAGGCGGTGAGCGGGTTCACCAACGCCGACCTGACGGTCGCCAACGGCACGCTCAGTTCCGTCAGCAGCAGCGACGGCGGCACTACCTGGACGGCGACGCTGACGCCGACAGCGAGTATCACCGACTCGACCAACGTAATCAGCCTGGCCAACACTGGCGTCGTCGATCTGTCCGGCAATACGGGCAGCGGGACTAGCGACTCCGCCAACTACGCTATCAACACGCTGCGCCCGAGCGCGACCATCGCGGTGGCCGACAATGCGCTGAAGATTGGCGAAACGTCGCTGGTGACGATCGTCTTCTCGGAAGCCGTTAGCGGTTTCACCAATGCTGACCTGGCCATTGCCAACGGCACGCTGAGCGCGGTCAGCAGCAGCGATGGTGGCATCACCTGGACCGCAGTGCTGACGCCAGCCAGCGCCACCACCGCCACCAGCAACCTGATTACGCTCGACAACAGCGGCGTGCAGGGCGCCTCCGGCAATGCCGGCACCGGCAGCACCGACTCGAACAACTACGCCATCGACACCGTCCGTCCTGCGGCGGCCATCGTGGTGGCCGACAGCGCGCTGAAGATCGGCGAAACTTCGTTGGTGACCATCGCCTTCACCGAAGCGGTGAGCGGTTTCACCAACGCCGACCTGACGGTTGCCAATGGCACGCTTGGCGCCGTCAGCAGCAGCGACGGTGGCTTCACCTGGACTGCGACCTTCACGCCAGGCGCCAGCATCGCCGACACCAGCAACCTGATCACGCTGGACAACACCGGCGTGATGGACGGCGCCGGCAATGCCGGCACCGGCAGCACCGACTCGAACAACTACGCCATCGACACCGTCCGTCCTGCGGCGACCATCGTGGTGGCCGACAGCGCGCTGAAGGTCGGCGAAACTTCGCTGGTGACCATCGCCTTCACCGAAGCGGTGAGCGGTTTCACCAACGCCGACCTGACGATGGCCAATGGCACGCTTGGCGCCGTCAGCAGCAGCGACGGTGGCGTCACCTGGACTGCGACCTTCACGCCAGGCGCCAGCATCACCGACACCAGCAACCTGATCACGCTGGACAACACCGGTGTGAGCGATTTGGCGGGCAATGCCGGTACCGGCAGCACCGACTCGAACAACTACGCCATCGACACCGTTCGGCCGAGCGCCACCATCGTTGTCGCCGACAATGCGCTCAAGGCCGGTGAAACCAGTCTCGTGACTATCGCCTTCACCGAAGCGGTGAGCGGGCTCACCAACGCCGACCTGACGGTCGCCAACGGCGCGCTCAGTTCCGTCAGCAGCAGCGACGGCGGCATTACCTGGACTGCAACGCTGACGCCAGCTTCCAGCGTCACCGACACCTCCAACCTGATCACCCTCGGCAATACCGGTATCAGCGACCTTGCCGGCAATGCCGGCAGCGGAACCACCGACTCGAACAACTACGCCATCGACACCGTCCGTCCTGCGGCGACCGTCGTGCTGGCCGACAGCGCGCTGAAGATCGGCGAAACTTCGCTGGTGACCATCGCCTTCACCGAAGCGGTGAGCGGTTTCACCAACGCCGACCTGACGATGGCCAATGGCACGCTTGGCGCCGTCAGCAGCAGCGACGGTGGCGTCACCTGGACTGCGACCTTCACGCCAGGCGCCAGCATCACCGACACCAGCAACCTGATCACGCTGGACAACACCGGTGTGAGCGATTTGGCGGGCAATGCCGGTACCGGCAGCACCGACTCGAACAACTACGCCATCGACACCGTTCGGCCGAGCGCCACCATCGTTGTCGCCGACAATGCGCTCAAGGCCGGTGAAACCAGTCTCGTGACCATCGCATTCTCGGAGGCGGTGAGCGGGTTCGTCAACGCCGACCTGACGGTCGCCAACGGCACGCTCAGTTCCGTCAGCAGCAGCGACGGCGGCATTACCTGGACCGCAACCTTCACGCCAGGCGCCAGCATCACCGACACCAGCAACCTGATCACGCTGGACAACACCGGTGTGAGCGATTTGGCCGGCAATGCCGGAACCGGCAGCACCGACTCGAACAACTACGCCATCGACACCGTGCTGCCGACCGCGACCATCGTGGTGGCCGACAGCGCGCTGAAGATCGGCGAAACTTCGTTGGTGACCATCGCCTTCACCGAAGCGGTGAGCGGTTTCACCAACGCCGACCTGACGATGGCCAATGGCACGCTTGGCGCCGTCAGCAGCAGCGACGGTGGCGTCACCTGGACTGCGACCTTCACGCCAGGCGCCAGCATCACCGACACCAGCAACCTGATCACGCTGGACAACAGCGGCGTGATGGACGGCGGCGGCAATGCCGGCACCGGCAGTACCGACTCGAACAACTACGCCATCGACACCGTCCGTCCTGCGGCGACCATCATGGTGGCCGACAGCGCGCTGAATGTTGGCGAAACTTCGCTGGTGACCATCGCCTTCACCGAAGCGGTGAGCGGGTTCACCAACGCCGACCTGACGATTGCCAACGGCACGCTTGGCGCCGTCAGCAGCAGCGACGGTGGCATCACCTGGACTGCAGTGTTGACGCCTGCCAGCGCCACAAGCGACACCAGCAACCTGATTACGCTCGACAACACCGGCGTGCAGGATGCCTCCGGCAACGCCGGCACTGGCAACACCGATTCGAACAACTACGCGATCGACACCGTGCGGCCTGCGGCGATGATCGTGGTAGCCGATAACGTCCTGCAGGCTGGCGAAACCTCGCTGGTGACGATCACATTCAACGTCGCCGTCAGCGGCTTCACCAACGACGACCTGACGATCGTCAACGGCGCGCTCAGCCCGATTAGCTCTAGCGATGGTGGCCTCACCTGGACGGCGACGCTGACGCCGTCCGCCGCGCTGACCGACGCGACCAACCTGATCACGCTCGACAATGCCGGCGTGCAGAACGCCTCGGGCAATGCAGGGGTGGGCAGCACCGACTCGAACAATTACGCGGTCCAGACTCAGCGGCCGGGGGCGACCATTGTGGTCGCCTCCGCCGTGCTGGCAGCGGGGCAAGCGTCGCTGGTCAGCATCACCTTCTCGGAGGCGGTGACCGGCTTCGATAACGCCGACCTGAGCATCGACAACGGCACCCTGACGGCGGTGCGCTCCAGCGACGGCGGCCTGCACTGGAGCGCGACCCTGACGCCGGCACTGGACATCGTCGACACTACCAATGTCATCACGCTCGACAACACCGGGGTGCTCAACTTGAGCGGTAGCCAAGGCACCGGCAACACGGTTTCGAACAACTACGTAGTGGACAGCAGGGCGCCGAACGTCACCTCGGTCGCCGTGCCGGCGAATATGACTTACAACGCGGGCCAGAACCTGGCCTTCACCCTTAACTGGTCGGAAGATATCGCGGTCAACACCAGCGCGGGAACGCCGCGCCTGGCCGTCTCGCTGGACAACGGCGGTGTGGTCTACGCGGCGTATCAGGGCGGCAGTGGCACCGGCGCCCTGACCTTCAGCCTTGCCGTCGCCGCCGGTCAACTCGATTTGAGCGGTATTACGCTCGGCTCGACCATCGACGCGAACGGCGCCATCCTGAGCGACGCGGTCGGCAATTCTGCGGCGCTCGAGCTGAATGGCGTGCCGGCGACGACCGGTGTGCTTGTCGATGCCACGCCGCCGGCCGACCCCGACCCCGACACTATCCCATCCGTGATCGAAGACGGGGTGCCAGGCCTGGCGCCGGCTGGCGGCGGCGCACCGGTCGCTGGCGATGGCAATGGCGACGGTGTCGCCGACGCCCAGCAGGTGGCGGTGACCTCGGTCGCATTCCTGAACACGGCCACCGCGCAAAGCAATCCTGCCGGTTCCACCCCGCTGTACATCACGCTGGTGGCCGACTCCGTCGACGGCAAGGTCGATCCCGCTACCAGCACCGCGATCCTCGACAGCGTTATCCAGCTCGACGCTCCGGCCAACCGGCCGGCGGAACTCACGATGCCGATTGGCCTGATTGCTTTCAGGAGCGACGTGGCAACGGTGGGACAGGTGGGGAACTTTAGCCTGTACGTCGATTCCACCTTGTCGATCAACGGCTACTGGAAGCTCAATGCGGCCGGCGCCTGGGTCAATCTGGCCAGCACGCCATATGGCGGCAACGTGGTGATCGAAGGCGGCAAGACTCGCCTCGACTTCCATATCACCGACGGTGGCGAGTTTGACGACGACGGCCTTGCCGACGGCGTCATCACCGACCCGGGCGCCGCCGGCTTCATGCCCTTGAGTCTGGTCGGCCACGTGCCGGAACTGGGCATCGGTCACTTCTGGTTCTAACTTCAATCAAATAAATTTCTGACGCCATGACAAACAAGACAACGTTGTTGAACACTCTGACCGCCGTCATCCTCGGCGCCGCTCTTGTCGGCTGCGGCGGCGGTGGCGGTGCGGGCTCCGCGCCAACGCCTGTCCCGACACCGACACCGACACCGACACCAACACCGACACCAACACCAACACCAACACCAACACCAACACCAACACCAACACCGACACCGACACCGACGCTGAGCAATGTCCAGGGCTTCTGGGGGACCACCGGCGCAAGCGCAGTCATCCTGCCGAACGGCCAGGCGTGGGTGGTGTATGAATCGGCCGGCAGTGTCAAGGCGCTGGCGCAGGCCAATCTGGCCTTGAACGGCGTCGCTTTCGGCAGCAGTGGCAAGTATTACACCCTGCCGGGCGGCGTGGCCCAGGACTACAGCCTGAGCGGCAGCGTGCCGGCGGCCAGGGCGCTCGACTTGAGCACCAGCATTCGCATCGGCGCCGGCGCCGCCACCGCCGCGACGTGGGTCTACAACAAGGCGTACGACACGCCGGTCGCGCAAAGCAGCGTGCAGGGACGCTGGAGCGGCAAACTCGGCGCCGACACATTGACGTGGGATTTCGACGCGTCCGGCAAGCTGGCCGGCACCAGCACCACCGGCTGCTCTTACAGCGGCGCGCTGACGGTCAACCCGGCCGCTACCGCGGTGCTAGACGTGGCGGTGACGGAGACCTGTGCAGGCACTCTCCTGAACCTGAGCGGGATTGCAACGCTTGGCGCCGACAAGGCCCATATCTCACTGGCCTACGTCACCGCTGGATTAGCGCAAGGCGGGGTGGTGCTGCTGGCTAAATAAGCGCGGCGCGGGAACGCTGTCGTTGGCTATTGCGCCGTCGTTGCCTGGTTCGCCGCTGCGCGAGGTGCCGCCGATCGACAAGCGCTGATCGGCGTTTGCCGCATCGATAGAAAGCGAGCTTCGGCTCGCTTTTTTTATCGGCTCAGACTATCCGGCGTCCACCAGGCGCCCGCCGAGAATGAGCACTTCCTCGAGCCGGTCGCCGTCGCGCAGCACGAACAGCGCATCCATCCCGCGTGCGCGGGCCAGCGCGGGTCCCTCGTCCTCGCCCAGTACCAGCAGCGCTGTCGCCCAGGCATCGGCAAGCATGCAGCTCGCCGCGAGCACGGTGACCGCCGCCAGCCGGTTGACCACCGGCTGTCCGAGGCCGGGGTGCATCGTGTGCGCATAGCGCTTGCCGGCGATCTGGCCCCATCGGCGGTAGTCGCCCGAGGTGGCGATCGCCGTATCGCGCAGCTCCATCACGCCACCTACCTCGCGCAGGCCGAAGGTCGGCTTTTCGATCGCGACCGCCCACGCTTCGCCGCCGGGCTTGCTCCCGCGCGCGCGCATCTCGCCGTCGATGCCGACCAGGTAGCTGTCGATTCCCCAGCCGTCGAGGCAGCCAGCGAGCTGGTCGACGCCGTATCCCTTGGCGATGCCGGACAGGTCGAGCGCGACCGGGGCCAGCTTGCGTACCTGGCGCCGCGCACGGTCCACCTCCAGCGTTCCGCGCGCCCGGCGGTAGCGCGCATCATGCGGCGCCGGAACCTGCGACGGCGGCGGCCGTTGCGTCGGGCCGAAACCCCAGGCATCGACCAGCTCACCGACGCCGATGTCGAAGGCGCCATGCGACTGCAGTCCGATCTGCACGCCGGTCTCGAGGACATGGGCCAGCTCCTCCGGGACGGCGACCCAGGCGTTCTCGGGCGCCGCGTTCAGGCGGCACAGGTCGGACGCGCTGTTCCAGGTCGACATTTGCCGGTCGACCTTGTCGACGGCGGCAAACAGGCTGGCGCCGACGGCCGCCGTGTCCACGCCCGCGGCAGCGTGGAAGAGGGCGGTATAGCGCGTGCCCATGGTCTCGCCGTTCAGGCTGTAGCGTTGTTCAGAAGACGTCTTCACGATACCTTCCATTGGTCCTGAGCGTCTGCACGCTCATGTCGAGGGGGGCGAGGATGGCGTCGAGGGCCTGCCTGACGCTGCCGGCCATCGCGCTGCTGCCGCAAACGAGCACCTGGCCGCCATTTTCGATCAGCTTGCGCATGTTCTCGGCATCGTCGGTCAGCCGGTTCTGCACCCGCGTGCCGTCCTTTACCCGGGAGAAGGCCGTATGCAGCTGCGTCAGCCGGCGGTCGGCCAGGTAGTCGCGCAGTTCCGGTTCGTACAGGAAATCGGATTCGGGGTCGCGGCCACCCCAGTACAGGTACATCGGGTGCTTGCCGCTATTGTTGCGGATGAATCCGGCCAGCGGGCCGATGCCGGTGCCGGCGCCGATCAGGATCACCGGCGCCTTGCCCGACGCCGGCCGGAATTGCGGATTGGGCTGGATGAACGCCTCGATGCAGTCGCCCGGCCGCAGTCCGTGCAGGTAGGTCGAGCACACGCCCCCCGGCTGCTTGCGCACGCAGATCTCGAGGATGCCGTCGCGCGCGCCGCTGGCCAGCGAGTAGAAACGCGGCATCGGACTGCCTGGCGGAATGACGCCGGCCAGGTCGCCAGCTTCGAAGCGCGGCAGCCGGTGGCGTCGGAACAGGCGCTCAAGCAAACCGGCAGGTGCGCGCACCGCGCCGGCGGCAAAGCGCAGCACGACGGTCGGTTCCTGTTCCTGCACGCCGTAGTCGATGCGTTCCTTCAGGCACAGGGAAAACGTGCGTGGATGCGCCGGCGCATGCTCGAGGGTGAGTTCGATTCCCAGGTGCTTGCCAACGGCGTCGCCCCAGCGCGCGAATTCCTGCGCCGACTGGCGGTCGATCGTGGCCAGCTCAAGCGCACGCTGCCATCCATGCGCGAGCATCGCTGCGTCGACATCCCTGGCGAACTGGCAGAACTTCTGAAACTGGCTGTCGCCGAAACCGAGGACAGCGTACCTGGCCGCAGGATTGGCCGGCACCCGCTCGAGCAGCGCGAGGAACTGGTTGGCCGAAGCGGGGGCGTCGCCGTCGCCATAGGTTGCCGCCAGCACGAATACGTTGCGGGCGGCGTCGTA
Source organism: Pseudomonadota bacterium (assembly GCA_040386255.1). Taxonomy (GTDB): domain Bacteria; phylum Pseudomonadota; class Gammaproteobacteria; order Burkholderiales; family Burkholderiaceae_D; genus JAFCUW01. The sequence continues at coordinate 24,202 of JAZKFW010000005.1, forward strand.
TCGGGATTTCAGCAGGTTCATCGGCGCCGTGTGGACCCGCTGCCCGGCCTTGCGCAAGCCGTCGTGCAGCGCGCGGGCAAATCCCCATGTGCTGTTGTTTTCGCTGCCGACCAGTATCACCGTCTCGGCCGATTGGGCGGCGCTGTTGTCGGGAATGCGCGGCTTGGCGCGCTGCCGTTGCCACCAGACGGTTGCGCCCGTGACAGCCATCCACGGGGCGCCGAGCGCGCACAGGCCGAGCAGCAGGCCCAGCCACCACAGGCCTTCGCCGGTGTGCAGCTGATAGATCAGTTCATACGCTTCCCGCACGCCGCTGTGCGGGCGATACGAAAGCGCCGCACCGGTCGACTGGTCGACGTAGGCGTCTCCCTGCACGGTGCGCAAGGTGTACACGGCCGAGCGGTCGCCGGGGATCGGAAAGACCAGTTCGCGCAAGTCGGCAAGGTCGGCCGCCATCAGCGCGGGCAGGCGGGATGCCGGCAGCGGCGGCCCACCAGAGGTGGTGGCGGGAAAATCGGGTTCGGCCTGCATGCCGTCGGCAATCAGGCCGAAGGTCGCCGCTGACATGTACGTGCCGGTCAGCGCCGACAACAGCAGGCCCGCGAGGGCAACACGGCCGACCTCGGCGTGCCAGCGCTGGCTGCGGCTGCCGTGCAGGGGGCGGATTACCTGGCGCCAGCCGCCGACGCGCTTGATCAGTAACAAGGCGCCGGATATGCACAGCACCAGCATGGCCAGCGCCGTGATGCCCGATGCAGCGCGGCCGGGGGTGTCGAGGAACAGGGACCTGTGCAGCTGCTTGACCCAGCGCGAGAATGCCGAGGGAACATGGGGCGCGATCGCCTTGCCAGTCGCGGGATCGACGCGCACTGCTGCGGCGCCGCTGTCCGAACTGTAGTACACAATGAGCGACCCGGAAGGGGTGCGCTGGATCTGTTCCGCACCCGGGTATTGGCGCACCACCCGGTCCGTCAGCTCGGCCACGCTGACGCCCGCGGGCAGGCTGGTGCCGAGCCGGTCGAGCGCAGGATCGATCGACAACAATGCGCCAGTGATCCCCAGGATAATAACGAGCAACGCGCTTAGCAGGCCGGGGACAAGATGGAACTGACGCAGCATGCCGGCAGCCTACATGTCGTAGGTAAAGGACTTGATATAGCCGCGTCCCTTGACCGGCTTGCCGCTACCTTGTTTTGTCAGCGGTACGCGCGCATCGGCAGGGTTGTCGCGGCCGTCCTCGACGGCACTGTCGACCCGTATTTCGTAGCCCGCATCGATCAGTGTGTCGGCCAGTTCGACACTCACCTTGAGCGACTTGCCGCTGCCCACGCTCGCGCCGCTGAGCCCGTCGAACTCACGCGCATTGAGCCCGCTGCCGCGCGCCCAGTCGCTCATGTGCTTGTAGTATTTCACCTTGCTGCCGGCCACCCACAGCGTTTTCTTGTACTTGCCGGCGGCGTCGGTCAGATAGAACGCGAGATAGGCGCCGTTGCCGCCGTAGTTCTGCAATTGCGTGGTGAGCACGACAGGGCGCGCATGGGCCAGTGCCGGCAGCGCCAGTGCGCCTGCCAGGCAGGCACCCGCTATGATTTTTTTCATGGAACATTTCCTTTGGTTGCAGGGCCGGTTTGCTCACGGCGGTGGGCCCTGGATTGCACCGGCCCGAAATAGTCCGAGGCGTTGCCGGTCGGCCCGAAGTCCACCTCGAGGCTGCGAATGCGCAGCGTGGCCGGGGCGTACTTGGCCTTCACTTTGTTACCCATGCGGTCGGTTCCCCTGACCTCGTAGCAGCCGTCGTCGACCTTGATGCGCTGGACCGTCCAGCCACGCTGTTCGACCTCCTGGCGCAACAGTTCGCGTGGCTTCCACGCGGCGATGGGATCGGTGCACTCGGTGTCGGCGAACGCCGCCGCACTGGTGCAAAACACGACCAGTGCGGCGAACGTGCGGAACAGAATCATCGCTTTCTCCTTGCTTGAGATGCAGGCGCCGAGGCGCCTTGGTCCACTCGACTCGCCCCCGCAGAACATTTGTTTCATATCAACTGTAGAACTAAATTCGGCAAAAACACGTGATGCACATCAAAAACACGGAGATCGGTGCATCGGCTCAATCAATCGCCCAAATGGCGTGGGCATCGAGGCGCAAACGCGTGAACGCGGCCAGCGCGTCGATCTGCGCTGCCTGGGCGACCAGCGAGGCGTCGAGGGCGCGCCGCCTGGCGCCGAGTGCATCGGCGAGCGTCGATTCGCCGGCCTGGTAGGCGCGCAGCATCAGGTCTGCCTGGCGCACAGACTGCGTCTCCACGGCGCGCAAGGTTTCCCATACCTGGTAGCTGCGCGCGTTGTCGATCACCGCGCGCTGTGCGGCCGACTGTACCCGCATGCGCACCTGCGCCAGCCTTTCCATGGCCATGCGCGCCTTCAGTGCGGCGGCCATACCGTCGGCTCCGCGGCCCGCTCCCGGCAGGGGAATCGAAATACTGACGCCAATGACCCGTTCCTGGCCGGCGCGTTCGCGCGCCGCGCGCACTGCGATCGTCGGGTCCGGCATGCGGTCGCTGGCTGCGCGGCTCGCCCTCGCGGCGTACAGATCGGCCTCGGCCTGGGCCAATTCGAGTTCGTGGTTGTCATGCAGTATCTTGGCCACCCAGACCTCATTGCTTTCCAGTTCGGCCTGCGGCACGGGAAGGCTCGCAATACCTGGCCGCGGCAAGCCGGCGTAGCTGATGTCCAACAACGCCAGCGCCTGGTCCTGCCGCTGCAGCGCTTGCTGCAACAGCGCCTCCACCCGCAAATGTTCGGTCGTCGCTTGCTGCGCTTCGAGCGCGGCGCCGTCGCCCGCCTTGACGCGTCGTTCGGCCACTGTCCGCAGCTGCTGCGTCACATCGAGTTGCTCGCGCAGGCGCGCCACGGCGGTCAGTTCGCGCAAGGCGTCGAACCAGTCCTTCACCAGCGTGCGTCCAGCCTCGTGCCAGGCATCGGCCCGCATCGCGCGCGCCACCTCCACGCCCTTGTCGCCGACGCCCCTGTCCTTGTCGGCCTTGCCGAACCAGCGCAATGGCCGCTCCAGCGCGATATCCTGTTCGTTGTAGCGTTCGCCCCCGGTCATGCTGCGCTGGTTGATTCCGCCGCGGATCGTCCATTCGTGCGACCCGGCCACCAGCTTCGCGCGTTCGGCCGCAGCGAGATCCACATTGGTCATGCCCAGGCGAAATTGCGGGAGATTCTCCAGTACCCGGCGCACGATGGGCTCGGCCGGCAGGATCGTCAGCGCACTGCCCGGCGGCGGGACCGTGTTGTCCGCAAAGGCGAGCAGGTGCGCGCAAGCCACGCTGGTCGCGGCGAAGTGCCTGAGCCGTTTCATGCCAGCCTCCCGTAGCTCGATACCGGGCTGATCCAATAGGCGACCTGGGGATTGCGGATTTCCAGCGCCAGCGCCTCGAGCAGCAGGCACAGGTGGACTTCGTTACCAGCGATCATCACCAACTTGCGCGTGCTGCGACCCTGCACTCGTTCCATGGTCGATTGCAGCAGCGTCCCTTGTCCCATTCCCTGGGCGTCGATGACCGAGAAGCCACCCGCCCAGGCAGGATGCAGCAGCAGGAAGTCCAGCACGTCCTCTTCCAGGGTGACGGGAATGGCAAGCGTCAGCAGCGCATCGTAGTTCGGTTGATTATTCATGGGTGGCTCCGGGGCGGGGGGCGAGGGGGACCGGCACGCCAAAGCGGCGGAACAGGATCGGCAACAGAATCAGGGTGAGCAGGGTTGCGCTGAGCAGGCCGCCAATGACGACGATGGCGAGCGGCTTCTGGATCTCCGATCCCGGACCGCTCGCCAGCAACAGCGGCACCAGGCCCAGGCCGGTAATGCACGCGGTCATCATCACTGGCCGGAACCGGCGCAATGCGCCTTGCGTGACGACTTCGCCAAGCGGCATGCCGCGCGCGACCAGCTGATTGAAGCAGGTGATCATCACCAGCCCATTGAGCACGGCGATACCCATCAGCGCGATGAAGCCGACCGAGGCAGGCACCGACATGTATTGCCCCGTCAGGGCCAGCGCATAAACGCCGCCGATCAGCGCAAAGGGGATATTCACGAATACCAGCAGCGCCTGGCGGATGCTGCCCAAGGTGCTGAACAGCAGGAGGAAGATCAGTGCCAGCGCCACCGGGACCACCACGGCGAGGCGCGCGGCGGCGCGTTGCTGATTTTCAAACTGACCGCCCCACGCCATCCGATAACCCGGCGCCAGCTTGACTTGCCGGGCAACCGCTGCCTTGGCCTGATCGACAAATCCCACCAGGTCGCGGCCACGCACATTGGCGCGCACCACCACCATCCTGGAACTGTTTTCGCGCTCGACCTTGACCGGGCCGTCGACGCTGCGCAAGCTGGCCAGCTGGCTCAGGGGAATGGCGCCGCCATCGGCGAGCGGGAGCCGCAATTGCTGGAACAGTTCGGCCGACATGTGCAGCTCTTCGCTGCCGCGCATCAGCAGCGGCAGCCGCTTGCCGTCTTCGATCACCACGCCGACGACGCGGCCCTCGATCAAGGTGCGCAAATCGTTTTGTACCTGATCGACGCTCAGGCCGAGCCGCCCGGCGGCGACGCGGTCGATGTCCACCTGCAGGTACTGGACGCCGGCGTTTTTCACCGTCAGCACGTCCTCGCTGCCGGGAATGGCCTGCACAACTTCGACGATGCGCCCCGCCGTCTCTGCCAGTACCTTGCTGTCGGGCCCGTAGACCTTGATCGCCAGATCGCCGCGTACACCTGACAACATTTCGGCGGTGCGCATCTCGATCGGTTGCGTAAAGCTGATATTTATGCCAGGAAAGCCGGCGGTGGCGACGCGCAGGGCATCGATCAGCGCTTCCTTGTCATGGCTTTTCCACTCGTCCCTCGGCTTGAGCACCAGGAAGGAGTCGGTTTCGTTCAGCCCCATCGGATCGAGCCCCAGTTCATCGGAGCCGAGCCGCGCGACGATGCGCCGGACATCGGGCACCTGCGACAGGATGCGGCGCTGGATCGCCATGTCGAGCCGGGCCGACTCCTGCAAATTGACCGAAGGCAGTTTCTCGATCTGCATGATGATGTCGCCCTCGTCGAGGGTTGGCATGAATGACTTGCCGACGAACATGAAGATGCCGCCGGCCAGCAGCAGGGCGGCGAAGGCGACGGCGCCGATTGCCAGTTCCCTTTGCAGGGCCCGGCCCAGTGCCCATGCGTAAGCCGCTTCGAGCCGCTGCACCAGCCGCGGCATGGGCCCATGGCTATCCTTGAGCACCAGCGACGCCAGCACGGGAATGACCGTCAGCGACAGCGCCAGCGAGGCAGCCAGCGCGAAGATGATGGTGAGCGCCACCGGCGCGAACAGCTTGCCTTCCAGTCCCTGCAACGACAGCAGGGGCAAGAAGACAATCATGATCACCAGCATGCCGGCGGTCACCGGCACCGCCACTTCGCGCACCGCCCGGTAGATCACGTGCAAGCGGGACATTCCCGGTTGCGCGCCGGTGCCGTGGGCTTCGATGTTCTCCACCACGACGACGGCGGCATCGACCAGCATCCCGATGGCAATTGCCAGGCCGCCGAGCGACATCAGGTTCGCGCTTAGGCCAAACGCATTCATCAGCAGGAACGTGCCGAGCGCCGACAACGGCAGGATGCAGGCGACGACCAGGGCCGAGCGCAGATTGCCAAGGAACAGGTACAGCAGCACGATGACCAGCAAGGTGGCCTCGCCAAGTGCCTTCGTGACAGTGCTGACGGCGCGCTCGACCAGGTTGCCGCGATCGTAAAAGGTGCTGATCGTGGTGCCGCGCGGCAGCGTGCTGCCGATTTCCCGCAGCCGCTGGCGCACCTGGTCGACCACCTTTTGCGCATTCGCGCCGCGCATCGCCAGCACCAGCGCCTGGACCGCCTCGCCCTGGCCATTCTGGGTGACCGCGCCGTACCTGGTCAGTTCGCCGATCCTGACGGACGCCACCTGGCCAATCGTGATGGCGATGCCATCGCGCTTGCGGATCGCGATCGCGCGTACATCGTCGAGCGTGCGAATGCTGCCGTCGCTGCGGATCAGCAGCGACTCTTCGCCGCTGCCAAGGCGGCCGGCTCCATCGCTGCGGTTATTCGATTCCAGCGCCTGCTGCAACTCGGCCAGGGAGATGCTGCGCGCCGCCAGCGCCGCGAGATCCGGCAGCACCTCGAAGCTCTTGACCATGCCGCCCAGCGAGTTGACGTCCGCCACACCTGCGATGTTGCGCAATTGCGGCCGGATCGTCCATTCGAGCAGGGAGCGCTTTTCCATCAGCGTCAGCGGACCTTCGATGGTAAACATGAAGATCTCGCCAAGCGGCGTGGTGATCGGCGCGAGGCCGCCGCTGACCGATGCCGGCAAATCCTTCAGGACGTTGGCCAGCCGTTCGCTGACCTGTTGGCGCGCCCAGAATACGTCGGTACCATCCTGGAAGTCGAGGGTGATGTCGGCGATGGCATATTTGGATTGGGAGCGCAACACCGCCTGGCGTGGAATCCCCAGCAGTTCCTGCTCGATCGGCGCGACGATGCGTGTTTCGACTTCTTCCGGCGTCATGCCAGGCGCTTTCATGATCAGTTTGACCTGGGTGCTGGAGACGTCCGGAAAGGCGTCGATCGGCAGGTCCCGAAATGCCTGTACCCCAGCCGCCGTCATCAGCGCCGCCAGCACCAGCACCAGCAAGCGTTGCGACAAGGACAGTGCAATGAGCCGCGCCAGCATCATTTACCCTCTTTGGTCGCGGTGGCCGGTTCGGCGGCGGCGGGCGCGCTTCCCAAGCCTGCCCACGCCCCCTTCAACGCCACAATGCCGCGTGTTGCGACCTTGTCGCCGACCGCAACCGGCCCGCTGATCCACACCATGCCGCCGCCTGCGGCGCGCGCCTGTACTGGCACGACGGCGAAGCCGGACGTGTTTCGTACAAAGACGAACTTGTCGCTGCCGCGCTGCACCAATGCGGTCTCAGGCACGGCAACGCTGCCGCTCTGGCGGTTCGGGCGGAGCAGGCGCGCCTCGACAAAGGCGTTGATCTTCAGGCAGGAGTCCTGGTCGAGCTGCTGCGCACGCACCTGCGCGCTTTGGTTGGCGCTGTTTAACAACGGCGAAATGGCGATCACCCGCAGCTTGCTGCAGCCGGGCACCTGCAGCAAATCGCCGATGTTGAGCATCGGCAGTTGCTGCCGCGAGGCCTGCAGTTCGACCCAGAGCGGGCCATCGCGGCCCACCTTGGCCAGGGTCATGCCGGCCTCCACCTGCTGGCCGGGACTGACCGGCAGTTCGAACACGGTGCCGGGATACTGGGCACGCACGGTCAGCGACGGCGACAGGTTCCGGCTGTGCATCAATGCCTTGATCGCCGCCGCGCCCAGCCCGGCGCGGCGCACTGCCTGGTAGCGCTCGGCCGCGGCCAGCGCTGCCAGCTGCGCGGCGGCGCGGCTCTCCTCGACACGGGAACGGGCGATGATGCCGTCGCTGAACAGGCTTTCGTCACGCACCAGTTTGTCGGCGGCCAGCCTGGCATGGCTTGTCAGTTGCAGGTACTCGCGCTGCAGCTCCATCCATGGCTGGCTGAACATCGTCATCAGTGGCGTGCCTGCCCGCACTTGCTGCAATGTCGCCACGTGAATCTCCTGTACCACGCCGCCGAGCTGGCTGCTGACCAGCGTGACCGAGGTCGCGGGCGCCACCACGGTGCCGGCGAGATACTGGTCATTGCTGGTGGGGGCGGCGGCGGCCAGCGTGTCCAGTGCCGGCGCGACGGCGATGCCCGCCCTGGCGATCTGGGTATCGCTGATCCGCAGTTGTTCCGGTGCGGACTGCGCCAGCGGTGCGCTACCAAGCAGCAATGGCAAGCATAGTGAGGCCAGCAATTTTCGGTGCGGGCGGGGGGCGTCAGGCGGGGAACGGAATGGCGGCATGGGGTTGGCGATGTCGTTGAGGTGGTCGATGGACATGATGTTGGGGTGAAGATATTAAGAAGTTCTTAACAACCTTCGCCTATCATTCTTCGCATGGCATTTGGAAGGAGCAATGAAATGCGTATCTTGTTGACCGAGGACGACCCGCAACTGGGGCGCGCCACCCAGATCGGCCTGGAGCAAGCGGGCTATGCGGTCGATTGGGTGCAGTCGGCCGAAAGCGCGCAGACGGCGGTGCGCTTGCATCGGTATTCCTGCATCCTGCTCGATCTTGGCTTGCCGCAGCAGGACGGGATGCAGGCGCTCGCGGCGCTGCGCCGAGGGGGCTACGACGGCGCCATCCTGATCGTGACGGCGCGCGACCAGATATCCGATCGCATTGCCGGGCTCGATGCTGGGGCAGATGATTTTGTCATCAAGCCGTTTGATCTCAATGAGCTCTCTGCGCGCATTCGCAGTGCCTGCCGGCGCGCGAATGGACGAGACAGGGTGATGCTGACGCATGACGATATTGTCGTTGACGTGGCAGCTCGGCAAGTACAACAAGGAGGCCAGGCTGTACCGTTGACTTCCAAGGAATTCAGCATCTTGCTGATGTTGATTCAACACTGCGGCCGGGTATTGAGCCGTGAACAGTTGGAGGAAAGCGTCTACAGCTGGGGCGAGGAAGTCGACAGCAACGCTGTCCAGGTTCACATTCATCATCTGCGCAAGAAACTGGGCAAAGCCCTGATCAGGACGGTCCACGCGGTTGGCTACAGTATCGACAAACCTGAGGGATCGACACCGACATGAGCACACCGGCGACATTTTTGACGCGACGCCCCTGGTCGCTGCAGCGGACCTTGCTGGCGCTGCTGCTCGGCCTGACATTGGTGTTATGGAGCTTCAGCGCACTGATCGTCTACCTGGAAGCTGAACAGGAGAGTCAGGAGCTATTCGACCAGTCCTTGCGCGAGACAGGTCATTTGCTGTTGTCGCTGGCGGACCACGAACTGAAGGAACATCCGGTTGGCACGCCGCTGGTGATGGCGACGCAGGAAAACCGGAACCATCGGCAGTATTTGTTGTTTCAGATATGGGGTGCCGGCGACAGCCTGTTGTACAAGAATGCAGGCGCGCCCGATACCCCATTCGCCCGATCGACGGTGAACGGGTTTTCCTGGTCGGTGATCGATGGGCAGCGGTGGCGCATCTATGCGAGCTGGAATGACAGTCGGCAGCTGCAGATCCAGGTCGCCGAGCCGGCGAGCCACCGAAAAGAGATCGGCGCCAGGTTCGCATACAAGATCATCGCGTTTGCACTGCTGATTGTGGCGGTGGCCGCGGCGGCGATATGGTGGAGCGTCCGGCTGGTGTTTCATGTGCTGCGAAAATCGGCCAACGAGGTGGCGCTGCGCACGCCAAACGACCTCGCCGAGGTCAGCCTGGCCGGCGCCCCCGGCGAGTTGGAACCGCTGTTGTTGGCGATCAACCGGCTGTTCGGCAGGGTGCGTCAGACGATGGAGCATGAGCAACGATTTACCGCGGACGCGGCGCATGAATTACGCACGCCGTTAGCGGCAATCAAAACCAATCTGCAAGTCATTCAACGCGCACGAAATGATGCCGAGCGGGACGAATTCCTTGTCGGCCTTGGCGTCAGCGTGGATCGTGCCGGCCGCCTGGTCGACCAGCTGATGACGCTGGCGAAGCTCGATCCTCACTACCAGCAACAGGCGGACTTGACGCTGCAGGATCTTTCCGCGCTGCTCGCGGAGCAATTACCCTCCTGGCGCGAGCAAGCGCAGCGGCAGCGTCATACTCTGCTGGTGGAGTGGGAGCCGACACCATGCCGGATCAATCGCGAGCTCGTATTGATCATGGTGCGCAATTTGCTCGACAATGCATTTCGCTATACGCCACAGGGTGGCCGCGTGCTCCTGTCGTGTCGACGCAAGGCAGGTGGTGGTGTCTGCCTGACGGTTTCCGATTCCGGCCCAGGCATACCCGCGGCCATGCGCGAGCGCGTGTTCGAACGGTTCTTTCGCCTGGCCGGCGCGCATACGCCTGGCAGCGGCCTGGGGCTGTCGATCGTGCGACGGATTGCTGATACGCACGGCGCTACGATACGCCTTGCCGATGGCGCCGACGAGGTGGGCCTGGCCGTCGACGTGGTTTTTCCTTCTTGATCGACCGGCCAGTGAAATGACGTGCGATGGTGCTGTCTTAATATTTGCTTAAGCAGTGGAACGGTAGTCTTTGTCTCTTGCTAGATATATTTTGGAGAATTTATGAAATGGCGAAACAGCGCTGCGCAATATGGATGGCTGTCTGCCGGTTTGCACTGGCTGATGTTGTTCCTCCTGGTGGCCGTTTATGCAAGCATGGAGTTGCGAGATTTCTACCCGAAGGGTAGCAGTATCCGCGAGGCGATGAAAACCTGGCACTACATGCTCGGGCTTTCCGTCCTTGCGTTAACTGCAGTGCGCGTGGCCGTTCAATTCATCGGGCCTGTGCCGGCAATTTCGCCTGCCCCGACGAAGCGGCAGGCCATGGGGGCGGGGCTGATGAAGGCCGCACTGTACATTTTCATGTTCGGCATGCCGCTTTTGGGTTGGCTGCTTCTTAGCGCCAAAGGGGCGCCGATTCCATTCTTTGGAGTGCAGCTCCCGGCGCTTCTCGATAAAAGCAAGGCGTTGGCGGAGTTGATCAAGGAAGTCCATGAGACTGGCGCAGCGGTTGGATATTTCCTGATCGGTTTGCATGCGGCGGCAGCGTTATATCACCACTATCTGCTGCGCGATGACACGCTGCGCAGGATGCTTCCGAAAGGACATTAGTGCTTTGGCGCGGCATCAAGCGGGCGTTTGCAATCTGCGGGCCGGCTCGCGAACATGGTGGCGCCCTGGCTAAAGGCACTCCCCCTCGTGCTAGACTGGACCGAGGGCTCCCGCGTGGTGCCGCGCAATGGAGACGGCATTGACTGACTTTAACGACATGATCGACGACCCGGAAGACACCCGGCACACCCCCGCCGAACGTTCCGCGGCCGCGACGCGCAGTACTTGGGTCAGCGTCGCCGTCAACATCGCCCTGAGCGGCTTGCAGATTTCTGTCGGCGTGCTCGCAAAATCGCAGGGTCTGATTGCCGATGGCGTTCACTCGCTGTCCGATCTGGTTGCCGATTTCGTGGTGCTGTTTGCCAGCCGTCACGGCGCCAAGGAAGCCGATCCCGGTCACCCCTACGGCCACCAGCGCTTTGAAAATGCGGCCTCGATGGTGGTCGGCGCGCTGCTGCTTGCCGTTGGCGCGGGGATGGCGGGCTCGGCAATCGGCAAGCTGCAAAACCCGGAAAGCATTCCGGTTGTCCACGCCATAGCGCTGGCGGTCGCCGCGGCCGCATTGGTGGCGAAGGAAATCCTGTTTCGCTACATGCTGAAGATCGCCACCAAAGTCAAGTCGAGCATGCTGGTCGCGAATGCCTGGCACGCGCGCTCGGATGCTGCCTCGTCGCTGGTGGTCGGCATCGGTATCGCCGGCAACCTGGCCGGCTATCCGCTGCTCGATCCCATCGCCGCGCTGGTCGTCGGCCTGATGATCGCAAAAATGGGCTGGGGATTTTCATGGAATGCGCTGCACGAGTTAATGGACCGCGGTGTCGACGAACAGGAAGTTGCAGCGATCACCAACACGCTGGCCGCAACGCCGGGAGTGATGGGCGTGCATGACGTCCGCACCCGCAAGATGGGCGACATGATCGTCGTCGATGCCCATATCGAGGTCGATGCGACGGTCCCGGTCGAAGCCGGACACGACATCGCCGTTTCGGCGCGTCGTGGCGTGATGGAGCGCCACCGCGTGTTGTCGCTGATGATACACGTCGACCCATGGCACCGGCCCGACCTCGATCACGTCAGCCAGACCGTGCCGACAGCACGCGGCGGCGCGCCATCATGACGGCGACGGCGGGCGTCGGCGCTGGCCTGACCGAAGCGCAGGCCGCGGGCCGCCTGCTGCAGGACGGCGCCAATGAACTGCCCTCGTCCAGGCAGCGCACCCTGCTGCGCCTGTTGGCGGAGGTGATGACCGAACCGATGTTCCTGTTGCTGGTGGCGTGCGGCCTGATCTACCTGCTGCTGGGCGATCGCGGGGAAGCGCTGATGCTTCTCGGTTTCGTATTTGTCGTCATGGGGATCACGTTTTTTCAACAGCGGCGCGCGGAAAATGCCTTGGCCGCGCTGCGCGACCTGTCCAGTCCGACCGCGTTGGTGGTGCGTGACGGCGTCGCGCGCACGATCGCCGCCAATACCCTGGTATGCGGGGACATCGTGTTGATATCCGAAGGCAACCGCGTGCCGGCCGATTTGCGCCTGGTCGAGTCATCGAATCTGACGATGGACGAATCGATGCTGACGGGCGAATCTGCCACCGTCTCGAAATTTGTCGGCGAGGCTGGCGAAGAACCGCTGCCGCCACCCGGCACGCACTCTCCATCCCATGTTTTTTCGGGCACGCTCGTCACGCAAGGCAATGCGCGCGGCCAGGTGGTCGCCACCGGCGCGCGCAGCGCGCTTGGCAGGATCGGTGCTTCGCTGGCCACCATCAGCACCGACCCGACCCCGATTCAGCAGGAAACGCGGCGGGTCGTGAAGCGGGTGGCATTGGTTGGACTGGCGCTGGCGCTGCTGCTGGCCTTGATGTACTGGTACTTGCGCGGCGATTGGCTGCGTGGGGTGCTCGCCGGCCTGACCTTGGCGATGGCGATCCTGCCGGAAGAACTGCCCGTGGTGCTGACCATTTTCCTCGGCCTCGGTGCATGGCGACTGGCGCGCGAAAATGTCCTCGCGCGGCGCATTCCGGCCATCGAACTGCTCGGCGCCACGACTTTGCTGTGCGTCGACAAGACCGGTACCTTGACCATGAATCGCATGGTAGTGCGCGCGATGTGGAGCGAAGCTGCGACCTTCGATGCCGCCACTGCAGGACAGGCGCCCTTGGATGAGGCCTTGCATGGCGTGCTCGAGTTCGCGGTGCTGGCGAGCCATCGGCGTGCGTTCGATCCGATGGAGTCCGCCATCGGCGATGCAGGTCAGCGCTTGCTGGCCCATACCGAGCACCTGCACAGCGACTGGACGCTGCTGAGCGACTATCCGCTGTCGAAGGAAATTCTGGCGATGTCACGCGTGTGGCAATCGCCGGACCAGCGCGCAAAAATGATCGCCGCGAAGGGCGCGCCGGAATCGATCATCGATTTATGTCATCTCGACACCGCCCGCGCCGAAGTTATTTCGCAGCAAGTCGAACGGATGGCGGTAGAAGGACTGCGCGTGCTCGGCGTGGCGCGCGCGGTGTTCGATGCCACGCTCTTGCCGGGCAGCCAGCATGATTTTGATTTCGAGTTTCTGGGACTGATAGCGCTGGAAGATCCGATGCGCCCGGACGTGCCAGCTGCGATCGCGCAATGCCGGTCGGCCGGAATTCGTGTCGTCATGATCACCGGCGACCATCCGGCGACGGCGATCTCCATCGCGCGGCAGGCGGGCCTTGCCACCGATGGGGCGGCCATGACGGGGGCGCAGCTCAGCGCGATGGGTGACGAGGCGCTGGCGGCTCGACTCGCCGATACCGACGTGTTCTGCCGTGTTCAGCCGGCGCAGAAATTGCGCCTGGTGCAAGCGTTTCATGCGCGCGGCGACGTCGTCGCCATGACCGGCGACGGGGTCAATGATGCGCCGGCGCTGAAGGCGGCCGATATCGGCGTTGCCATGGGGGCGCGCGGCACCGACGTGGCGCGCGAGTCGGCAGCCCTTGTCCTGCTAAACGACGACTTCGCTTCGCTGGTGACCGCGGTGCGTCATGGCCGCCGGGTATTCGCCAACCTGCGCAAGGCGATCGCCTTTGTGGTGGCGGCGCATGTGCCCATCGTCGGTCTGTCGATTCTGCCGCTCCTGCTCGGATGGCCAATGCTGTTGATGCCAGTTCACATCCTGTGCCTGCAACTGATTATCGACCCTGCGTGCTCGGTGATTTTCGAGGCCGAACCGATCGAGAAGGACACAATGAATGCCGGCCCGCGCCGGTCCGATGCTCGCCTGTTCGACCGCGAGGTGTTATTGCGGGGGCTCTGGCAAGGCAGCGGCCTCTTGCTGGCGCTGGTCGGGCTACACGCCATCGCCCGAGCCATGGGTCATCCGGACGACGCCGCCCGCGCCGCGACGTTTTGCGCGTTGGTGCTGTCCAACCTCGGCTTAATTTACGTCAATCGCTCATGGTCGAAATCGACCTGGAGCCGGACCGACAGCATCAACCCGACATTTCCATACATTGCCTTGGGTGCAGTGGCATTGCTCGCGCTGGTGCTCGGCATCCCCCTGTTGAGATCGCTTTTCGTCTTTGCGATTCCCTCATGGACGCTGGCAGGGATCGGGATGCTGGCGAGTCTGCTCAGCCTGCTCTGGTTCGAATCGGTGAAGCGTTTCGCCAACAGGAATCGATCCGCCGGCGCTTAGAAGAAAACGCCAGCCATCGTGCGGACGCCAGACTGAACATGGCTGGCTGGTATCGCCTCGCGTGCTGGCAGCCGGTGCTGCAGCCTCAGCCTCGATGCACCTCAGTCTCGTGCTTTTCTGTCAATTTCAGATTGGAACTTCTCATGTTTGTAGGTGTACAATCTTTCAAGTTCCCAACATCTTTTTGACGAAACGAGGCTTGCATGAAGAAGTTGTTTTCCCTGCTCGCGGCGCTGCTGCTGAGCGTTTGCAGCGTTGTCGCGACGGCCGCGCCGGCGGCATCCTATTTCGCCACCCAGGGCCGCGCCGACGTGCTCACCGGCGGCGTGAAAATGATCCCGATCACGACGCCGAAGGGAACCTTCAAGGTCTGGACCAAGCGCGTCGGCAATAATCCGACCATCAAGGTATTGCTGCTGCACGGCGGTCCGGGCATGACGCATGAATACTTCGAAGCGTTCGACAGCTACTTCCCCGGCGCCAGCATCGAGTACTACTATTACGACCAGCTCGGCTCGGCCTACAGCGACCAGCCGGACGATCCGTCGCTCGTCAATCTGCCGCGCTACGTCGAGGAAGTCGAGCAGGTGCGCAAGGCGCTCGGCCTCGACCGCAAGAATTTCTTCGTGCTGGGCCACTCGTGGGGCGGCATCCTCGCCATCGAGTACGCACTGAAATATCCGCAGAACCTGAAGGGCGTGATCGTGTCGAACATGATGGCCAGCATCCCGGCCTATAACGTTTATGCCGAAAAGGTGCTGATGCCGGCGATGGACCAGAAGGTGCTGGCCGAGGTCAAGCAGCTCGAGGCGCAGGGCAAGTACGAAGACCCGCGCTACATGGAATTGCTGATGCCGCATCACTACGCCCACCACGTGCTGCGCATGCCGCCGGACCAGTGGCCCGAGCCGGTGCTGCGTTCGACCAAGCGCATGAACCCGAAAATCTACGTGCCGATGCAGGGCCCGAGCGAACTGGGCGCGAGCGGCGCACTGGTCGACTGGGACCGCGTGGCCGACCTGCCGAAGATCGGCGTGCCGCTGCTGTCGATCGGCGCGCGCCACGACACGATGGATCCGGCCCACATGAAGATGATCGCGGCCAAGGTCAAGCACGGGCGCTTCCTGTATCTGCCGGACGGCAGCCACATGGCGATGTACGACGACCAGAAGCGTTACTTCGACGGCGTCATCCGTTTCCTGCGCGACGTCGATGCCGGCCGCTTCTAAATCAAGGGAGCCGACATGAAACGACTTATCCTGGCGCTCTGCCTGTTGCTGGCAAGCGCAGCCGGCCTGGCGCAACCGGCCGATGCCGCGCTGAAAAAGCAGGTCAACGCCTTCGTCGACGAGTGGCACGACGACGCCGCCAACGCGCGCATGGCGTTCTTCGACAAGATCGCCAAGGACGGCGTCTACATCGGCACCGACAAGACCGAGCTGTGGCACCGCGACGAATTCAAGGTATGGGCCAGGCGCTTCTTCGAGCGCAAATCGGCGTGGACGTTCAAGGCGATCAAGCGTAACGTGTACACGTCGGCCGACAAACATATCATCTGGTTCGACGAATTGCTCGATACCCAGATGGGCATCTGCCAGGCCAGCGGGGTGATTCACCGAACCAAGACCGGCTTCGAGATCGAGCACTACCAGCTGTCGATTGCGGTTCCGAACGACGTGTCCGGCCAGGTCACGAAGCTCATCAAGGAATTCGAGGCGAAGCCGGCCCCGACCAAATAGCGCCAAGCACTGCGAGGAGTGTCGACGTGCCCACCCGACCTGCCTACACCGGCCGTTTCGCGCCATCGCCCACCGGTCCGCTGCACGCCGGCTCGATGGTGGCCGCGCTCGCCAGCTATCTCGATGCGCGCGCGCACCAGGGGCGCTGGCTGGTGCGCATCGAAGACGTCGACGAGGGCCGCAGCGTGGCCGGCACCGCCGACGACATGCTCGGGCTGCTGCAGCAGCTCGGCATGCAGTGGGACGGCGACGTCGTTTGGCAAAGCCGCCGCGGCGCGCTCTACCAGGCCGCGTTCGACCGGCTCGGCGCGCACGCCTATCCTTGTGGCTGCAACCGCCGCGAGATCGCCGACTCGCGCCTCGGCACCGCGCCCGACGGTTCGGCGATCTATCCCGGCACCTGCCGCCACGGCCTTGGCGCCGGCAAGAGCATGCGCAGCCTGCGCCTGCGGGTGCCCGAACCCGGCGCCGACCTGGTGTCGTTCACCGACCGCTACGCCGGCAAGGTCGAGCACCGCCTGGCGCGGGACGCCGGCGACTTCGTGCTCAAGCGCGCCGACGGCTTCTGGGCCTACCAATTGGCGGTGGTGGTCGACGACGCCGCGCAGGGCGTCACCGACATCGTGCGCGGCGCCGACCTGCTCGATTCGACGCCGCGCCAGATCTACCTGCAGCGCCTGCTCGGCCTGCCGACGCCGCGCTATCTGCATCTGCCGGTGCTGCGCAACGCGCAAGGCGAAAAGTTGTCGAAGCAGACCGGCGCCGCCGCCGTGGCGCCGCGCAACGAAGCGGAGGCAGTGGCGGCCTTGCTCGCCGCCGCGCGCGGGCTCGGCATGCCGCTCGACCGCGCCGATTCGCTGGCCCGGTTCTGGCAGGCCGCCGTCCCCGCCTGGGCCGCGCTGCTGGCGCGCGAAGATGAGTTGTGCGACTGAAATCTTTGGAAACAGGCATCATGCCGCAAAGAAAAGGGGCCGCTCCATGAACATCAAATATGCCGTATTGCCGTTGTTGCTTGCCTGTGGCGCCGCATCGGCGCAGGACGTGTCGCTGCTTGCCGGCGCGCTCCATAACAAGATGGTGGATGAGCGTTCCTTCGCCGCCCAGCTCGGCATTTCCCAGCGCTTCAGCCCGTACACCTCGGTCAGCGCGGAGTATTACAACGAAGGCCACCCGAGCAAGCACCACCGCGACGGCCTGACCTCGCAGCTGTGGCTGCACACGCCGATCCCCGAGCGCGGCGCCTCGTTCGGCGTCGCCTTCGGCCCCTACTATTTCTTCGATACCACCACCGGCCTGGGTCACGCCAGCGACTACCGCAACGTCCACGGCTGGGGCACCCTCACCAGCGTCAGCATGAAGTGGCACCTGGCCAGGCGCACCTACCTCGAAGTGCGCGCGAACCATGCCAGGACGCACGGCCGGGGCGATTCCAACAGCATCGTCGTCGGCATGGGCTATGAACTGCGCGACGTGCCGGAGGAGGTGCGCGAGCGCAACCAGGCGCCGGGCGACCGCATGCTGATCGCGCAGTTCGGCCAGGCCATCGTCAACAGCTTCGAATCGGAGCGGGCGCGCGCCCACGGCCTTCAGTACCGCGGCACGGTGACCCAGAACATGGAGTGGAGCACGTCGTATCTCAATGAAGGGCGCGTCGGGCTGGTCCAGCGAAGGGGCGTGACCGCGCAACTGTGGCTGCTGCGCCCGTTCACCGACCGCACCGTGATCGAACTTGGCGGCGGCGCCTACCTCATGCGCGACCGCATCAACCGCTCCAGCGCGCTGGAAGAATCGACAACGAACCTGGTGCCGATCGTGACGATTGGCGCGCGCTATCGCCTGAGTCCGGACTGGCGCGCGCAGCTCTCGTGGAGCCGCGTGATCACCGAATACCACCGCGATTCGGATGTGCTGCTGCTCGGCATCGGCAAGGTGTTCTAGGACGACTCGGTCTTCTTGACCTTCGGATTCTTCATGATGGTGATGTCGCCATCGGCCTCCAGAAACGCGCACTGCATCTCTTCGAGCGAGCAATCCGCTTCGCGCAGCGCTTCGTCCAGATCCGACTGGCCCAGTCGCAATTCCTTCACCACGTTGTCGAAGAACTTGCCGTCGCGGCCCAGCAGCACAGCCGTGCCGTCCAGCAGCTTGGAGAATTTTTTGCTGCGCGACGACGCCAACGCCATCAGCATGTTCAGGCCCAGCAGGGTGGCGGCGATCAACAGTCCGCCGATCAGCGAACTGTCGCCGCCCGATAGCGAATTCGACACCGCTTCGCTGAGCAGCATGACGACGAGCAGGTCGAACGGCGTGAACTGGCCGACGGTGCGCTTGCCGGACACGCGCACCATCACCAGCAGCACGATATACACGATCGCGCCGCGTACCATAAATTCCCACCATGGCAGGTCCATGTCGAACATTCAAATCTCCAGAAAATGTTTGACACATTGTAAAGATATTCCGCCCTCGCACGCTTTTCAACGGTGCGCGCGGCGGCGCCTTACTTGTCGCGGTCGAGGATCGCCTGGATCTCTTCGCGTTCCTTCTGGGTGACGTGACCGCGCAGGGCGGCCAGCACGAGTTCCTTGCCGGAGCCGGAGAACGCCTTGTGGATCAGGTCCTTGATCAGGCTGGTCTGCAGCGAATCCTGCGGCTGCGCCGGCGCGTAGACGTGGGCGCGCGCGCTTTCGTCGCGGGTCAGCAGCCCTTTGGTGTGCATGACCTGCAGCAAGCGCAGCACCGTGGCATACGCCATGTCCGGCCGGCTCGCCACGGCGCCCTGGTGCACCTGCTTGGCCGTGGCCGGGCCGAGCTGCCACAGCAGGCGCAGCATCTCCAGTTCGGAGGCGGTCGGTTTCGGCGGCGCGTTACGCGTGGTCATCGGCAGGGCAGGGCATCGGCATAAATCTAGAATAAATTATCTACTTCCGGATGTCCACCACAATCGCCTTGGCGCCGAAGTCATAACGCTGGTGTCAGGTCTGACATTCGGACATTTTGTCCGAATGTCAGACCTGACACCAGCGTTTCGGTGGGATGGCGGAGACGATTCAGTTGCGCCGCGAATAGGAATACAGCTCGAAGCGCATCTTGCCGTTGTCCAGCTGGCAGACGCCGCTCATCGTTTCGCCCTTGGCGATGACATGGGTGAGCGTGCTGCCGACACCCTTGCCGGCGCAGGCCGCGTGCAGCGCCGCCGGGATCTCGGGCAGCGGCGGCGGGACCGGCGGCGCCGGCGGCATCGGCAGCGTCGGCGCAGCGGGCGGCGCCGGAGGGGCGGGCGGCGCGGGCGGCACAGGAAGCGTATGGTAGCGGGCGTTGTCCGCGGTGTCGTTGACCTGGCCGGCAGCGCCGGCGGCGCAGCTCAAGGTGGCGAGCAATAGCAGCAATAGGGATTTCATCGTGTTCTCCTGGGTTGAACGGCGCGGGGCCAACACCTGCACTCTGCCTGCCGATTGTGGAGAAAACGTGGAGGCCCTACAGGTCGAGCCGGTAGCCCAGGCCGTAGATCGAATGGATGGCGTCGCGGCCGGGCAGGGAGGAGGCCAGCTTGCGGCGCAGGTTCTTGATGTGGCTGTCGACCGCGCGGTCGGTCGCTTCGAGATTGCCCTGGCCGGCAAGGTCGAGCAGCTGGGCGCGCGAAAACACCTGGCCGGGGCGGCGCGCCATGCCGGCCAGGATGCCGAACTCGGTCGGCGTCAGCTCCAATGCGTGGCCCTCGATGGAGATGCGCTGGCCCGCCACGTCGACGCTGATTGACCGCGCCGGCGCCGCGCCGCCGCTGCGCCGCAAGACCGCGCGGATGCGCGCCATCAGCTCGCGCGGGCTGAACGGCTTGCACAGGTAATCGTCGGCGCCGGCCTCTAACCCGAGCAGGCGGTCGATCTCTTCCACCCGCGCCGTCACCATCACGATCGGCACATCGCTGCACGCACGCACCGCCCGGCACAGCGCCAGGCCATCCAGGCCAGGCAGCATCAGGTCCAGCACCACCAGGTCCGGCGCGCCGGCGCGGATCGCCGCCAGCGCTGCGGCGCCGTCGCCGAACACGGTGGCGTCGTAGCCGGCCGCGCGCGCATAGTCGGCCACCAGCGCCGCCAGCTCCGGCTCGTCCTCGACGATGAACAGGCGCGCGCTCATGGCTGCGCCAACGGCAGCGACAGCTGCACCCGCAGGCCGCCCAGCGGCGAATGCGAAAACGCCAGTTCGCCGCCATGCGCCTCGGCGATGCGCCGGCACAGCGCCAGGCCAAGTCCGGCGCCGCCCGTGTCGCGCCCGCGCGAGGCGTCGACGCGGTAGAAGCGTTCCGACAGCCGCGCCAGCGCCTCGCCGGGCACCGCCGGCGCGCTGTCGTCGAGCGTGATGCACAGCCGCGCCCCATCGGCACGCGCCCGCAGCGCTGCGCTGCCGCCCGCGGCCGTGTAGCGCACGCAGTTCTCGAACAGGTTGGCGAACAGCTGGCGCATGCGCTCGGCGTCGGCCATCACCACCGCCCGCGGCGGCGCGCCGCCGGCCTCGAAGCGCAGGCCGGCGGCGGCCAGCTTGTGCTCGAACGCGGCCGCCTGCTCGCCGGCCAGGCGCCACAGGTCGACTGGCGCGCGCCGGTAGGCCGCTTCGCCGACGTCGGCGCGCGCCAGTGCGTACAGGTCGTCGATCAGCTTGTTGAGCGACAGCACCTGGCGCAGCATCGCGGCCACGTTCTCCGGGTCCGCCGTGCGCACGCCATCCTCGATCGCCTCGAGCTGCGCGCGCAGCACCGACAGCGGCGTGCGCAGCTCGTGCGACGTATCGGCCACCCACTGGCGGCGCGATTGCTCCGCCGTCTCGAGCTTGTGCGCCAGCTGGTTGAAGCTGTCGGCCAGCTCGCCCAGTTCGTCGCTGCGTCCGGGCGCCAGGCGCACCTCGTAGCGGCCCTTCGCCAGCTCGCGCGCGCCGCTCGCCAGCAGTCCGATCGGCTTGCGGAAGTGGGCCGCCAGCAGCATCGCCGCGATGGCCGACAGCGCGATGCTGGCGGCGGCGATCGCCAGCAGGTTCTCCCTCAGCTGGCGCAGGAAAGCGCTGGCCAGCGCATCGCTCGGCCGCTGCGCGCGGCTGACGGCGAGGTAGCCGAGCGGGCGCGCGCCATCGCCGATGGGGCGCCGCGCCGACGGCCCGGCGCCCGGCGGGCGGCCGGCCAGGTAGGCGCCGGCGCCGTCGAGCAGGGTGATGCGCTCGGCCAGGCTGAGGTCTTCGATGTCGGCATCCAGCGGCGCCGCGCCGGCGGTCAATTGCGGCGGCGGCAGCGGCGGCAGCGGCGGCAGCGGCGGCGCCGGCGGCGCCGGCGCTTGCACCGCGGATGCCATGCCTGGCGGCGCCGCCGCGGCCACCGGGGCTACCGGCGCCACCGGCGGCACGGTCAGGCGCAGCTGCTGCAGCCGCGCCAGTTCGGCCGCGATCCACTGCCGGCGCGCCTCGGCGCCGGCCGGCAGGAAGTCCCAGCCGGCGCGTGCGCGGTAGCGCGCGGCGAGAGCGCCCGACAGTTCGTCGAGCCGGTCCAGTTCGATGTTGAGGGCGTAGTCGCCGAAGCTGTCGGTGACGTTCTGGCGCATCAGCGCGATCGCCGTCGCGGCCACCGCGAGGATCGCCAGCAGGACCGAGACAAACAGGCGGTGACCGATCGAGATGCGCAAAATGTTAACTCGCGTGCCATGAAAAACATGAGTGTAATGGCAACAGCGTGGCGCGGCGACCGATTTTTAGGGCGCGCCATGTCAGTCTCTCATCTGCGAACGTGATGTTGCGTTACAATATGGCGTGCTATTCTGAAGGGCTTTCCAAAGAATTCCGCAGTTTCAAATGTCCTTCCCCACAACTTGATGTGCGATCCGCTAACCGGTCAGGCCGTGTCGCGGAAGGTTAGATTAACCCGCCAATTTCGCGAAGCGCGAAAGAAAGGTGAGCAAGATGAAGCAGCAGCAGACAGCGAACTCGTATCTGTTCGGCGGCAACGCGCCGTACGTGGAAGAGTTATACGAGAACTACCTCGACAATCCTGGTTCTGTGCCGGAAAACTGGCGCTCCTACTTCGACTCCATGCAGAACGTGCCTGCGGTCGACGGTTCGAACAAGCCGGACGTCGTTCACTCCTCCGTCATCGCGTCGTTCGCCGAACGCGCCAAGGCCGGCCCGATCCGCGTGGTCGCCGCCTCCGCCGATGCCGAAATGGGCCGCAAGCGCGTCGCCGTCACCCAGTTGATCGCCGCGTACCGCTACCTCGGTTCGCAATGGGCGAACCTGGATCCGCTGCAGCGCCAGGAGCGTCCGGAAATTCCGGAACTGCAGCCCGGCTTCTACGGCTTCACCGATGCCGACATGGACATCGTGTTCAACATCAGCAATACCTACTTCGGCCAGGAGACGGCGTCCCTGCGCGACCTGCTCAACTTCCTGCGCGACACCTACTGCCGCGCCATCGGCGCCGAGTTCATGTACATCAGCGACCCGGCCGAAAAGCGCTGGTTGCAGGAAAAGCTCGAATCGATCCGCTCGACCCCTAACTTCACCGCCGAGAAGAAGCTGCACATCCTCGACCGCCTGACCGCGGCCGAAGGCCTCGAGCGCTACCTGCACACCAAGTACGTCGGCCAGAAGCGCTTCTCGCTCGAAGGCTCCGAGACCTTCATCGCCTCGATCGACGAAACCATCCAGCGCGCCGGCGAAAACGGCGTCCAGGAGATCGTCATCGGCATGGCCCACCGCGGCCGCCTGAACGTGCTGGTCAACACCCTCGGCAAGTCGCCGCAGGACCTGTTCGAAGAATTCGAAGGCAAGCACGGCGACGACCTGCCGTCGGGCGACGTCAAGTACCACCAGGGCTTCTCGAGCGATATCGCGACCGCCGGCGGCCCGGTCCACCTGTCGCTGGCGTTCAACCCGTCCCACCTCGAGATCGTCAACCCGGTCGTCGAAGGCTCGGTCAAGGCGCGCATGGACCGCCGCGGCGACAAGGAAGGCTCGCAAGTGCTGCCGATCCTGGTGCACGGCGACGCCGCATTCGCCGGCCAGGGCGTGGTGATGGAAACGCTGAACCTGGCGCAGACGCGCGGCTACGGCACCGGCGGCACCGTTCACATCGTCATCAACAACCAGATCGGCTTCACCACCTCGGATCCGCGCGACGCCCGCTCGACGCTGTACTGCTCGGACGTCGTCAAGATGATCGAGGCGCCGGTCCTGCACATCAACAGCGACGATCCGGAAGCGGTCGTGCTGGCGACGCAGATCGCCATGGACTACCGCGTGCAGTTCAAGAAGGACATCGTCCTCGACATCATCAGCTACCGCAAGCTCGGCCACAACGAGCAGGACACCCCGGCGCTGACGCAGCCGCTGATGTACAAGAAGATCGCCCAGCATCCGGGCACCCGCAAGCTGTACGCCGACAAGCTCGCCGCCCAGGGCACCATCGCAGCCGACACCGGCGACCAGATGGTGGCCGCCTTCCGCGCCGCGATGGACGCCGGCAAGCACACGGTCGATCCGGTCATCTCCAACTTCAAGAACAAGTACGCGGTCGACTGGCTGCCTTTCCTGAACAAGAAGTGGACCGACAGCGCCGACACCGCCGTGCCGATGACTGAACTCAAACGCCTGGCGCAGCGCATCACCACCGTGCCGGAAGAGTTCAAGGTCCACTCGCTGGTCGAGAAGGTCCTCGGCGACCGCGCCAGCATGGGCCGCGGCGAAATGAACCTCGACTGGGGCATGGGCGAGCACCTCGCCTACGCTTCGCTGGTCTCGTCCGGCTATGCGATCCGCCTGACCGGCCAGGACGCCGGCCGCGGCACCTTCGTGCACCGCCACGCGGTACTGCACGACCAGAACCGCGAACGGTGGGATGCCGGCACCTACGTGCCGCTTGCAAACGTGTCGGAAACCCAGGCGCCGTTCACGGTGATCGACTCGGTGCTGTCGGAAGAAGCGGTGCTCGCGTTCGAGTACGGCTACTCGACCGCCGAACCGAACACGCTGACCATCTGGGAAGCGCAGTTCGGCGACTTCGCCAACGGCGCCCAGGTCGTCATCGACCAGTTCATCAGCTCCGGCGAAGTGAAGTGGGGCCGCGCGTCGGGCCTGGTCATGATGCTGCCGCACGGTTACGAAGGCCAGGGCCCGGAGCACTCGTCCGCGCGTCCCGAGCGCTTCCTGCAGCTGTGCGCCGACAACAACATGCAGGTGGTGCAGCCGACGTCGGCGTCGCAGATCTTCCACCTGCTGCGCCGCCAGATGGTGCGCCAGTTCCGCAAGCCGCTCGTCATCATGACGCCGAAGTCGCTGCTGCGTAACAAGGACGCCGGCTCGCCGCTGTCCGACCTCGCCAAGGGCGCCTTCCAGACCGTCATCGGCGAAGTCGACGACAAGATCGACGCCAAGAAGGTCAAGCGCGTGATCGCCTGCTCCGGCAAGGTTTACTACGACCTGGTCAACGCCCGCAAGACGCGCGGCCAGGCCGACACCGCCATCATCCGCGTCGAGCAGCTGTATCCGTTCCCGCACAAGGCCTTCGCCGCCGAACTGAAGAAGTTCTCCAACGCGACCGAGATGGTGTGGGCGCAGGACGAGCCGCAAAATCAGGGTCCTTGGTTCCAGATCCAGCACAACATCTTCGAAAGCCTGGAATCGGGCCAGCGCCTCGCGTATGCGGGCCGCCCGGCTTCGGCCTCGCCTGCGGTCGGTTACTACGACAAGCACTACGCGCAGCAGAAGGAGTTGCTGGAGACGGCATTCGCGAAACTCAAGGGTTTCGTACTGACCAAATAAACACGGAGCGCCCCGTCCCGCATGGGGCGCCTCATATAACAAGATACGGAGTTTTTCATGGCACAAATCGAAGTCAAGGTTCCACAACTGTCGGAGTCGGTAGCAGAAGCGACCATGCTTTCATGGCACAAGAAAGTCGGCGAGCCAGTCACGCGCGACGAAAACCTGATCGACATCGAAACCGACAAGGTGGTCCTTGAACTGCCGGCGCCAGCCTCTGGCGTCATCGTCCAGATCATCAAGGGCGACGGCACCACCGTCGTCGCCGGCGAAGTCATCGCCATCATCGACACCGAAGCCGGCGTCATGGTCAGCCCGATTCCAATTTCCAGCGTCGCCACGCCGAACGCGCCGGTCGCCGGCGTCGACAACGCCCCCGCGGCGCCTGCGGCGCAAGCCGGCAGCAAGGGCGACGTCGCCATGCCGGCCGCCGCCAAGATCCTGGCCGACAACGCCATGACCACCAGCCAGGTGGCCGGCACCGGCAAGGACGGCCGCGTCACCAAGGGCGACGTGCTCGGCGCCATCGCCGGCGCCGTCAAGCCAGCGGCGCCAGCGGCGCTGGCGCCGGTCGCGGCCAAGCCGCAGCTGCAGCAGGTAGCTGCTCCCGCCATGGCCAGCCTGGGCGACCGTCCGGAAGAGCGCGTGCCGATGAGCCGCCTGCGCGCCCGCATCGCCGAGCGCCTGCTGCAGTCGCAGTCGACCAACGCGATCCTGACCACGTTCAATGAAGTGAACATGCAGCCGGTGATCGACCTGCGCAACAAGTACAAGGACAAGTTCGAGAAAGAGCACGGCGTCAAGCTGGGCTTCATGTCGTTCTTCGTCAAGGCCGCCGTGGCTGCACTGAAGAAGTACCCGATCATCAACGCCTCGGTCGACGGCAACGACATCGTCTACCACGGCTACTTCGACATCGGCATCGCGGTCGGTTCGCCGCGCGGCCTGGTGGTGCCGATCCTGCGCAACGCCGACCAGATGTCGATCGCCGAGATCGAAAAGAAGATCGGCGAATTCGGCGCCAAGGCCAAGGAAGGCAAGCTGACGCTGGACGACCTCACCGGCGGCACCTTCTCGATCTCGAACGGCGGCATCTTCGGCTCGATGCTGTCGACCCCGATCATCAACCCGCCGCAGTCGGCCATCCTCGGCGTGCACGCGACCAAGGACCGCGCGGTGGTCGAGAACGGACTCGTCGTGGTGCGTCCGATGAACTACCTGGCGATGTCGTACGACCACCGCATCATCGACGGCCGCGAAGCCGTCCTCGGCCTGGTGGCGATGAAGGAAGTGCTGGAAGATCCATCGCGCCTGCTGCTGGACCTGTAATAGCGCCCGCAGGCCGAAACCGGCGCGCTGCGGTGCAGCGCGTGCCAATGTCCGTTTTTGAGAGGTAGTCGTAATGAATGTCTCCGATGAAATCAAGCGTTTGCACGAACTGCACCTGGCCGGCGCGCTGACCGACGCCGAATTCGAGCGCGCCAAGGCCAAGGCCCTGGGCACGGGCAGCGTCAACCTCGACAAGCCGTCCTCCGCCGGCGACGACCTCGTCGCCGAGATCGGCGCGCTGCGCCGTTCGCGCACCGACCGCTGGCTGGGCGGTGTCTGCGGCGGCCTCGGCAAGGCGTCCGGCATGGAATCGTGGATCTGGCGCCTGGTGTTCGTGCTGTTCTCGCTGACCTTCGGTTTCGGCCTGCTGATCTATCTGCTGATGTGGATTTTCGTCCCTGAAGAATGAATAGGAATATCAAGTATGAGTACTTCCAAGCAATTTGACGTCGTCGTCATCGGCGCCGGACCTGGCGGCTACATCGCCGCCATCCGCGCCGCGCAACTGGGCTTTTCGGTGGCCTGCATCGATGAATGGGCCAACGCCAAGGGCGGTCCCGCGCCTGGCGGCACTTGCACCAACGTCGGCTGCATTCCGTCGAAGGCGCTGCTGCAGTCGTCCGAGCACTTCGAACACGCCGGCCACAGCTTCAAGGAGCACGGCATCGACGTCGCCGGCCTGACGCTGAACCTGCCGCAGATGTTGAAGCGCAAGGACGTCGTCGTCAAACAGAACAACGACGGCATCCTCTACCTGTTCAAGAAGAACAAGGTCACCTTCTTCCACGGCCGCGGCGCGTTCGACGGTCTCGAGGGTGGGGGCTATAAAGTCAGTGTTACCGGCGCCAATGCCGAGACGCTGATCGCCAAGCACGTCGTCGTCGCCACCGGTTCCAACGCGCGCGAACTGCCGGGCGCACCGTTCGACGAGAAGCTGATCCTGTCGAACAGCGGCGCGCTCGCCATCGACGCCGTGCCGGCGAAGCTGGGCGTCATCGGCGCCGGCGTCATCGGCCTCGAAATGGGCAGCGTCTGGCGCCGCCTCGGCTCCGACGTCACCATCCTCGAAGGCCTGCCGACTTTCCTCGGCGCCGTCGACGAGCAGATCGCCAAGGAAGCGCACAAGCTGTTCACCAAGCAAGGCCTGAAGGTGAGCCTGGGCTGTAAGATCGGCCAGATCACCCCTGCCGGCGACAAGGTCACGGTCGAATACGCCGATGCCTCCGGCGCCGCGCAGAGCGCCGTCTTCGACAAGCTGATCATCTCGATCGGCCGGGTACCGAACACGATCGGCCTGAATGCCGACAGCGTCGGCCTGAAACTCGACGAGCGCGGTTTCGTCGCCGTCGACGACGACTGCAAGACCAGCCTGCCGAACGTGTGGGCGGTGGGCGACGTCGTGCGCGGCCCGATGCTGGCGCACAAGGCGGAAGAAGAGGGCGTCGCGGTCGCCGAACGCATCGCCGGCCAGCATGGCCACGTCAACTTCAACACGGTGCCGTGGGTGATCTACACCTCGCCGGAGATCGCCTGGGTTGGCCAGACCGAGCAGCAGCTCAAAGCCGCCAACGTCGCTTACAAGGCGGGCACTTTCCCGTTCATGGCGAACGGCCGCGCGCGCGCGCTGGGCGACACCTCGGGCATGGTCAAGGTGCTCGCTGACGCCACCACCGATGAAATCCTCGGCGTCCATATCGTCGGCCCGATGGCGTCCGAGCTGATCTCCGAAGCCGTGGTGGCGATGGAATTTCGCGCCTCGTCGGAAGACATCGCCCGCATCTGCCACGCGCACCCGTCGCTGTCGGAGTCGACCAAGGAAGCCATGCTCGCCGTCGACAAGCGTTCGCTCAACTTCTGATAGTCCCCCACCGGGCCGGCCCACCAGGCCGGCCCGTTTTGCATGGTTCGCATCCCCTGATGAATGTTCAAGAGTTTTACCAGCACGCGCTATCCCAGCGCGGCTTCCAGTCCGACGAGGCCCAGCAGAAGGCGGTCGACCGCCTGCAGCGCTCCTACGAGGAGTGGGTGCATTACAAGTCGCGCCGTTCGTCCAGCCTCAAGCGCCTGGTCAATCGGCCGGACGTGCCGCGCGGGGTCTACCTGTGGGGCGGGGTAGGGCGCGGCAAGTCGTTTTTGATGGACAGCTTTTACTCGGTGGTGCCGCTGGTGCGCAAGACGCGCGTGCACTTCCATGAATTCATGCGCGGCGTTCATCGCCAGCTCGACGAGCTCAAAGGCGTCGCCGATCCGCTCGACGAAGTGGCGCGCCGCATCGCCAAGAAGTACCGCCTGATCTGCTTCGACGAATTCCACGTCTCCGACATCGCCGATGCGATGATCCTGCATAACCTGCTCAAGGCCTTGTTCGAGAACGGCGTCTCGTTCGTCATGACGTCGAACTACGATCCCGGCCTGCTGTACCCGGACGGCCTGCACCGCGACCGCATGCTGCCGACCATCGCGCTGCTCAAGGACAAGCTCGACGTGATGAACGTCGACGCCGGCATCGACTACCGTAAGCGCGCGCTCGAGCAGGTCGACAGCTACTACACGCCGCTCGGCGCTAGCGCCGACCACGCGCTGCGCGTGGCGTACGCGAAGATCGCCGAAACCGCCGACGAGGACCCGCGCGTGCGCATCGAAGAGCGCGAGATCCGCGCGCTGCGCCGTGCCGGCGGCATCATCTGGTTCGATTTCGCCACCTTGTGCGGCGGCCCCCGTTCGCAGAACGACTACCTGGAGATCGCCAGCCGCTTCCACACGGTGGTGCTGTCGTCGATCCCGGCGATGTCGGCCTCGCACTCGTCCGAGGCGCGCCGCTTCACCTGGCTGGTCGACGTCTTCTACGACCACAAGGTCAAGCTGCTGATGTCGGCCGAAGTGCCGCCCGAAGAGCTTTACACGGAAGGGGTGCTGTCGAACGAGTTCCACCGCACCGTCTCGCGTATCATTGAAATGCAGTCGCGCGAGTACATGGAGTCCGCGCGCCGCGACGCCGCCGAGGCGATCGCCTGATGCACGACAAAGGATCCACAACGATGACCAAGCATTTCCATTCGCGTGCCCTGGCCGCCGCGCTGCTGCTGGCGGCGCTGGCCGGCTGCGCCGCGGTGAAGGCGCCGGCGCCGGCGCCGGGCGTGCCGCCGTCGCGCTCGGTGGCCGAGGCCGACCGCAAGCTGACGCTGGCGCAGCAGCAGCGCGCCCAGGCCGAGGCGCAGTTCGCCGCCAGCGAGCAGCTGTGCTATGCCAGATTCCTCGTCAACCGCTGCCTCGACAGCGCGCGCGAGAAGCGCCGCCTGACGCTCGCTGCGCTGCGCGCGATCGAGATCGAGGCCGGCCGCTACAAGCGCCAGGCGGCGGTCGACGAGCGCGACCGCGCGCTCGCTCAGGGCGAGCAAGAGTACCAGGCCGCCGAGGCGCGCCTTGCCGCCGAGCCGCCGCCGGCGCCGCGCCAGGAGACCACGACCGCCGCGCCGAAACCGCCGCGTAGCGCGCCGGCCAGACCGACGCCGCAGGCAGCGCCGGGACCGGACGCGGCGACGCGCGCCGCCAACGTCGCCGCCTACGAAAAACGCCAGCGCGAGTCGGCCGAGCGCCAGCGCAAGGTCGAACAGAAGAAGAAGGAAAAGGCCGCCGAGGCGGCGAAGAAGTAGAGGTCTGACCCGGGGTCTGACCCGTTTTTTCAGTTGGGGTCAGATCCCCGGTTTCGTTAGCGCCCGCAGACCGGGGCTAGACCGCCCGTCCCATCTTCTGCACCGTGTAATTCGGCACGTCCTTGGGCGGCTTGACCAGCTTGATGATCGCCATCGTGCAATTGCCGCCCTTGCCTTGGGCGCGCTCGCCGGCCTTGTCGATCAGCATCTCGGACGCCTGCCGCGGCGCGTTCTTGCTCAGCACGGCGCCCAGTTCGGCGTCGGTGAAGAAGTGCCACAACCCGTCCGAACACAGCAGGAACGCGTCGCCCGCGCCCAGCTCTGCATGGCTGCCGATCGCGACGAACGGCTGTTTGCGGCTGTTGCCGAGCACATTGACCAGCAGCTTCGAATGGCGATGGTTGCGCGCCGATTCGGCCGGCAGCTTCTCGGTGCCCATCAGGTGGTCGATATAGCTGGCGTCGCTGGTGCGCGCCTTGCACTCGCCCTGCTGGAAGCGATACACGCGCGAATCGCCGACGTGCGCCCACACTGCCTGGCCGCTTGGGGTGATAATGAGGCCGGCAAAGGTGCATTGCGGCTCGGTCTCGGTGGCGACGCCGTTCATCTTGATCACCAGGTGGGTCTCGTGGACGATTTCCTGCAGCAGCGTGGCCAGCCGCTCGATGCTCGGATTGTCGCCCGGCTTGAATTCGTCGAACAGCTGCTTGGCGGTGTGCAGCACCTGTTCGGACGCGGTGGCGCCGCCGGCGATGCCGTCGGCCAGCACCGCCAGCAGGTAGCCTGGCGCGCGTGCTCCGCTGAAAATGGCGCTGCGATCGTTCTGTTGCGGACGGTTACCGATGTGCTGCGCGGTCCCGGCTTCGAGCTTGTATGGTTTCATAAACGTGAGCTTTCGGGCTCCCTGGTCCTAATCTATGTTGGCGGCAACGTCTCGGTAGATTAAACTATGCACTGTTTACAGCAAATGTTGCAAGCAGTAACTATTTAGCGTCGCGACACAATTGCTCCAGATTGTATGCGGTTCCAGGGGCACCATTTCAAAGTTTTTGTAATATTCTGTTGGGAACAGCAAAAAAATGACGGATGTCCAAGAAATCCAGCGGCGGCTGATCGAACTCGACGTGGAACATCGCGACCTCGACGCGGTCATAGATATGCTGATCCTGGACGGCCATCACGACCAGTTGCAGCTGCGCCGCCTCAAGAAGCGCAAGCTGCAGTTGAAAGACCACATCACCCTGTTGAAAATGCAATTGGTGCCGGATGTTCCGGCCTGATCCGTCTTCGCGCCACTGAAATGCCATTTTGACCGATTCCATCCAGGCGCCGGGCGCGAGCCCCGACGCCGCCGACCAGAGCTCCCTGCCGGCCGGCAAATACGACACCGAGATCGACCGCCTGTTCAGTGCCGGCGGCCCGCTCGCGCCCGCGGTCGGCAGTTTCAGCCCGCGCCGCTCGCAGACCGAGATGGCGAAGGCGATCGCCCAGGCCATCGCCGAGCAGAAGACCCTGATCGCCGAGGCCGGCACCGGCACCGGCAAGACCTTCGCCTACCTGGTGCCGGCGCTGCTGTGGGGCGGCAAGACGATCGTCTCGACCGGCACCAAGAACTTGCAGGACCAGCTGTTCCTGCGCGACATCCCGACCGTGCGGGCGGCCTTGCGCGCGCCGGTCTCGGTGGCGCTGCTGAAGGGGCGCTCGAACTACGTCTGCCACTACCACCTCGAGCGCACGATGCAGAACGGCCGCATGACCTCGCGCGACGACATCGGCCACCTGCGCGAAATCTCGCGCTTCATCAAGATGACCGGTTCCGGCGACAAGGCCGAGCTGGCCAAGGTGCCCGAGAACGCCTCGATCTGGAACCTGGTGACGTCGACGCGCGACACCTGCGTGGGCGCCGAGTGCCAGTACTACCAGGACTGCTTCGTCATGAAGGCGCGCCGCGAAGCCCAGCAGGCCGACGTCGTCGTCGTCAACCACCACCTGTTCTTCGCCGACGTCGCGCTGAAGGACACCGGCGTGGCCGAGCTGCTGCCGTCGGCCAACACCATCATCTTCGACGAGGCGCACCAGCTGCCCGACACCGCCACCCTGTTCTTCGGCCAGACGGTATCGACCTCGCAGGTTCTCGAGCTATGCCGCGACGTGCTGGCCGAGGGCCTGGCGCACGCGCGCGGCGGCGCCGACTGGGCCAAGGTCGTCACCGTGGTCGAGAAGGCCGCGCGCGACCTGCGCCTGACCTTCCCGCAGGACATCATGCGCATGTCGCTGGCGCAGATCACGCCGTCGTCTGACTTCTTCCCGGCGCTCGCCACGGTCAAGGAAAACCTGGCGGCGATGATCGTCGTGCTCGAGGACCAGGCCGCGCGCGCCGAGAGCATCGAGCAGGTGCGCGTGCGCGCGGTCGAGCTGGCGCAGGCGCTGGAAGGCTGGAAGGCCGACGGCAAGGGCAAGATGGTCGAGGGCGACGAGGCGGTGCTGTGGGTGGAGGCATTCTCGTCCTCGCTGCAGCTGCACAAGACGCCGCTGTCGATCGCGCCGATCTTCAACAACCAGCGCGAGGGCACGCCGCGCAGCTGGATCTTCACGTCCGCCACGCTGGCGGTGAAGAACGACTTCAAGCATTTCTCCAGCCAGATGGGGCTGACGGGCGAACCGGCGCAGACCTGGCCGAGCCCGTTCAACTACGAGCAACAGGGCTTGCTGTACGTGCCGACCGGGCTGCCCGATCCCAACGCCATGGGCTACACCGATGCGGTCGTCGACTGCGCCTTGCCGGTGATCGAAGCGGCCGGCGGGCGCACCTTCTTCCTGTGCACCACCAACCGCGCCGTCAAGCACGTCGCCGAACGGCTGCGCAAGGACTTTGCCGATCGCGGCCTCGAGTACCCGCTGTTCGTGCAGGGCGAGCGCGGCCGCACCGAACTGCTCGACTCGTTTCGCAATGCCGGCAATGCCGTGCTGGTCGGCAGCCAGAGTTTCTGGGAAGGCGTCGATGTGCGCGGCGACGCCTTGTCGCTTGTCATCATCGACAAGCTGCCCTTTGCGCCGCCGGACGACCCGGTGCTGGCCGCCCGCATCGACGTGATGGAAAAGCAGGGCATGAACGGCTTCATGCATCACACGCTGCCCGAAGCGATTATCAATTTGAAGCAGGGGGCAGGGCGGCTGATTCGCGACGAGACCGACCGTGGCGTGCTGATGATCTGCGATCCGCGCCTCATTTCCAAGTCGTACGGCAAGCGCGTGTGGCAGAGTCTGCCGCCGTTCAAACGCACCCGGGTCCAGGAAGAAGTAATCGCCTTCTTCAAGCCGCCACCCGAAACCGGGGTCTGACCCAGGTTTTGGAATTATTCCTGCAGCGCCAACAAATTCTAAAACCGGGGTCAGACCCAGGTTCTGCAATTTTCCGATGGTGGTAGGCGGGGCCCCCCCCCAAGTTCCAAAACCTGGGTCTGACCCCGGTTTTGGAATTTTCGGCGAGTGCTAAGGGAGGATGACGATCTTGCCCGTCACCTTGCGCGCCGCCATGTCGTTCAGCGCCGCCGCCGTGTCGGCCAGCGCGTAGCGCCCGGAAATATGCGGCTTGATCTTGCCCTCGGCGAGCCAGCCAAGCAGCTGATGCATCGCCGCCAGGTTGGCCTTCGGCTCGCGCCGGACGAAATCGCCCCAGAATACGCCGACCACCGAGGCGCCTTTCAGCAGCATCAGGTTCCACGGCAGCTTCGGGATCTCGCCATTCGCAAAGCCCACCACCAGGTAACGCCCGCGCCAGCCGATCGAGCGGAATGCCGGTTCCGCATAGGCGCCGCCGACCGGGTCGTAGATCACGTCCGGCCCCTTGCCGCCAGTGGCGGCCTTGATCGCCTCGCGCAAATCCGCGGTCGTGTAATTGATCGTCTCGTCGGCGCCATGCGCGCGGCACACCGCCAGCTTCTCGTCGCTCGACGCCGCCGCGATCACGCGCGCGCCAAGCGCCTTGCCGATCTCGATCGCCGCCAGCCCGACGCCGCCGGCCGCCCCCAGCACCAGCATCGTCTCGCCCACTTTCAGGCCGGCGCGGTCGACCACGGCGTGGTGCGAGGTGCCGTAGGTCAGGGTGATGGCGGCGGCGGTGTCGAAGTCCATGCCGGGCGGCATCGGCATCACGGCCTGCGCCGGCGCCACCACCTGCTGCGCGAACGCGCCCTGGGCGGTGAAGGCGATCACCTTGTCGCCCACCTTGACGCTGCCGACGCCGTCGCCGACCGCGCGCACCACGCCCGACAACTCGTTGCCCGGCGTGAAGGGCAACTCCGGCCTGACCTGGTACTTGCCCTGGATGATCAGCACGTCCGGGAAGTTGACCCCGGCCGCCTTGACATCGATGACGACCTCGCCCGGCCCCGCCGCCAGATCGGCCAGCTCCTGCACTTCCAGGCTGTCCGGCAGCCCCCACGCTTTGCATACCACCGCTTTCATTGCCGCCTCCATATTCGTGATTTTCTAAAATAGTACGACCGTTTGATTTTTGATTATGCCCGTTCCGCCGCTCTCTGCCAATGCGCGTGAGGCCACCGGGCGGCTTGCGCCTGCGCAAAGTGATAAAAGTCGAGCTTGTTACAGTCTTGGATGCGAGCGCGCCGTTAGCATTTTGTAAATGGGAGGTAGAAATGGCAATCCGTTATGGCTGTTTCTTCAGTTATGCACATGGCCGCCATGAATTGATGATCCGCTTCAAGACCGCGCTGGCCGATGCCCTGCGCTGCTACCTGGAACCGTATTTCGACAACGAGGACGAGCTGTTCGTCGATCACGAGCAGCTCGGCGCCGGGGACGACCTCGACCGCAAAATCGCCCGCGCCTTGTGCGAGAGCGTGTGCATGATCATGATCTACACGCCGAAGTACGAGGCCCATCCGTACACCCGCCGCGAATACGCTGCGATGCAGCTGCTCGAGGCCGAACGCAGCCAGTGGTACGACATGCCGAGCCACCTGATCATCCCGGTGATCATGACGCGCCACCCCACCGAGCTGCCGCCGCAGATTCTCAATTCCAGCCTGTACGTGGACTTTTCGCACTTCACGATGGCCACCGCGGACCTGAAGTCGAACGTCGATTTCATCCCGGACATCGACAAGATCGTCAAGCGCATCGTGTTGCACTATCAGTACCAAAAAATGTACACGCCCGCGAGCCACGACTGCAACCATTTCGAGCTTCCCGAGGTCGTACCTGTATGGCGCGACATACCAGAAATATCGTTCCCAAAAAAATAAAAGGAGTTCTATGGAAATCACCCGAATTACGCTACCGCCGATAACCGCTCCCGGCGAAGTGACCACTTTCTACTCATTCGAGAGCGGAACGGCGCGCAGTGTCGCGCTGTCGAACATGGCGGTGCTGCTCGCCGGGCGCAACAACGCCACGGTGCCGGTGCTCATGATCGATTGGGACACCGAATCGCCCGGCTTGCACCACTATTTCGACCAGCACGACGAACGGCCCGGCGTGCTCGAATACTTCGAGGCCTGCCGCGACCACATCGACCTGCTGGCGCGCACCGCGGCCCCGCTCGACGATGTCAGGATGGCGCGCCAGGTGCTCGAGGCGGTCGACTGGGAACCTTACGTCGAACGGGTCGACCACAGCCGTCCGCTGTACCTGATGCGCGCCGGCCGCTTCGACGCGACCTACGGCGAACGCGCCGATCGCATGGACTGGGACGGCCTGTTCGCCGCCTGCCCGGCGTTTTTCCGCTGCTTCGGCGAACACATGGCGCGCCGCTTCCGCCACGTGCTGGTCGACGCCCGCAGCGGCCGCTCGGCCGCCGTCAGCATCTGCACCACGTTGCTGCCGCGCAAGCTCGTGACCCTGTTTACGCCCAACCAGCGCAGCCTCGAAGGCCTGGCCGGCGTCGTCAACCGCTCCATCGAATACCGCTGCAGCCACGAAGACGAACAGCGCCCGCTGCTGGTCTACCCCTTGCCATGCTCGATCGACAGCGCCGATTGCGCGCGCCGCCTGCAGTGGCGCCGCGGCGATCCGCAAAAAGGCCTGGCCGGCTACCAGCCGGCGCTCGAAAAACTGCTGCGCGAATCGTACGGCCTGTCGCAGCTGTCGCTCGACAGCTACCTCGACGAAGTGCAGCTGCAGCAGACCAACGCCATGTCCAGCGGCGAACACCTGTCGGTGCGCGCCGACCCCGAGGGCGACCGCTTTTCCCTGACGCGCACCTTCGAAACCTTGCTCGACTGGGTGGCCGACGGCCATTTTCCCTGGCAGTCCCACGCCGAAGTCGGCCTGCTGACCAGCATTTCCGCCGCCCGCCTGCTGTCGGCCGACGGCATCTCCACCGCCGTGTCGGTGCCGCTCGCGGCCGACCTCAAGCGCCTCGGCGACCTGTACCGGCGCCAGGGCCGCGAGCGCCAGGCCCAGCAGTGCTACGAAGAAAGCACGCGCCTGCGCCAGCGCCTGCTCGGCGAGGACCACGCCGATACCCGCCTCAGCCGCTCCTGCCTGGCCGACCTGTTGCGCAAGACCGGCAAGCTCGACGACGCCAAATTCCTGTATGAACAGCTCGCCGACGACTGCCGGCGCCTGTTCGGCGCCGACCACCCCGACACGCTGGCCGCCCAGGCCGGCCTGGCCGCCACGCTGGCCCAGTTGGGCGACTTCGCGGCGGCGTTGCCGCTGCACGAAGACATCGCCGACACCTGGGAACGGCTGTTCGGCGCCAACCATGCAATGACGCTGGCCAGCATCGCCGCGCTCGCCGACACCGTGATTTCTTCCGGAAACCCGGAAAAGGGCCGCTTCCTCTACGAGCGGGTGCGTTTCGGCCGCGAGCGCCTGCTCGGCAGCGAGCATGAAGACACCTTGCGCAGCACCGAACGGCTGTCGTTGCTGCTGTGCCAGCTGGGCGAGACCGGCCAGGCCATCAAGCTGCAGCAGTCGGTGTTGCGGGCACGGGAGCGCCACGCCGGCGCCGAGCACCGCGACACGGTGCAGGCGCGCGAGGCGATGGCCGAGATCCTCGCCGTGCAAGGCGACCTCGACGCGGTGCGCGCCATCCAGGAAACGCTGGTGCGCTCGCACACGCTGCGCCTCGGCGCCGAGCACCCCGATACTCTGAGCGCCCAGCTGCGCCTGGCCACCACGCTTGGCGAGCAGGGCGAGCTCGACGCCGCGCGGGTGTTGCAGGAGCACGTCGTCAAGCTGCACGAGCGCATCCTTGGCATGGACGACATCGAGACCCTGTACAGCAAAAAACTGTTGTCCGAAACCTTGTCGAACCAGGGCAACGCCACCGCCGCGCGCAAGCTCAGCGAAACCGTCCAGAGGGGCAACGACCGGCTGCGCCATATCGGCATGGCGTCGGGGCCGCACGAGTCCGACCGTGGCGAGCTGGACACGAAGGCGGCGATCCTCGAAGTGCGCGGCGCCGCCGCCAGCCCCAAGTCGCTCGCCCACGAACTGGACAAGCTGCGCGAGCTGATGATCCACCGGCCCGACGAAGCGCGCGAGCTGGCCGACAGCCTGCACAAGATGGTGCTGCGGCCCAACGTCGCCACGCCGCTCAGGCGCAAGGGCGTGCAGATGATCAAGAAGGTGTATGAGCAACAAGGCGACAAGGATGCCTTGCTCGCCTTCAGCGAGGCGGTCGAGCTGTTCTTCGAAAGCGCGCTGCTCGAAGCGGTCGGCGGCAAGCAGGCGGGAGGGCAGTAGGCGAGGGGCCCGCGCCGCGGCGCATTCCGTTGACAACGCCGTTGCTGTCGCGCAGCAACGGCGTTGTTGTTCCTGCTGCGCACTCCTGAAAAACCGTGCGCCGGCGCGCACGACAGCGATCATACTGACAACGGTGTGTTGGCGCCGCAACGATAGTTTACCCCCCACCCGCCGATGCGACCGTTGCATCGGGTAAAATTGCCGTATGAGAATACTTATCAGTAATGACGACGGCTATCTCGCCCCTGGTATCAACGCCCTGGCCGAGGCGCTTGCTTCGGTCGCCGAGATCGTCGTGGTCGCGCCCGACAGCAATCGTTCCGGCGCGTCGAATTCTCTGTCGCTGGACCGCCCCTTATCGGTTCAGCAAGCGTCCAACGGTTTCTATTTCGTCAACGGCACGCCGACCGACTGCGTGCACGTGGCGCTCACCGGCATGCTCGACTATCGCCCCGACCTGGTGGTCTCCGGCATCAACAACGGTCCCAACATGGGCGATGACACCCTCTATTCCGGCACCGTCGCCGCCGCCACCGAGGCCTACCTGTTCGGCATTCCCGCGATCGCCTTTTCGCAGGCCGAGTACGGCTGGACCCACATCGACGCGGCCGCCCGGCTGGCGCGCGACATCGTGCTGCGCCGCTTCGACGAACTGACGGCGCCCTGGCTGCTGAACGTCAATATCCCGAATCTGCCGTACGAGCAGCTTGGCGCGGTCGTGGCCACCCGGCTCGGCCGCCGCCACCAGGCCGAGCCGGTGATCCGCGCGCTCGATCCGCGCGGGCGCGAGATTTTCTGGATCGGGCCGCCCGGCGCCTGCCGCGATGCCGGCGAGGGCACCGATTTCCACGCCGTCGCCCAGGGACATGTATCGATCACGCCGCTGCAGGTCGACCTGACCCACAAGACCCAGCTCGCCGCGCTGGCGCAGGGGCTGCAATGAAAGAAAAGAGCAGCAACTTCCCCCTGCCGCTGTCGTCGCTGACGCGCCCGGCTGAACGCAAGAGCGGCGCGTATTCGCCGGCGCCGGTGGCAACGCCGCAAACGGCGACGCGCAACGCCTCGCGCACCACGCCCTATGCACCGCCGCTCAACCGCGCGGCGCCGTCGAAGTCGCACAGCGAGGCCATGCAGCGGGCCCAGCCGGCAACGCCGAGCGCGCCGCGGCCGGACCTGATGGTGTCGGACGCGATTCGCCGCCAGATGGTCACGCGGGTGGCCAAGCAGGGCGTGCAGGACCAGCTGGTGCTGGCCGCGCTCGAACGCGTGCCGCGCCACGCCTTCATCGAGCCGGCGCTGTCGGCCCAGGCATACATCGACGCCTCGCTGCCGATCGGCCACCACCAGACCATCTCCCAGCCGTACATCGTGGCGCGCATGATCGAAGTGATGCGCAACGGCGGCAAGCTGGGCCGCGTGCTCGAGATCGGCACCGGCTGCGGCTATCAGGCAGCCGTGCTCGCCTGCGTGGCGCACGAGGTATACTCCATCGAACGCATCAAGCCGCTGCACGAACTGGCCAAGTCGAATTTGCGGCCCCTGCGTATTTCAAACCTGCGTTTGCATTACGGAGATGGTATGCTTGGCTTGCCGCAGGTCGCCCCATTCGACGGCATCATCCTGGCCGCAGCCGGCCTCGAGGTTCCGCGGGCGCTGCTCGAACAACTCGCCATCGGCGGCCGCTTGGTCGCGCCGGTGGGCGCGCAGGTCCAGCACCTGCAATTGATAACCCGCCGCGGCAAGGCTGACTGGATGAGTGAAACGCTCGAGGCTTGTCACTTTGTACCGTTGCGTCCCGGCACTGTCTAAACCCAGTGTGCAGCCTTGATGCTGCGCCCTGTGCGCGATTGCCGACACCTATACTGATGAGAATGAAACCAACACGACCCTTCACCCTGCTTACCCTGACCCTGTCCCTGGGACTGCTGAGTGCCTGCACCACCACCAGCCGCAAAGCGCCCGTCGTCGACCGCATGTCGCATCCCGTTTCCAGCCGTCCGGCCGCCGTCGCCGACGGACCCAAGGAAGACGCCCGCGGTACCTACACCGTCAAGCGCGGCGACACGCTGCTGCGCATCGCCCTCGACCACGGCCAGAACTACCGCGACGTGGTGGCATGGAACAACCTCGCCAATCCGAACGACATCAAGGTCGACCAGGTGCTGCGCATCGCCCCGCCCGAGAACGACGTCGCCATCCGCACCTCGCCGATCTCGATGCCGGACAGCCGTCCGGCCACACCGGCGGCCGCCGTGGTGCCGAAGAAGAGCACGCCGCGCGTCGACAAGCGCGCTTACAGCGACGCCGCGCTGGCCGACATGAAGAAGGACGACGGCGCGAAAGCGGACAAGGTTGCCGACAAGGCGGCCGACAAGCCCGAGCCGAAAGCGGAAAAGGCCGACGTGGCCGCGCCGGCGCCGGCCATCGTGCAGGGCAGCTCGGTCACCGCCACCGACGACGACAAGCTCAGCTGGATGTGGCCGTCCGACGGCAAGGTCATCGCCACTTTCGATGAAGGCAAGAACAAGGGCATCGACATTGCAGGCAGGCCCGGCCAGCAAGTGATGGCTGCCGGCGCCGGAAAAGTCATGTACGCTGGTAGTGGCATCCGAGGTTATGGTAACCTTGTAATCGTCAAGCATAGCAACAGCTTGCTCTCGGCCTACGCTCACAACCGTAGCATCGTGGTGAAGGAAGGCCAGAACGTAAACAAGGGCCAGATGATCGCCGAAATGGGCGATTCGGATGCCGATTCGGTCAAACTGCATTTTGAAATTCGCCAGCAGGGCAAGCCGGTCGATCCGTCCAGGTTCCTGCCCACCCGCTAAGCCGATGCCATGAAACGCCCATGACCATGCCGCCGCACCAGTTGGAAGACGATTCGGGATCGGACGATTTCCCTGACGCGCCGTTGGACGATGGCGTGATCGATCCGGACGACGGCGCCGATCCCGACGCGCCGGCGGCGCCCGAACCGGGCGCGGTGCTGGCCAGTGTCGATGAGCTGAAAAAAGTTCTGGCGGCCGAACTCTCGACCGACACCACCCAGCATTACCTGAACCAGATCGGCACCCGGCCGCTGCTGACCGCGCCGCAGGAAGTCCATTTCGCCACGCTGGCCAAGTCCGGCGACTTCAGCGCGCGCCAGACCATGATCGAACACAACCTGCGGCTGGTGGTGTCGATCGCCAAGCACTACATCAACCGCGGCGTCGTGCTGCTCGACATGATCGAGGAAGGCAACATCGGCCTGATGCGCGCCATCGACAAGTTCGAGCCGGAGCGCGGTTTCCGCTTTTCCACCTACGCCACCTGGTGGATCCGCCAGAGCATCGAGCGCGCCATCATGAACCAGGCGCGCACGGTGCGCCTGCCGGTGCACATGGTGCGCGAGCTGAACCAGGTGCTGCGCGCCAAGTACCACCTCGAAGCCCAGCACCACAACGGCAAGGACGCCACCGCCGAAGACATCGCCCACCTGGTCGGCCGCCCGGTCGAGGAGGTGCAGGACATCCTGGCGCTGTCGGAGCACGCCACCTCGCTCGACGCGCCGCTCGACAACGATCCGCAGTCGAGCCTGATGGACATGCTGCCCGGCGACGCCGACGACAGCCCCGACGCGCGCGCCGAACACCACGAGATGACGGTTCTGGTGCGCGACTGGCTCACCAAGCTGCCCGACAAGCAGCGCATCGTCGTCATGCGCCGTTTCGGGCTCGACAACGACGATCCGGCCACGCTCGAAACGCTGGCCGAGGAGATGGGCGTCACGCGCGAGCGGGTGCGCCAGATCCAGCAGGAAGCGCTCGTCAAGCTGAAGCGGGCCATGGCCGCCCGTGGCGTGGTACGCGATTCCTTGCTATGATGCGCCCGGGCTGAACGGCCCGCAGTCCCGTCTTTTCCCCCACTTATATGTTGCGCAGGCGCCCCGGTGCCCGCCGACTCTTATTGCCGAATCGCTATGCCAGATATTCAGATTGACATCAAATCCCTCGACATGGATGCGCGCGGCGTAGGCCACCTGCAAAACGAAGACGGCTCCAGCGGCAAGGTGATTTTCGTCGAAGGCGCGCTGCCGGGCGAGCGCGTCAGCTTCCTGACGTTCAAGAAAAAGAAGAACTGGGAAGCGGCGCGCATGACCGAGTTGCACCGCGCCACGCCGA
Organism: Pseudomonadota bacterium; assembly: GCA_040386255.1. Lineage (GTDB taxonomy): Bacteria > Pseudomonadota > Gammaproteobacteria > Burkholderiales > Burkholderiaceae_D > JAFCUW01. Next base: position 66,053 of record JAZKFW010000005.1, read on the forward strand.
TGCGCGTGGAGCCGAAATGCCCGCATTTCGACAACTGCGGCGGCTGCTCGATGCAGCACCTCGAGCCGTCGGCGCAGGTGGCGATGAAGCAGCGCGTGCTCGAAGACAACCTCTGGCACATCAGCAAGGTCAAGTCGGAAAACATCATGCGGCCGATGTACGGCCCGACCTGGGGCTACCGCTACCGCGCGCGCCTGTCGGTGCGCCACGTTGCCAAGAAGGACACGGTGCTGGTCGGCTTCCACGAAAAGCGTTCCGCCTTCGTCGCCGACATGACCCAGTGCAAAATCCTGCCGCCGCACGTGGAGGCGATGCTGCTGCCGCTGCGCTCGCTCATTGGCGCGCTGTCGATCTACGACCAGATGCCGCAGATCGAAGTGGCGGTCGGCGAGACGGTGACGGCGATGGTGCTGCGCATCATGGCGCCGCTGACCGCCGCCGACGAAACGCTGCTGAAGGCCTTCGCCGACCAGTGGAACATCCAGTGGTGGCTGCAGACCAAGGGCCCGGAAACGGCGGCGCCGTTCTATCCGCTGGACCGCGAGCTGTTCTACACGCTGCCCGAGTTCGGCGTCAAGATGCCGTTCAAGCCGGTCGACTTCACCCAGGTCAACCACATGATCAACCGGGTGCTGGTATCGACCGCGCTGCGCCTGCTCGACGTGCAGCCGCAGCACCGCGTGGCCGACCTGTTCTGCGGCCTTGGCAACTTTACCTTGCCGCTGGCGACCCGTGCGACAGAGGTGGTCGGCATCGAAGGCAGCACCAGCCTGACCGAGCGCGCGCTCGATAATGCCAAGGCGAATGGCCTGTCCGCCAAGACCAGCTTCCTGACGCGCAACCTGTTCGACGTCACCGTTGAAGACCTGGTAGCGCTGGGCAAGTTCGACCGCATGCTGATCGACCCGCCGCGCGACGGCGCGATGGCCTTGTCGCAAGCATTGGCCGGTTTGCGCGCCAGCCGCCCGGACCTGCTGCCGGAGCGCATCGTCTACGTCTCATGCAGCCCGTCGACCTTGGCGCGCGACGCCGGCATCCTGACCCACGAAGCCGGCTACGTGCTGAAGAAGGCCGGCGTCGTCAACATGTTCCCGCACACCTCCCACGTCGAATCGATGGCCGTCTTCGAGTTGCCCGTCGCTTAAGTTCCGGTGTCAGGTCTGACATTCGGACATTCGCGGCGCGAATGTCCGAATGTCAGACCTGACACCAGTGTTTCAAGACGTAAAAAAAGCCGACCCGCGGGTCGGCTTTTGCATTCGCGGCGCGAAACTTACTCGCGGCTGCCGCCACCGATGCCCAGCAGCGAAAGCAGGGCGGTGAAAATGTTGTACACGTCGAGGTAGATCGACAGCGTGGCGGTGATGTAGTTGGTCTCGCCGCCGTTGATGATGCGCTGCACGTCATACAGGATGAAGGCCGAGAAGATGCCGATGGCCATCACCGAGATCACGATCGACAGCGCCGACATGCCGAGGAAGATGTTGGCGACCGAGGCCAGGATCAGCACGATCACGCCGGCCATCAGCCACTTGCCCATCATCGAGAAGTCGCGCTTCGACACGGTGGCGACGCTGGCCATCACCGCGAAGATGCAGGCGGTGCCGCCGAACGCGGTCATGATCAGGCTACCGCCGTTGCTGTAGCCGAGCGTGTGGCGCAGCAGCGGTGTCAGCAGCAGGCCCATGAAGAACGTGAAGCCGAGCAGGAACGCCACCCCGGCCGCCGAATCCTTGGTCTTGTTGATGGCATAGATGAAGCCGAACGCAACGGCCATGAACAGGACGAAGCCCATCATCCCGCTCGGGATCGGCAACTGCATCGACACGCCGACGAACGCGCCGAGGATCGTCGGGATCATCGACAGCGCCAGCAGCCAGTACGTATTGCGCAGAACGCGATGCCGTACCGCCTGGGTATCTACCGCATATTCGTAGCCTTGTTGCATGGTTGGAATCATAGTGCCTCCGGTACGTGGAAAAAGGTCAAACTCACTAAAAGAATAGCACACAGCGAAAAAAGCGCGCAGAATTGCCGCCAATACCAGCCGTATTTGCAGGCGTCACTCTAGCACTTCCCCGGCCGCCGGTGCAATATCAGTCAGATGGGGTGTTGTATGGTAAAATCAAAGGTTGATTGAGTTCCTATTTTCTCGATTTAAACCTTTCTTTTTATTGGAGTTTTTACAAATGGCAATCGAACGCACCCTGTCGATCATCAAACCAGACGCAGTTGCAAAAAACGTCATCGGCCAAATCTACAGCCGTTTCGAAGGCGCTGGCCTGAAGATCGTCGCTGCCCGCATGACCCAGCTGTCGCGCGAACAGGCTGAAGGCTTCTACGCCGCTCACAAAGAGCGCGGCTTCTTCAAGGACCTGGTCGATTTCATGGTGTCCGGCCCCGTCATGATCCAGGCCCTGGAAGGCGAAAACGCCGTCCTCGCGCACCGTGACCTGATGGGCGCGACCGATCCGAAAAAAGCTGAAAAAGGCACCATCCGCGCCGATTTCGCCGATTCGATCGACGCTAACGCCGTCCACGGTTCGGACGCTGTCGAAGCTGGCAAGGCAGAAATCGCTTACTTCTTCCCAGAACTGAAGTAATCAGCAACAACGCGGTGGCGCCTGCCATCGCCGCCGTCTCCAGCAGCGCTTGCGCGCGGGGACGGCTTTTTGGAATACAGAATATGACGACACTCACCAACCTGCTGGACTTCGATCCCGCGCAACTCGTCGCTTACTGCGCCGACTTGGGTGAGAAGCCGTTCCGCGCCAAGCAGCTGCAGCGCTGGATCCACCAGTTCGGCGCCAGCGACTTCGACAGCATGACCGACCTCGCCAAGTCGCTGCGCGACAAGCTCAAGACGCGCGCCGAAGTGCGCTCGCCAGCGGTCATCAGCGACAACACCTCCACCGACGGCACCCGCAAGTGGCTGGTCGACGTCGGCAACGGCAACGCGGTCGAAACCGTGTTCATCCCGGAAGAAAACCGCGGCACGCTGTGCATTTCCACGCAAGCCGGCTGCGCCGTCAACTGCCGCTTTTGCTCGACCGGCAAGCAAGGCTTCAACCGCAACCTGACGGTGTCGGAAATCATCGGCCAGCTGTGGATGGCCGAATTCGAGCTGCGCCGCACCAAGGGCATCGACCCCGGCCCGAAAGGCGAGCGCCAGATCACCAACGTGGTGATGATGGGCATGGGCGAGCCGCTGCTCAACTTCGAGCCGACCGTCACCGCCCTCAAGCTGATGCTCGACGATAACGCCTATGGCCTGTCGCGCCGCCGCGTCACGCTGTCGACCTCGGGCGTGGTGCCGAACATGGACAAGCTGTCGCAGGAAGTGCCGGTGGCGCTGGCCGTGTCGCTGCACGCGAGCAACGATGCGCTGCGCGACGGCCTGGTCCCGCTCAACAAGAAATACCCGCTGCGCGAACTGATGGCTGCCTGCAGGCGCTATCTCGAATTCGCCCCGCGCGACTTCATCACCTTCGAATATTGCATGCTCGACGGCGTCAACGACAGCGACGAGCATGCGCGCGAGCTGCTGGCGCTGGTCAACGACCCGGTCGTCGGCGTCTCGTGCAAGTTCAACCTGATCCCGTTCAATCCGTTCCCGGAGTCGGGCCTGTTGCGCTCGAAGAATCCGCGCATCAAGGCGTTCGCCCAGGTGCTGATCGACGGCGGCCTCGTGACCACCATTCGCAAGACGCGCGGCGACGATATCGACGCCGCCTGCGGCCAGCTGGCCGGCGAAGTGCAGGACCGCACCCGCGTGCAGGAACGGATGGAGAAAATGGACGAATACAAGAAGAAGTTCGGCGCCAACTTTGGCCGCATCGTCGAGGTCAGTTCTTGAGCGCGGTCATTTCACGCGCCGTTGCGCTGTGCCTGATGGCGGCGGCGCTGGCCGGTTGCGCCGGCGGCGGCGCCAAAAGTGCCGGCGGCGAGCTGAAGACGGCGTCCGACCAGAGCCCGGAAGAAAAGCGCGCCTCGATCCGGCTGCAGCTGGCGGTCGGCTATTTCCAGGACGGCAAGCTCGAAGTCGCGCTCGACGAGGTCAAGCAGGCGATCGCGATCCAGCCGGACTTCGCCGACGCCTATGGCGTGCGGGCGCTGATCTATTCGCAACTGGGGCAGACGGCGCTGGCCGACGAAAATTACCAGCGCGCGCTCAAGCTGGCCCCAGGCAACCCGGAACTGGCCAACAACTACGGCTCCTTCCTGTGCCAGCAGGGCAAGGGCGCGCAGGGCATCGCCCTGTTCGAGTCGGCGCTGAAGAATCCGGCCTACACGTCGCCGGTCAAGGCGCTGCTCAACGCCGGCTCGTGCAGCCTTAAAATGAAGAACCTCGAGGCGGCCGAACGCTATTTGCTTGACGCCTTGCGCTACGAGCCCGATCATCCTGCCACCAACGCCAACCTGGCGCGGGTATACCATGAGCGGCGCGACTATGTGCGCGCCGGATTTTTTATCAATCGCGTGAAAGCGGCGGCCAAGCTCGACAAGCTGTCGCCGGACGTGCTGTGGCTGGCGATGCGGATCGACCGCAAGCTCGGCGACAAGGCGTCCGAGGCCAGCCTCGGCACCTTGTTGCGGCGCCATCATCCCGGCTCGCCCGAATATGCGGCTTTCCAGCGCGGTGCATTTGATGAGTGAAACAGGAACGACAATGAGTTCAGAGTGGGCAGAACAGCCGGCAGCACCGGATAACGCCGGCGTGCCGGGCAGGACATTGGCAGCCCAGCGCGAGGCAATGGGCTGGACCGTGGAGCAGGTGGCCGACCAGCTCAAGCTGGCGGTGCGCCAGGTCGTCGCGCTTGAAGCGGGCGACTATGCCTCGCTGCCGAGTCCGGCCGTGGTGCGCGGCTTCGTGCGCGCCTACGCCAAGATCGTCAAGCTCGACCCGATGCCGCTGGTGGCCCAGATCGCCCTCGAGGCGCCCGGCCCGACCGACGCCACCGGCACCACGCTGCGGCGCGAGCCGAAGCCGGCCTCGTTCGCCGAAGTGCGCTTCCCGACTTACGGCAAGCGCGCGCCGCTGCCGATCATGCCGATCGCCGTCGTCGTGGTCGCCGTTGCCGCCGCCGCCGCTGCCTGGCACTTCGGCCTGCTGTCGGGCCTGGTGTCGCGCACGGCCCCTGCCGCGCCGGCCGCCTCCACCGCCGTGCTTCAGCCGAACGCCGCGCTGGTGCAGGCGCCCGCCGCCGCCATGCCTTCGGCCGAAACGACGACGCTGCAAAATCCGTCGGTGCCGCTCATTTCCGTGCCGCCGCCGAGCTCGACGACGGCCGGCTCGCCCGCCGCCAATGTCGCCCCCGTCGCCACGCCGGCAGCGGCGCCTGCCGCTGCTGCACCGGCCGGCGCCAACGCGCTCGTCATCGTCGTGCGCGAAGATTCGTGGATCGAAGTGCGGCGTGCCGCCGGCGCTCCGCTGATCGCGCGCCTGGTCAAGGCCGGCAGCACCGAAACCTTCGACATCACCGAGCCGGTCACGTTGGTGGTCGGCAAGCCATCCGCCGTCAGCGCCACCCTGCGCGGCGCCGCGGTCACCTTGCCACCGGTGGCAGGCAGCACCGTGTCGCGCGTCAACCTCAAGTAATTTCTTACCGCTTATGTCTTCTTCGAATCTGGCGATACCTTCCGGCCCGCTCGCCCGGCGCCTCAGCCGCTCCGTGCTGGTGGCGCACGGCGAGCGCCGCGTCTGGGTCGGCGGCGACGCCCCCGTGGTCATCCAGTCGATGACCAACACCGACACCGCCGACGTCATCGGCACCGCGATCCAGGTCAAGGAACTGGCGCGCGCCGGCTCCGAGCTGGTGCGCATCACCGTCGACAAGCCGGAAGCGGCCGCCGCCGTGCCGCTGATCCGCGAGCAGCTCGACAAGATGGAGATCGACGTCCCGCTGGTCGGCGACTTCCACTACAACGGCCACACGCTGCTGCGCGACTTCCCCGAGTGTGCGCGCGCCTTGTCGAAATACCGCATCAACCCGGGCAACGTGGGGCAGGGCGCCAAGCGCGACAGCCAGTTCGCGCAGATGATCGAAGTGGCCGCGCAGTACGACAAGCCGGTGCGCATCGGCGTCAACTGGGGTTCGCTCGACCAGTCGCTGCTGGCGCGCATCATGGACGAAAACGCCGGCCGCGCGCAGCCGTGGAGCGCCCAGGCAGTCATGTATGAAGCCCTCATCACGTCGGCCATCGACAACGCCATCCGCGCCGAAGAACTCGGCCTGGCGCGCGACAAGATCATCCTGTCGTGCAAGGTGTCCGGCGTGCAAGACCTGATCGCCGTCTACCGCGAGCTGGCGCGCCGCTGCGACTACCCGCTGCACCTGGGCCTGACCGAAGCGGGCATGGGCAGCAAGGGCATCGTCGCCTCGACCGCGGCGCTGTCGGTGCTGCTGCAGGAAGGCATCGGCGACACCATCCGCATTTCGCTCACGCCGGAACCGGGCGGCGACCGCACCAAGGAAGTCATCGTCGGCCAGGAAATCCTGCAGACCATGGGCCTGCGCAAGTTCGCGCCGATGGTGATTGCCTGCCCGGGCTGCGGGCGCACCACCTCGACCACGTTCCAGGAACTGGCCGACAACATCCAGACCTACCTGCGCGAGCAGATGCCGGAGTGGAAGAAGTCGTATCCGGGTGTCGAAGCGATGAACGTCGCCGTCATGGGCTGCATCGTCAACGGCCCGGGCGAATCGAAGCACGCCAACATCGGCATCAGCCTGCCCGGCACCGGCGAATCGCCGGCCGCGCCGGTGTTCGTCGACGGCCAGAAGACAGTGACCCTGCGCGGCGAGAACATCGTCCAGGAATTCCAGGCGATCGTCCTGAATTACGTACAAACGAATTACGGTAAAAAATAATGAGCAAACCAGAAAAAATTGTCGCGGTTAAGGGCATGAACGACATCCTGCCGGCCGAAGCGCCGCTGTGGGAACTACTGGAAAACACCACCGAGTCGATCCTGAAAAGCTACGGTTACCAGAAGATCGTCACCCCGATCCTCGAAGAGACCGGCCTGTTCGCGCGCGCCATCGGCGCCGTCACCGACATCGTCGAAAAGGAAATGTACTCGTTCACCGATTCGATGAACGGCGACCTGTTGACGCTGCGCCCGGAAGGCACCGCCGGCACCGTGCGCGCCGTGCTCGAGCACAACCTGGTCTACGACGGCCCGAAGCGCCTGTGGTACAAGGGCCCGATGTTCCGCCACGAGCGTCCGCAGCGCGGCCGCTACCGCCAGTTCTTCCAGTTCGGCGCCGAAGCGATCGGCTTCACCGGCCCGGACATCGATGCCGAACTGATCATGATGTGCCGCCGCCTGTGGGACGACCTCGGCCTGGAAAACATCCGCCTCGAGCTGAACTCGATCGGCGACGCCGCCGAACGCCTGCGCCACCGCGCCGACCTGATCGCCTATTTCGAAGCGAACGAGGGAACGCTGGACGCCGAAGCGAAGCGCCGCCTGCACACCAACCCGCTGCGCATCCTCGACACCAAGAACCCGGCGATGCAGGACCTGGTCAACGGCGCGCCGAAGCTGCTGACGTATCTGGAAGGCGAGTCGCTGGCGCACTTTGAAGGCGTCAAGAAGATCCTCGACCACAACAACGTGCCGTACACCGTCAACACGCGCCTGGTACGCGGCATCGACTACTACAACCGCACCGTGTTCGAATTCGTCACCGACGAACTCGGCGCCCAGGGCACCGTCTGCGCGGGCGGACGCTACGACCCGCTGATCGAAATGTTCGGCGGCAAGCCAACCCCCGCGGTCGGTTTCGCGATGGGCATGGAGCGCCTGATCGAGCTGATGAAGTCGGCCGGCGAGACCGCCGCGCCGTCGCAGTGCGACGTCTACATGGTGCACCAGGGCGACACCGCGCAGATGCAGGCCTTCGTGCTGGCCGAGAGAATTCGCGATGCCGGACTCGATGTTGTGCTACATTGCGCGGCTGCGAGCGGCGCCGGCAGCTTCAAGACGCAGATGAAGAAGGCCGACGCCAGCGGCGCCGCGTTTGCCGTCATCCTTGGCGACGACGAGATTGCCAACCACGCGGCGGCGGTCAAGTCGATGCGCGGCAGCGCCGGCGAACAGCAGCAGGCCACGGTGCCGTTCGACGACGTCGTCGAGTACCTGGTCGACCAGATCGTCGGCGACGACCACGACCACGATCACGTGCATTACCACCATTAAGCTGCGCGGCGGCAACGATATTCCCTATTAACTTTTTTAGACGATAATTCCATGGCATACGATCTCGAAGAACAAGAACAATTGGCCGACCTGAAGGCGTTCTGGAACAAGTACGGCAACGTGCTGACCTGGGTGCTGATCATCGCGCTCGGCTCGTTCGCCGGCTACAATTTCTGGAAGTCGCACCAGGCCAGCCAGGCGGCGGACGCCTCGGTGCTGTACGAAGACCTGCAGAAGTCGCTCGCCGACAAGGACAACGTCAAGGTGCAGCGCATCGCCGCCGACATCGAGAACAAGTTCGGCTCGACCGCCTACGGCCCGATGGCTGCGCTGGTCGCCGCCAAGGGCGCCTTCGACGCCAACGACCTGAAGACTGCCAAGACCCAGCTGCAATGGGCGATCGAGCACGGCAACGACGAGTACAAGGCGATCGCGCGGCTGCGCCTGGCTGGCATCCTGCTCGACGAAAAAGCCTATGATGAGGGCCTGAAGCTGCTGGCCGCCGAGTTCCCGGCGCAGTTCGCCGGCTCCGTGGCCGACCGCAAGGGCGACATCCTGGTGGCGCAGAACAAGCTGGCCGACGCCCGCACCGCCTACCTGGCCGCGCTCGCCGCGCTGGACCAGCGCAGCCCGGGCCGCAAGATCGTCGAAGTCAAGCTCGAGTCGATCGGCGGCACCGTGCCGGCGGTGACCGTCAAGCCGGCAGTCTGACAGCAACCCATGACGTCGCACCAATCAGCTTAAGAACAAGTCCAAGAACAAGGTTAAAGACTATGCGTATTACCCAGAAACTGCTTGGCCTGAGTGTGCTGGCGCTGATGGCCGGTTGTTCGAGCATGCCGAGCATGCCGAGCCTCAGTTCGCTCAATCCGTTCGCCTCCAAGGCCAAGGGCAACCTGCCGGCGCCGCTGGTCGAGCTGAAAGGCACGATGGCCGTGCGCACCGCCTGGAAACTCGACATCGGCAAGGCCAACGAATACACGTTCTCGCCGGCGCTGGTCGGCACCGACCTGCTGGTGGCCGGCGCCGACGGCTCGATCGCGCGGGTCGACGCCGCCAGCGGCCGCCAGGTCTGGCGCATCAAGGCGGCCACGCCGCTGTCGGCCGGCGTCGGCTCCGACGGCACCATGCTGGTGGTCGGCGGCGTCAAGGGCGCGGTGCTGGCCTTCGACATGAACGGCAAGCAGATGTGGAGCGCGCAGGCATCGAGCGAAGTGCTGTCGACGCCGGCGGTGGGGCAGGGCTTCGTCGTGGTGCGCTCGATCGACAACCGCATCATCGGACTCGACGCCAAAACCGGTGAAAAGAAATGGACCGTGCAGCGGCCGTCGCCGCCGCTGACGTTGCGCAACGCTCCCGGCATGGTCATGGCCGGCAAGGACGTCATCATCGCCCAGCCGGGCGGCAAGCTTCTGTCGCTGATCGTCGCCACCGGCGCGCCGCGCTGGGAAATCGCCGTCGGCCAGGCGCGCGGCGCCACCGAACTCGAACGCGTCACCGACATCGGCGGCACCCCGGTGGTGATCGACAACGACGTCTGCGCGGTCGCCTACCAGGGCCGGGTCGGCTGCTTCGACCTGCTCACCGGCACCGCGCGCTGGACCAAGGAGCTGTCATCCGACGTCGGCGTCGCCGTCGACCAGCGCTTCGTCTTCGCCGCCGACGACAAGGGCGCCATCTCGGCGTTCACCCGCGACGGCGGCACCAGCGCCTGGAAGAACGACAAGCTCGGCTACCGCCGCCTGTCGACGCCGGTCTCGTACGGCCGCACCGTTGCGGTCGGCGATTACCAGGGCTTCATCCATTTCCTGTCGCGGGAAGATGGCGCCTTTTTAGCTCGTGCGGCAACTGACGGGAGCCCGGTCAAATCGGCACCGCTGGTCGCTGGCTCGAATCTGATTTTTCAAACACAATCTGGGACTGTGACCGCAATCGCGGTCGAATAACACCATGAAGCCGGTAATAGCATTAGTTGGTCGCCCCAACGTCGGGAAATCGACCTTATTCAATCGCCTCACGCGCTCGCGTGATGCACTCGTGGCAGACTTGCCTGGCCTGACGCGCGATCGCCACTACGGCGAAGGCCGCGTCGGCGAGCGTCCCTTCCTGGTCATCGACACCGGTGGTTTCGAGCCGGTCGCCAAGGAAGGCATCATGCACCAGATGGCCCTGCAGACCAAGCAGGCCGTCGCCGAAGCGGACGTCGTCATCTTCATCGTCGACGGCCGCCAGGGCATGACGCCGCACGACAAGACCATCACCGACTTCCTGCGCAAGTCGGGCCGCAAGGTCATGCTGGTGGTCAACAAGGGCGAGGGCATGAAGTACAGCGCCGTCGTCGCCGACTTCTATGAACTCGGCATGGGCGACCCGTACGTGATTTCCGCCGCCCATGGCGACGGCGTCGCCGACCTGGTCGAGGAAGCCCTCAACGAAGCCTTCGCTTCGCGTCCCGACGACGCCGAGGAACTGGCGCCGGCCGAACGCGGCATCAAGATCGCCATCGTCGGCCGCCCGAACGTCGGCAAGTCGACCCTGGTGAACACGCTGATCGGCGAAGAGCGCGTGATCGCCTTCGACATGCCCGGCACCACGCGCGACTCGATCGAAGTGCCGTTCGAGCGCGACGGCAAGAACTACACGCTGATCGACACCGCCGGCATCCGCCGCCGCGGCAAGGTGTTCGAAGCGATCGAGAAATTCTCGGTCGTCAAGACGCTGCAGTCGATCTCGGAAGCGAACGTCGTCATCCTGCTGCTCGACGCCCAGCAGGACATCTCCGAGCAGGACGCCCACATCGCCGGCTTCATCCTGGAAACAGGGCGCGCGCTGGTGGTGGCCGTCAACAAGTGGGACGGCCTGCGCACCGACGAGCGCGACGAGATCAAGATCGACATCGACCGCAAGCTCGACTTCCTGTCGTTCGCCAAGACGCACTTCATCTCGGCGCTGAAAAACACCGGCATCGGTCCGCTGATGAAGTCGGTCGACGCCGCCTACGCCGCCGCCACCGCCGACCTGTCGACGCCGCGCCTGACGCGCGCGCTGATCGAGGCGGTCGAAAAGCAGGAGCCGCGCCGCAAGGGCTCGATCCGGCCGAAGCTGCGCTATGCCCACCAGGGCGGCCAGAATCCGCCGATCATCGTTATCCACGGCAACGCGCTCGACTCGGTCGGCGAGCCGTACAAGCGTTACCTCGAAAAGCATTTCCGCGACACGTTCAACCTGGTCGGCACGCCGCTGCGAATTGAATTGCGCATGGGTAAGAATCCGTTTGCAAAAACGCAGAAATAACGGCGGGGCGTACGACAAGAACGGGCAAAACAGGTTACAGTAGCTTAACGACATCTTTGGCTTCTTGAGGAAAGATCATCAGCACTACTTGAAATCGCCCGAGTCGCCTCCAATTTTGAAATACAACAACACACGGAGCTGTCATGAGCAACAAAGGGCAACTGTTACAAGACCCATTCCTTAATGCCTTGCGCAAGGAACACGTTCCCGTTTCGATCTACCTGGTCAACGGCATCAAACTGCAAGGTCACATCGAGTCCTTCGACCAGTACGTCGTACTGCTGCGTAACACGGTTACCCAGATGGTCTACAAGCATGCGATCTCCACCGTGGTGCCGGCGCGTGCCGTCAACCTGAACCTCGAGGCCGAAGCTGAATAAGGCCACGGGCGTCATGGCCACGGCCCAGGCACAGAGCATATGCGCGCAGCCTTAGTCGGCATCGATTTCGGCGCTGGCGATTTCGACGCCAGCGTGGAAGAGCTGTCGCTGCTCGCCCAGTCGGCCGGCGCCGTGCCGATCACGACCATCACCGCCAAGCGCTCCAGTCCGGACGCCGCCTACTTCGTCGGCAGCGGCAAGGCCGACGAGATCGCCCAGGCCTGCCTGGCCGACAACATCGAAATCGTCATCTTCAACCACGCGCTGTCGCCTGCCCAGCAGCGCAACCTCGAAAAGCGCATCAACGTGCGCGTGCTCGATCGCACCAGCCTGATCCTCGACATCTTCGCCCAGCGCGCCAAGAGCCACGAGGGCAAGCTGCAGGTCGAACTGGCCCAGCTGCAGCACCTGGCCACGCGCCTGATCCGCGGCTGGACTCACCTGGAACGGCAAAAGGGCGGTATCGGCCTGCGCGGCCCTGGTGAAACCCAGCTCGAGACCGACCGCCGCCTGATCGGCGAGCGCGTCAAGGCGCTGCGCGCGCGCCTGGTCAAGCTGCGCAAGCAGCACGAGACCCAGCGCCGTGCGCGCGGGCGCAACACCACATTTTCGGTGTCGCTGGTCGGCTATACCAACGCCGGCAAGTCGACCCTGTTCAATGCGCTCACCAAGGCCGGCGTGTACGTCGCCGACCAGTTGTTCGCCACCCTCGACACCACCTCGCGCCGCCTGTATCTGGGCGCCGAAGTGGGCAACGTCGTCATGTCCGACACGGTCGGCTTCGTGCGCGAACTGCCGCACCAGCTGGTGGCGGCATTTCGCGCCACGCTCGAAGAAACCATCCACGCCGACCTGCTGCTGCACGTCGTCGACGGCGCCAGCCCGGTGCGCATGGAACAGATCGAGCAGGTCAACATGGTGCTCAAGGAGATCGGCGCCGATCATATTCCGCAGATCTACGTCTGGAACAAGATCGATGCAGCCGGCCTCGAGCCTGCGATCGAGCGTGATGAATATGATAAAATCAGCCGCGTTTTTATCAGCGCCAGGAGTGGCGAAGGCCTCGACCTGCTGCGTGAAGCAATAGTAGAAGCGGCCAAGGCGGCGCCCGGCCTGACCCATCTGTTCGAAGGGCAGGACGACGCCGGCGAGGGCCACGCGCCCGAACAAGAAATTGAAGACGAAGCGCCTTCCGATAGTATTCCAACCAACGCCGGACCACGATAGCATGCTCGTTTCCCTGATCAGGCGCCTCGGCGTCAAATTGTCGCTCAACGATCCTCGTTGGGGCCGCCGGCCCGAAGGCGACAATAAAAAGCAAGAAGGCAGGAAGCCCGGGGAAGGTCCGCCGGACCTCGACCAGATGTGGCGCGATTTCAATCAGCGCCTGAACCGCATGTTCGGCCAGAAGAACAACGGCGGCACGCCCGAGCCGGGCGGCTATCGTCCCGACATGAAGGGTGCCGGCATCACCGCCGGCGTGGTCGGCGCCGTCGTCGTCTTCATCTGGCTCGCCAGCGGCGCGTTCATCGTGCAGGAAGGCCAGTCGGCTGTCGTCACCACCTTCGGCAAGCTCAGTCACACCACCGGCGCCGGTTTCAACTGGCGCTGGCCGGCGCCGTTCCAGTCGCACGAGATCGTCAACGTCTCGCAGGTGCGCACCGCCGAAGTGGGCTACCGCGGCTCGGTGCGCGCGAAGAACCAGAAAGAATCGCTGATGCTCACCGACGATGAGAACATCATCGACATCCAGTTCGCGGTGCAGTACACGCTGAAAGATCCGGTCGCCTGGATCTTCAACAACCGCGATTCCGACGACGACACCGTGCGCCAGATCGCCGAGACCGCGATTCGCGAAGTGGTCGGCCGCAGCAAGATGGACTTCGTGCTCTACGAAGGACGCGAGAAAGTCGCGCTCGACACGCACAAGCTGATCCAGGAAATCGCCGACCGCTACAAGCTCGGCGCGCAGGTGACCAACGTCACGATGCAAAGCGTGCAGCCGCCGGAGCAGGTGCAAAGCGCCTTCGACGACGCCGTCAAGGCCGGCCAGGACCGCGCCCGTGCCCGCAGCGAAGGCGAGGCTTACGCCAACAACGTCATTCCTAGCTCGCGCGGCAATGCGATCCGCCTGACCCAGGAAGCCGAAGCGTACCGCGCGATGGTCGTCGAAAACGCCACCGGTAATGCCGCGCGCTTCTCGTCGGTGCTGGCCGAATACCAGAAGGCGCCGGGCGTCACCCGCGACCGCATGTACCTCGACACGATGCAGCAGATCTTCAGCAGTTCCAGCAAAGTGCTGGTGGACGCCAAGTCCGGCAGCAACCTGCTGTACCTGCCGCTCGATAAATTGATTGCGCAGACCGCCGCCGACTCGGTGGCGGCCTCCAAATCCGCTCCGGCGCAGGCTGCGCCGGCCACGCCGCCACAGGAAGCCATGCAGACAGTAGAAAACATCCGCCAGCGCGACAGCCGCACCCGCGAAAATTCGCGCGATCGGGAGAGCCGCTGATGAACCGCCTGGTAACCCTGTTTGTCGCCGGCTTCATTGCCCTGATGCTGCTGTCGTCGACCGTGTTCGTCGTCGACCAGCGCCGCTACGCGATCGTTTTCGCGCTTGGCGAAGTGCGTGAAGTGATCAGCCAGCCCGGCCTGCACTTCAAGCTGCCGCCGCCGTTCCAGAACGTGCTGTACCTGGACAAGCGCATCCTTACCATCGACACGCCCGACGCCGACCGCTTCATCACGGCCGAGAAGAAGAACATCTTGGTCGACGCCTTCGTCAAGTGGCGCATCACCGATCCGCGTCTGTACTACGTCAGCTTCAGCGGCGAAGAAGCGCGCGCGCGCGACCGCATGAACCAGATCGTCAAGTCGGCGCTCAACGACGAAATCACCAAGCGCACCGTGCGCGAAGTGATCTCCGGCGAGCGCGGCAAGGTGATGGAAGCGATCCGCGTCAAGGTCGTCTCCGAGGCCAAGCAGATCGGCGTCGAGATCGTCGACGTGCGCTTGAAGCGCGTCGACTACGTCGAGCAGATCAACACCTCGGTGTACGAGCGCATGAAGGCCGAGCGTACCCGCGTGGCCAACGAACTGCGTTCGACCGGTTCCGCCGAATCCGAAAAGATCCGCGCCGACGCTGACCGCCAGCGCACCGTGATTCTGGCCGAAGCTTTCCGCGACGCCGAAAAGATCAAGGGCGACGGCGACGCCAAGGCTTCGCAGATTTACGCCGAAGCGTTCGGCAAGAATCCAGAGTTCTACAAGTTCTACCGGTCGCTCGAAGCGTACCGCAGCACTTTCAAGAACCGCGGCGACGTCATGGTGCTCGATCCGAGCTCCGAGTTCTTCAAGTACTTCCGCAGCCCGGGCGGCGCCGCAGCACCAGCCGCCAAGAAGTAGACTCTGTTTTCTTCGTTGACCTGAACCCGTCATCCTCGCGAATGCGGGGATCCATAGTGAGCATGCATCGCCGTATCGGCTGCTCAGCATGGATCCCCGCTTTCGCGAGGATGACGTGCTTACGTTAAAGGGGTAAATGAGCGGCACGATGTCTCACCAATACCCAATCCTCGTCTCCATCTCCATTTTCAGGTAAAATCGATGGTTCGGCGCGCCGTTTGCGCGCGCGCCCGTACCTCGCCTTGACCGATTTTTAACAAAGCTTTTTGCCCATGCCGAACTGGCTCCTGCCCGAGAACATCGCCGACGTCTTGCCCTCCGAAGCGCGCAAGATCGAAGACCTGCGTCGCCAGATGCTCGACAACTTCCGCCTGTACGGCTACGAGCTGGTGATGCCGCCGCTGCTCGAATACGTCGACTCGCTGCTGACCGGCGCCGGCAAGGACACCGACCTGCGCACCTTCAAGCTGGTCGACCAGATTTCCGGCCGCATGCTCGGCCTGCGCGCCGACATGACCACCCAGGTCGCGCGCATCGACGCCCATCTGCTCAACCGCGATTCGGTCACCCGCCTGTGCTACGCCGGCAGCGTGCTGCACACCCGTCCATCCGGCCTGCACGCCACCCGCGAGCCGCTGCAGATCGGCGCCGAGATCTACGGCCACGCCGGCCTCGAAGCCGACGCCGAGATCCAGGAACTGGCGCTGGCGTCGCTGGCGATGGCCGGCTTCGCCGACGTCCGCCTCGACCTGTCGCACGTCGGCGTGCTGCGCTCGATCATCGCCGACGATGCCGCCGCGCGCCACGACGAAGCGGCGCTGTACGCGCTGCTGCAAACGAAGGACAGCCCCGGTCTCGCCGCCCTCACCACCAACTACGCCGCCGTCACGCGCGATGCGCTGCTCGCATTGCCGCACCTGTACGGCGACGTCGAGGTGCTGGCGCGCGCGCGCGACGTGCTGCCGGCGTTCCCCGGCATTACCAAGGCGCTGGCCGAACTGGCCGCGCTGGCCGGCTCCGCGCTGGGCCGCGCCGAAGTGGCGATCGACCTGGCCGACCTGCGCGGCTACCAGTATGAAAGCGGCGCCATGTTCGGGCTGTACGTGCCCGGCCTGCCGAACGCGGTCGCGCGTGGCGGCCGTTACGACCATGTCGGCGAAGCGTTTGGCCGGGCCCGTCCCGCCACCGGCTTCTCGCTCGACCTGCGCGAACTGGCGCGCCTCTTGCCGAGCGCCGAGCGCAAACATGCGATACGCGCGCCGTGGGGCAACGCCCCCGAACTGCGCGAACAGATCGCCGGCCTGCGCAAGGCCGGCGAGGTCGTGATCCAGAGTTTGCCGGGTCATGACGACGATCAGGACGAGTTCGAGTGCGATCGCGTACTCGTCCTCGAAGACAGTAACTGGATTCTCAAAAACTTAGGCTAAGTGTGATGTCAAAGAAAAACGTGGCAAAGAACGTGGTTGTCATCGGTACCCAATGGGGCGATGAAGGCAAGGGCAAAATCGTCGACTGGCTGACCGATAACGCGCAAGGCGTGGTCCGCTTCCAGGGCGGCCATAACGCGGGTCATACGCTGGTCATCAAGGGCCAGAAGACCGCGCTGCAGCTGATCCCGTCGGGCATCATGCGCGAAGGCGTCGCCTGCTACATCGGCAACGGCGTCGTCGTCTCGGTACCGGACATCATGCGCGAAATCGACAAGCTGCAGGCGATCGGCGTCGAAGTCGTCTCGCGCCTGAAGATCTCCGAAGCGTGTCCCGCGATCCTGCCGTACCACGTCGCTGTCGACGTCGCGCGCGAAGCTGCCCGCGGCGAGAACAAGATCGGCACCACCTGCAAGGGCATCGGCCCTGCGTACGAAGACAAGGTCGCGCGCCGTGCCATCCGCATCGCCGACATGCTCAACGAAGGCCGTTTCGCCGAGAAGCTCAAAGAGAATCTCGACTACCACAACTTCGTGCTGACCAATTACCTGAAGGTCGGCGCGGTCGACTACCAGAAGACTTTCGACGACGCGATGGCCCTGGTGCCGCGCTTGAAGCCGATGGTCGGCGACGTCTCGTCGGCGCTGCACGCCACCTTCAAGGCTGGCGGCAACCTGCTGTTCGAAGGCGCCCAGGGTTCGCTGCTCGACATCGACCACGGCACCTATCCGTACGTGACCTCGTCGAACTGCGTCGCCGGTAACGCGTCCGCGGGCGCCGGCGTCGGCCCGAACATGCTGCACTACATCCTCGGCATCACCAAGGCCTACACCACGCGCGTCGGCTCCGGCCCGTTCCCGTCCGAGCTGGCAACCGATGCCGGCGTCGGCGAGCACCTGTCGCGCGTCGGCCATGAATTCGGCACCGTCACCGGCCGTGCGCGCCGCTGCGGCTGGTTCGATGCCGCGCTGCTGCGCCGCTCCGTGCAGATCAACGGCGTCTCGGGCATGTGCCTGACCAAGCTCGACGTCCTTGACGGCATCGAGTCGCTGAAGCTGTGCACCGGCTACAAGATCGACGGCCGCGATGTCGACATCTTCCCGGTCGGCGCCGAAGATGCGGCGCGCTGCGAGCCGGTCTACGAAGAGATGCCGGGCTGGAAAGAAAACACCGTCGGCGCCAAGTCGCTGGCCGAGCTGCCGGCCGCCGCGCGCGCCTACATCAAGCGCATCGAAGAGCTGGTTGGTGTTCCGGTCGACATGGTATCGACCGGTCCTGACCGCGAAGAGACCATCGTCCTGCGTCACCCGTTTGAATAATTGATCGACATAAGAAGAGGAGCCAGCATGACAACCCCACAATCGACCGACACGGACCTCTGGGTATCCTGGGACGAGTACCACACCCTGATCGAGCGCCTGGCGCTGAAGGTCTACGAATCGGGCTGGAAGTTCGACCAGGTGCTGTGCCTGGCGCGCGGCGGCGTGCGTCCGGGCGACGTCTTCTCGCGCATCTTCGACGTGCCGCTGGCGATCCTGTCGACCAGCTCCTACCGTGAAGAAGCCGGCACCGTGCGCGGCGACCTCGACATCGCCAAGTACATGACGATGACCAAGGGCCCGCTGGGCGGCAAGATCCTGCTGGTCGACGACCTGGCCGATTCGGGCGTCACGCTCGACAAGGTCACGCGCCACCTGGCCGAGAATTTCGCCGGCGTCACCGAAGTGAAGTCGGCCGTCATCTGGGTCAAGGGCACCTCGTCGATCAAGCCTGACTACTTCCTCGAAGAGCTGCCGCACAACCCGTGGATCCACCAGCCGTTCGAGAACTACGACGGCCTGCGCCCGCACCAGCTGGCCGCGTGGATGAAAAAGGGCAGCGGCGCGGCCTGATCCGCAAGCCGGCAATACGAACGATGGGGCCAGAGTAGACGAAACTCTGGCCCTTTTTATTTCCGCATCAAACGCTGGTGTCAGGTCTGACATTAAGACATTCACGTCTGAATGTCTTAATGTCAGACCTGACACCAGCTTGTTAGTCGACAACACATGACCCAAAGTTTCCTCCAGACCTTCATCCTCCTGCTGCTCGTGACCGACCCGTTCGGCAACGTGCCGATCTTCGTCACCGCGCTGGCGCCCGTCGAACGCGCGCGCCGGCCGCGCATCGTGCTGCGCGAATGCGCGATCGCCTTCATGGTGCTGCTGGTGTTCATGTTCTTCGGCCGCCACCTGCTGACGGCACTGCAGCTGTCGGAAGTGTCGCTGCGCATCGGCGGCAGCGTCATCCTGCTGCTGATCGCCATCCGCATGGTGTTCCCGCATCCGGACGGCGTGCTCGGCAAGACCGACGGCGGCGAACCGTTCATCGTGCCGCTGGCGATACCGGCGTTGGCCGGCCCGTCCGCGCTGGCCACGGTGCTGCTGTTCTCGCACGAGACGCGCGGCGAAGTGATGCTCAACGTCGCCGCGCTGGCCGCGGTGGCGGTAGTCTGGCTGGTAGTCTTCCTCGGCGCCGAACGGCTGCAGAAGGCGCTCGGCCCGCAGGTGATGACCGCGTTCGAACGCCTGATGGGACTGATCCTGACGGCGATGGCGGTCGAGATGCTGCTCGGCGGCATACGCGCCTTCATGAAGACGCTGTAGGCGGACGGCGCTCAACGGCAGATCGCAGTAGACTGATCGATTCCTTATCAGACTTAAGCTCGTCATGAACAAGACAGCGTTAGTAGTAGGCGCCAGCGGCATCGCCGGCAGCAACCTCGCAATCGAACTGCTGGACAAGGGCTGGGAAGTCCACGGCCTGGCGCGCAGTCCGCAAACTGACCTGCCCGGCTTGCGTCCGATCGCGGCCGATTTGCTCGATCCGGCCAGCCTGGAAACGGCGCTGGCCGGCGTCGCGCCAACCAACGTCTTCATCACCGCCTGGCTGCGCCAGGACAGCGAAGCTGAAAACATCCGCGTCAACGCAGGCATGGTGCGCAACGTGCTGGCCGCACTGTCGCCGAAAAAATCGGTGCGCCACGTCGCGCTGGTGACAGGGCTGAAGCACTATCTCGGCCCGTTCGAAGCCTACGCCAAGGCCGGCACCTTGCCCGAAACGCCCCTGCGCGAGGAGCAGCCGCGCCTGCCGATCGAAAATTTCTACTACGCCCAGGAAGACGAGATGTACGCCGCGGCCGCACGCGACGGCTTCAACTGGAGCGTGCATCGCCCGCATACATTGATCGGCAAGGCGGTCGGCAATGCGATGAACATGGGCACCACGCTGGCGGTGTACGCGTCGATCTGCAAGGAGACCGGCCGCAAGTTCCAATGGCCGGGTTCGCAGGCGCAGTGGCAGGGCATCTCCGACGTCACCGATGCGCGCCAGCTGGCGAAGCAGCTGGTGTGGGCCGCCGATACCGAATCGGCCTACGACACCGCCTTCAACATCGTCAACGGCGATGTATTCCGCTGGCAGTGGCTGTGGGGCAGGCTGGCAAACTGGTTTGGCGTTGAAGCCGCCGGATTCGATGGCTCCATTCGCCCGCTCGAGGCTGCGATCGCGGGCGACGCGGCATTGTGGCGCGAGATGGCGCAGCGGCACGGCCTGGCAGAGCCCGACCTCGGCCGCCTGGCGTCAGCGTGGCATACCGATCTTGACCTGGGCCGGCCGATCGAAGTGATGACCGACATGGCGCGCAGCCGCAAGCTCGGCTTCACGGGCTATCAGGCGACCGAGGAATCGTTCTACGACTTGTTTACGCAGTTGCGTTCGGAGCGGCTCATCCCGTGATTTTCCTGTCCAAATCGCTGCGGGGACTATCCTATACATGTACCATATGTAGTACATGTCCAGCGAGGTGCGACCATGAAAATCGTTAGTTTTTCCGAGGCAAGGAGCAGTTTGCGCGCGGTGCTCGACCGGGTGGTAGACGATGCCGATGTTACAGTGATTGCGCGACGGGACGCCCCGGATGCGGTGGTGATGTCGCTCGACTATTACAGCAGCTTGATGGAAACAGTCCACTTGTTGAGTTCGCCGGCGAATGCGGCTCACCTCGCCAAGTCGATCGAACAGGCGCGTGCAGGTCGCTCGAAGCAACGTGATCTGATCGAAGTAACGGATGACGGAGCGCCAAGCGATGCGCAACACCAACTTCACGGATGAAGGATGGGACGGCTACATTTACTGGCAAGGCCAGGATAAGAAAACTTTAAAGCGGATCAACCTGCTCATCGAAGCCGCAAGGCGCTCGCCGTTTGAAGGAATCGGGAAACCAGAGCCGCTTAAGGAAAATCTGTCGGGATACTGGTCGCGAAGGATCGATGAAACCAATCGCTTGGTCTACGAGGTAAACGATAAGGAAATCATTATCGTGTCCTGTCGTTACCATTATTGACGCCGTATTAGCCAATTTCAAAAAAAACCGCGCTGCAGTCGCAAGGACCGGGGCGCGGTTTTCTTTTCCTGCAGACTTACTTCGCAGCCGGCTTCAGGTAGGCATCCAGCCACCCGATCACGGTGCGATGCCACAGCACCGAATTGGCCGGCTTCAGCACCCAGTGATTCTCGTCCGGGAACACCAGCAGCTTGCTCTCCACACCCTGGCGCTGCAGCGCGGTAAAGGCGCCAATCCCCTGGCTGACCGGAATCCGGTAATCCTTCTCGCCGTGAATGACCAGCATCGGCGTCTTCCATTTCGTCACGTGATGCACCGGATTGAATTTCTCGTGCTTTTCGGGCACCGAGAAATAGCTGCCGCCGTTTTCCCACTCGTTGAACCACAGCTCTTCGGTCGCGTAATACATCATGCGGTTATCGAATACGCCGTCATGATTGACGATGCACTTGAAGCCGTCCGTCCAGTTCCCCTGGATCCAGTTCATCATGTAGCCGCCGTACGACGCGCCCAGCGCGCAGCTCTTCGACGTGTCCAGCCACGGATACTTGGCGCCGGCCGCGGCCAGGCCTTTCTTCAGGTCTTCCAGCGGCGCGCCGCCCCAGTCGCCGCTGATCGAATCGGTGAATGCCTGGCCATAGCCGGTCGAACCGTGGAAGTCGATGAACACGGTGGCGTAGCCGGCGCCCGCATACACCTGCGGATTCCAGCGGTAGCTCCAGCTGTTGCCGAAGCTGCCCTGCGGCCCGCCGTGCACGATGAACGCCACCGGATACTTCTTGCCCGGCTCGGCGTTCCACGGCTTCATCACGTGGCCGTACACGGTCTCGCCGTTGGCGCCGGCGAACGAAAACTGCTCGTGCTCGCCCATCCGCACGTCCGCCAGCGCCGCCGTATTGAGCGTCGTCAGTTGCGTCATTGCGTCCGCGCCCAGCTTGGCCGAACGGGTGAACAGCTGTGCGCCCGACGACAGGTTCGCCTGCGACATCACGATGGTGTCGCGCTGCACGTCGAACGCGCCGACGTAGCCCTTGCCGCTCATCGGCGTCACCTTGCCGCTTTGCGCGTCGATGGCGAACAGGCGGTGCTGGCCGACGTCGTCGGCGGTCGCCAGCAGCGTCTTGCCGTCCGGCGTCCAGCGGAAGTCGCCGATCGAGCGGTCCCAGCTATCGGCCAGCATGCGCTTCTTGCCGCTGGCGACGTCGCGCAGCACCAGCTGGAAACGGTCCGCCTCGAAGCCAGGTCGCTTCATCGCCAGGTAAGCGAGGGTGCGCCCGTCCGGCGAGTAGGTCGGCTTCGAATCCCAGGCCGGATTGTCGGCCGACAGGTTGCGCGGCGTGCCGCCGGCCGCAGGCACCTCGTACACGTCGAAGTTGGTCGACCACGATTCCGTCTTGCCGGCGATGCGCGCCGCGAACACGACCGTTTTGCCGTCCGGGCTGAAGCGATATTCGTCCTTGTCGCCGAACGGCTTCGACGGCACGTCGCCGTCTAGCGAGCCGGACAGGCTGACCGGCAGGGCGCTCACACGCCCGCTGCTGTCGATCGGCGCCGAATACAGCACCGCGTTGCGCTGGTCGCCCCAGGTATCCCAGTGGCGCACGAACAGGCGGTCGTAGACGCGGCCGCTGGACTTGCCCTTGACTTGGTCGGCGAGCCGCTTGGTGGTGCAAGCGAGGTCGGCGCAGTCGCGGAACACGGCCAGGCTCAAGGCGATGCGGTCGCCCTGCGGCGACAGGCGGAAGTTGTCGACGTCGAGCGGCAGGTCGGTGACCTTGCCGGCTTCGCCGCCCCCCAGCGGCAGGCGCCACACCTGCGAGCTGCCGGAGCGGCCCGACAGGAAGTAGATGGCGTCGCCCGACGGCGACCATTCCGGATCGCTGCTGCTGGAGTCGGCCTGGGTCAGGCGCTGCGGCGCCGCCTTCGGGTTGCGCAGGTCGAGCATCCACAGGTCGGTGTGGCCGCGGTTCTTGCCCATGTCGGTGCGGCGCACGGTGTAGACCACGCGCGTGGCGTCCGGCGACAGCACCGGGCTGCCGACGCGCTCCATGTTGACCATGTCGTCCACGGTGAATCCGCGCGGCGCGGCGATCGCTCCGCCCGCCACCATGGCGGCTCCCAAAACCAGCAGTCGTAATTTCATGCGTTTGTCTCCGACGATAGAGTGATATTCCGGCTCGGGCCGGCAGCCGGACATCATACCAATTCCTGTCAGATATGCGGGGTTCCGCCGGTTCAAAATGTATTGTCCCGGCCATCCGCTCCAGTTACCATGGGGCAATATAAAACTTGCTCCGCTCCTTCACGCAAATGAAAACCCGTGCCGCGCTTTGCGCCTTGATGCTCTGCCATGCGGCCGCCGCCTGGTCTGCGACGATCAGCGTCGGCACCGTCGAAGTCAGGGGCACGACCACCCGCGGCGAGCCGCTTGTTGCAGGCAGCGTGACGATGCCGTTTATCCGCTCCGACGACGCCGCGCTTGCCGCGCGCATCAACGACGCCTTGTTTCTCGGCGAACTGGGCATGCTGGCGCGGAGAAATCCCGGCCAGTTCGTCACGGCCGGCGCGGGCATCGAACCGATGAGTCAGGGATTCACGGTGGACGGCGAGGGCGGCCCGGTGCTGTCGATCAATTTCCAGATCGAAGGCTGCGGCGCCTATTGCGAGACCTATCATTCGGTCCATAACTTCGACACCGCGAGCGGACGCCGGGTCAACGACGTCGACCTCGTCACCGCGCCCGGCATGCGCGAACTGGCGCGCCAGATGATGATGACGCGCCTGTCTGCGTACACGATCCAGCTCGCCGACCTCGCGGCCCGGTTGAAGGCCGAAAAGCAGAGGGACGTCCGCGCGGACCTCGAGGAACGTATCGCCCTCAACGGCGAGTGCGCCGACATGGAGCGCGAGAAGCTCGCGGACGAATCCGGTTTAGCTCAGGCCTTCAGCTACTACACGCAGCAGCACGCAGGCCAGGCGCTGGTGTTGACGTCAGGCCGATGCAGCAACCATGCGATGCGCGCCCTCGACGACGTTGGCGACGTCACCATGCCGGTGCCTTACGCCAAGCTGCGGCCCTGGCTGACCGGCTACGGAAAAGCCTTGCTGCTGGGGGAGGGCACGGCAAGGGCCAGCGGCATGTATCGCCAGTTACTGCGCGGCCACATCAACGGCATCATCCCCATCACCATGCAACTGGCCAACGAGCGCGGCAACAGCGTCAACGGTGTCTACCTCTACGACAAGGTCGGCAAGCCGATCAAGCTTGTCGGCAAACGGGAAGGCAATGAGTTGACCCTGATGGAAAGACTGGGCGAAGAGGAAACTGCCGGCGCGACCATCAAGCTGGTGGTCACCGGGTCGCAATTGAAGGGCCAGTGGATCGGCAAGAAGCAGCTTGCCATTCAGCTCAACGTGCCATAGCAGCTCATGCCCGGGCAAGCACGATGTCGAAACGCGCCGCCAGTTCGTTCGGACGTTCCCTGCTGGGCACGAACGGCACCATCAGCGCCGCCCGCTGCCTGGCGTCGCGAACGCTCCTTAACACGCCATCGCGTTCGTTAAGCGGGTGGCCCTGCACGTACATCTGCGTGGTCAGCAATTCCCTGCCGCCTTTACTCAGCTTGACGTGGATGTGCGGCGTGCGTCCCGGATACGGCACCGGCTTGATCGTCCGGAACCGGTAGGCGCCGCCCTGGCCGGTTTCGAACCGCCCGAAACCCTGGAAATTGGGATCGTTCCCGGCGCCGGCATCGCCCGAATGAATGTAATGGCCGTTGTTATCCACCTGCCAGATCTCGATCGTCACGCCGCCTAGCGGCTTGCCGTCCAAATCGAGAATGCGTCCGGTCAGGTCGGTGACTTCGCCGGCGGCCGCGGCGCGATGACCCGCGATATTGACCAGATTATTGTCCTGGTCGAGCGGCAGCTTGTCTGGATAAAACGGGCCCTCGGTCTGGCGCTGGGTTGCGAGCAGACCCTGCGCCCAAGCCAAGCGGGCGCTGCCGGCGAGCGAACCGGCCATCAGGGTTTTCAATAAAGTGCGGCGTTCCATGTGGCTCTCCGATGATCACTTTTTCAAGTATAGCGAATCCACCGCAAGGGTCCGGCGTTCCTGCCGAACCAACGCGCGCGGCCCAACTCCAACATGGACTGAGCGTCACCCGCCGATTCGTTGCATCACGTTTTTCCACCGCGGAGGAATCGATGTTCGTTGGGAGCTTGCGCATGCTGATGGTGATGCTCGCCGCGTTCGCGGTGCTGACGGCCGGCTGCGGTCCAAAGCAGGACCAGGCGCCCGGCCCGGGCGTCGGAGGCCCGCCCCCGGTGTCGGTAGCCCCGGTCACGCGCCGCGCGGTGGAAGAATTCGACGAATTCAGCGCGCGTCTGGCTGCCGTCGACCAGGTCGACGTCCGCGCGCGCGTCGCCGGCACGCTCGAGCGCGTGCACTTCCGCGACGGCCAGGAGGTGCGCAAGGGCATGCTGCTGTTCACCATCGACCCGCGCCCCTTCGCCGCCGAAGTCGCGCGCCAGGCCGCCACCCTGGCGTCCGCGCGCAGCCAGGCAAGCCTGGCCAAGCTCCAGGCATCGCGCTCCGAACGGCTGCTGCCGCTGCGCGCCATCTCCGAGCAGGAGGCCGACCAGTTCCGCGCCGCCGCCGCGAATGCCGTCGCCGTGGTCAACGCCGCCCAGGCCTCGCTCGACGCGGCGAGCCTGAACCTGAACTTCACCCGCATCGTCGCGCCCATCAGCGGGCGCGCCTCGCGCACTGCCGTCACCGCCGGCAACCTGGTCAACGTCAACGAACCGGTGCTGACCACCATCGTGTCGACCGACCGCGTGTACGCCTACTTCGACGCCAGCGAAGCCGCCTTCCTCAAATACGGCCTCAAGGCGTCGAACCCGGCCGCGGCGCCGGTGGTGCAGATGGGCCTGTTCAACGAGGACGGCTATCCCCACGCCGGCAAGATGGACTTCGTCGACAACCGTCTCAACCAGGCCACCGGCAGCATGCAGTTGCGCGCCGTGTTCGACAACAAGGAAGGCCGCTTTACGCCCGGCCTGTCGGCGCACGTCAAGGTCAGCGCCGGCAAGCCCTACGAGGCCACGCTGGTGCCCGACCGCGCCATCACCACCGACCAGACGCGCCGGGTGGTGCTTGTGGTCGGCCCCAAGGGGGTGGTCGAACAGCGCGAGGTCAAGGCCGGCGCGCTGATCGGCACCATGCGCGTGGTCACCGGCGTCAAGCCCGGCGAGAACATCATCGTCGACGGCTTGCAGCGCGCCATCCCCGGCATGCCGGTCAAGCCGCAACTGGTGCAGCTCGACGCCGAGGGCAAGCCGGTCCTGCAGCCAGGCGCGGCACCGGCCGCCCCGCCGGCGCCGGCGAAAGGCTAGCCGCGTATGGACATCGCCAGCAAGTTCATCGACCGGCCGCGCTTTGCGACCGTGATCTCGATCTTCATCTTCATCGTCGGCGCGATGTCGATTTTCCTGCTGCCGGTGTCCGAGTATCCCGACGTGGCGCCGCCGCAGGTAGTCGTGCGCGCGCAGTTCCCCGGCGCCAATCCGCGCGTCATTTCCGAAACGGTCGCCACGCCGCTCGAAGAGCAGATCAGCGGCATCGACAACCTGCTCTATTTCGAGAGCCAGTCGACGGCGGACGGCTCGATGACGATGACCGTCACCTTCCGCATCGGCACCAATCCGGAGGTGGCCGAAACGTCGGTGCAGAACCGCATCAGCCGCGCGCTGCCGCGCCTGCCCGACATCGTCCGCCAGATCGGCGTCACCACCGAGAAGCAGGCGCCGAACCTGACGATGGTGGTGCACCTGCTCAGCCCCGACAACAGCCACGACGCGCTGTACCTGCGCAACTACGGCCAGTTGCAGGTACGCGACGAGTTGCAGCGCATCCCCGGCATGGGAAGCGTGCTGCTGTTCGGCGCCGGCGACTACGCCATGCGCATCTGGCTCAATCCGCAGCAGCTCGCCGCGCGCAGGATGGCCGCCAACGAGGTGGTGGCCGCCATCCGCGAGCAGAACGCCCAGGTCGCCGCCGGCGTGGTCGGCGCGCCGCCGGCGCCGCGCGGCAGCGAGTTCCAGTTGCCGATCAACACCAAGGGGCGCCTGACGACGGTCGAGGAATTTGCCGACATCATCGTGCGCGCCGATCCGGCCAGCGGGTCGGTGGTGCGCATCAAGGATGTCGGCCGCGTCGAAATGAGCGCCAGCACCTATTCGCTGCGCAGCCTGCTCAACAACAAGGAGGCCGCGGCGATCGCGATCTTCCAGGCGCCGGGCAGCAACGCGCTGGCCTTGTCGGCCGACGTGCGCGAGGTGATGGCGCGCGTCAGCCAGAATTTCCCGCAAGGCGTCACCTACGACATCGTCTACGATCCGACCCGCTTCGTGCAGACATCGATCGAGAAGGTCGTCGCCACGCTGCTCGAAGCGGTGCTGCTCGTGGTGCTCGTGGTGATCCTGTTCCTGCAGACCTGGCGCGCGTCCATCATTCCGCTGCTGGCGGTGCCGGTGTCGATCGTCGGCACCTTCGGCGTGCTGCTCATGCTGGGCTTTTCGATCAACACGCTGACCCTGTTCGGCATGGTGCTGGCGATCGGTATCGTCGTCGACGATGCCATCGTCGTCGTCGAAAACGTCGAGCGCAATATCGAGAACGGCCTGACGCCGCGCGCCGCCACCGTCCAGGCGATGCGCGAAGTGAGCGGGCCGATCGTGGCGATCGCGCTGGTGCTGTGCGCGGTGTTCGTGCCGCTCTCGTTCGTGCCCGGCCTGTCGGGCCAGTTCTACCGCCAGTTCGCCGTCACCATCACCATTTCCACCGTCATCTCGGCGTTCAACTCGCTGACCTTGTCGCCGTCGCTGGCGGCCATCCTGCTGCGCCCGCACGACGCGCCGAAAGACCGCTTCACGCGCGGGCTGGACCGCGTGTTCGGGCGATTCTTCAACTGGTTCAACCACCGCTTCCACCACGCCAGCGACAGCTACCAGCACGGCGTCTCCCGCCTGCTTGGGCGCAAGGCGCCGGTACTGCTGGTGTACGCGCTGCTGCTGGCGGCAACCGCCTTCATGTTCGCCCGCACGCCGTCCGGCTTCGTGCCGTCGCCCGACAAGCAGTACCTGATCGGCATCGCCCAGCTGCCGGCCGGCGCCTCGCTCGAGCGCACCGACGCCGTCATCCGGCGCCTGTCCGATATCGCGCTGAAGGTGCCCGGCATCATCGATGCGGTGGCGTTTCCCGGCTTGTCGATCGCCGGCTTTTCGTCGGCGCCGAACGAGGGCCTGGTGTTCTTCGGCCTGGCGCCGTTCGAGGAGCGCACCGGCGCCGAGCTGAGCAAGGAAGCCATCCTCGGCAAGGTCAACGGCGCCATCCAGCAGATCGAGGGCGCACGCATGTTCGTCGTGCCGCCGCCGGCGGTCGAGGGCGTCGGCACCGCCGGCGGCTTAAAGCTGCAGGTGCAGGACCGCGCCGGCCTCGGCGAGCAGGCGCTGTACGGCGCGGTGTGGGGCACGCTCGGCCAGATCTACGCCAATCCGAATTCGCCGATCGTCACGCCGTACTCCACCTACGACATCAATGTGCCGCAGCTGCTCGCCGACGTCGACCGCACCAGGGCCAAGCAGATGGGCGTGGCGCTCGGCGACATCTACGACGCCATGCAGATCAACCTCGGCTCGCTGTACGTGAACGACTTCTCGCGCTTCGGCAAGACCTACCAGGTGATCGTGCAGGCGGACGCGCCGTTCCGCGCCGACGCCGGCGCCATCACCCGCATCGAGACGCGCAACAGCGCCGGCCAGATGGTGCCGCTGGGCGCGCTGATGAAGGTCGAGGACACCTTCGGGCCGACCCGCGTCACGCGCTACAACGGCATCCCGTCGGCCGACATCAACGGCGCCGCCAGGCCAGGCTTTTCGAGCGGCCAGGCCGAGGCGGAAATCGAGCGCCTGCTGGCGGCGACGCTGCCGCGCGGCATGAGCTACGAGTGGACCGAGCTGACCTACCAGGACCGCCTCACGCGCGACGTCCGCATTCCCGGCGCCAACGTCGCGATCCCGACCCTGGCGGCCGTGCTGATCCTGTCGCTGGTGCTGGTCATCCTGGTGCTGGCGGCGCAGTACGAGAGCTGGACGCTGCCGCTGGCGATTGTGCTGATCGTGCCGATGTGCATCCTGTCGGCGCTGCTCGGCGTCTGGATTTCCAGCCTGCCCTTGTTCCAGCAGCCGGGCGACCTGAATATCTTTACCCAGGTGGCGCTGGTCGTGCTGGTCGGGCTGGCCTGCAAGAACGCCATCCTGATTGTCGAATTTGCCAAAGACCTGGAAGAACAGGGCAGGGACACGCTGGCCGCGACCATCGAAGCGGCGCGCCTGCGGCTGCGCCCGATCCTGATGACGTCGATCGCGTTCTGCGCCGGCGTCACGCCGCTGATCGTCAGCAGCGGCGCCGGCGCCGAGATGCGCCGCGCGATGGGCATCGCCGTGTTCTCCGGCATGCTTGGGGTCACCGCGTTCGGCATCTTCCTGACGCCGGTGTTCTACGTGCTGCTGCGCGGCAGCACGGCGCGCAGCCGCGCCCATGCAGCGCAGAAACGTGCCGAGATCGACGCCTGCGCCCACCCCTATCACCCCGGCGAGGATCCAGTCCCCGGACCCGACAAGCCCTGATGCGCTGTGCGACGGCCAGCCCGCGCTTTCCGCTCGCGGTTGTTGAACACTGCTGACCTACCGCACAAGCCGCCATGGCATTTGCACCATGATTGTGTTTCTGCTCTCTGCCAGGAACCCTCATGTCCCACCAAAAACTTCCCCCGAAACTGCTGTTGCTGTCGCTGCTCGCCGCGCCGCTCGGCGCGCTCGCCGACCCGATCTACTCGCTCACGTTCCTGCCCGACGGCTTTTTCGCCTCTGGCATCAACAACGCCGGCCACGTGGTCGGCACGGCCCGCGGCGGCGCCGCGGTGTGGACCGACAGTTCCGTCAGCTACTTCCTGCCCGGCGCCGAGGGATTGGCGATCAACAACGGCGGCGACGTGGCCGGCCGCGCCGGCACCGCCGGCTTCCTGTATTCCGGTGCAACGGTGGAGTACATCAACTCCGAGGGCGCGCGCGCCTGGGCCACCGGCATCAACGACGCGCGCCGCGTCTCCGGCACCGTGCGCGACTTCGAACAGTTGCTTACTGCGCAGGGCTTCGTCTACGTCGACGGCGGCCTCGCCACCATCCTTACGTTCGGCGGCTACATGGATTTCGGCAACGCCGTCAACAACGCCGGCCAGGTGACCGGTTTCGCCAGCATTCCCAGCGACCGGTACAGCGATCCCGAGCGCTACGCCTACGTCTACGATTTCCTCGGCAACGTTCGCAACCTCGGCTCGCTTGGCGGACGCGTCAGCGAAGGCAACGACATCAACGACGCCGGCCAGGTGGCCGGCTGGTCCGAGACCGGCGTGGCGGGCCAGGAGCGCCCCTTCCTCTACAGCGATGGCGGCGCCGGCATGGTCGACCTCGGTTCGCTTGGCGGCGCCACCGGCCGCGCCTTCGGGCTCAACAACGCGGGCATGGTGGTCGGCATGTCCGACACCGGCAGCGGCCCCGGCTTCGACTACCACGCCTTCCTGTACGCCGACGGCGCGATGGCGGACCTGAACACGCTGATCGATCCCGCCGCCGGCTGGCGCCTGGTGTCCGCCACCGACATCAACGATGAACGCCAGATCCTCGGCAAGGCGTGCCTCGGCGACACGCTCGAGTGCCGCGCGGTGCGCCTCGACCTGATCCCGGCAGTGCCGGAGCCGGGCGCGTGGGCGATGCTGCTGGCCGGGCTCGCGCTGGCCGCGTTCGCCAGGCAGCGCCGGCGCTGGCGGCAGTGGCTGCTGCTGCCCTTGCTGGCCAGTCCGCTCGCGGCATTTGCCGACCCGATCTATTCCGTCCGCGCGCTGCCGGCGCAGTTTCAGGCCATGAACATCAACGACGCCGGCCAGATCGTCGGCACGATGAACAATGCTGCGGCGATCTGGTCCGACACCGGAACGTTCGACATCAACGCGATCGCCCCCGGCAGCTTCGGCCTTTCCATCAATAACCGCGGCCACATTGGCCTGGCCTGGGCAAGCGACGCCTACATCTATTCTTCCGACGCCTTCCGCAATATCGGCCGGCTGGGCATCTGGCAGAGCAGCGAGATCAGGGCGCTCAACGATGTCGGCCAGGCGGCCGGCAACGCCGGCTATCTGTTCGCCGAAAGGGCGCGCGGCTTCGTGTATTCGGACGGCATCGTGCGCATCATCCCGACCTTGGGTGGCGACTGGAGCTTCGTCGATGCAATGAACAATCGCGGCCAGGTGGTGGGCACCTCGGCCATCGACGCCATCGATTTTTTCGATCCGACCAGGCACGCGATCCTGTTCGAGAACGGCGTTCTGCGCGACTTGGGTAGCCTTGGCGGCCTGATCAGCGAAGCCCACGATATCAACGAAGCGGGGCAGGTCGTCGGCAGGTCGGAGACGACGCCCGATTTCAAGTCAGGCGAGCCGCATCCCTTCCTTTGGCAGGACGGCATGATGGTCGACCTCGGATTTCTCGGCACCGGAATCCGTGGCGCCGCGCTCGGCATCAACAATGCCGGCCTGGTGGTCGGTTCATCGGAGTGGAACATCGACCTGCCGGACGACCGCCATGGATTCCGCTACGCCGACGGCGCGATGGTCGACCTGAATACGCTGATCGACCCCGCGTCCGGCTGGACGATCATGTCGGCCGCCGACATCAACGACGCCGAGCAGATCCTCGCGTTCGCATGCCGCGAGGGGGTCTGCGGCAACGTGCGGCTCGACTTGATCGCGTTGGCGGTGCCGGAGCCGCACGCCTGGATGATGGCGGTGGCGGGACTGGCGCTGATGGGAAGCCGGCGCCGCCGGCGTCCCGCCTGGTCCGAGAAGTTTGCCGTTCAAGGGGTGGGGCCGCGAGCTAATTGCTGAGCCCTACTTGCCCAGCATCGACACGACATTGTCGGTGCCCGGCGCCCCGAACGCCTGCTGCTTGAGCACATGCAGCTGGTCGCGCACCTGCGCCGCCTTCTCGAACTCGAGATTGCGCGCGTGATCGACCATCAGCTTCTCGAGCCGCTTGATTTCCTTGCTGATCTGCTTCTCGCTCATCGACTCGACCTTGGCGGTCTCCGCCTCGGCGCCGAGCGTCTCGCGCGCCTGCTGCGGGCTGTAGACGCCGTCGATCATGTCGCGGATCGCCTTCTTGATGCCGATCGGCGTGATGCCCCGCTCGAGGTTGTAGGCAATCTGCTTGGTGCGCCGGCGTTCGGTCTCGTCGATCGCCAGGCGCATCGAATCGGTGACCTTGTCGCCGTACAGGATCGCCACGCCGTTCAGATTGCGCGCGGCGCGTCCAATGGTCTGGATCAGGCTGCGCTCCGAGCGCAGGAAGCCTTCCTTGTCGGCATCCAGGATCGCCACCAGCGACACCTCCGGCAAGTCGAGTCCCTCGCGCAGCAAGTTAATGCCGACGAGCACGTCGAACGTGCCCAGGCGCAGGTCGCGCAAGATTTCGACCCGCTCCACCGTCTCGATGTCGCTATGCAGGTAACGCACCTTGATGCCGTGGTCGGACAGATACTCGGTCAGCTGCTCGGCCATCCGCTTGGTCAGCGTCGTCACCAGCACCCGCTCGTCCTTCTTGACCCGGTCCTGGATTTCCGACATCAGGTCGTCGACCTGCGTCATCGCCGGCCGCACGATAATCTGCGGATCGACCAGGCCGGTCGGCCGCACCACCTGTTCGACCACGTTGTCGGCGTGTGTCTTCTCGTAGTCGGCCGGCGTGGCCGACACGAACACGGTCTGGCGCAGCTTGCCTTCGAACTCTTCGAACTTCAGCGGCCGGTTGTCCAGCGCCGACGGCAGCCGGAAACCGTAGTCGACCAGGTTGGTCTTGCGCGAGCGGTCGCCGTTGTACATCGCATTGAGCTGTCCGACCAGCACGTGCGACTCGTCGAGGAACATCAGCGCGTCCTTCGGCAGGTAGTCGACCAGCGTCGGCGGCGGCTCGCCCGGCATCGCGCCGGACAGGTGGCGCGAGTAGTTCTCGATGCCCTTGGTGAAGCCGATCTCGGCCATCATCTCGAGGTCGAAACGGGTGCGCTGCTCGAGCCGCTGCTCCTCGATCAGCTTGTTCTCCTGGCGGAAGTATTCGAGGCGGTCCCGCAGTTCCAGCTTGATCGACTCAATCGCCCGCAGCACCGTGCTGCGCGGCGTCACGTAGTGCGAGCCCGGATAGACGGTAAAGCGCGGAATCTTCTGGCGCACGCGCCCGGTCAGCGGGTCGAACAACTGCAGCGATTCGATCTCGTCGTCGAACATCTCGACGCGGATCGCCAGCTCGGCGTGCTCGGCCGGGAAGATGTCGATGGTGTCGCCGCGCACGCGGAAAGTGCCGCGGCCGAAATCGACTTCGTTGCGCGTGTACTGCATCTGGATCAGGCGCGCGATGACGTCGCGCTGCGCGACCTTGTCTTTGGCGCGCAGCGTCAGAATCATCTGGTGGTATTCGCTCGGATTACCGATACCGTAAATGGCCGATACGGTGGCGACGATAATCACGTCGCGCCGTTCCATCAGCGACTTGGTGCACGACAGGCGCATCTGCTCGATATGCTCGTTGATCGACGAGTCCTTTTCGATGAACAGGTCGCGCTGCGGCACATAGGCTTCCGGCTGGTAGTAGTCGTAATAACTGACGAAATACTCGACCGCGTTTTGCGGGAAGAATTCGCGGAATTCCGCATACAGCTGCGCCGCCAGCGTCTTGTTCGGCGCGAACACGATCGCCGGACGTCCGCACTGCGCGATCACGTTCGCCATCGTGTAGGTCTTGCCCGAACCGGTCACGCCGAGCAGGGTCTGGAACGACAGGCCGTCGTTGATTCCTTCGACCAGGCCGGCGATCGCGGTCGGCTGGTCGCCCGCGGGCGCGAAGGGCTGATGCAGCTTGAAAGGCGAATCGGGAAAAGTGATCACGGTCGGCGCCGGATCGTTTACGAGGGTGACTTCTGCCATACTTTCAGACCTTTGTTAGAATGGGAGTTCGCTTGCGACCCCCTCGCAGTATATGGGGCGCTGTCTATACAACCCTGCTGCGAACCAGCCGATTATCAAGTTTAAACC
>JAZKFW010000006.1:0-68115 GCA_040386255.1 Pseudomonadota bacterium
CGGTCGGCTCGCGCGCGCTGTCGAAGATCTCCGGGCTCGACCTGTCGCCGGCGACCATCCGCAACATCATGGCCGACCTCGAAGAAATGGGCTATGTGGCCAGCCCGCACACGTCCGCCGGCCGCATCCCGACCCCGCGCGGCTACCGCATCTTCGTCGACACGCTGCTGACGGTGCAGCACATCGACGAGCACGCCGTCGAATCGCGCATGCGCATGCCGAACCAGCAGCCGCAAAAGATCATTTCCAACGCCGCGCAGATGCTGTCGTCGCTGTCGCAGTTCGCCGGCGTCGTCCTCAGCCCGCGGCGCGAGTCGGTGTTCCAGCAGATCGAATTCTTGCGCCTGTCCGAAAAGCGCATCCTGCTCGTCATCGTCGATCCGCGCGGCGACGTCCAGAACCGCCTGCTGCTGACCGACGCCGACTACACCCCCAGCCAGCTGATCCAGTCGGCCAACTACATCAACCAGAATTACGGCGGGCTCTCGTTCGACCAGGTGCGCGCGCGCGTCACCGGCGAACTCAAGCAGCTGAGCGACGACATGAGCCGGCTGATGCGGGCGGCGGTCGAAGCCGGCAGCGAGGCGATGGCCGACCATTCGGACGACATGGTGATTTCCGGCGAGCGCAATCTGCTGAGCGTGTCCGACCTGTCGTCGAACATGACGTCGCTGCGCCAGATGTTCGACATGTTCGAGCAAAAGACCGGGCTGATGCAGCTGCTCGACGTCTCCAGCAAGGCGACCGGCGTGCAGATCTTCATCGGCGGCGAATCGAACCTGGTGCCGATGGATGAAATGAGCGTGGTGACCGCTCCCTACGAAGTGAACGGCAAGATTGTCGGCACGCTAGGGGTGATCGGCCCGACCCGCATGGCCTACGAGCGCGTGATCCCGATCGTCGACATCACCGCCAAGCTGCTCTCCAACGCGCTGAGCCACAACTGACATCGCTCGGGTCTGACCCTGTCAGCTGACGTCGGCACCCCAGGGGTAGACGCTTAACGCCGGTGCGGGCAGGCCGGCTTGATGCAATTGCCGTAAATCGCCAGCGCATGCTCGGCAATGTTGAACCCGCGCTCGGCGGCCACCTTGTGCTGGCGCGACTCGATTTCCTCGTCGAAGAACTCTTCCACCCGACCGCAGTCGAGACACACCAGGTGATCGTGGTGCGACCCGGCGTTCAGCTCGAAAATCGCCTTGCCCGTCTCGAAGTGATTGCGGTTGAGCAGTCCGGCCTGCTCGAACTGGGTCAGCACGCGGTACACCGTGGCCAGTCCGACGTCCATGTTCTCGGTCAACAGGATCTTGTAGACGTCTTCGGCAGTAAGGTGGCGCACTTCGCTGTTCTGGAAAATCTCGAGAATTTTCAGGCGCGGAAGGGTCGCTTTCAGGCCGCTGGCCTTGAGATCGCTTGGATTGTTACTCATGTTTGTTGCTCGTATATTGGCATAGTGCTTTATGATATAGCGTTTTGGAGCTAGCGCTCAAACGTTTTGAGGTCACCCATGCGCGTCAAGAATGTTGTTTTGCACCGTTTTTACACCCGGACACCACTGCTGGCGGCCGCCGCCTGCGCCGTACTGGCCCTGTCCGGCTGCGCCGCCTGGCGTGACGCCCCCGTGGCTGCAACGCCGCAGGCCAGCGCCGCCGAGGTCGACAAGGCCGCCGCCGCCGCCAATGCCGGCGCCCAGACCACCAGCGCGACCTCGCTGCAAAAATTCCTGTGGGTGTTCAAGCCGTACCGGCCGGACATCCAGCAGGGCAACTTCGTCTCGCAGGAGATGCTGTCACAGCTGAAAGTTGGCCAGACCCGCGAGCAGGTCAAGTTCATTCTCGGCACGCCGCTGCTGGCCGACCCCTTCCATACGACCCGCTGGGATTATCCGTTCTACCTGGCGCGCGGCAACGGCGAGCTGACCAAGGCGCGCGTTTCGATCTTCTTCAAGGACGACAAGGTCGAGCGTTTCGACGGCGGCAACCTGCCGACCGAGCGCGAGTACATCGCCCGCATCGCCGGCGCGTCCAAGGAAGCGCCGAAAGAAGCGCCTAAGAAGGAAGAGGCCGGTTCGGCCAGCATTCAGATCAAGAAATAAGCGGCGGTTCAACATGACTTCACTGAAGATTGCGGTGGCCGGCGCCAGCGGGCGCATGGGCAAGATGCTGATCGAGGCGATCGCCAAGGCGCCCGACGCCGAACTGGTTGGCGCCCTCGACGTCGCCGGCTCGCCGGCGATCGGCGCCGACGCCGCCGCCTTCCTCGGCCAGTCGTCGGTGGCGATCCAATCCGACCTGGCCGCCGGCCTGGCCGGCGCGCGCTGCCTGATCGATTTCACCCGTCCGGAAGGCACGCTGAAGCACCTCGCGTATTGCGCCGAGCACGGCATCGCCATGGTCATCGGCACCACCGGTTTCGACGACGCCGGCAAGGCCGCCATCCGCGCCGCCGCCGAAAAGACCGCCATCGTGTTCGCTCCCAACATGAGCGTCGGCGTCAACGTCACCCTCAAGCTGCTGGAAATGGCAGCCAGGAGCTTCGCCGAAGGCTACGACATCGAAATCATCGAGGCCCACCATCGCCACAAGGTCGATGCGCCGTCCGGCACCGCGCTGAAGATGGGCGAAGTCATCGCCGACGCGCTCGGCCGCGACCTCAAGCAGTGCGCCGTCTACGGCCGCGAAGGCGTCACCGGCGAACGCGACCCGTCCACCATCGGCTTTGCCACCATCCGCGGCGGCGACATCGTCGGCGACCATACCGTGCTGTTTGCCGGCGACGGCGAGCGTATCGAAATCAGCCACAAGTCGGGCAGCCGCGTCACCTACGCCCACGGCGCGCTGCGCGCCGCGCGCTTCCTGGCCGACAAGCAGACCGGCCTGTACGACATGCAGGACGTGCTGGCGCTGGGGCGCTGAGGAGAACGACGATGGCCACCGCAGAACTGAATGGCGCCGCAATCGATGGCGCCCCCGCGTTTCACGCCGAGTGCCAGCGCGCGTTCGGCTTTCCTGAGTCCTACAGCAACACGATGGATGCCTGGGTCGACTGCATGAGCTACCTGCGCGACGCTGACGGCATGAGCAAGTTCCACCTGAAGCCGAACGAAGTACTCGAGATCGTCATCAAGGATGCCGCCGCCATGCGCGAGAAGGCGCCCGATCTGCTCGAAGAATTGACTTTCTGCGTCGCCGGCATCAATGAGCGCTACGAGGATTACGGCGAAAAGCCGGCGCTTGCGCTGACGCTGCGCTGAGCGCGGATTCAGGGAAAGTAGACTTTCACGATCATCGCGATGAGCATCGCGGTGTTGGTCGCCGCCATCCACTGCATCAAGCGGTTACGCCCCTCCATCTTCTCCAGGCGTAGTTCCACTTTCGCTTCGAAAGCGTCCATTCGCGCACTTATGTGCGCTTCGAAAGCGTCCATTCGCGCGCTTATGTTCGCTTCGAAAGCGTCCATGCGGGCTTCGAGTTTGTCAACGCGTGAGGTGATGCGTTGTTCGAACAAGTCCATTCTGGCCGAAAGACGCTCGTCAAGTGCACGTAAATCAGCGCGTGACGCAGCGCAACTCGTCAATGCGAGGGAAAGCGTTTTCGCGTGGACCTCTGCTTGCGCCGTAGGCACACCTGCAGCCTCAAGCTGCTGCGCATAATCGATGGCGTTAAATTGGCTGTCCATACTTATTAGACCGAACCGAGGCCTTATGGTTCAGGCGCAGAGGGTCTGAGTTCGTCTGTAGCCAGTCCCCGCTACCGCCGGAAATAGCATGAACCAGTATAATGTTCGGTTCAACTCCACTTTCCTGGCCCTTTGATCATCATGCAAGATAAATATAGTCCCGCCGACGTCGAACAAGCCGCCCAATCGCACTGGAAGGCCATCGATGCCTACAAGGCGGTCGAGAACGACCCGCGTTTCCCGAAAGGCAAGTACTACGCTTGCTCGATGCTGCCTTACCCGTCGGGCAAGCTGCACATGGGACACGTGCGCAACTATACGATCAACGACGTGATGTACCGCTACCTGCGCATGAACGGCTACAACGTGCTCATGCCGATGGGCTGGGACGCGTTTGGCATGCCGGCCGAAAACGCCGCGATGGCCAACAACGTGCCGCCGGCGCAGTGGACCTACGCCAACATCGCCCACATGCGCGAGCAGATGGAATCGATGGGCCTGGCGATCGACTGGTCGCGCGAGATGACCGCCTGCAAGCCGGAATACTACAAGTGGAACCAGTGGATGTTCCTCAAGATGCTCGAAAAGGGCATCATCTACAAGAAGACCGGCACCGTGAACTGGGACCCGATCGACCAGACCGTGCTGGCCAACGAGCAGGTCGTCGACGGCCGCGGCTGGCGCTCCGGCGCGCTGATCGAAAAGCGCGAGATCCCGATGTACTACGCGCGCATCACCGACTACGCCGACGAACTGCTCGACTACGTCGACAACAAGCTGCCGGGCTGGCCCGAGCGCGTGCGCGTGATGCAGGCCAACTGGATCGGCAAGTCGACCGGCGTGCGCTTCGCCTTCCCGCACACGATCAAGGACGCCGACGGTGAGCTGATCGGCGGCGGCAAGATGTACGTCTTCACCACCCGCGCCGACACCATCATGGGCGTCACCTTCTGCGCCGTCGCGCCGGAGCACGCGCTGGCCGCCCACGCCGCGCAGACCAATCCTGAACTGGCCGCCTTCATCGCCGAGTGCAAACTGGGCAGCGTGATCGAAGCGGACATGGCGACGATGGAAAAGAAGGGCATGCCGACCGGCCTGTTCGTCACCCACCCGCTGACCGGCGACAAGGTCGAAGTCTGGGTCGGCAACTACGTCCTGATCACCTACGGCGACGGCGCCGTGATGGGCGTGCCGGCGCACGACGAGCGCGACTTCCTGTTCGCCACCAAGTACCAGCTGCCGATCACCCAGGTGGTCGCCGTCGAAGGCAAGCAATACTCGCTGGCCGGCTGGCAGGAATGGTATGGCGACAAGGAGCACGGCGTGCTGGTCAACTCCGGCAAGTACGATGGCCTCGACTACACCGCCGCGGTCAACGCCATCGCCGGCGACCTGGCGCTGCAAGGCCTGGGCGAAAAGAAGACCACCTTCCGCCTGCGCGACTGGGGCATTTCGCGCCAGCGCTACTGGGGCACGCCGATCCCGATGATCCACTGCGCCGATTGCGGCACCGTGCCGGTCCCCGAAAAGGACCTGCCGGTCGTGCTGCCCGAGCACCTGGTCCCTGACGGCAGCGGCAACCCGCTCAACAAGGACGAGGCTTTCCTCAAGTGCGACTGCCCGCAGTGCGGCAAGCCGGCGCGCCGCGAGACCGACACGATGGACACCTTCGTCGACTCGTCGTGGTACTACATGCGCTATACGTCGCCCGGCGCCACCGCCATGGTCGACCCGCGCAACGACTACTGGATGCCGATGGACCAGTACATCGGCGGCATCGAGCACGCCGTCATGCACCTGCTGTACGCGCGCTTCTGGACCAAGATCATGCGCGACATGGGCCTGGTCAAGTTCGACGAGCCGTTCGTCAACCTGCTCACGCAGGGCATGGTGCTCAACGAGACCTACTACCGTGAAGACGACGCCGGCAAGAAGACCTGGTTCAACCCGGCCGACATCGACCTCTCGCTCGACGACAAGGGCCGCCCGCAAGGCGCGCTGCTGAAGGCGGACGGCAAGAAGGTCGAAATCGGCGGCACCGAGAAGATGTCGAAATCGAAGAACAACGGCATCGACCCGCAGGCGCAGATCGGCCAGTACGGCGCCGACACCGCGCGCCTGTTCACCATGTTCGCCTCGCCGCCTGAGCAGACGCTCGAATGGTCCGACAGCGGCGTCGAAGGCGCCAGCCGCTTCCTGCGCCGCGTGTGGGCGTTCGCCCACGCGCAGTCGCCGCGCATCGCTTCCGAACTGGCGTCGCCATCGAAGGACAGCTTCAACGACGCCCAGAAGACGCTGCGCCGCGAATTGCACAAGATCCTGCAGCAGGCCGACTACGACCTCAAGCGCATCCAGTACAACACCGTCGTTTCGGCCTGCATGAAGATGCTCAACACGATGGAGTCGGCCAAGCTGGCCGACGGCGCCGCGTCCGACGCCGTCGTCGCCGAAGGCCTGTCGATCTTCCTGCGCGTGCTCAATCCCGTGGCGCCGCACATCACCCACGTGCTGTGGGAAGAGCTGGGCTACGCCAGGGTCCATGGCGACATCCTCAACGCGCCGTGGCCGCAGGTCGACCCGCAAGCGCTGGAGCAGGCCGAGATCGAGATGATGATCCAGGTGAACGGCAAGCTGCGCGGCTCGATCATGGTCGCCAAGGATGCCGACAAGGCGTCGATCGAAGCGCAGGCGCTGGCCTGCGAAGCGGTGCAGAAGTACATCGAGACGCCGCCGAAGAAGGTGATCGTCGTTCCCGGCAAGTTGATCAGCATCGTGGTGTAAGCGATGAACGCCCTGCGATCGCTCACCGTACGCGCCGGCGCCATGCTGCTGCTGGCTGTCGCCCTGGCGGCCTGCGGCTTCCAGCTGCGCGGCACGGGGGGGCAGTACCGGATGCCGTTCAACAGCATCTACCTCGGCTTCGCCGACACTTCTCCGCTGGGCATCGAATTGCGGCGCAACCTGCGCGGCGGTGACGCCGTCGTGGTGACCACCGACGCCGGCAAGGCCGACGCCAGGCTCGACGTGCTGTCCGAAACGCGCGGCAAGACCATCCTGTCGCTCAACAGCCAGGGCCGCGTGCGCGAATACCTGCTGACCTACACGCTGGTGTTCCGCGTGCGCGACGCCAAGGATGCCGAACTGCTCGGCGCCACCGAGATCAACCTCAAGCGCAGCATCGCCTTCAACGAAACGCAGGTGCTGGCCAAGGAATCCGAAGAAGCGCTGCTGTACCGCGACATGCAGTCCGACCTGGTGCAGCAGATCCTGCGGCGGCTGGCCGCCATCAAGCGCGCGTAAGGACGAACGATGCAACTGCGCGCAGACGGACTGGAAGGCCACCTCGCCAAGGCGATCGCGCCGCTGTACGTGATCAGCAGCGACGAGCACCTGCTGGCGCTGGAAGCGGGCGACAAGATCCGCCGCGCCGCGCGCGCCAACGGCTATTCGGAACGCGACGTCCTCACCGTCGAGCGCACCTTCAAGTGGGGCGAACTGCTGGCCGCCAACCAGGAACTGTCGCTGTTCGGCGACAAGAAGCTGATCGAGCTGCGCATCCCCACCGGCAAGCCCGGCAAGGACGGCGGCGCCGCGCTGCAAGCCTACGCCAAGAACCTCAGCCCCGACAACCTGACCCTGATCACGCTGCCCAAGCTGGACTGGCAGACCGCCAAGGCGGCCTGGGTCGGCGCCTTGCAGCAGGCCGCCGTGTACATCGAGATCCCGATCGTCGCGCGCGCCGCGCTGCCGGGCTGGATCGGCACCCGCCTGGCCAGCCAGGGCCAGAGCGTCGACCGCCAGGGACTCGACTTCATCGCCGACCGCGTCGAAGGCAACCTGCTCGCGGCGCACCAGGAAATCCAGAAGCTGGGCCTGCTGCACGAACCGGGCAAGCTGACCTTCGAACAGGTCCACGACGCCGTCCTCAACGTCGCCCGCTACGACGTGTTCAAGCTGTCCGAAGCGATGCTGTCGGGTGACGTCGCACGGCTGGTGCGCATGCTCGAGGGCCTGAAAGGCGAGGGCGAGGCACTGCCGCTGGTGCTGTGGGCCGTCGCCGACGAAATCCGCACGCTGCTCAAGCTGAAGGCGGCAATGGCGCAGGGCCGCCCGCTCGGCGTGCTGCTCAAGGAATACCGCATCTGGGGGCCGAAGGAGCGCATGATGGAACCGGCGCTGCGGCGTGTCTCGCTGGCCACGCTGGAGCAGGCGCTGCAGGACGCCGCCCAGGTCGACAAGATGGTCAAGGGCCTGCGCGCCAAGGCGTTCGCTGGCGACGCCTGGGACGCCATGCTGCAATTGGCGCTCAAGGTAGCGCGCTAAGCCAGAATTTATTTTAAGAGCTCAACGATGAACATCCCAGAATACATGGAACAGGTGGGCCGCCAGGCCCGCGCCGCATCGCGCGCGATGGCGCGCGCCGACAGCGCCACCCGCAACCGCGCGCTGCTGCTGATTGCCGACGCCGTCAATCGCGACGCCGCCATCCTGCGCGCCGCCAACCAGCTCGATCTCGACGCCGCCCGCGCGGCCGGCCTGGCGCCGGCCATGGTCGACCGCCTCGAATTGTCCGACGCCGCCATCGCCACCATGGTCGAAGGCCTGCGCCAGATGGTCGCGCTGCCCGACCCGATCGGCGAAATCTCCAACATGAAGTTCCGCCCGAGCGGCATCCAGGTCGGCCAGATGCGCGTGCCGCTGGGCGTCATCGGCATCATCTACGAAGCGCGCCCCAACGTCACCGTCGACGCCGCCGGTCTGTGCATCAAGAGCGGCAACGCCACCATCCTGCGCGGCGGCTCCGAAGCGATCAACTGCAACCGTGCGCTGGCCGCGATTGTCGCCGAGGGCCTGGCCGGCGCCGGCCTGCCGGCACACGGCGTGCAGATCGTCGACACGGTCGACCGCGCGGCGGTCGGCGCGCTCGTCACGATGCCGCAGTATGTCGACGTCATCGTGCCGCGCGGCGGCAAGGGCCTGATCGCGCGCCTGATGAAGGAGAGCACGGTCCCGATGATCAAGCACCTCGACGGCATCTGCCACGTCTAC
The DNA here is from genome assembly GCA_040386255.1 of Pseudomonadota bacterium. Classification (GTDB taxonomy): domain Bacteria; phylum Pseudomonadota; class Gammaproteobacteria; order Burkholderiales; family Burkholderiaceae_D; genus JAFCUW01. The sequence continues at coordinate 8,728 of JAZKFW010000006.1, forward strand.
ATCGACGCCAAGGCCGATATCGCCAAGGCGCTGCCGATCGCCTTCAACGCCAAGTGCCACCGCTACGGCACCTGCAACACGATGGAAACGCTGCTGGTCGACCGCGCGGTCGCCGCCACCGTGCTGCCGCAACTGGCCGCGCTGTACCTCGAAAAGCAGGTCGAGCTGCGCGCCGACCCGGAAGCGTTCGCGCTGCTGGCGGGCTACCCGCACCTGGTCGCCGCCACCGTCGAAGACTGGAGCACCGAATACCTGGCGCCTGTCCTGGCGGTCAAGGTGGTGGCCGGCATCGACGAGGCGATCGAGCATATCAACACCTGGTCGTCGCACCACACCGAAGCGATCATCACCGAAGACTACAGCGACGCGCTGCGCTTCTTGCGCGAAGTCGATTCCGCCTCGGTGATGGTGAACGCCTCCACGCGTTTTGCCGACGGCTTCGAGTACGGCCTCGGCGCCGAAATCGGCATCTCCAACGACAAGCTGCACGCGCGCGGCCCGGTCGGACTGGAAGGCCTCACCTCGCTCAAATACGTCGTGTTCGGTCACGGCGAGATTCGCAGCTGATACTGCAGTTAACCAATCGGGACCCTATGCTCTGGATTAAAGCGTTTCACATCGTCTTCGTCGCCTCGTGGTTTGCCGGCCTGTTCTACCTGCCGCGCATCTTCGTCAACCTGGCCCAGGAAACCGAAACCGTGGCCACCTCCCGCTTGCTGCTGATGGCGCGAAAACTCTATCGCTTCACTTCCATGTTGATGATTCCAGCGGTGGCGCTGGGCGTCTGGCTGTGGCTCGGCTACGGCTTCAAGGGCGGCTGGCTGCACGCCAAGCTGGCGCTCGTGATCCTGGCGATCGGCTATCATCATGCATGCGGCTCGCTGCTGCGAAAATTCGAAAAAGGCGCCAACCGCCGCGCGCACACCTGGTACCGCTGGTTCAACGAGGTGCCGGTGCTGCTGCTGGTGGCGATCACGATCCTCGTCGTCGTCAAACCTTTCTGACGGAGCTGTGATGAGCAAGACCATCCAGTATTTCCTGGCCCCGCAGTCGCCCTGGACCTACCTCGGTCACGCGCGGCTGGTGGCCATCGCCAGCGCCGCCGGCGCTCATGTCGAGCTCAAGCCCTTCGACCTCGGCAAGGTGTTTGGCGTGTCGGGCGGCCTGCCGCTCGCCAAGCGCGCGCCGCAGCGCCAGGCCTACCGCCTGGCCGAACTGGCGCGCTGGTCCGAATTGCTGCAGGTGCCGCTCAAGGCGCAGCCGGCATTTTTCCCGGTCCCGCCCGACAATGCCGCGAAGCTGATCATCGCCGCCCGCACCAGCCTTGGCGGCGACGCCGCGCTGGAAATCGCCGGCGCCGTGATGCGCGCGCTGTGGGCCGAAGACAAGAACATCTCCGACGAGGATACGCTCGCGCAGATCGCCGGCATGTGCGGCTTCGACGGCCGCATGCTGGTCAAGTCGGCGCAGACCGCCGGCGTGCAGGAACAGTACGATCGCAACACCGACGAAGCGATGGCCGCCAATGTGTTCGGCGCCCCGTGGTACGTCGTCGACGGCGAAGGCTTCTGGGGCCAGGACCGCCTCGATTTCGTCGAGCGCGCACTGGCAAGACCGTAGCAGATATAAACCAAGGATGGGCGGCGGCGCCCATCGACTCACTCATTTTTTAACGGATAAAGGGTACTCCCATGGCTTCATTTTTCTGTCCCTGCCCGCGCGGCATGGAAGCGGCGCTGGCCGAAGAGCTGGGCGAAATCGCCCTGCAAAGCACCACCATGAAGGTGCACAACCAGGTGCCGGGCGGCGTCCACTGCTCCGGCCACCTGCTCGACTCCTACCTGATCAACCTGCACTCGCGCATCGCCTCGCGCGTGCTGATGCGCATGGGGCACTCCAGCTACGCCAACGAGAACGACATCTACGACCTGGTGCTGGCGCAGCCGTGGGAAGACTGGTTCGGCGTCGACCACACCATCCGCGTCGACGTCACCGCCATCAAGTCGCCGCTGCGCAGCCTCGAGTTCACCACCCTCAAGATCAAGGACGCCGTCTGCGACCGCTTCCGCGACCTGGTCGGCAAGCGCCCGTCGGTCAACACCGGCGAGCCCGACATCCGCATCGTCGGCTTCCTCGACCAGCGCAACTTCACCATCTACCTCGACACTTCCGGCGAAGCGTTGTTCAAGCGCGGCTGGCGCGAGGAAACCGGCGACGCGCCGCTGCGCGAGAACCTCGCCGCCGGCATGCTGCGCGTATCTGGCTGGAAGCCGGGCACGGTGCTGTTCGACCCGATGTGCGGCTCCGGCACCATCCTGATCGAAGCGGCGCAGATGCTGCAGGGGATTCCACCCGGCGCGCGCCGCAGCTTCGCGTTCGAAAAATTCAACAGCTTCGTGCCCGCCCCGTGGCAGGCGATGAAGGCGGCCATCAAGCCGAACGCGCTGCCGCTTGAGGCCACCATTTTCGGCAGCGACATCTCCGGCGACATGATCGAAATGACGCGCCATAATCTGCGCGTGGCCGGCATCGTGTTCGACGTCCCGCTCAAGCAGATCGAGGCGCAGGAAGTGAAGCCGCCGACCGAGCAGCCGGGCATCCTGCTGACCAACCCGCCGTACGGCGAGCGCATCGGCGTGCGCGGCGACACCACCATCCCGGCCGACGAGATGTCGGTGGCGTTCTACTCGTCGCTCGGCACCACGCTCAAGCAGCGCTTCGCCGGCTGGACCGTGTTCCTGTTTACCGCCGACCTGTCGCTGCCCAAGCTGCTGCGCCTGAAAGAAGCGCGCAAGACGCCGTTCTTCAACGGCGCGCTGGAATGCCGCCTGTTCCGCTTCGACATGGTCGCCGGCTACAATCGCCGCGAAGACGCCAAGCCGAAGCAGGCATAGCGATGTTCCCGCAGCCGCCGCCGCCGAACGTGCCGCCGGACCCGGTGCTGCCGGTGCCGCTGCCGCCGGTGCACCGCATCGTGCTGCTCGGTTCCGGCGCGCTGGCGGCGCTGGTTGCCTCGCTGGCGATGCTGGGCCCTTTCTCGATCGACGCCTACCTGCCGGCCTTCCCCAACATCCAGGCCGAACTGCACGCCAGCGCCATCGAAGTCCAGCAGACTCTCACGGCCTACATGCTGGCCTTTGCCGCCATGGTGCTGTGGCACGGCGCGCTGTCCGACGCCTTCGGGCGCCGCAGCATCGTGCTGGTGTCGCTGGTGGTGTTCGCCATCGGCACCATCGGCTGCGCCGCCTCGCATTCGGTGCACTACCTGTGGATCTTCCGCATCCTGCAGGGGGTCTCGGCCGGCGCCGGCACCGTGGTCGGCCGCGCCATCATCCGCGACCTGTACTCGGGGGCGCCGGCGGCGCGCCTGCTGTCGATGGTGACGATGATCTTCTCGATCGCGCCGGCCATCGCGCCGGTGCTGGGCGGCTGGATCGTCAAGCTGTTCGACTGGCGCACCATCTTCCTGTTCCTGCTGGCGTACACGGTGCTGCTGTTCGCCGCCTGCTGGCGCTACCTGCCGGAGACGCTGCCGCGCGAACAGCGCCAGCCCTTCAACCCGGGCCACCTTGCCACCAACTACGGCGCCATCTTCCGCTCGCCGCTGTTCCACATGAAGGCCGGTATCGTCGCCTGCAATTTCGCCGGCCTGTTCCTGTTCATCACCGCCGCCCCGGTGATGCTGCCGGTGCACCTGCATCTCGGGCCCGACGAATTCGCGTGGCTGTTCGTGCCCACCGTATCGGGCATCTTCCTCGGCGCGCTGGCGGCCAACCGGCTGGCCGGGCGCATCACCTTCGGGCGCCAGATCGGCATCGGCTTCTGCTTCATGCTGGCCGCCGCCGCGGTCAACGTCGGCTATCACCTCGCCTTCCCGCCGAGCCTGCCCTGGTCGGTGCTGCCGATGTTCTTCTACACCTTCGGCATGTCGGTGGTGGCGCCGGTGGCGACGCTGCTCACGCTCGACCTGTTTCCGCACATCCGCGGCACCGTCTCTTCCTGCCAGTCGTTCGCCATGACGTTGCTGGGCGCCGTGGTGGCCGGCGTGTTCGCGCCCTTCCTGTCGCACTCGGTGCTGTGGCTGGCGCTAGGCCAGCTCGGCTTCGTTCTTGTCGCGCTCGCCTTATGGTTGACGTCAAGGCAATACCGGCGCAGACTGTCCAGCCACGCAGTGGAGTAAGGCATTTCCAGGTTACCGTGGTAAATATGAAAATTTTCTCGGAAATTATTATTCCCGAAGAGAAAGTTCGTGTATATATGCTAAGATCGTTGTATTAAATGCCTGAACAGGGCCCGGAACACTGCCCTGTGCATCGCTTAAAAAGAAAACGTCGTGGCCGCTTCGCCGTTAAGCGCCATCTGCAAACCTTCGACAAATTGGCGGCTGTGCCTGAGACAATGCATCAATCAGACCATGATATTCGCAATCGACTGCTGATTGCCCGTCTGCCGGCGATGCCGCAGATACTCATCAAGTTGATCGAGCACTTGCAGGCCGACGACCTTGGCATGCCCGAGCTGGCGGCGCTGATCTCGAACGACGCCGGCATGACCAGCAAGATCCTCGCCGTCGCCAACAGTTCCGCCTACCATCGCTCCACCCGCGCCGTCGCGCTCGAGCCGTCGCTCATTGCGCTCGGCACCGACATGATCAAGACCATCGTGATCAGCGAGTCGGTGTTCCAGACCTTTAACAACTTCCCCCATTCGGGCAGCACCGACCTGCGCGGCTTCTGGAAAAATTCGCTGACCGCCGCCGTCATCGCGCGCGACCTGGCGCAGCGCATGGACTACGGCCATCCCGAGGAAGCCTACCTGGCGGGCCTGCTGCACAACGTCGGCCGGCTGGCGCTGCTGGCCACCGCGCCCAAGGAATACGCCTTCAACTTCACCGCGCGCGACGACGAGAACCTGTGCGCGGTCGAACAGCGCACCTTGCAGATCACCCACGCCGAAGCCGGCGCCTGGCTGATCGAACGCTGGCACCTCGATTCCTTCCTCGCCGATTCGGTGCTGTACCACCATGAGCCGAGCGCGCGCCTCGAATCGGCCCACCCGCTGATCCGCATCGTCCGCCTGGCGCACCTGATGTCGACCCACGAGCCGGACGACGAAGCGATCGGCGACGCCGCTCGCCTGTGCGGTCTCGAGCCCGAGGACGTCGACGCCATCGCCACCGCCGCCGTGCGCCAGGTCGGCAAGTCGGCCGCGCACCTCGGCATCGACCTGGCCGGCGCCGACGATATCCCGACCCCGCCGGCGTACGCGCCGGCCATGCTCGACCCGGTGCGCCAGCGCCTGTCCGACGAAGTGCGCAACCTGGTGCTGGTGTCGGAAGTGGGCCAGACCTTCGCCCGCCAGCAGGGCGAGGACGGCCTGCTCGAATCGATGACGCGCTCGGCGCGCATCCTGTTCGACTTCGACAACACCGTCATCTTGCTGGAAAACCCGACCGGGCACGCGCTGGTCGGCATGCCCACGGGCGACCAGCAGCGCATCGCCGAATTCACGATTCCGCTCACCCGCGGCGGCGTCGTCGCCGAAGCGGCGCTGGCGCGCAAGCTCGCCTTCGTCAAGCGCGATGCCGGCACGCTCGGCCTGGCCGAGGAACAGCTGTTCCGCATGCTCGGCACCGACAGCCTGGTGTGCCTGCCGCTGGTGGCGGGCGGCCGCTGCCTCGGCGTCATGATCGGCGGCCTAGCCGCGTGGCAGGTGCCGCACTGCCAGAAGCGCGAGCGCTTCATGCAGGCGTTCGGCACGCAGGCTGCCGGCGCGCTGGAAGCGGCGCTGTCCGAGCGCGGCCACGCGCGCCGCCAGCTCGCCCACGTCGCCGAGGAATATCGCGAAGCGTCGCGCCGGGTGGTGCATGAAGTGAACAACCCGCTGTCGATCATCAAGAACTACCTGTCCGTCCTCGACGGCAAGCTGGCCAAGCGCGAGCCGGTGGTCGGCGAGATGTCGATCCTGAACGAGGAAATCGACCGCGTCGGCCAGCTTATCAACGGCCTGGCCGACCTGCAGCCGACCGCGTCGAACCGCGCCACCAACGTCGCGCGCGTCGTCGACGACGTGCTGCGCCTGTTCCGCGCCACCGAATTCGTGCCGGCCGGCGTGCAGATCGCCGTCAACATGGACCATGGCGACGCCGCCGAGATCGAAGGCGACGCCGACATCCTCAAGCAGATCATGGTCAACCTGATCAAGAACGCGGTCGAAGCGCTCGGCGCCAGCGGCCGCATCGAGATCGCCAACCGCGGCCACGTCAACCGCGACCGCGCGCTGTACGTCGAGCTGGTGGTCAGCGACAACGGCCCTGGCCTGTCGGCCGACGTGCTGGCCAACCTGTTTTCGGCCGTGCGCAGCACCAAGGAAGGCGCCCACCACGGCCTCGGCCTGTCGATCGTGCATGGCCTGGTCAAGAAGATAGGCGGCATGATCGCCTGCCGCAGCGGCCGTGGCGGCACCGCTTTCGAAATCCTGTTGCCGGCCACGCGCGGCGCCGGCGTGATCCCCGGCGTCCAGCCGCGGGCAATGGACTCAGTGTAAGGTGACAATGAACGCGACAGCTGCCGGCGCAGCCCTGGCAATCAATCTGGCCGAGGACATCACCCCTGTCCCCGGCAGTGCCCAAGCACCTATCCAGGCGCTCCAGTTGGATCCCGAAAACCTGCCCCGCATCCTGCTGGTCGACGATGAACCGCGCCTGCTGTCGTCGCTGTACGAACTGCTGCGCGACCGCGACTACCACCTGGTGACCGCGTCTTGCGGCAGCGAAGCGCTGGCGCACCTGTCGCGCGTGCGCTTCGACCTGGTGCTGCTCGACCTGCGCCTGCCCGACATGAGCGGGCACCAGATCATGGACTTCATCAACGACAAGGGCATCGAAGCGGACGTCATCGTCATGAGCGGCGAAGTCGGCATCGACGCCGCCATCGGCGCCCTCAAGCGCGGCGCCTACGATTACCTGCGCAAGCCCTACAGCCGCGAAGAGCTGCTGAAAACCGTCGCCAACGCGCTGCAGCAGCGCCGCCTCGAATCGGCCAACCTGCGCATCGCCTCGCAGCTGGAAAACTCCGAAAAGCTGTACCGCTACCTGGTCGACAGCTCGCCCGACATCATCTACACGCTCAACCACGAAGGCCGCTTCACCTTCGTCAACGACCGCGCCTACCAGCTGTTGGGATTCGCGCGCGACGACCTGATCGGCAAGCATTACTCGATCCTGGTGCACGAGGAAGACCTCGAGCGCGCGCGCTACGTGTTCAACGAGCGCCGCGTCGACGAGCGCGCTTCGCGCAACGTCGAACTGCGCCTGAAGTGCCACGCCGGCGGCAGCCAGGACCGCACCTTCAACAACACCCTGATGACGATCTCGCTCAATTCGATCGGCATGCACGTGCCCGACCACGAGGTCAAGAAGCTCGAATTCTTCGGCACCTACGGCGTCGCCCGCGACATCACCGACCGCAAGCGCGCCGAGGAAGTGATCTCCTACCAGGCCTACCACGACATCCTGACCGACCTGCCGAACCGCATGCTGTTCAAGGACCGCCTGGGCCTGGCCGTGATCCAGGCCAAGCGCAAGCTCACCGAGCTGGCCGTGATGTTCATCGACCTCGACCGCTTCAAGCTGGTCAACGACACCCTGGGCCACGTCAAGGGCGACGAGCTGCTGCAGCAGGTTGCGCTGCGCCTGAAGGACTGCCTGCGCCGCGGCGACACGCTGGCGCGCCAGGGCGGCGACGAATTCACCATCGTGCTGCCCGAGCTGCGCGACCGCGAAGACGCCAAGCTGATCGCCGACAAATTCCTCGAGTGCCTGCACAAGCCGTTCGACCTCGACGGCCACGAAGTGCACATCTCGGCATCGATCGGCATCGCCATCTATCCGGGCGACGGCGAATCGATCGACGAGCTGCTGCGCCACGCCGACATCGCCATGTACCAGGTCAAGGCGCTCGGCAAGAACGGCCACAGCTTCTATCACAACTCGATGCTCGACGTGTCGCACCAGAAGATCGCGCTCGAGCAGAGCCTGCGCAAGGCGCTCGAGCAGAACGAGCTGGAGATGTACTATCAGCCGCAGATGGACGTCATCACCGGCCGCATCATCGGCGCCGAGGGCCTGATGCGCTGGAACCACCCGCAGCGCGGCCTGCTCACCGCCGGCGAGTTCCTGCCGTTCGCCGAAGACAATGGCCTGATGCTGCCGATCTCCGACTGGATGATCGGCGCCCTGTGCCGCGACATGCTGCAGTGGAACGCGCTGGGCGGCGAATCGATCCGCCTGTCGCTGAACCTGTCGCCGCAGTACCTCGACCGCGGCGACTTCTTCGAGAAGATGCGCGGCGCGCTGGTGCGCTACGGGATTTCGCCGGCCCAGATCGAAGTCGAGATTACCGAGAACATCTGCATCCGCAATCCGCAGTACGCGATCGAACAGTTGAATAAACTGTGCCAGCTCGGCGTCTCGGTGGCGATCGACGATTTCGGCACCGGCTATTCGTCGCTGTCCTACCTGCACCGCTTCCCGATCCACACCATCAAGATCGACCAGTCGTTCGTCAAGGAGATCCACGACGAGCATGGCCACTATCCGGTGATCCTGGCGATCATCTCGATCGCCCGCGGCCTCGGCCTGCACCTGATCGCCGAAGGCGTCGAGACCGACGTCCAGGCGCGCTACCTGAAGTCGAACGGCTGCCTGACCATGCAGGGCTACCTGTACCACCGCCCGATCGCGCTGTCGAATTTCATCGGCCTGCTGCGCGAGCAGGATGCCGCCGACATTGCGCCGAACGTGCGCGCGCTGCATTCCTGACGCCCGCGCCGCCATGCACCCGCATCCGGCCTCCGCGCGCGCGCCAGCCATGCACACGGCTGAATTTTTGCGCGTCAAGGGGCTGGCCGAACGCGGCGTCGCCAATGCCCAGCACAGCCTCGGCTTCATGTACTTCAACGGCCAGGGCGTGGCGCAGAATTACGATCTGGCGGTGGCCTGGTACCGCATGGCGGCCACTTCCGGCCTCGAACAGGCCCAGTACAACCTCGGCGTGATGTACCAGAAGGGCCAGGGCGTCGGCCAGGACTACCAGCAGGCTGTCCACTGGTACCAGCGCGCCGCCGAACAGGGCTACGCCGCCGCGCAGTACAACCTCGGCTGGCTGTACGCCAAGGGCCAGGGCGTGGCGCAGGACGTGCACCGCGCGATGTACTGGTTCAGCCAGGCCGCCGAGCAGGGCGATCCCGGCGCCCAGAACAATCTCGGCATGATGTACGAAAGCGGCAAGGGCGTGCCGCAGGACTTCAAGCAGGCGATCGCCTGGTACCGCCGCGCCGCCGAACAAGGTTATGCGCGCGCCCAGTTCAACCTCGGCCTGCGCTACGATAACGGCCAGGGCGTGCAGGCCGATCCGGTGCAGGCGCTGTCGTGGTTCCGCAAGGCCGCCGAACAGGGGCACGCGCCGGCGCAGTTCAACCTCGCGCTGCGCTACGAAAAAGGCGAGGACGTGGCGCCCGACAGCCAGAAGGCGATCGGCTGGTACCGCCGCGCCGCCGACCAGGGCCACGCCAGTTCGCAGTTCAATCTCGGCCTCATTTACGACAACGGCCAGGGCGTGGTGCGCGACGAGGCGCAGGCGCTGGCCTGGTACCGCAAGGCCGCCGGCCAGGGCCACGCCGGCGCGCAGGACAACATCGGCCTGCGCCACGAGTTCGGCCAGGGCGTCGCGCAGAACTACGCCGAGGCAGCCGAGTGGTACCGCAAGGCCGCCGAGCAGGGCTTCGCCAGCGCCCAGTATCACCTGGCGCAGCTGTGCGACAGCGGCCACGGCATCGAAGCCGACCCGCGGCAGGCGGTCGAGTGGTATCGCAAGGCCGCCGATCAGGGCCACCTGCGCGCCCAGTTCGACCTCGCGCTGCGCTACGAGAGCGGCATCGGCGTGGCCCAGGATTACAGCGCCGCGATGGCCTGGTATCTGCGCGCCGCCGAGCAGGATTACGCCGCCGCGCAGTACAAGGTCGGCGTGCTGTTCGACGCCGACGACGCCTTGCTGGCCGACGCCGGCCAGGCTTACGCGTGGTACATGAAGGCGGCCGACCGCGGCCACGCGCAGGCGCAGTTCGCGCTCGGCCTGCGCCACGACAGCGGCCAGGGCGTGCCGCGCGATTACGAGGCCGCCCTGTTCTGGTACGAGCTCGCCGCCCGCCAGGGCCATGCGCGCGCCCAGTTCAACCTCGGCCTGATGTACCTGACCGGGCAGGGCGCCGCGCCCGATGCGCTGACGGCGGCGCTGTGGCTGCAGCGCGCCGGCCAGGCCGGCATCGAGGCCTCCGGCCGCTACGCCAAAAGCGCCTTCGATCGCATGGATCCGGCGCAACGCGCCCAGTTCGAACGCATCGCCGAAGCGCAGCGCGCAGCGTAATACCGCGCCACGCGCCCGGACCCACCAAACACTCCATCACTTATGCACAACATGAAAATCAAGCTCCTGGTGTCCCTCGCATTCGGCTTCTCGGTGGCCGTGCATGCCGCCGCGCCGGTGCACAGCACCGCGGCGCCGTTCGATCGCGCCGCCTACACCATCGCCCACAAGAAGTTCGTGCTGCCGAACGGCTTGACCCTGATCGTCCACGAAGACCACAGCGTGCCGGTGGTGGGCGTGAACATGTGGTACCACGTCGGTTCACGCAACGAGAAGCGCGGCAAGACCGGCTTCGCCCACTTGTTCGAGCACTTTTTCTTCAACGGCTCCGAGAACTATCCGCACGGCTTCCGCGAAGCGATGGACGACCTTGGCGCCAACAACCGCAACGGCACCACCAGCACCGACCGCACCAACTTCTTCGAAGACGTGCCGGTGTCGGCGCTCGAGCGCACCCTGTTCCTCGAATCGGACCGCATGGGCTTTTTGGCCAACTACATTTCGAAGGAAATGCTGGAACGCGAGCGCGGCGTCGTGCAGAATGAAAAACGCTCGGGCGAGAACCAGCCCTACGGGCGCGTGCGCAATGAAGTGAGCGCCAAGATGTACCCGTATTCGCACCCGTATTCCTGGTCCGTCATCGGCAGCATGGACGACCTCAACGCCGCGTCGCTCGACGACATCAAGGAGTGGTACCGCACCTACTACGGCCCGAATAACGCCGTCATTACCCTGGCCGGTGACATCACGCCGGAGCGCGCGCTCGAACTGGTCAGCAAGTACTTCGGCGCGATCCCTCCGGGCCCGCCGCTGCCGCGCACCCAGAGCTGGATCCCCACGCTGGAGCGCAACATCCGCGACGAGATGGAAGACCAGGTGCCGCAGGTGCGCATCTCCCGCAGCTATCATGCGCCGGCGTGGAAAGACGTCGACATCCGCCGCCTCGACCTGTTCGCCAACGCCCTGGCCGGCTCCAAGAGCGCGCGCCTCGACCGCCGCCTGGTCTACGAAAAAGGCATGGCCACCGCCGTCAGCGCATCGGTCAACGACGGCGAACTGGCCGGCATGTTCACCATCAGCGCGATGGTCAAGCCGGGCGTCGACTCGCTCGCCGTCGAACGTGAAATCGACCTGGTGCTCGCCGACTTGCTCGACAAGGGGCCGAGCGCCGCCGAACTGGCGCGCATCAAGACCGGCAATCTTGCCGACTATTCGCGCGCCATCGAGCGCATCGGCAGGCGCGCCGACGTCCTCGCCGAAAGCATGACCTACGGCGGCGCACCGGATGCCTACCTGGCGCAGCTCGAGCAGATGGCCAGCGCCACCCCGGCCGAAGTGAAGGCCGCCGCCAACAAGTGGCTGCGCGCGAACCATTACACGATGACGGTCAAGCCGTTCGCCAGGCTGGCCGCGGCCAAGCCGGTCATCGACCGCAAGGTGCTGCCGCCACTGGGCGCCGCGCCCGACGTCAAGTTCCCCGCCATCGCGCGCGCCCAGCTGAAGAACGGCGTCAGGGTGATGCTGATCGAGCGCCACTCGGCGCCGATCGTCAACGTCGCGCTGGCGCTGGACGCCGGCGCCGCCTCCGACGCGCAAGGCCGGGCCGGCACCGCCTCGCTGGCGCTCGACCTGCTCGACAAGGGCAGCAGGACGCGCAACGCCTTCCAGATGTCCGACGCGCTCGAGTCGCTGGGCGCGCGCCTGTCCACCGGCACCGCCACCGACCTGTCGCTGGTGCGCCTGCAGGCGACCTCCGCCAACCTGGCGCCGTCGCTGGCGGTGATGGCCGACGCCGCCCTCAATCCAGCCTTTGCCGCCGACCAGTTCGCGCTGCAGAAGCAGCGCCGCCTGGCGCAGATCGCCCAGGAGCGCGCCAGCCCCACCGGCCTGGCCGCGCGCATCATGCCGTCGCTGCTGTACGGTCCCGATCACGCCTATGGCCGTTCTGCCACCGGCACCGAAAAAACCGTCGGCGACATCAAGCGCGACGACCTGGCGGCATGGCACGCCACATGGTTCAAGCCGGGCAGCGCCACCATCATCGTCACCGGCGACACCACGCTCGAGAAGGTGATGCCTGCGCTCGAAGCGAGCTTCGGCGCCTGGCGCGCCGGCAGCGCCCCGGCCAAGAACAGCGCCGTCGCCGCCAGGACGACCGGCGCCAGGGTCTACCTCGTCGACAAGCCGGACGCGCCGCAATCGGTGATCGTCGCCGCCCATCTGTCGCAGATACAAGGCCAGCCCGAAGACCTGGCGATGGAACCCGTCATGCAGAACTTCGGCGGCATGGCGACCTCGCGCATGAACCGCAACCTGCGCCTCGACAAGCACTGGAGTTACGGCACCTCCGCCAGCCTGACCAGCCAGCGCGGCCAGCGCGCCCTGATGGTGATGGCGCCGGTGCAGACCGACAAGACGCGCGAATCGATGCTCGAAGTGGCCAAGGAAATTCGCGGCGTCGCCGGCGAACGCCCGCTGGTGGGCGAGGAATATGCCAGCATCATGCGCAACATGACGTCGCGCCTGGCGGGCCGCTTCGAGACCATCGCTGCGCTGGAAGCGGCGGCGATCACGTCGCTCAACTTCAAGCTGCCGGACAACTACTGGCCCGACTACGCCGGCAACATCCGCGGCCTGTCCGAGCCCCAGCTGGCGGCCGCCTCGCGCAAGTTCATCCGCCCCGACGACGTCACCTGGCTGGTAATCGGCGACCTGCGCAAGATCGAGAAGGGTGTCCGTTCGCTGGGCTGGGGCGACGTGGTTGTCCTGGACGCAGAGGGCAATCCGCTGCCGCGCTGATTTTGTTGTACAGGGGCCGCAGCGCCCTCCAGGCGGGCGCCGCCCCCTCGTCCTTGGTGTAATATACTGTATAAGCATACAGTAAAGACCGAAGACGATGGAACTGACCGACAAGCTCGAAATCCTGGCCGACGCCGCCAAATACGACGCGTCCTGCGCCAGCAGCGGCGCGCCGAAGCGTTCATCCGAAGGCAAGGACGGCATCGGCGCCACCAGCGGCATGGGCATCTGCCACAGCTACACGCCGGACGGCCGCTGCGTCTCGCTGCTCAAGATCCTGCTGACCAATTTCTGCATTTACGACTGCCAGTACTGCGTCAACCGGCGCACCTCCAACGTCCCGCGCGCCCGCTTTTCGGTGGGCGAAGTCGTCAAGCTGACGGTCGATTTTTACCTGCGCAACTACATCGACGGCCTGTTCCTCAGTTCCGGCATCATCCGCTCTGCCGACTACACGATGGAGCAGCTGGTCGAGGTCGCGCGCCAGCTGCGCGAAGTGCACAACTTTCGCGGCTACATCCACCTCAAGACCATTCCCGACGCCGATCCGGCGCTGATCGCTTTGGCCGGCAAGTATGCTGACCGCCTCAGCGTCAACATCGAGCTGCCGACCGAGGCGAGCGTCGACCGCCTGGCGCCCGAAAAGAGCATCCACACGATCAAGCTGGCGATGGGCTCGATCCGCCGCAAGCTCGACGAAAAGGCGGCGGAGCCGAAGTCGCCCAAATTCGCGCCGGCCGGGCAGAGCACGCAGATGATCGTCGGCGCCGACAGCAGCGACGACCAGACCATCCTCAACACGGCCGAAACGCTGTACAACAGCTACAAGCTCAAGCGCGTCTACTACTCGGCCTTCAGCCCGATCCCGCAAAGTCCCGGCAGCGTGCCGCTGGCGCCGCCGCCGATGCTGCGCGAGCACCGGCTGTACCAGGCCGACTTCCTGCTGCGCAGCTACGGCTTCGCCGCCAGCGAACTACTGCCCGCGTCCGGCGGCAATCTCGCGCTCGACATCGACCCCAAGCTGTCGTGGGCGTTGGCGCACCGCGAGCATTTTCCGATGGACCTGAACCTGGCCGACGCCAGCATGATCGCGCGCGTGCCCGGCATCGGCCTGCGCAATGCCAAGCGGCTGGTCGAACTGCGCCGGCTGCGGCGCATCCGCTATGTCGACCTGACGCGGCTGCGCTGCAGCATGAAAAAAATCGCACCCTTCATCGTCACCGCCGATTATTCGCCGGTGAACGGGGCGGCCACCTCGGAGCTGTTGCGGCGGTCGCTGGCCGACTCGCCGCAGCAAATGAATCTATGGACGGAACTGCAGGCCGCGTGAACGCGGCGGTGGCCGCCGCCGCCGGCCAGCCCTTGCTGGTGCAGACTTTCGCCGAGTGGCGCGAGGCCGCGCGCGAGTTGCTGGCGTTCGAGATCGCGCCGCACACGGTCAAGTGGATCACGCACGAAGGCGGCGGCGACCTGTTCTCGGCGGCGCCCGAGCCTTTGCCTTCGCCATCGGCTGAGTCGCTGCCGGCCGCCCCATCTGTCGTCATCGATCCGCGCAAGGCCAATCCGACGCTGCACCTGCCGCGCAAGCTGATGGACATGCTTGCCAGCGCCGCGTGCTGCCGCGTGGCCGACCGCTGGCCCTTCCTGTACCGCGTGGTGTGGCGCTGGCAGCACGGCGACCAGGTGGTGATGTCCGCCGCCGACGAGGACGGTAGCCGGCTGCATGCGATGGTCAAGGCGGTGCATCGCGAAGAGCACGACATGCATGCCTACATCCGCTTCCGCGAGCGACCCGAAGCGGCCGGCGCGCCGCGCTTCGTCGCCTGGTTCGAGCCGTCGCACGACGTGCTGCCGCAGGTCGCGCAGCACTTCGTCAGCCGCATGGGGCGCATCAGCTGGATGATCGCCACGCCCGACGCCAGCGTGCTGTGGGACGGTGAAACGCTGCACAACACCGGTCCCCTGATGAGCAGCCCGGCCGACCTCGACGACCCCGGCGAAGCCCTGTGGCTCACCTATTACCGCAGCATCTTCAACCCGGCGCGCCTGAACGCGCAGCTGATGCAAAGCCACATCCCGTCGCGCTTCTGGAAGCATCTGCCGGAAGGGGCGGTGGTGCCCGAGATGGTGTCGCAGGCCGCGGCCGGCGCGCGCCGCACCGGCCAGGCCGAAGCGGTAGGGCAGCGGCGCGGCACCACGATCACCATCACGCCCGAACAGGCGCAACCCCGGCGCGAGGCGCCGACATCGCTCGACCAGTGCCGCCGCTGCGACCTCTGGCAGCACGCCACCCAGGCGGTCGGCGGCGAGGGACCGAAGCGCGCGCGCATCATGCTGGTCGGCGAACAACCGGGCGACCAGGAAGACCTGGCCGGCCATCCATTCGTCGGCCCCGCTGGCCAGTTGCTCGACACGGCCCTGGCCGATGCCGGCCTCGATCGGCGCACCGTCTACCTGACCAACGCCGTCAAGCATTTCAAGTGGGAGCCGCGCGGCAAGCGCCGGCTGCACAAGACGCCCGCCCAGCGCGAGGTCGAGGCCTGCGGCTACTGGCTCGACCAGGAGATCGCGCAGGTGCAGCCCGACGTCGTCGTCGCGCTCGGCAGCACGGCGCTGAAAGCGGTGCTCGGCAGCAGCCATGCGGCGCTGAAGGACACGCTCGGCAAGCCGGTGCGGCATGGCGGACGCTGGGTGGTGACGGTGTACCACCCGTCCTTTATCCTGCGCGTGCCGGACGACGCCTCGAAGCAGCGGGCGATGCAAGTGATGGTCGACGGCCTGAAGCTGGCGCAGCGCCTGCTGGCCGGGGAAGGGCCGGCGCAGCCCGCGCCCTGAGTGCCGTAGTCGATCGCGGCGCTCGTCCGGATGGTCGGCCGAGTTCACAATTGCCCGACGCTTGTCATGCAGATTTCACACACTGCGCTTGCTCAATGTTTGATTTCTCGCCGTCGCATTGCAAGCAGGCCGGTCTGCGAAAACCTCCGTGCGCCACGCGATTCTGACTATATTGAGTAGGTGGGATCCGATGATCACGATCCCGCCCGGGGCTGCCATTCGGGCTCAATTGTTAAGTTAAATTCACGGTTATGGAGGTTAGTATGAAACGACTTCTGCTTGCCATTGGTCTCGGCACACTGGCGCTGGCGGCAACGGCGCAGACCGAGCCGGAAGACACATCGGTCAGGATTCCCGGCTACCAGATCCAGCTTCCTGCCCAACCCTACCGGCTGATGCCGGGGGACTTCAACGATTTCAAAGGCGCCTACGACATGTCGAACGGCGACTCGCTGGTGCTGAGGCAGTACGCCCGCACGATGTATGCCCAGGTCGGCGACGGTCCGCGCACCGAAATAGTCGCGGCGGCGCGCAACGAATTTGTATCGGTCGATCAGCGGCTGAAAATGACGCTCAACAAGCACGACGACGGGCTGGTCACCGGCGAACTGCTGATGGCGGCGCCGCAGCAGGCCCTGGGTCAGGCCGGCACAGGCGTCCGGGTCACGCTGCTGACCCGATAACGCACTCGCGTCGCGGCCCTTCAACCTGGCTATATGTGACTGTGGGGGAGCGCCATTGCGGCCCGCCGCCGAGCCATTTTCACGGCTCGTGCCAGGTTCACTTGCGATTTTCCGGAGGTGATCATGAAAAGGCTTCTGTTCTCTCTTTTGCTGGGCGCGCTGTCGCTATCGGCCCACGCCGCGCCGGCGAGCGCCGCAACGATCGCGCTGCCCGCCACGCCCCACATCATGTTCCCGCAGGACTGGGACGTCTACGCCGGCAAGTACTCCCTGTCCAGCGGCGACACGATGACGCTGCGCCGCCGCGGCCTGCGCATGTATGCCGAGTTCGCCAATCGGCCGCCGGTGCAACTGGTCGCGGCCGCCGGCAACGTGTTCGTCGCCGTCGACCGCAGCCCGAAGATGACGCTGGCGGACGAGGGCGCCGGTGACATGTCCGCCGAGATTGTCATGGCCGCGCCGGCGCGGCGCTAAGCGTCAGGCGACCCGGTTGCGTCCGTCCTGCTTGGCCCTGTACAGTGCCTTGTCGGCACGTTCGAGCAGGGTCTCGCAGATGTCGCCCGGTCCCATCTCGGCGATGCCGAAGCTGGCCGTCAGCGCCGGTCCGCCCTCCAGCGAACTGTTGGCAAGCTGGACCCGGATGCGTTCCGCGATGGCGCGCGCCGCGGCGTGATCGATGCCCGGCAGCAGCGCGACGAACTCGTCGCCGCCGAGGCGGCCAAGGATGTCGGTCGGCCGCAGCGCCTGCTGGGCGATCGTGCATGCGTGCTGCAGCGCGCGGTCGCCGATGGCGTGGCCACGGCCGTCGTTGATGCGCTTGAAGTGGTCGATGTCGAAGAGGATCACCGTCAGCGCTTCGCGATGCATGCGGCACCGCACGATGTCCAGGCGAATACGCTGCTCGAGGTGCGAGCGCGAGGCGGCCCGGGTCAGCGAATCGGTATCGGCAATCCGGCGCAGCGCGAGATTGTCGGCCAACAGCGTCGGCAGGGCCAGCGCAAACAGCGAATTGGCCGCGATCACGTTGATGGCGAACTGATACACCATGGAGAATTCCTTGAGTCCGAACGCGTGCACCAGCAGCGCGATGGCGATGCTGCCCACGGCGACGCTGATGATGTTGCAGAATGCCGACTCGGTACTGGCAATCCACATGTAGGGGATGACGAGGAAGAAAACGGCAAACGCGCTGTTCTGCGAGCGCGTCGCATGGGCCAGCCACATCGACGCCGCCAGCAGGGTCAGGATCAGCAGCAGCTTGTACTTGAATTGCGCGGTGGCGCGCTGTTGATTGAGGTTGAACGACGCCCTCAACGATGCGGTTTTGGCGGGGTTCAACGAGACCAGCGCGGCGCCGAAGAACGGCGCGAGGACGATGACGCCGGCCATGTCGCCGATCCAGTAGGGTAGCCAGGCGGCGCCGACATCGCCCATCGGCATCATGCCGGCGACGACAAGCGCCGCCATGCCGCTGGCCGTCGCCAGCAGCGAACTGGCGGCGGCGATGAGCAGGAAACCGACCACCAGCAGGGGCAGGTCGCGCTTGCCGCGCAGCGCGATCTCGCGCAAGCAGCGCGCGCCCAGCGCGTACGAGCCGAGATGCGCCGCTGCGAACAGCGTACCGGCCCACGCCAGTTCGAGGTCGGTCAGCGCGACGCCATAGTTACGGCCGACCCAGATCGTCATCAGCACGCAGCCGCCCAGCAAGCCCGGCAACAGGCGCGCGCCTTCGAGCAGCAGGATGGCGAAGCTTAGCCCTGCCACCGGAAACCATACGCTGGCATGCTCGGTGTATTCCACCAGCCTGCCCAGCTGCCACACCAGCACCCACAGCGCCAGCAAGGCGATGTTGGCCAGCACGGGCGAGTCCAGGACGGCGCGCACGGACGCCGACGCCGCGAAGCGGCGCCATCGCTTCAGGCCGTTATGGGATTCGGTAAATTCACTGACGGTGGCCGGTGGAGTCCTGACAACGAGCTTCGGGCTGACTTCTTCTTGGGCCATTTCCAGTAATCTTTCGCCAACTTATCGCGGCGCGCGTCGCACGGCCGGCAGCATGGGAAGCCTGGCGCGAAGCCCGGGCGTGTACGCAGATCATACTCTGGCTCATCGTCAAAGGTAACTTAATTTAACCCTTAGCAACACGGATGCCGTGTGTATTTCGTCACACGCCGCTGGCGTCCAGTGCCGGATTCAATCCGGACTGGATCACCCGGCTATGCAGCTGGCGCCCCAGCAACTGCTCGCACGCGCGGCCCACCTCGAGCATGGCGGCAAGATCGATGCCGGTTCGAATCCCTTCGGATTCGAGCATGTTGACCAGGTCTTCGGTGCTGACGTTGCCGGTGTGGCCGCCGCCATATTTCACTTTCGCCGGATGGCCGCCGACGCCGCCGATGGCACTGTCGAAGTAGCGCACGCCGGCGTCGAACGCGGCAAGGCAGTTGACCAGCCCGGTGCCGCGCGTGTCGTGGAAGTGCGAAATGAACGTCACGTCGGGGAAGCCGGCAATCGCATCCCGGAACAAGGACTTCACGCTCTTCGACGTCGCCATGCCGGTGGTGTCGCCCAGCGTCACGTAGCGCACGCCGAGCGCGGCGAAACGTTCGACGTCGCGCAGCACCGACGCGGTTGCGACCTCGCCCTCGAAGGGACAGCCGAAGGCGACCGACAGCGTGCCGATCGTCCTGAAACGCTGGCCGGCCGCCGCCGCCATGTCGGCGATGTTTTGCCATTGATCCTGGCGCGAGCGCTTCAGGTTGCGCTCCGAATGGCTGTCGGTGGCCGACGCCAGCAGGCTGATTTCATTGGCGCCAAACCCGGCCGCATCGTCGGCCAGCGCCCGCTCGACGGCGCGCACGTTGGCGCAGGTGGCCTTGTAGAACACGCCCGGCCGGCGCGCCAGGCGGCGCAGCACGTCGGAGGCGTCGCCGAACTGCGGCACCACCGCCGGATTCGAGTAGGACGTCGCCTCGACCCGTTCGAAGCCGATCGCGCCGAACTGTTCGATCAGCGCCACCTTGGCGTCGGTGGGCACGAAATCGGGCTCGTGCTGCAGGCCGTCGCGCGCGAAGCATTCACAGATCACGACGTCGTTCATGATTGATTTGCTCCGGTCTGCCCGTCCTTGTTGCCGAAGCCTGCGAGCGCGTCTTTCCAATCGGTCTGGCGCAGGTTCTCGTCGATCGCCAGCAATTCGATCGCCATCGCGCCCTCGCGCGTCGTTTCGACGCCCTGGTCGATGCAGCGCTTGGTCAGGCGCACCGTCAGCGGCTGCGCGGCGGCGATTTTCTGCGCCATGTCGGCGACGGCGGCGTCGAGCAGGTCGCTCTGGTAGACATGGTTCACCAGGCCGATTTCCTTCGCTTCGGCGGCGTCGAACACGCGGCCGGTGAACAGCAGTTCCTTCGCCATGCGCGTGCCGGCCAGCCGCGGCAGCCGCTGGGTCGCGCCCACCGTGCCCCAGCCCACTTCGGGGTAGCAGAACTTCGCCTCGCTGCTGGCGAGCACGAAGTCGCAGGCCGCGGCGATCTCGCAGCCGCCGCCGAAGGACGGGCCATGCACCACCGCGATCACCGCCTGCGGCAGGCGCTCGATCGCCGCATATGCGGAGAAGCCGAGCGCCCGGCGCCCCAGCATGTCGGAAGACGACAGGCCCATTTTTTCCTTGATGTCCATGCCTGCGCAAAACGCCTTGCCGGCGCCGCGCAGCAGCACCACGTGCACGCTGTCGTCCTTGCCCAGCTGGTCGGTCGCGGCGAGCAGGTCGCGGCACATCTGCGCGTTGCAGGCGTTGCGCGCATCGGGACGGTTGAGGGTCAGCGTGGCGACCGCGCCCTGCTGGGTCACGGTCACTGTATCGAGTTCGAGATTGGTCATGGTAGTGCAGACGCCTTTATTTGGGGGTACGGAAGCCGCGCATCATGACGTTCGCATCGCGCCCGATCGCCAGGCCGGTTTCCAGCGGCAGGTCGGCGACGCGGTGGAACAGGCGCTTGGTGGCGCCCATCGCCAACGGACTCCAGGCCGCCATTTTGGCGGCGATGGCGATTGCCGTATCGAGCACGTCGGCGGCGGCGCAGACACGGTTCGCCAGCCGCATCTCCCTGGCGCGGGCGCCGTCGAGCGGCTCGCCGAGCGCAACCAGCTCGAACGCGTCCTTGCGCCCGAGCTGGCGCACCAGGTTCGACATCACGATCGCCGGCAGGATGCCGTGCTTGAGTTCCGGGTAGCCGAAGCGCACATCGTCGGCCATCACGGTCATGTCGCACGCCAGAGCCAGGCCGGCGCCGCCGCCGAGCGCATTGCCGCGCACCGCCGCCACCACCGGCTTGCCGATGCGCGAAAAGGCCGCATGCAAGGCCGTTGTGAGGTCGGCGCGCTGGTTCACCGCGGACGGGTCGTCCGGCACCAGCGCGTCGAATTCGGAGGTGTCGGCGCCGGCGCAGAACGATTTGCCGCTGCCGGTCAACACGACGCTGCGCACGGCCGGATCGGCATCGGCATCGCGCAGCGCCTGCAGCAGGCGCGTGGTGAGATCGGTGTTGAGCGCATTGTGTTTTTCAGGACGGTTCATCGTGAGGATGCGTACCCCGTCACGGTCTTCGACAAGCAAGGAAGTCATGGTGGCTCCTGGTTGGTTGGCATCGGCTGATCGCTGTCAGGGCGCGGCGGCGGGCGCGGCGCCCCTGCCAGCGGTCAGTCCAGCTTGGCGCCAGACGCCTTGACGATCTTGGCGAACTTGATCTGCTCGGAGCGGTTGTACGCTTCGAATTCGGCGGGCGTGCTGCCGACCGGGATCGAGCCCATGCCGGCGATGCGTTTCGCCGTTTCAGGATCATGCACGATGCGGTGGATCTCGGTCGACAGCTTTTTAACGATGTCCGCCGGCGTGTTGGCCGGCGCCCACACCCCGTACCAGGTACTGATCTCGTAACCGGCCACGCCGGCTTCGGCCATCGTCGGCACGTTCGGCAGCGCCGGCACGCGCTTGGCGGTGGTCACTGCGAGCGGGCGCAACGATCCGCTCTGGATGAACGGGGTGCTCGACGGCAGCGGGTCGAACATCATGTTCACGTGGCCGCCCACGACATCGGTCAGCGCCGGCGCGCTGCCCTTGTACGGCACATGCTGCAGCGTCAGGCCCGCGGCCATGTTGAACGCCTCGCCGGCGAGGTGCGGCGCGGCGCCGTTGCCGGACGACGCGAACGTCATCGGCTTGCCCTTGGCCTGCGCAATCACGTCCTTGACGTTTTTCGCCGGGTTTTGCGCCCCCACCACCAGCACCATCGGCACGTCGGCAATCTGCGACACGGCCGCAAAATCCTTGATCGGGTCGTGAGTCATCTTGGCATACAGGGCCGGGTTGATCACGTGCAGCGATGCGTTCACCAGGATCGTGTAGCCGTCGGCCGGCGCCTTCGCCACCTGGTCCGCGCCGATCATGCCGCTGGCTCCCGGCTTGTTTTCGACGACGAACGGCTGGCCGAATTTGGCGGCCAGACCCTGGGCGACGATGCGGCCCATAATGTCGGTCGGTCCGCCTGGCGGATACGGAATGATGACCCGGACTGCCTTGGTCGGGTAGGCTTGTGCAAGCGCCAGTACCGGCGCGGCGAGCAGGGCGGCGGCGACGGCGAGCCCGGACAGGGTGGTTGGTTTGATTTTCATGGTGTCTCCTCTATCTTTCTTGGGTGGTACTACGATTGGCGGACTTGGTGCGGCGAGCTGTTTCGCTGCCGCGGTATTCACTGCGAACCTGCTTGCGCACGGCGCACGTAGACGACGCGCGCCGCCTCCAGCGCCGCGATTTCGTCGTCGGCCATGCCGCATCCGCGCAGCACTTCGGCGGTGTGCTGTCCCAGGAAGGGCGCCGGACGGTTCGGCGGCGCGGCATCCAGCCCGGGCACCACCGCGACCGGAATGGTGCCCATGCCGGGCTGGTGGAGGTCATGGAACAGCTGCTGGTGGACGACCTGCGGATGGGCGCGGAATTCGGCATAGTCGAGCACCGGCGCGCACAGCACGTCCTCTTTCTGGAACCGCTCGACCCAGTACGCGTTGTCGTTGTGCAGCAGCGCTTCCTGGATCCTGGCGTTGATCTCGGCCGCGCGGCCCAGGCGCAGCTGGTTGGTGGCGTAGGCTGGTTCATCGGCCCATTCCGGGCGCCCCAGCACGCGCGCCATCGCGAAGAACATCTTGTCGCGCAGCGCCGTCAGGTTGATCATGCCGTCGCGCGTGCGGAACGTCCCCGATGGCACCGTCACTGGCGGCTTGGCGACGCCGGCATGCGCGTGGTCGTCGATGATCGACAGCGCCTGCAGCGCCGCGGTCACCGCCAGCAGCGTGACGTCGATGCGTTCGCCGCGGCCGCTGCGCTGGCGCGCGAACAGGGCGGCGCCCAGGCGCTGCGCCGCGTACACGCCCGCCGCCGCATCGACCAGCAGCATGCCGACGCGGCGCGGGTTGCCGTCGCCATCGCGGTTCATCACCATCATGCCGCTCATCGCCTGCAGCACCGAGTCGGCGCCGGCCAGGTCGCGTGCCGGGCCATCCTGGCCGAAGCCGGTCACCGACAGGTACATCACGCCCGGGTTCTGCGCGCTGACGGCGGCGTAGTCGAGCCCGAGCTTTTCCATCACACCGGGACGAAAGCTCTCGATGACGACGTCGACGTCGCGCGCCAGGCGCAGGATCAGCGCCGCGCCGGCGGCAGTGCTGGCATCGATGCAGACTGCCTGCTTGCCGATATTCGGCGCGACCGACATCGGCGTGATGCCGTCCTGGCCGCCGCCCATCAGGCGCGCCCAGTCGCCGGCGAACGGCTCTACCTTGACGACTTCGGCGCCCTGGCGCGCCAGCATGCCGGCGCACGACGGGCCGGCGATCCCTTGCGACAGATCCAGTACGCGCAAGCCGGCGTACGGCAGTTCGGTGGCAGCGTGCGTCATTGTTTGTCCACCACGATGCGTTGTTCGATGAGGGCGGCGATGCGCTCGGCCGAATAGCCAAGTTCGGCCAGCACTTCGCGATTGTGTTCGCCGTAGCGCGGCGGCGCCATGCGCACCGAGCCGGGCGTGCGCGACATTTTCACCGGTACGCCGGTGCCGCGGTAGCCGTCCAGTTCGACCGCCATCTCGCGGTGCAGGGTGTGCGGGTGCGACAGCGCGCTGCCGACGTCGCGCACCGGGCCGGCCGGCACGCCGGCGCGCGCCAGCTGTTCGCACAGGGCTTCGCCGTCGTGCAGCGCCAGCGCCTGCACCAGCGCCTCGCGCAGCGCCGGCCGGTTGGCGCCGCGCGCCGCATTGGTGGCGTAGCGCGGATCGGCGGCGACGTCGTCGAGGCCGAGCGCCTTGGCCAGCAGGCGGAACTGGCCGTCGTTGCCGACGCCGATAAAGATGTCGACGGTGCGCGTCGGGAATTTATCGTAAGGGACGATGTTCGGATGGCCGTTGCCGAGCAGGCGTTGCGGCTGCCCCGACATGAACCAGTTCGCCCCTTGCGGGTGCAGCAGCGAGATGGCGACGTCGTACAGCGCCGTCTCGATGAACTGCCCGCGCCCGGAGCGCGACCGCTCGAACAGCGCCATCGCGATGCCCAGCGTCGCATTCAGGCCGGTGGCCATGTCGACGATCGGCACGCCGATGCGGGTGGCGCCGCCGTCCGGCGCGCCGTTGATGCTCATCAGCCCCGACATGGCCTGCACCACGGCGTCGTAGCCTGGCAGCCCGCCCAGCGGCCCGTCGGCGCCGAAGCCGGTGATGCGGCAATGGACCAGGCGCGGAAAGCGTTTCGACAGCACTTCCTCGAAGTCGAGCCCCCAGCGTTCCATGGTGCCGGTCTTGAAATTCTCCACGAGGACATCGGCGTCGGCCAGCATGTCGAGCAGCACCTCGCGGCCGGCCGGCACCGACAGGTCCAGCACGATGGCGCGCTTGTTGCGGTTTACGCCCATGTAATACGATGCTGCGCCGTCCTTGAACGGCGGGCCCCATTTGCGGGTATCGTCGCCCACCGGCGGCTCGACCTTGATCACTTCGGCGCCGTGGTCGGCCAGGATCTGGGTGCAGGACGGTCCCGCCAGCACGCGCGAGATGTCGATCACCTTGATTCCGGCCAGGCTGCCTGTCAGGTTCGGTGGCATTGGTTCTCCTTGATTCTGTCGTGTATGGGTCAGGCCGCGGCGCTCGCCGCCAGCCTGAGCTCGACCAGCAGCTTGCCGCTGGTGACCTGGTCGCCGGCCGCCACCGTCAGGTTGCTGACGATGCCGTCGGCCGGCGCGCAGTGGCGGTATTCCATCTTCATCGCTTCGAGCGTGAGCAAGGGGTCGCCCGCCTTGACCGCGGTGCCGGTGGCGACGAACACGGCGGCGACGCGCCCGTTCATCGCGGCCCGCACCCGGCCGTCGGCTCCGCCGTCGGCGGCGGCGGACGCCGGCGCGAAGGTGACGTCCTCGAACGAGTGGACCTGGCCGTCGATCTGCAGGTCGATGCCGCCGTCGTGGCGCAGATAGGGTACGACCGAAGACACGCCGTCCACGGTGCAGCGCATTTCTTCCTTGCCGCTTCGCGCCAGCGCGACGTCGATGTTCTGGTCCGGCAGCGCGACCGCGTAGTGGCCGGCCGACGTGTGCGCCACGCGGGCGACGGTCACGTTGCCGGACAAGGCGTCGCGCAGGTGAATCACTGCAAGCGGGCGTCCCAGCGGCGCCGCCTGCTGGTGGTCGCCGTCGTGGGCGCAGAATGCGGCGGCGGCCAGCGCCACCACAGTCGCCGGCGCGTCGGCGGCGTCGCGGAAAATCTCGGCGCGGCCGGCCTCCAGGAAGCCGGTGCCCATGCCGCCGCGGACGAACAGCGGATGCTCCAGGCAGCGCGTGAGCAAGGCCTTGTTGGTCTTCACCCCGAACACCACCGTATTGGTCAATGCGGCCACCAGCTGCGAGCGCGCCTCTTCGCGGTCGCGGCCGTACGCGATGATCTTGGCGAACATCGAGTCGTAGTAGGGCGACATTTCGCTGCCCGACGATACCGCCGTCTCGACCCGCACGCCGTCGGCGGCGCTCCAGCGCGTGAACACGCCGCTTTGCGGCATGAAGTTTTTGTGTTCGTCTTCGGCGCACAGCCGCACTTCGATCGCGTGCCCGGACAGGCGCACGTCCTGCTGCGCCAGCGGCAGCGGCTGCCCCTGCGCGACCGCGATCTGCAGTTCGACCAGGTCGAGGCCGGTGATCGCTTCGGTGACCGGATGTTCGACCTGCAGGCGGGTGTTCATTTCCATGAAATAGAACTCGCCGCTCTCGTCGAGCAGGAATTCGAGCGTGCCGACGCCCTCGTAGCCGATGGCGAGAGCGGCCGTTACCGCCGCCGCCCCCATGCGTTCGCGCAGCTCGGCACTGATGCCGACGCCCGGCGCTTCCTCGATCACTTTCTGGTGGCGGCGCTGCACCGAGCAATCGCGCTCGCCCAGGTGGATCGCATTGCCGACGCTGTCGGCGACGACCTGGATCTCGATGTGGCGCGGATTGTGGATGACCCGTTCGAGGATCACGCGGTCGCTGCCGAAGGCGTTGGCCGCTTCCGATTTGGCCGACGCCATCGCGGCGTCGAATTCGTCCGCCGCGTTCACGATGCGCATGCCGCGCCCGCCGCCGCCGGCGGTGGCCTTGATCATCACCGGGTAGCCGACCCGCGCCGCTGCCGCGCGCAGCACTGCCGGGTCCTGGTCGGCGCCATCGTCGCCCGGCACGCACGGCACGCCGGCGCGGCGCATCAGGATCTTGGCGTTGGCCTTGTCGCCCATGGCGTTGATCGCTTCCGCGGACGGCCCGATGAAGGTCAGGCCGGCGTCGCGGCAAGCCTGGGCGAAGCCGGCGTTCTCGGCGAGGAAGCCGTAGCCCGGGTGCACCGCGTCGGCGCCGCTGGCTTTGGCCGCGGCGAGGACGGCGGCAACGTTGAGGTAGGACGCCGACGGCGCGGCTTCGCCGATGTGGACGGCCATGTCGGCGGCGCGCACGTGCGCCGACGCCGCGTCCGCGCTGGAGTAGACGGCGACGGTCTGGATGCCCAGCGCGCGGGCGGTCTTCATCACGCGAAGCGCCACTTCGCCACGATTGGCCACCAGGATTTTGCGGATTGTCGGCATAGGATTTGGGTGTTGTCCGTTTATAGCTGAAGAGAGGGGGCGGTGACGCAGGTTACGGCCGCGCGACCGAGAACTGCACCGGGCGCGGAGTGCGGCGGCGCTCTTCCGCGCACACCGCCAGCGCCAGCGCCAGCACGGCGCGCGTTTCGCGCGGGTCGATGACGCCGTCGTCGAGCAGGCGGGCGCTGGTGGCGAAGACGTCCATCTGCTGCTCGAAGTTGTCGATGATCTGCTTGCGCAGCGCATCCATGCGCGCCTCGTCGACCTGTTTGCCGGCGCGTTCGAGCTTGGCGCGCGCCACCGTGACCATCGTCTCGGCCGCCTGCTCCGGGCCCATCACCGCGGTCTTCGCATTCGGCCACGAAAAACACAGGCGCGGCTTGAACGCGCGGCCGCACATCGCGTAGTGGCCGGCGCCGAACGAGGCGCCGCAAAACACCGTCAGCTGCGGCACGTTGGCGTTGGTGATCGCCTGGATCATCTTGGAGCCGTGCTTGATGCTGCCGGCTTCCTCGAATGCGCGGCCGACCATGAAGCCGGTGGTGTTGTTCAGGTAGAGCAGCGGCGTGCCCGATTGGCAGCAGGCCTGGATGAAGTGCGTGGTTTTCGATGCGCCGGCGGGATCGATCGGGCCGTTGTTGGTAATGATGCCGACGGCGTGGCCGTCGATGCGGGCATGCCCGCACACCGTCGCCGAGCCGTACTGCGCACCGAATTCCCGGAAGTCCGAGTCGTCGACCAGGCGGGCGATCACTTCTTTCATGTTCACCGGCGTCTTGTAATCGAGCGGCATCACGCCGAGCAATTCCTCGCCGTCGAGGCGCGGCGGCTTGACCGCGGGGCGCGACGGCGCCGGCAGGTCGGCGTCCCATGACAGCGAATCCATGATTTCGCGCGCGATGCGGATAGCGTCGCGGTCGTCCTCGGCCAGGTAGTCGCCCAGTCCGGAGATCGTCGCGTGCATTTCGGCGCCGCCCAGTTCCTCTTCGGTGGCGATTTCGCCGGTGGCCGCTTTCAGCAGCGACGGCCCGGCCAGGAAGGCCTTGGAGCGGCCGCGCACCAGGATGACGTAGTCGGACAGGCCGGTCTGGTAGGCGCCGCCGGCGGTCGACGGGCCGTGCGTGACGGTGACGACCGGCAGGCCGGCCGCCGACAGCAAGGCGAGGTTGCGGTATTTTTCACCGCCGTCGACAAAGTTTTCGACGCGGTAGTTCAGCAGGTTGCCGCCGGCGCTTTCGATCAGCTGGACGAACGGCAGCTTGTTTTGCAGGGCGATTTCCTGCGCGCGCAGCAGCTTCTCCAGTCCCTTCGGCTGGAAGGCGCCGGCATCGATGCCGGAGTCGGACACCACCACCATGCAGCGCACACCCGACACGAAGCCGATGCCGGCGAGCAGTCCGCCGCCGGCGGTCAAGCGGCCGTCGGCGCCGGCAGGCTTCATGCCGTAGCCGGCCAGTGTGGCCAGCTCGAGGAACGGCGCGCCGCGGTCGAGCAGCAGCGCGATCCGGTCCACCGGCAGCAGCTGCTTGCGCTTTTCGAAGCGGGGCAGCGCCGCCGCCGACACCGCGCGGGTGTCCGCTTCGACCTGGCGCACCCGTTCCAGCAAGACGAGCATCGCTTCCTTGTTGCGCATGAATGCGGCACTGGAGGCGGAAATCGTGGTTTCTAAGATCGACATTGCGGGCACCTAAGAGTGGCAATTGAAAGCTATGGAGTTGCGGTGAGCGCAACTTATTAAATCCATTCGGTTTTTTATAGTAGCGAGGAATTTCGCTGCATGCAATCGAATTAAGGTGTTGTTTGCAATATTTGGGCGAATCCATTGGTTTTACAGTGGTTTAGGTTGCGCTGTACGCAATTTCATAAAAAGTTCGACGTAGCGCTTGGTGCAATTTCGATTGGATGGCATGATTCACCTTTGACAGGTGTACGGTGATTCGACAGGGTTTGACATGACAAGCGACGACAAGGGACGAGGGGGCAACGGCGTGGCCGGCTCCATCGAAAAGGCGTGCCGCATCCTGAAGGCGATGACGGATCCGCGCAATGCGCGCCTGACCGATATTGCGGCCTACTGCGGCATGGAAAAATCGACCGCGATGCGTGTGCTCGACGCCCTGATCCGCGAAGACATGGTGATTCGCGACCCGCTCAGCAAGCGCTATAACTTCGGGCCGGAGATCGCCCGCATCGGATCCTACGGGCAGGAACGGTTCGACTGGCGCCTGGCCGGCCGCGCCAGCCTGATGCGCCTGGCGGGCGAGTTCGAGGACACCGTGATCTTGTCGGTATTGAGCGGCGTGGAAACCGTGTGCGTCGACGTCCAGGTTGGCACCTACCCGATCCAGGCGAACTACCAGCAATTGGGCAGCCGGCGCACGCTGGGCGTGGGTTCCGGCGGCATCGCCCTGCTGGCAGAAATGAGCGACGCCGAGCGCGAAGCGGCGCTGTCGCAAATTCCGCCGCGGCTGGCAAATTTCCCGAGCATCAGCGCGGCCTTGCTGAACGAGCGCATCCAGGCTGCGCAGCGGGACGGCCACGCGATGCTGATCGACGTGGTGGTGGCCCGCATCGGCGGAACAGCGGTGGCAGTGAAGGACCGCAGTGGCCGGCCGGTCGCGGCGCTGTCGATCGTCGCACTCTCCGAACGCATCATCGAGCGCGAGCAGCAGCTCGCTGCCGCACTCCAGCGCGAGGCAAAGCTCATTTCGGCGAACCTCGCCAACGTCGAGCATGGGCCGGCATGACCGCCAGGACGCGCTAGCTCTTTCCGCAGTCATTCAATCAAGGATACAGATGCCATTGCCCCTCATTCTCCAAAGCCGGCTCCGACTGCCCGTCGTGTGCTCGCCGATGTTCATTGTCTCCAGCCTGGAGCTGGTGATCGCACAATGCAAGGCCGGCGTGGTCGGTTCGTTCCCCGCGTTGAACGCGCGGCCCGAAGCGGCGCTGGGCGAATGGCTGACGCGGATCGTGGCCGAACTGGCCGAGCACGACCGCCAGCATCCTGACCGGCTCTCGGCGCCGTTCGCGGTCAACCTGATTGCGCACCGCTCCAATGTGCGGCTCGATCATGACCTGGCGGTGTGCGTCGAACACAAGGTGCCGATCGTGATCACTTCGCTCGGAGCGCGCGAAGACGTGAACCAGGCGATCCATTCTTACGGCGGCATCGTGCTGCACGACGTCATCAACAACAAGTTCGCCCGCAAGGCGATCGAGAAGGGGGCCGACGGCCTGATCGCCGTCGCGGCCGGCGCCGGCGGACACACCGGGGCGCAGTCGCCGTTTGCGCTGATCCAGGAAATCCGCGAGTGGTTCGACGGGCCGCTGCTGCTGTCGGGCGCCATCGCCAACGGCAATGCGATCCTCGCCGCGCAGGCCGCGGGCGCCGACCTGGCCTACATCGGCTCGGCCTTCATCGCGACCGAAGAAGCCAACGCGGCGCCCGCGTACAAGCAGATGGTCGTCGACAGTGGCGCCTCGCAGATCGTCCTGACAAATTTCATCACCGGCGTGCACGGTAACTATCTGCGGGAGAGCCTCGTCAACGGCGGCCTCGACCCGGATAACATGGCGATCGCCGATCCGTCAAAGATGGACTTCAGCGCCGGCAGTTCCAGGCCGAAGGCATGGAAGGATATCTGGGGCGCTGGGCAGGGCATCGGCGCGGTGAAACAGGTGCTGACGACGGCGCAGCTGGTGGCGCGGCTGCAGGAGGAATATCAGGCGGCGCGCAGGCGGCTAGGGTGTTGACCGCCCAGAGTGTTTCGCAAAAGCGGGAGTTGTCGATTACGCCGCCAATCACCGCGGCTCCCGCCGTTTTCCACACTTCGCCAGGTGGCAGAATATCGCGGATTGCGAGATGCCGATGATTGGCATCTGTGTCATGATGGCAATTCTTTAAGCCTGCGCGAAGGGTTGGGTATGGCCGATCTTAAACAGTCCAGCAAATCCATCATTGTGTTCACCGTTGCGCTGCTGGTGCATGCTGTCGCCACAGCTGACGAGAAGAGCGAGGTGGCGCTGTACGCGAAAATCGATGCTATTTTTGCTGACTACGCGCTCGACCAGCATGTGCCAGGGTTGGTGTACGGCATTGTTGCCGACGGTCAGTTGGCCTACGTACGTGGACTCGGCGTGCAGGATTTGGAGTCGAAGCGGCCGGTAACGCCGGATACCTTGTTCCGCATCGCCTCAATGACGAAGGCCTTCACCGCGCTCACGGTGCTGAAGCTGCGTGACGACGGCAAGCTGCGGCTCGATGAGCCGGCCGAGAGCTACATCGCCGAAATGAAGAATTGGAAATATCCGACCGAGGACTCGCCACGTATCCGCGTTCGCGATTTGTTGAATCACACTGCTGGCCTGGTCACTGACGATCCGTGGGGTGATCGCCAGACGCCGCTGCCCGAGCCGGCGTTTACGCAGCTGCTGCGCAGTGGTGTTCCGTTCAGTAACGCGCCCGGCATCACGATGGAATATTCCAACCTGGGCTATGCCATGTTGGGACGCATCATCAGCAACGTTTCCGGACAGCCGTTCGCGGAAACCATATCCGCTACGCTGATGCGGCCGCTGGGCATGACGTCTTCCGGCTTTATCGCCGATGCTGCGCCACGCCAGCGCCGGGCGCAGGGTTATCACTGGGCTGACAACGCATGGACGCTCGAGCCGACCATGGCGCACGGTGCGTTCGGCGCCATGGGCGGTGTGCAGACCAGCGCGGTCGACTACGCGAAATGGGTCGCGTATTTGCTGTCGGCATGGCCGCCGCGTGATGGTGCCGCTGCCGGTCCGGTCAGGCGCGCAACGGTGCGCGAATTGGCGCAAGGCTCGAACTTTCCGCGTCTGCGCCAGCGCTCCGGACAGACCGGGCCGGATAGCTGCCGCCAGGCATCGGTCTACGGCATGGGCTTGATCGTTGCGACCGATTGCGCACTTGGCCTGACGCTCAGTCACGGTGGGGGCTACCCCGGATATGGCTCGCATGTATTGCTGCTGCCCGAGTACGGCGTGGGCATTTTCGCATTCACCAATCGCAGTTACTCGGGTTCGTCCGCGCCGGTGTGGGATGCAGCCGTTGCGCTCAGTAAAGGCGACTTCCTCAAACGCCGGACCACGGCAGCCAGCAGCGACTTGACGACCGCCTATCGCGCCGCCGGCAGCATTTACCAGCAGGGCGAGGTCAGTATCGCCGCCGACCAGCTGGCGATGAATTTCCTGATGGATCGCGATGCGGCAGGATGGCGGCGCGACCTGGCGAGCTTGAAGAACGCGGTCGGCAATTGCGATACCGATTCCCCGGTGAGCCCCAGCAGCGCATTGGCAGGCAATTTCGTCTGGCGTTGCGAGCATGGCCGGGTGGCGGGTAATGTGTTGCTGACGCCGACCAATCCGCCGCGCATCCAGGCCTTGTCCCTGCAGCAGAAGAAGCCGTGACCTGCCGACATGGAAATTTGTCAGACAGGCCAGAAGCCGCGTAGAATGCGGTTCAGGCGGGTGTAGCTCAATGGTAGAGCAGAAGCTTCCCAAGCTTACGACGAGGGTTCGATTCCCTTCACCCGCTCCAGTCAAATCAATGACTTACCAGCGTTTTACTCTTCCATATTTTTTCCGCAATTCTGCCGATTTCCGCAAAAATCACTTCGTTGGCGGAACGATGCGTCCCCGGCGCAGGTAGTGCTGCTGAGAGATCGCGCTCGGCACATATAAATCATGCGCTTAGGGCCGTTCGCTCTTGGCGTTCAGTTTTCAATTCGTCGCTTAGCGCTTTCAAGTCGGCTTCGAGGCGCGGCATCGCTTCGAGCCGCAGCAGCGCCTTGGCGAGGTCGATGCGCGCCTTGGCGGATTCCTCGCGCTCGCTCATTGTCTCGCGCCTGGCGTGGGCCAGTTCGCCCTCCGTTTGCGCGATGCGTCCCTGCAGGGGCCCCAGCTCGGCGCGCAGTTCAATCGCGGCATTGATCCGGTCGTCGATATCGACCCCCTGGCGTTCGTTCTCGATCGCCGGATTCGTCATCTCCTGTCGCTGCTCGGGCCTGGCTGGCACCGCCGACCGTGCGCGCGGGGCCACGGGAAAGGTGGCTCCGGCTTCAGAGGCATACCGGGCTGCCATTGAACGGCATCTTTGCAAGTTGGCAGCTGAGACGCAACGTCTGATTGATGCGCAGAAGTCTCGGCGCGCCTTGCAACAAGACCGGCGCCGTTCACGGTCAGGCAAAGGTGGCAACACGTTAGAAACAGATCATTTCGCTGGGCGCTGAACGACAGCAAAGCAGCGTTAGCGGCCGTTCGGATCTGTTATCCTTCTGGCAGCAATCGGCCAGAAGCGGACGTACTTCACCTTAAACATTTTGCGAATTCAGATATCCAAATGTTTTTCTTTTTAAGCCACATTAAGGCCATGCTTGTATTGTGGCCGAATGCTCAACGTAGATGATGTGAAAAAAACCGATATGCATACAACCAAGTTGCTCGGCCTTTTACTTTTGTACTTGTTTTGTGTTCCAGCGAAGGCCTCTACCAGCGCTCACGAACAAAAAGCACAATCTGATCTAGATACTGATGCGGTAATTTATGTGAAGGGGATTAGGGATCCGGACTGGAAGCCATACAGTGCGATGGTCAAAGGGGTGCGCCGCTTTGAGGAAAAGCATGACCTAGCCCCTACTGCAGAACTGCGATTTATCTTGGTACCGCGACGTTCGGGCGCGGATATGAACGCGCTTCAGCTAAGGCTTCAAGGTGACGAAGTCAGCTTGGAGATCCCTCTGAATGCAGGAAATATCTTTACCTTGCCTGTTGAGCCAGGGCTAGTCCAAGATAAGGCTGAGCTAACGCTCAATCGAACGGCTGGATCGGTAAGATGGCTTCCCTACGTTAGAAGTTCCACGACGACCGATACCGTCCGACGCTTGGGCGACTTAAGACTTGCGTGCGAGGTGCATTGGGCGATTGATAGGGAAACTTTGCCTTTTGCAGCGCGTACTGCGATTAGTGCACTAGGTGGGCCATGTAATTTCGTTTCTCAAAAGGGAACGTACAGTTTCTTCGAGGATCGACGCATTATCCGTGCAACTATCAGCCTCAATGGACGGACCGAGCCGGTACCAGCCAGCGGATACTCATTTACACCACCGTTACGGGAACTGCGCTGGAGTAACGACAGTTTGATAGAACTGCAGTTTGCTGAAGATCCCTCTGCCGAACGCTGATTTTTGCTTGTTTCCGAGCCTTGCTAGGTCCGCTTAGGGTCGAAACCGGCCGGACGATGATAGACTGGTTTCGGCCAGAGGCGGACGGTCGACCGAAGAGCACAAGGAAGACATGACCAATTTAATTCGATTGAGACGGATAGCAGTTTGGGTGCCGATTCACACCCCTTCTCATTTCGTTTTTTTCTCAGTGCCAGCAAGTGGCGAATTACCGGAGCTGACAGCATGACGTCGCAAACAGGCAGTTCAATACTGAATAAACTGGTCATGCTGGCAGCTTGCTTCGGCGCGCTTACCATCATCCTGCTTACGATGATCGGCGGGGCGACGTTTCCCGGGTATAGCCATGCATCACAATTCATCAGCGAATTGGGAGCTCGTGGTGCGCCGCATGCACAGCTCGTCAATTTCGGCGGTTTCCTTCCTGCGGGCGCGCTGGTGTGTGCGTTCGCCGTGCTGGCATGGAAAGCATTGCCGCGCTCGGCGGGCACTGCCATCGGCATGGTCGGTATTGCGCTATTCGGTTTTGGTTACTTGGTCGCTGTGTTTTTTCCGTGCGATGCAGGCTGTAGGCCCGCCGCACCCAGTGTTCCGCAGCTGATCCATAACGCTTTGGGACTGGCCGGCTATTTAAGCGCGCCAGTGGCATTGGCGATCTTGGGATGGCAGGCCCGCTCCTGGCCTGGCGGCAGGTTGCTTTCGATACTGGGCTTTCTAGGGGCGCTGACGGCGTTTATCGGACTGTCGCTGTTGTCTCCCGAGTTCGCCTACGTAGGTATCGCGCAGCGCTTGCTGGAACTAAGCGTCCTAACGTGGATCGTTGCCTGCGGAATATACGTCAACAGAAACACGGCTACTAGCTAGATTGGCGTTGTATGCACTAACCGCGGGCCAGGCGGAGGAAGTACACTGAGTGATCCGGCACGTGCCTACGGCGTCATAGTCGCCTTGCGCGATCAGCCTTGTTCGCAGTGGCGACTTACATCTCTGGTGGCTCGCGTGGCGGTGAAGTGGATGGAAAAGAGGTGTACACAGTTATTGGCCATTCGCTCGAGGAGATGAGTGACGCCGTCTACTTCGGCAGTGGAGCAGCAATGCACGAGCACGGCATCCATCGTTGACGATCAGCTCCCCATGCCTCCGACGAGGATTCGATTCCCTTCACCCGCTCCAGTCTGCGTTGTTCCCGCTAGAATCTAGCCGTGGAAGCAGACGCAGATCTTGTTCCCATCCAGGTCGCGGAAATATGCGCCGTAATACTGCGCGTGATATTGCGGGCGCAATCCCGGAATTCCTTCGCACTGCGCTCCCGCGGAAATCGCCATCGCATGGCATCGATCGACCATTTCCGCAGATGATGCTAACAGCGCAACCATATGCCCGTTTCCCGCAACGGCCGACTGGTTATCGAACGGCTTGCCAATGATAAACAACGGGCGCGGCGATTCGGCAGCATGCCAGGCCGCCCAAGGTTTTGCGGCGTCGCTAAATTTTAGCGTCAGGCCGAGTTCCTTCATCAGCCTCGAATAGAACTCGAACGCCTGGTCAAACTTGTTCACTCCAATGTACACATGCGATAGCACCGGCTTCCCTTCCGTGGTTATTTGATATCCAGCCTGACCTTCTCGACCAGTCTCCAGCCACCGTTCGCATCCTCGCGCAAGGTAAACCGGACCGGAACGGAAGGATTGCTGCGCGGATCGTTCGGCGCGTATTCCCTGCCTTCAAGCACGAGCGAATCGACACCGTTGCTGACAACACGGGTCACGAAACGCGCAGGACTTTCGAACGCGGCCACCGGCGAAGACAACCCTGGCTGGACGACATACTGGCCAGTATTCACAGTGGCGATTGCCAGGCGCGTCATTTCTGTTCCCGAGCCGCCGAAGCAGCCGACGTCGCCGCTCCACAGCACTGCATATTTCGATAATGTCGGACCATCCCCGTACGGCGCCAGCGTCAGCACATCTTCCGGCTTGACCTTGATCCCGCCGCACGAGATGGCATTCGCGTAACGCTCGACGGCGTTCGCGATGCCGATCTTGATGTCGCTCTCTGACGTGGGGGCGGCATAAGCGCTCGTTCCAGTCCGCCGGTCGCTCATCTTCGTCCCTGTGGTCGGTCACAGCGATGCCGTTGGTGCCATGAGATTGCCTAGCGCACTATTCACGAATACGCGTCAGTCGCTGGTCGCTCGCTTCGTCAGCGGGGCCGACCGTCAGGTAGGAATGCCAGCCAGGTTCCTGACCGGGGAATATGGCGATTCGCGTGTTGACCGCGAGTACCTGATACATCTTCGCGCTCTCTGGCGTGAGGAGTTGAATGAACTCCCCGACACGAGGTACGTGGCCATTTTGAGGAACTGGAAATTCGCCATCGGTGAACTCGTATCCTGCGCGCGGCTCTTCCCAGCCCGCTTCCATGTACTGCAGCGAAATCGTGTGGCCCATGTTATCTCCTAGGAATTGTTGTAGAAATATCACTTTAGCATGAAAACCAGTTTGCAAAATATATGCTGAGCGCTCCAACACACAACTCACAGCGTGTTACGCAGCAGCATGCAGGTCCAAAATCGAACGATTTCCGACCACGCTTCTTTATGTCGGTCAGCAGGTCAAGAAAATAGGTTTCATACTTACCGAACGGTCGACAATGACGGCCTAATTTTTCCGACCACCATCGAGGAGCAAACGTGGCAACTTTTTCATATGGACGGGTCAGCACCCGCGACCAGGATGTGGCGAAACAGCGGCTCGAAATCGAGCGTGCCGGCTTCACCGTGGACTTCTGGTACGCCGACGAGGGAGTGAGCGGCAAGGTCTCGGCCACGCAGCGCCCGCAGTTCCGCGAGCTGCTGGACAAGATACGGGACGACGAGCGCCTAGTGGTCGCCAAGCTCGACCGGCTCGGACGGGACGCCATGGACATTGGCGCAACGATCAAGCTGCTGGCAGCACGCCGGATCGAAGTGATCGTTTTGCAGCTCGGGAAGTTGGACTTGGGATCGGCAGCTGGCCGAAATGGAGCGCGACCTGCTCGTTGAACGCACGCAGTCGGGTCTGGCGCGGGCCAAGGCCGAAGGCAAGGCGCTGGGCCGACCGGCCAGGACAACAGCGGGCGACAGGGCCAAGATCGTGGCGCTGCACGCCACCGGCCTGTCGCTCGCGGTGATCGCGGCCAAGTTCGGGATCGGCAATGCGACCGTCCACGCCGTGATCGCGGGCGCCAGGACGGCGGCGCAGGCACCGGCACCGACCACGCCAGCGAAGCCCGCCAAGGCCATCAGGAAGGCCGCTGCGCGCTGCGCAGGTAACGACATGGCTGACCGCGCGACCCTGGAGCGGAAGCGCGGTCAGCGTCGCGTGCCTGCCGTCTGATGGCCCGGTCTACATGTCCATGATCTTCGTCACATCGGCCAGCAGCGTTTCGACCGCGTGGCGCAGCTATGGACCGTGTTGGCGCCGACCAAAAACAGCACGGTTATGACAGCGCGAGCGGTGCGCACCTCGGCGGCCCATCCCGTCCAACGCCAAGAGTCAAGTCTGGCTTCTTTTTGTGTCGCCGGCGACTGCGCACCAATGTGCCCGACGACACGATTTCATTCGCGGTCTATTTCGAGCAAGTATGCGTATCTTTGAGTGCAGTTTCGATTGCCTCGTTTGCCGGCACTACCCAATTTGCGCTGCCTCCGCGATATGTTTTTCCGCCGTCAACCATACCGTCAGTAGCTTTCTTGCAAATTGCGTCAACATCATAACCCAAGCTTTTTGCTTCAAAAAGAACTGCAAAAAGTGCAATGCTCAACGCTTCGGGAGAATTCTGATTCATGGTCTCCTTTCCTTCAAAGTCGCCAGCATCCGGCTGGTGCGGAGTTGATAAAATAGCACAAGTATTATCGTACTTTATGCTAATAAAATATTAATATTGCTCAACTTTCAGGCGGCTGTTCAGATTGAAGTAAAGCGACAAGATCATGTCGATTTCAACGAAGTTGTACTCTCCAGGAAAAAACCATGATGAGATTGAAGAAATTC
Organism: Pseudomonadota bacterium; assembly: GCA_040386255.1. Taxonomy (GTDB): domain Bacteria; phylum Pseudomonadota; class Gammaproteobacteria; order Burkholderiales; family Burkholderiaceae_D; genus JAFCUW01. The sequence goes on from JAZKFW010000006.1 coordinate 46,857, forward strand.
GGGTTAGCACTCGCTTTATGTTCGATTTGTTCTATAGCCCAGGCCTTGTCAAAAAATCTTTGCACCATACGTGCGAATATGATCGCAGCCGTGGCTGTTGAACGTGACAAGGGAGTTCCTAAGAACGTTGTTTTGAAGAAATTACAAAAGGAACTGGGACCTCGGGCTTCAGGAATCCAAGATTACGTTAATGGGGTTTACCTCGCCACATCCATGACGCCGGATGACGTTTGGCAAAAAGTACTTCAACTTTGCTTGGATGAGTAATGGCCGACGCCGCGACCGACGTCAGCGCCGGAATCGGAGTCAGGACCGGCCTGCTTGGAAAGTTAATGCCGAAGCGCTGGCTGATCCCGTGAGCTATCTATAGTCGGATTTTAGATAGCGCGGCGCAGCTCGCCCTTACCATTAGCGTCGGCGACGCGCCGCTTCTTCGGTTGCCTGCCGCATCGCCGCCTTCAGCTCGGCCATCAGGCCGGCGACCTGCCGCCGCACCGAGTTCGGCTTGCTGGCGTTCTTGGCGACAAGGGCCTTCCCTTTGCGTGACTGGCCCTTGGCTTTGTAGCCACGGCTTCCAGCGGCGGATGGCCAGCGCCTGCCTCGCGCGCCTGGCGGCGGTCCAGCCCCACGCATGGCCGCCGACATCGGGGTCGAGATCGAGATCGCTCATGGCGAACGAATAGTTTGTTCTAGCGCCAGGTTCGTCAGCGCCCCCCTGTACCGCTTTTCTCGCCTCCGCCTGACGCGATGGCGGCGTGGCAGGCGGCAGGATGAACTGGCCAAGGTCGCCATTCCAGTACGCCGCTGCGACCTGGTCGTCACGCTCGCGCACGAAGTTATTTGCGCCGATACCGGCGCCCAGCAGGAAGAGATCGTGCGCGACGAAATCACCATGGACGGCGTAGCGCCCGCTTTCAGCACGGTCAACGAGTCCACGGCCTGGCTGGCCAAGCACGACCTGTTCGTCGACGCCGACCAGCAGCCGGGCCTTACCATCATCGACGCGCAGCGAGCGCTGTTGCCTGCCGTGATTCTTCGGCCAGATGACGAACTTGGGGGCGTGTCGCAACGTCTGCAATAGATGACAATTTCTTGTTAGGAAGCCCAAGGATGTACAATCTGGACCTTACACGTTCAGCGCGACGAGACCCTTCGGAAAGCTGGAGCATTGCAACCATCGCTCTAGGATGTGATACCACACCCCCGCACGTTTGGCCCATGTCAAGCGAAAAATTAACCCATAAGTTAAAATATGTCCTATCATGTACTTGTCATGGGGAAGTATCAGGTGGCTGCGCTTGAGGTCTTGCGTGAGGATTTCACGCCTCATTGTGCGGTGTATTCCTTTCTCAAGGAATGCTATGACGACAGCAATTTCAACGCTAGTGCCAGAGGACTCTGGGCGTTGATCAACCGATATGCCGAGCATGGTCCGAGGGGGCTGACCTCTGACATGATGCATGAAGCCAACAAGAATGACTCTATTCAAGAGCTAATCAAAGGACGGATTCGCGTGTTGGGTTTTATTGAGAGCGGGACTCTGTATTTAACCAATGGATACATTAAGAAGAGTCAAGCGGCCGATAAGCAAGAAGTCGCTCGGGCAGTCCGCGCTAAAAGTGACTTCCTCCAATTATTGAGCAAAAAAGGGAGCAAATAATGGATAAGAATCAGGTGCGGGATTGGTTCGCAGCCTTGCCTTTGGATGTGGCGGAATCGATTAAGCTGGATTTCGCGGCCTCTATCGACAAAGCAATTAAGGACGCTAAGCTCACCAGAAAAGAGGTTGCGGAACGGTTGAAGACCTCACCAGCCTGGGTCACTAAAGTCCTGCGTGGCGATATCAATCTCACCATTGACAGCATGGTCAAGTTGAGCGCGGCGATAGGGCAAAGCGTAGAAATCAGGCTCATTAAGCAAGCCGTGGTTTCCAATGCAAAGCTTGTTTCGCACACCGAATTCTTGAATTATGGTGAGGCACGCGCGAAGAAGGGCGCCTTCGAGATCGATATGGGGGCTTTTCGTGGCGTGGCGACTTGCAACGATAACGAGTACCTGAATGCAGCTTAGCCCTCTTCAAATGGATGAGCTCAGGTTCATCCACGTTAAGATCGAACCGAGAGTTGTTCCTGATCTCACGCAAAACCATGAGCAGTACCAGCCATTTCGTTTTGAGAATACACGTTTTGGTTCCCATATCGAGCACGTTTGCGCTATAGAAAATGAGGAAAGTTCCGTCACAAATTTCATTGTTGCGTTGACGATCCAACTACCCGATGGCGGTGAGAACCCGCCGCCTTACGTCGTGGATGCAAAGTGCGTCGGTTATTTCAGTATCAAGAAGTCCGCGTTCCCGGATTTCGAGCGCCGGTACGATGTAGGGGTCGTGAATGGCGCTTCACTTTTATATGGTGCTTTACGCGACCTCATCGCAACAACCACAGCCAGATCGTGGTACGGCCAATTGATGCTGCCGGCATTGAACTTCCAGGACAATGCTCCGAGCTTGGGCGGCCACGACGTTGTGGAACCGGCAGAGGTTTCTGTTCAACCTGCAAAAAAAACCGCAGCAAGGAAACGTTCGTCAGCTAAGAAGACTGGAACTGAGACCTCGTGAAATTTGGACAGCGGTTGTCATGCGAAATGGCAGCCCCGTTAGTTGATTCGCCAAGCAGTCATACTAGGGGTGTCCGCGCAGGGAATCCGTCGACTACCTGCTGCCGGGCGACCGCATCTATCACCCGCGGCTTCCGGTGCTGTTCGACCTCGCATTACATAGCGCGGGCGGTGCCAGACACGCTTTTTCTGCCCCCTATGGCTTGCTCGCGCTCGGCGATGCGCCTCGGACCACCGGCGTGACCTGGGCGTCGGATTCCTCGCTTTTTCTTCTCCTACAATTCGTGGCCCATCACTGATGCGCGTGATTGCGGTCGATGACGCGAGTGCCACGCCGTCCACACTGGTTGAGAACAGCGCCGGCACCTTCATCGACTATTACAGCAAGTATTCGGCCCGCTACCTCGCGGTGACCAAAGATCCTGGGTGGATGAGCGAGCGCCATACTGGCCAGTATTCACAGTGGCGATTGCCAGGCGCGTCATTTCTGTTCCCGAGCCGCCGAAGCAGCCGACGTCGCCGCTCCACAGCACTGCATATTTCGATAATGTCGGACCATCCCCGTACGGCGCCAGCGTCAGCACATCTTCCGGCTTGACCTTGATCCCGCCGCACGAGATGGCATTCGCGTAACGCTCGACGGCGTTCGCGATGGCGATCTTGATGTCGCTCTCTGACGTGGGCGCGGCATAAGCGCTCAGCGACACGCCCAGGAAAGTGAGGACAACGGCTGCGATCTTCATGAACCAATCCTTCAAGAGTTGAACCGCGGATGCTACCTGACCCTGGCATACATGAAACACGCCCTGGGTTCAGGCGAAATGTTTGGGTGGACGATGAATCGCTCCAGCCGGCCCTCGCGGGTGAAGCCGGCCTTTTCGAGCGCTCGCTGGGAAGGCAGGTTATCGGTATCGCAGGTCGCTTGCACCCGAAAGATGCCATCGCCATCGAGCGCACTCTCCGCCAAGGCGGCAATTGCCTCCGGCATGAAACCCTTGCCCCAATGCGCTCTTGCCAACACGTAGCCGATATCGATGGTGGTGCCCAGCATGCGGGCATCGATCGTTCCGATGGCGACGTCGTCGCCGCGCTCGGTGATGATGTACGGCAGGCAGGTGCCGGCGTCCCATGCCTTCACGCACCAGTCGATGAACCCCTGCGTGACATCTTCGGACGCGTGCGGCGTCCAGGTCATGAAGCGGCAGACCTCTAGGTCCTGCGTATAGGCAAGGAAGATCGAATGCGCATCGGCTGGTTCGGGCTTGCGCAGCAGGAGACGTTCGCTATCGATCTGGTCGGGCAGGAGACGAGGCATCGGCTTGGAAGGCAATCAGTTAATGTGGATGCAATCTTACCATCCGAACATGTCGGGTCGCAGCGATAGAAACTCAGTGTCCCGTTCGCCAGTGACGAAGACGCAACGCGGCCGCAAGATTGTGACTGTGCGGCCTGCGCCCGCCCACTGGAAGCGTAAAATCAGAGTGAGCGTCAGTGGCTGTCCGATCTCGGATTCTTGATTATTTCAACGACCGGAGGATCTCATGCAAACGCGTACCTTCCTGCTCAAGTCCACGGCGGCGCTTGCCTTTGCGGCGCTGGCCCTCGGTGGTTGCAGCACGACGACGGATACCTCCGCCACCACAGGCAGGGCCGATAACGCCGCGGCCCGCGCCGAAATCAGGACCGGCGTCGACAGCACCTTGACGCGCCTGTACACCCAGGCGGCCGGTTCGCGCGAACTGGTCAACAAATCCGAGGGCGTGCTGGTGTTCCCGCGCGTGCTGGCGGCCGGCTTCGTCGTCGGCGGCGAATACGGCAAAGGCGAATTGCGCCTCAAGGGCCGGCACGGCGGCTACTACAGCCTCGGCTCGCTGTCGATCGGCTTCCAGGCCGGCGCGCAGTCGAAGGCGATGGTGGTGCTGTTCATGACGAAGGAAGCCCTGGATAAGTTCCAGGCCAACCGCGGCGGCTGGAACCTCGGCGCCGACGCGTCGGTGGCGCTGGTCAAAGTGGGCGCCAACGGCCAGATCGACACCACCACCGCGACCCAGCCGGTGCAGGTGATCGTGATGACCAACGCCGGTCTGATGGCCAACCTGAGCCTCGAAGGCACCAAGATCTCGCCGATCGATCTGTAGCCGGGGTCGGCGGTGGTTGTCCTTGCGTCCTAACGGGCGAGCAATGTTGTCCGATTTGTATAGAATCGGACGAGTTCGCTTTTCGTCCCACTATTCAAGGAGAGACCCATGTCCGACGCCGTCCTCGCGCGCGTGATCGCAGCCAGCCTGCTGCTGAGCCTGGCAGCCTGCACTGAAAAAGCCCTGCTGCCGTCGACTGCCGGCGTCGGCCCGACGCCGGTCATTCCGGAGCCGGTCAAGAGCCTGATCCCGACGGTCGATATCGCGCCGGCCAAGGGCTGGCCCGCCGGTGTCATGCCGACCGCGGCCTCCGGCCTGGCGGTCAACGCACTGGCCACCGGCCTGGTGCACCCGCGCTGGCTGCATGTGCTGCCGAACGGTGACGTCCTCGTGGCCGAAACCAACGCGCCGCCGCGGCCGGAAGCCGGCAAGGGCATCAAGGGCTTCGTCATGAAGAAGGTGATGGCCAAGGCCGGCGCCGCGGTGCCGAGCCCGAACCGCATCACCCTGCTGCGCGACGCCGACGGCGACGGCGTCGCCGAGACGCGCACCGAATTCCTGACCGGTCTCAACTCACCGTTCGGCATGGCGCTGATCGGCGACGTCCTGTACGTCGCCAACGCCGACGCCGTGGTGCGCTTCCCGTACAAGGCCGGCGACACCAAGATCACCGCGGCGCCGGTCACCGTCGCGCCGCTGCCTGGCGGGCCGCTGAACCACCACTGGACCAAGAACATCATCGCCAGCAAGGACGGCAGCAAGCTGTACGCCACGGTCGGCTCCAACAGCAACGTCGCCGAGTACGGCATGGACAAGGAAGTCAATCGCGCGGCGATCCTCGAAATCGACCTCAAGACTGCCGCCACGCGCCTGTTCGCCTCGGGCCTGCGCAACCCCAACGGCATGGGCTGGCAGCCGCAGACCGGCGAGCTGTGGACGGTGGTGAACGAGCGCGACGAACTTGGTAGCGACCTGGTGCCCGACTACCTGACCTCGGTCAAGGACGGCGCCTTCTACGGCTGGCCGTACAGCTACTACGGCAGCCACGTCGACAAGCGGGTCGAGCCGCCGCGGCCGGACCTGGTGGCCAAGGCCATCGCGCCGGACTACGCGCTCGGCAGCCACGTCGCGCCGCTCGGCATGGCGTTCTACGAGGGCACCCTGTTCCCGGCGACGTATTCGGGCGGCGCCTTCATCGGCCAGCACGGCTCGTGGAACCGCAAGCCGCTGAGCGGCTACAACGTCGTGTTCGTGCCGTTCGCCGCCGGCAAGCCGAACGGAAAGCCGCTAGAGATATTGACGGGCTTCGTCAACAAGGACGGCGACGCGTATGGCCGCCCTGTCGGTGTCGCGGTGGACAAAGCCGGCGCGCTGCTGGTGGCGGACGACGTCGGCAACGTCATCTGGCGCGTCAAGCCGGCACAATAAACGCGTTAGCTTAAAAACCGTCGTCCCCGCGTTCGCGAGGACGACGGCGGCTAACCGCAGCCGTCGATCATCAGCATCGGCATGGTGGTCCACGCAATCCCGATTGTCGCCAGCGCCGCGCTGCCGGCGGCGGCCCAGTCGAGCAGGCTGGCGTCGCCGCCGGCGTTGCGCAGCGTGCGCCGGGCGCGCCATAGCAGCACGGCGCACGCGCCCAGCGCCAGCACTGACAACGCCCCCAGCATCCATCCCCGTGGCGACTCCGGCGTGATCGCCGCGGGGCTGCATTGCGCCGCCACCAGAATGTAGGCCGCGAACCAGTGCGCCGCCCACACGATCAGCGGCAGTGTCCCATGCAGTAGCCGGATCCAGAAATGATCGCGCATGTTCATCCCATCAGCTTCGGCACGAGATGGATCGCCGCCGATGCCGCGATACCCTGCAGCGTCGTGTAGTGCCACATCAGCGCGGTGTTGTCGAGCGTGGCGCGGCTGCTTTCGGCCACATGGCCGCGCCACGCGCGCGCGCACAAGTAAAGCCCCGCCAGCACCATCCCCGCCACGTGCAGCCCCTGATAGGCAAGCATCGCGCCGATCGTCGCGCTCCATGCCTGGCGGGTCGGGTCGAGCCCCGCGAGGCGATGGCCGTTGAAGTCGCAGGCAAAGGCCGCCACCGTGCATGCCAGCGCCGCCAGCACCATCCACGGCAGGATTTTTTTGCCGATGGCGCGCTTCGACAGCACGATCAGCGCCGAGCCGGCCAGCAGCAGGCCACCCGACAGCAGGGGCCACAACGGGTCGGCCAGCGCGGCGTTCGGCGGCGGGCATACCGTCAGCCGCATCGAAATGTGAATGTACGCGAACACGAACGACGCGAAGATGGTGGCGTCGACCACCAGCATGATGATGGTTGCCCACCACGACATCGACGCCGTGCCGCTGGCGCCGATCGGCAGGATCAGGGTGTCGGACACCTTGGCGGTGGCCGCCGGCGGCGGACGGTCCGACTGCCACAGCCAGGCGATGATGCCGACCACCGCCATGACCGCGCAGGCCCAGGCAGTCAGCGTCATCTTCACCGTCAGCAGCAGGAAGAAGCCGGCGGTGCCGGCGGCGGCGATCAAGGGCCACCAGCTGTCGGTCGGCAGGATCAGCACGTAGCGCGGCTCGCCGCTGACCGGGCTGGTGACGATGGTCTCGCGCTTGCCGGTGGCGCTGTTGGGCAGGTAGTGGCGCCCCTGTTCCACTTCGACGGCCAGCGCCGGCTGGTCCCACAGTGGATCGGTCGACACGATGTGCGGGATGCTGCGGTTGCCGTAGTCCTCCGACGGCAGCCACTCCAGCGTCGCCGCGTTCCACGGATTGCCCACTTCCTTCGCGGGCTTGCGGAAGGTGCGCACCGCGTCGACGATGAACAACACCACGCCGGCGGCAAAGATGAAGGAGCCCACCGTCGACAGCATGTTCAGCGCGTTCCAACCGAGATCGGGCGCATACGTGTAGACGCGGCGCGGCATGCCCAGCAGGCCGGTGATGTGCATCGGGAAGAACGCCAGGTTGAAGCCGCCGAACATCAGGCCGAACACCCAGCGCGCCAGCGGCTCCGACAGGCGGTTGCCGTTGATGAGCGGGATCCAGTAGTACATCGCCGCGAACACCGGGAACACCATGCCGCCGATCAGGACGTAGTGCAGGTGGGCGACGATGAAATAGGTGTCGTGCACCTGCCAGTCGAACGGCAACACTGCCACCATCACGCCGGTCAGCCCGCCCAGCACGAAGATGAACATGAAGCCGAGCAGGAACAGCGTCGGCCCGGTGATGCTTACCTTGCCGCGCCAGAGCGTGCCGATCCAGCCGAACACCTGGATCGCGGTCGGCACCGCGACGGCCATGCTGGCGGCCGACACGAAGCTCATCTCCAGCACGCCCAGGCCGGCGGTGAACATGTGGTGCGCCCACAGCGCGAAGCTGAAGAAGCCCACCGCCACCAGCGCGACGATGATCGGGCGGCGGCCGATCAGCGGCGTGCCGGCGATGGTCGGGATCATGGTCGACACCATGCCGGCCGCCGGCAGGAAGATGATGTACACCTCCGGATGGCCGAAGAACCAGAACAGGTGCTGCCACAGCAGCGGATCGCCGCCGCGCTCGGCGATGAAGAACGGCCAGTCGTAGGCGCGCTCCAGTTCCAGCAGCGCGGTGCCGGCGATAATCGCCGGGAAGGCGAACACGATCATCACCGCCACCACCAGCATGGCCCAGGCGTACACCGGCATGCGCGAGAGCGTCATGCCGGGCGCGCGGGTGAACAGGATGCCGACGATCAGTTCGATGGCGCCGGCGATTGCCGAAATCTCGATGAAGCCGATCCCCAGCAGCCAGAAGTCGGCGTTCAGCCCCGGCGAATACTCCTTGCCCGTCAGCGGCGGATACATGAACCAGCCGCCATCCGGCGCCAGCCCGGCGAACAAGGTGCAGAAGAACGCCAGCCCGCCAATCGCGTAGGCCCAGAAGGCGTAGGCGGACAGCCGCGGGAAAGGCAGGTCGCGCGCGCCCAGCATGTTGGGCAGCAGGTAGACCGCGATCGCTTCGACCACGGGTATGGCGAACAGGAACATCATCACCGTGCCGTGCATCGTGAACACCTGGTTGTAGGTGGCGGCGCTGAGCAGCGTGTTGTCCGGCACCGCCAGCTGCGCGCGCATCAACAGGCCCAGGATGCCGGCCAGGATGAAGAACAGCAGCGCGGTGCCGATGTACAGCAGGCCGATGCTGGTGTTGTTCACGCTCGAGAAGAAGCGCCAGCCGGTCGGCGTCTTCCACGGCGCTTTCAGGCCTTCCAGTTCGCCGGCGGGACGCGGCAGGGAGCTGGGCAAGAAAACTGGTTCGGCTGGGGTCATTTAAGGTGCTCGAGATAAGTGGCGAGGGCGTTCAGCGTGGCGGCATCGATGTCGACGGCCCCCGGCATGCGCGCGCCCGGCTTGGTGCGCTGCGGGTCGGCGATCCAGTCGGCCAGGCTGGCGCGGTGATTTTGCAAGGTGCCCGCCGCGATGTGCATGCGGCTGCCGACGTGGGTCAGGTCCGGGCCGAGCCGCGCATTGCCGCCAGCGTCGGCGCCGACGCCGCGGATCGTGTGGCATGCGCTGCAGCGCTGGTCGAGGAAGGCCTGGCGCCCGCGCTCGAGGATGGCGTCTTTCGGTGGCGCGGCCGGCGCCGCCTGGCCGGCCAGCCAGGCGTCGAATTGCGCCGGCGTTTCGGCCACCACGTGCAGCGCCATTTTCGCGTGCTGCTCGCCGCAGTATTCGGCGCACTGGCCGCGGTAGACGCCCGGCTTTTCGGCGTGCAGCGTCAGGCCGGTGACGTGGCCGGGCACCATGTCCTTCTTGCCGCCCAGCGCCGGCACCCAGAAGCTGTGGATCACGTCGCTGGTGGTCAGGCCCAGGTAGACCGGGCGCCCGGTGGGGATGTGGATCTCGTTGGCGGTGACGATTTCGCGCCCGCTCGCCTTGTCGGTGTAGCGCACCTCCCACCACCACATCTTGGCGGTGACGGCGATGGCGAGCGACTGCTGCGACGATTGCGCCGTCAGTTTCGCGCTCTGCCAGGTGCTCCAGCCCAGCAGGGCGGTCAGCACCACCACCGGAAAGGCGACGCCGAGGCCGGCGATCCAGCGCATCGGCCGCACCTGGCGCGGCCCGCCGCGCAGCCCCAGCGCCAGCAGCGCCATCACCGCCGCCAGGATGACGGCGCCGGCGCCGAACATCACCCACGCGAACTGGCCGATGATGGCGGCGTCGGGGCCGGCCGGATGCAGCATCGACTGCAGCGGGCCGCTCATCGCAGCGTGTACAGGTAGGCCGCCATGTGGCGCGCCTCGGCCGGCGATACGCCCAGGTTCGGCATCGTCGTGCCGGGCTTCATCGCGGGCGGATCGACCAGCCACTGCGTGAGCGGGGCGGGCAGGTTGGGGATGGCGCCGGCGATGTAGCTGCGGCGGCCGAAAAATTCGAGTGGCGGGCCGAGCGTGCCGCGCGCGGCGGCGACTTCCGGAATCGCGTGGCACGAGCCACACTGGTACTGCTCCATCAGCCGCATGCCGAGCTTGGCGTCGCCGCCTTCCACGCGCAGTGGCGCCGGCTCCTTGCCGCAGGCGGCCAGCGCCAGCGCACAAAGCGTCGCCGCGACGGCGCTGGGGCCGGCGGCCATGGATGGGAACACGCGCACGTTAGGATCCTGCCAGGACTTGTTGGATATATATAATACAAGAAATTAATAATGGCATTTTTCTCAATAGAACGCGCTAATCGCACGCCATCCATGCTCGCCAACCGCACCCGCCTGATCCTCAAGACCGCTGCCGCCACGCTGCTGCTGGCCGCGGTCGCCGGCGCCTTGATCGGCGCCGCCGTGCTGCGCAGCGGCTGGTACGACATCGGCGCCACCAAGCAGCACTTGCAGCCGGTGCACACGGTGCTCGAGCAGGGGATGCGCGACTCGGTGCGCCACCACGCGCGCAATGTGGTGGCTCCCGACCTGACGTCGCCGCAGCTGCTGATGCGCGGCGCCGCGCTGTACCGCGACAACTGCGCGCAGTGCCATGGCGGGCCTGGCTTCGCGCAGTCCGACTGGGGCAAGAGCATGCAGCCGCTGCCCGGTCCCCTGGTCGACGCCACCCGTCACTGGCAGGCGCGAGAGCTGTACTGGATCACCCGGAACGGCATCAAGATGAGCGGCATGCCGGCATGGGAATACCACCTGGCAGACGGCGACCTGTGGGCCCTGGTCGCCTTCATGCAGCGCCTGCCCTCGCTGACGCCGAAGGCCTACGCCGAGATCACCGCGCGCGAGGTGGCGCCATGAAGCGCAGCGCGTCGCTGCTGCTGGTGCTGGCGCTGGCCGGCTGCGGCGAGCGTCCGCTCCCTGCCGGCATTCAGGGCAATCCCGAACGCGGCCGGGTTGCGCTGACCCAGTATGCGTGCCGGGCGTGCCACATGATCCCCGGCGTGACCGGGTCCGAAGTGTACGTCGGCCGGCCGCTGGGCGGCCTGGCCGCGCGCCCCTTCATCGCCGGCGCGCTGCCGAACACCCAGGAGAACCTGGTGCGGTGGATCCGCGATCCGAAAGCGGTCGATCCGCTGACGGCGATGCCGGCGCTCGATGTGACCGAGGCCGACGCGCGCGACATGGCCGCGTACCTGCTGACCTTGCGCTAGCGCCACCTTCTCCTGCGGGGTCAGTGCCGGCATTCGAACACGAACCCGGCCGTCCGGCAACGTGGCAAGCGCATTCAACGATGAGGCCGTGTCCGTTTCGGCACTGACCCCACGCGTCCTGACCCCACGCGTCCTGCGGGGTCAGTGCCGGCATTCGTACACGAACTCGGCCGTCCGGCAACGTCGCAAGCGCCTTTAACGCTGAGGCCGTGTCCGTTTGCCGGCACTGACCCCCGCGTGACCCCACGCGTCGGTCGCGCTAGGGGCGGAGCAACCCCAAGCGCGCGCCGTCCCACCGATATATTCCCATATACTTGTTGTTACAAAGAATCAATTTCAGGAGTGACATGGAGCGCAATCCGTCGCCGGCCTTGCAGGCTTTGCTGGCAAAAACGACCGAGCTGGTCGATGCCGTCGTCGCGCCGATGGCCGCTGAGGTCGACCGCGAAGCGCGCTGGCCGGCGCACTCGATGCAGGCATTCGCGCGCGCCGGGCTGACCGGCCTGCAGGTGCCGCAGCGGCTCGGCGGCCGCGGCCAGGGCTTGCTGGCGCTGGCCACGATCACCGAAACGATCGCCCGCGCCTGCCCTTCGTCCGCGCTGTGCTTCGGCATGCACTGCGTCGGCACCGCCGTCATCGCCGCCAAGGCGACGCCGCTGCAGGAGGAGCGCTACCTGCGCCCGATCGCGCAGGGGCGCCACCTCACCACGCTGGCGCTGTCGGAGTCGGGCACCGGCGCCCACTTCTATCTGCCGGAGACGAACCTCACCGCAGCCGGCGACAGCTACCTCGTCAACGGCACCAAGCAGTTCATCACCAACGGTGGTCATGCCGACTCGTACGTGCTGTCGACGCGCGCCAGTTCGACGGATGCCGAGGCGGGCGACTTCAGCTGCCTGATCGTCGACGCCGACACGCCGCGCACCGAATGGCTGGCGCAGTGGGACGGCTTCGGCATGCGCGGCAACTCGTCGCGCGGGCTGCGCCTCGACGATGCGCCGGTGCCGGCCACCCACCTGCTCGGCGAAGACGGCGACCAGGTCTGGTACGTGTTCGAAGTGGTCGCGCCTTACTTCCTGATGGCGATGGCCGGCACCTACCTGGGCGTGGCGCAGAGCGCGCTCGATGCCGCCGGCGAGCACCTGCGCAACCGCCGCTATGCGCACTCGGGCGCCGCGCTGCGCGACGTCGAAGTGCTACAGACGCGCTACGCCAGCATGTGGACGGCGGTCGAGAAAACCCGCGCCCTGATCTACGAAGCTGCCGCGCGCGGCGACGCCGCCGACCCGCACGCGCTGCCGTTCATCCTGGCCTGCAAGGCAGATGCCGGCGACACCGCGGTGCAGCTGGCCAACGATGCGATGACGATCTGCGGCGGCGCTGCGTACCGCGACAACAGCCGCGTGGCGCAGATGCTGCGCGACGCCCGCGCCAGCCACGTGATGTCGCCCACCACCGACCTGCTCAAGCTGTGGACCGGCCGCAGCCTGCTCGGACTGCCGCTGCTGTAGGCCGCCATGGACGACGCGATCCTGTTCGTCGCCGCGACGGCGGCGCAGCACGCAGTGCCCGGCGCCGGCTGGCGCGAAGGCTGCGACGCGCTCGGCCAGGATGCGCTGCCGGCGCGGCTGGCCGGCACCGAGCCGGCGGTGGTGGTGTTCGCGCCGGACCTGGCGCAGCCGCTGCAGCTGGCGCGCGCGTTGCGCGCCAGGTGGCAGCTGTGCGAGCTGGTGTTCGTCGCCGGCGCCAGCCGCTACGACGAGTTTCGCCGCCAGCTGGCGCGCGCGCCGATGATCGGCCAGAACTGGACCGTACTGCGCGAAGGCGACGCGGCGCTCGGCCAAGTGGTGGCGGAAGGGGCGAAGACGGCGGCGCGTCGCGCCAGGCTGCGCACCACGCTCGAGCGCGCCAACGAGCGCATCGCCGCGCCCAAACCGGTCGACGAAGCGGCCTACCGCCACCTGCAGATCGCCGGCCACTACATGGTCAACGTGCTGGCGCAGACCAAGGACGGCATCGTCGGCCTCGACACGAACCTGCGGGTGATCCAGTGGAACGACAGCGCCGCGCTGCAGTGGCGCCTGGCCGGCAGCGCGGCTCTGGCGCTGGACGGGCCGGCGCTGCCGTTCTGGAATCCTGATGTTGCCGGCGCGGTCACCCGCGTGCTGGACGGCGCCGCCGCCATCACCACCGAGCAGGTCTACGCCATCGACCAGCAGCGTGCCTACATGGACATCGCGGTGTCGGCGGTGCGCGACGACGGCGGCAACCTGATCGGCGTCTCGCTGGTGATCCGCGACGTCAGCGACCGCCACGCGCGGCTCGAACAGGAACGCGCGCTGGGCGCCGAACTGGCCAGGTCGCTCGAAGAGAAACGCCGCCAGCTGACCGACATGTTCGACCTGGCGCCCGGCTTCATGTCGGTCACGCGGGGACCCTCGCACCTGTTGGAGATGGCCAACCGCGCCTACGTGGCGCTGTTCGGCCAGCGCGCGCACGCGCGCGCGTCGGTGGCGGCGACGTTCCCGGAACTGGTCGGCCAGCCGTTCGTCGCCTTGCGCGACCAGGTGTATGCCACCGGCGAACCGCATGTCGGCAAGGCGGTGCCGGTGTCGCTGCGCGATGCCGATGGCCGCACGCACCAGCGCTACATCGACTTCGTCTACCAGCCGCTGCGCGACGGCGCCGGCAACGTCAGCGGCATCTTCTGCCAGGGCCACGACGTGACCGAACAAACGCAGATGCGGGAAGGCCTGCTGATGAACCAGGCCGAGCTCGAAGCGCTGGTGGCCCTGCGCACGCACGACCTTGAGCAGGCGCACCTGGCGCTGCACCAGGCGCAGAAGCTCGAAGCGATCGGCAAGCTGACCGGCGGCGTGGCGCACGACTTCAACAACATCCTTCAAGTGGTCGGCAGTAACCTCGAGCTGATGGGGCTCGAGCCGGATCTGTCCGACAACCTGCGGCGGCGGCTGGCCGGCAGCATGGGCGCGGTCGCGCGCGGCGCCACGCTGTCGTCGCAGCTGCTGGCCTATGCGCGGCGCCAGCCGCTGCAGCCGGTGCCGACCGACGTCGGCCACCTCCTGCGCGACATGGAGGAACTGATGCGGCGCGCGCTGGGCGAGGCGGTCGACATCGAGCTGGCGATCGGCGACGGCGCATGGAACACGATGGTGGACCGCAACCAGCTGGAAAACGTCATCCTCAACCTGGCGATCAATGCGCGCGACGCGATGGACGGCGCCGGCAAGCTGACCATCGAGCTTGGCAACGCTGTGCTCGACCATGGCTACGTCGCGCGCCGGCCCGATCTGCCGTCCGGCGAGTACGTGGTGCTGGCGGTGTCGGACAACGGCGCCGGCATGAGCGCGGACGTGATCGAGCGCGCGTTCGAGCCGTTCTTCACCACCAAGCCGGAAGGCGAAGGCACGGGGCTGGGCCTGTCGATGGCGTACGGCTTCGTCAAGCAGAGCGGGGGGCACATCGGCATCTACAGCGAGCCAGGCGAAGGCACCACGGTGCGCATCTTCCTGCCGCGCAGCCACCAGGCGGAGCATGAACCGACGCCGCGCGCAGGCGGCAGCGTCCCTCTCGGCACCGAGACCGTGCTGGTGGTGGAGGACGACGATGCGGTGCGCACGGCGGTGGGCGACATGCTCGCCGGCCTTGGCTACACGGTGCTGACGGCGCCCGACGCCCAGCGCGCGCTGGCCATGATCGAAAGCGGCGCCACGCCCGATATGCTGTTTACCGACGTCGTCATGCCGGGCACGCTGCGCAGTCCGGAATTGGCGCGCCATGCGCGGCGCCTGCTGCCGGGGATCGCGGTGCTGTTCACGTCGGGCTATACGCAGAACGCGATCGTGCATGCGGGCCGGCTCGATGAAGGCGTGGAGCTGCTCAGCAAGCCCTACCGGCGCAGCGACCTCGCCGTCAAGGTGCGCCAGGTGCTCGATGCGGCCGGCGACGCCCGGCGCGCCGCGGCGCCGCGGCGCCAGCGTATCGTCGTCGTCGAAGACAACGACGACGCCCGCGACATGCTGCGCGAACTGCTGCTGATCCTCGATTACGACCCGGTCTGCTTCGGCTCGGCCGACGGCGTGCTCGCTGCGCTGCATGATGGCGACATCCTCCTCACCGATGTGACGCTGCCGGGCATGTCCGGCATCGACCTGGCGCGCCAGGCGGTGCACCAGTACAAGGAACTGCGGGTGGTGTTCGCGTCCGGCCGCAGCATCGAGCCGCAGGGTTTTGCCGCGCGGGTGCTGCCTAAACCGTTCACGTTGGACCAGTTGAGCGCCGCGCTGAGTGTTGCGGCGTAATCTACGAGCCCCAGTGATGCAGACCAAACGTGGCGGCGAGGGAAGTGGCGATGATCGTCACCATCGTAGCCAGCATCCAGGTCTTTAATACTGAGCTCATCTTGTACATCGCCGAGCGCAGCTCGCCAACTTCGACTTTCGTCGCGCATTGTTCAACACGAGCTTCAATTTTGCACAGTCGTGTATCAATGCCCGACAAGCTACGGCGCATTTCTGCGGCGAGTTCGTCGAGCCGCACTGCCAACCGATCGATACGCGTATCTTCCATAACAATTAGACTGAGCCGGGCAGCAATCGTTCCCATTCGGTCTAAAGTCGGTGCGATATAATGTCGCCCGATCCTAATTCTCCCTCATCGCCTCCCATGTCTTCAGATACTCCTCCAAGCGGCAGCGGCCGCCCGATGCTGTACGACCCCAGCGAGCACCGCATCCGCAGCTTCGTCACCCGTGCCGGCCGGCTGTCGATCGCGCAGGCGCGCGCGCTGGAGGAACTGGGGCCGAAGTTCCTGATCGAGTATGCCAAGGCGCCGCTCGACTTCGAGCAGGCGTTCGGCCGCAAGGCGCCGGTGATCCTGGAGATCGGCTTCGGCATGGGCGACACCACCGCGCACATCGCCAAGGGCATGCCGGAGAAGGACTTCATCGGCGTCGAGGTGCACACGCCGGGCGTGGGCAGCCTGCTCAAGCAGATCGGCGAGCAGGACATCGCCAACCTGCGCCTGATCCAGCACGATGCGGTCGAAGTGCTGAACCAGATGATCCCGGATGCGTCGCTGGCCGGCGTGCACGTGTTCTTCCCTGACCCTTGGCACAAGGCGCGCCATAACAAGCGCCGCCTGCTGCAGACGCCTTTCGTCAAGCTGCTGGCAGAGAAGCTGGCGCCGGGCGGTTACCTGCACTGCGCCACCGACTGGGAAGACTACGCGGTGCAGATGCTCGAGGTGCTGGGCAGCGAGCCGCTGCTGCAGAATACGGCCGAGGGCTACGCGCCGCAGCCGGCCTACCGTCCGCTGACCAAGTTCGAAAACCGCGGCATCAAGCTCGGTCACGGCGTCTGGGACCTGGTATTTACGAAGCGGTAATCGTAGTTCGTCCCACCGGCGCCGTCGTTCGTCGTTTCCCGCTTCCTGCAGCGGCGCCGCTTCCTTAGACTCCGTGTGTGCTTTACATTAACGGCTCTGAGGAGGAAATCATGGTTCGCAGTATTTACAAATGGTACCGCGATTGGGAGGACGAGCAGATCGAGGTCCTGCGAGACCCGAGCCTTGCGGCCCAGGCGCCGGCCGGCTACCGCAGGTCGGTCGCCAACAAGCTGGCGCGCATGTCGCCGATCGAACGCCAGCAGTTGCGTGAATTCTCGATGAAGTACCGCGGCGCGCGCCTGCTGGCCGCCCTCGCCAAGCTGATGTTCCTGTTTACCCTGCTCGGCGCGGCGGCGCATCTCGTGTTGCCGAACTACGGGTGGGGCAGGGGGATCATCATGGCCAACCTGCTGGGATTTGCGCTCGTTTGGGCGACGACAGCGGCCTGGTTCAACTATCGCTGGCTGGTCGATAAAAAGCGCAAGGTCCTGCTGCGCTTCGCCACGAGCGTGACAACCGGGGTTGTGTGCGTTGCCGCATTCAGCCTGGCGACGGGAAGGACGATCGACGAGATCCTGCGCGGGCTTCCCGCCGGCGCGTACGCCTATGGGTTCGGGCTTGGCATACTGATCGTGCTGCTGCCGCTAGTGATCGTCGGTACCTTGCGAAACCGCCAGTACGCGACGCTGACAACGCAATTGCAGCACGAGGCCGAGCGCGAGCGCCTGGCGCGCGAGCTGTCCGAGTCTCAGCTGTTGCTGCTGCGGGCGCAGATCGAACCGCACTTCCTTTTCAACACGCTGGGCGCGGTGCAGCAGCTGGCCGAGCAGGGCGCCCCGCGCGCCGCCGAACTGACGGCCAACCTGATCACCTTCCTGCGCGCCAGCCTGGCCGAGATGCGCAGCGAGCAGGTCACCTTGCGGCAGGAATTCGCCCTGGTCGAGGCCTACCTCCAGGTGATGAAAGCGCGGCTCGGCGAGCGGCTGCGCTTCACGCTCGAGCTGCCGGATGAACTGGCGCAGTTGCACATGCCGGGCATGCTGGTGCTGACGCTGGTGGAAAACTCGATCAAGCACGGCATCGAGCCTTCGCTGCGCGGCGGCGCCGTGGCCGTAAGCGCTGTGCGGCAGGACGGCGCGGCGCTGATACGGGTGGAGGACGGCGGCGTCGGACTGAGCGCGCAGCCGGGCGACGGCATGGGCCTCGAGAACGTGCGGCGCCGGCTGCAGCTGGCGTACGGTGACGCCGCCAGCCTGACGCTGCGCGACGCCGAGCAGGGCGCCATTGCCGACATCGTCGTGCCGACCGGGGAAATCAAATGACAAGAGTACTGATTGCGGAAGACGAGCCGCTGATGCGCGAACGCCTGCTGGCGATGCTCGATACTACCTGGCCGGAGGCCGATGTGGTGCTGGTGGCGGAAAACGGCAACGATGCGTGGGACGGGTTTCTCGAACATGAACCTGAGGTGGTATTCCTCGACATCCGCATGCCGGGGTTGTCCGGGCTGGAGGTGGCGGAGCGCATCGGCAAGCTGGCGCACATCGTGTTCGTCACCGCGTATGACCAGTACGCGGTCGATGCGTTCGATGCCGGCGCGGTCGATTACCTGCTCAAACCGGTGGAGGCGGACCGGCTGGCCCGGGCGGTGGCGCGCATCAGGGAAAAGCTCAGCGCGCGGCCGGCGGACCTGTCGGACATCGTGCGCCACCTGAAGGCGGCGCTGCCTGGCGCGCCGCGCGAGCACATGAAGTGGATCAAGGCGAGCGTGGGCAAGCAGATCCGCCTGATCGATGTCGACCAGGTGTTGTTCTTTCAGTCGGATACGAAGTACACGCGGGTGGTGACGGCCGATTCGGAGGCGCTGGTGCGCATTCCGCTGAAGGACCTGCTCAGCGGGCTCGATCCGGCGCGGTTCTGGCAGATTCACCGCGGGACGATGGTCAATGTGAATGCGATCGTGGCGGCGGAGAGGGTCGATGCGGAGCGGCTGGAGGTGCTGCTGCGCGGGAGCGACGAGAAGCTGCCGGTCAGCCGCACGTTCGCGCATCTGTTCAGGGATTGATGGATACGGGTTTTGAATTCCCGCTTGCGCGAGGATGACGGTTTTGAAGTTAGTGTAGCAAGGAGCCGTTAGAGCATCTCGCTGATCAGGGCGACGATCTCGTCGCCATACGAGACCAGCTTCTTCTCGCCGACGCCGGAGACGCCGCGCAGGTCCTGCAGCGACGTCGGCTTGACCTTGGCGATCTCGCGCAGCGTGGCGTCGACGAAGATCACGTACGCCGGCACGCCGTGCGCGCGCGCGGTCTCGACCCGCCACCAGCGCAGCTTCTCGAAGATCGCCTGCTCCGACTTCGACAGGTCCAGTTCGACGTGGGCCTTCGAACTCGAACTGGTGCGCTTCGGCTTGACCGGTTTCTGGTACTGGCGCAGCTGCACTTTCTGGCCGCCCTTGAGGACCGGGCGCGCGGCGTCGGTCAGCTTGAGCGAGCTGTAGACCTCGTGGTCGACCGTCACCAGGCCGAGCGCGATGGCCTGGCGAAGGATGGCGCGCCATTCGGCCTCGCTGCGCTCGCTGCCGATGCCGTACACCGACAGCGAATCGTGGTGCCACTGGGTGATGCGCTCGGACGAGGCGCCGCGCAGCACGTCGATGACGTGGCCGGCGGCGAAGCGCTGGTCGACCCGGTAGATCGCCGACAGCAGTTTTTGCACCGGCACGGTGCCGTCGAACGACACCGGCGGAATCAGGCAGGTATCGCAATTGCCGCACGGGGTGGAGCGCTCGCCGAAGTATTCGAGCAGGCGGGTACGGCGGCAGCTGAGGGTTTCGCACAGGCCGAGCATGGCGTCGAGCTTGACGCCGAGCACCCGCTTGAACGTTTCGTCGGCCTGCGATTCGTCGATCATGCGGCGCTGCTGCACCACGTCCTGCAGCCCGTACGCCATCCAGGCGCTGGCCGGCAGGCCGTCGCGGCCGGCGCGGCCGGTCTCCTGGTAGTAGCCTTCGATGCTCTTGGGGAGGTCGAGGTGGCAGACGAAGCGCACGTCCGGCTTGTCGATGCCCATGCCGAAGGCGATGGTGGCGACCATGACGATGCTTTCCTCGCGCAGGAAGCGCGACTGGTTGGCGCTGCGCTTCTCGTACTCCATGCCGGCGTGATAAGGCAGCGCGCGGATGCCGTTCTGGTTGAGGAATTCGGCGGTCTCCTCGACCTTCTTGCGCGACAGGCAGTAGACGATGCCGGCGTCGCCGCCATGCTCGGTGGTGATGAATTCGAGCAGCTGGTTGCGGCCGTTGGCCTTCTCGACGATCTGGTAGCGGATGTTGGGGCGGTCGAACGAGGAGACGAACTGGCGCGCGTCCTCGAGCTGCAGGCGCAGCGCGATTTCGGCGCGGGTCTGGTGGTCGGCGGTGGCGGTGAGCGCGATGCGCGGCACCGACGGGAAGCGCTCGTGCAGGATCGACAGCTTGATGTATTCGGGCCGGAAGTCGTGGCCCCACTGCGACACGCAATGCGCCTCGTCGATGGCGAACAGCGCGATGTTGGCCGCTTCGAACAGGTCGAGGCAGCGCTGCGTCATCAGGCGCTCGGGCGCGACGTACACCAGGTCGATCTCGCCGGTGCGCACCAGCCGCTCGATGCGCATCGACTCTTCGTACGTCTGGGTCGAATTGAGGAAGGCGGCGCGCACGCCGACTTCGGCCAGCGCGTCGACCTGGTCCTGCATCAGCGCGATCAGCGGCGACACCACGACGCCGACGCCGTCGCGCAACAGCGCCGGGATCTGGTAGCACAGCGACTTGCCGCCCCCGGTCGGCATCAGCACCAGCGCGTCGCCGCCGCCGGCGACGTGTTCGACGATGTCGCCCTGCTGCCCGCGGAAGGCCGGGTAGCCGAACACGGTTTGCAGCTGTTCGAGGGCGCGCGCGGCGAGGTCGGTACTCATGCGATCAGTCGACCCACTTTACCCACTCGTAATGGGCGGTGGCGAGGATGACGATGCCGAACACGATGCGGTACCAGGCGAAGATGGTGAAGTCGTGCGAACTGATATAGCGCAGCAGCCAGCGCACGCACAGGAACGCCGAGATGAAGGCGGACAGGCCGCCGAGGCCGAACAGCGGCAGGTCGGCCACCGACAGCAGCGCGCGCTCCTTGTACACCGAGTAGACGGTGGCGGCCAGCAGGGTCGGGATCGCGAGGAAGAACGAGAACTCGGTGGAGGCCTTGCGCGAGAGGCCGAACAGCATGCCGCCGATGATGGTGGCGCCCGAGCGGCTGGTGCCGGGGATCAGCGCAAACGCCTGGGCGCAGCCGACCTTGAAGGCATCGAGCAGGGTCATGTCGTCGACCGAATCGACGCGCGGTTTTTCCGGTCGATTGCGGTTGCGGTTCTCGACCCACAGGATGATCAGGCCGCCGACGATGAAGGCCATCGCCACCGGCACCGG
>JAZKFW010000007.1:0-118207 GCA_040386255.1 Pseudomonadota bacterium
CCTTGCCGGTCGAGGTCTTGATGAAGTCGGAGCCGGCCATCATGCAGACCCACGACGCCTTGGCGACGTTTTCCAGCGTGGTCAGGTCGCCGGTGGCGAGAATGGCCTTGACGTGGGCGTCGCCGCAGGCCTGGCGATAAGCAACCATCTCGTCGTACAGCGCCTGCCAGTTACCGTTGAGGACATGCTGGCGCGTGATGACGATGTCGATCTCGGTGGCGCCGGCGGCAACCGACAGTTCGATCTCGCGCACCTTGGTTTCCATGCTGGCCAGGCCGGCCGGGAACGCGGTCGATACCGCGGCGATCGGCAGGCGGCCTTGCAGGATCTTGCCGGCAGGGGCGATCATCTCGTGGTAGACGCAGACGGCGCCGGTCGACAGCGTGGTCAGGCCGAGCGCTTCCATCAGGTCCGAGCGCAGCGGGCGCATCGCCTTCATGCACAGGCGCTCGACGCGGCCTGGCGTATCGTCGCCGCCGAGGGTGGTCAGGTCAATGCACTTGATCGCCTGGACCAGCCAGGCGGCCTGGTATTCCTTCTTTACCGTGCGGCGGTTCGCCAGGCTGGCGGCGCGGCGGTCGGCGGCATTGCGGTTGACCTTGATCTGGTTGACCCAGCCCAGATCGAGGCCGGAGGCTTCATTGCGTTTGAATGCGGTAGGTTGGGTCATAGCAGAGGTGTTCCGTTGGAGAGAGGTTTGATGCCCAGGTGTTTGGCCAAGGTGGCGCCGATGTCGGAGAAGGTTTCGGAAATCGGCAGCGCGCGCGGCGCGACGCCCGGTCCGAAGAAGATCATCGGGATGTGTTCGCGCGTGTGGTCGGACCCCGGCCAGCTTGGGTCGCAGCCATGATCGGCGGTGATCACAACCAGGTCGCCCTCCTTCAGTTTGACCATGAATTCGGGCAGGCGTTCATCAAGTTGGTGCAGCGCGTTGGAGTAGCCGGCGATGTCGCGGCGGTGGCCGAAGGCCTGGTCGAAGTCGACGAAGTTGACGAACGTGAGCGACTTGTCGCCGGCTTCTTCTTCGACTTTGAGCAGCGCGTCGAACAGCGCCATGTTGTCGACGCCCTTGACCACGCGCGAGACGCCTTGCGTGGCAAAGATGTCGCTGATCTTGCCGAGGGCGATGACTTCACCGCCGGCGTACTTGACGTGATCGAGCAGCGTCGCGCTTGGGGGCGGCACGGCGTAGTCGTGGCGGTTGCTGGTGCGGCGGTAGTTGCCGTTCTCGCCGAGGAAGGGACGCGCGATGACGCGGCCGATGTTGTACGGCTTGACCAGTTCGAACGCCGCTTCGCACATGGCGTACAGGCGCTCGAGGCCGAAGTGTTCTTCATGCGCGGCGATCTGCATCACCGAGTCGCCCGAGGTATAGAGAATCACCTTGCCGGTGGCGACATGCTCGTCGCCGTGCTTGTTGATGATTTCGGTGCCGGAGGCGTGGCAGTTACCCAGAAAACCCGGAACGCCGGTGATCTCCATCAGCTTGTCGGTCACCGCGGCGGGGATCGACGGCACGTCGCGCGGGAAGTAGCCCCAGTCGAACAGCACCGGCACGCCGGCGATTTCCCAGTGGCCGCTCTGGGTGTCCTTGCCGGTCGAGCGCTCGCTCGCGGCGCCGTATGCGCCGGTGAAGCCGTCGCGCATGGCAAAGCCTGGCGCCCACTCGCCACTGGCCTTGTGGGCGGCGGCGGCGAGGCCGAGGCGCTCGAGGTTCGGCAGCGACATCGGCTTGCCGCCGTCGGCGGCCCAGCTGGCAATGTGACCGAAGGTGTTGGCGCCGGCATCGCCGAACGCTGCGGCGTCGGGCGCGGCGCCGAGGCCGAAGGAATCAAGCAAAAGGATGAATGCACGGGACATGATTTTGGCTCGCTAAAGTTGTGGGGGCTCAGGCTTCGGCGCGCGCGGTTTCGGCGACGCCGGCGAGGAAGGCCAGGATCAGCGTGACCAGGTCCTTGGCGCCGATGGCGGCGTACTTCAGGGTCTGCTCGTGCGACAGCGGGAACGGCGACATGCCTTCGGCCAGGTTGGTGATGACGGAGACGCCGGTGACCTTCAGGCCGCAGTGACGCGCCGAGATCACTTCCGGCACCACCGACATGCCGACGACGTCGGCGCCCAGCTTGGCCATCATGCGGATCTCGGCGGCGGTTTCGAAGTTCGGGCCCGGGTAGGCGACGAACACGCCTTCGTGCAGCGTGATGCCGTTGGCGGCCGCGGTGTCCTTGACCAGGTCGCGGATGCCGCTGTCGTAGGCGTTGGCCATGCTGAAGAAGCGCGGGCCGAAACGGTCGTCGTTGGGGCCGATCATCGGGGTACCAGGCAGCAGGTTGATATGGTCGGTCAGGGCGACCAGGCTGCCAGCATCGACATCAGGGCGCAGCGAGCCGGCCGCGTTGGTCACGAACAGCATCTCGCAGCCGAGCAGCTTGAGGGTGCGCACGGCGGAAGTCATCACGCCCATGCCGTAGCCTTCGTAGAAGTGGCCACGGCCCTTCATGCACACCACTTCGACGCCAGCCAGGGTGCCCAGTACCAGTTCGCCGGCGTGGCCGTGCACGGTGCTGATCGGGAAGCCCGGCAGTTCGTCGAAGCCGATCGACACTGCGCCGGTCATCTGTTCGGCCAACACGCCCAGGCCGGAACCGAGGATCAGCGCCACGCGGGGCGCAAAACCTGGCTTGCGCGCGCGGATCAGGTCGGCGGCTTCGAATGGCGTGTTATTGGACATGCGGTTTTCCTTGTTGGGTGAGGATGAGGTGAAATCTGGATGGAACGGCGGTGGCGCGCGTGCGAGGCGAACCGGGCAGCCTAGTATTATAACTATGCATCAATCGGGATATGTATTGCAAATACCCATTTTCTTCATTATTTATATTAAGATCGTATAAATTAAGGTGTTCTCGCTCGCGCTTCGCGGTTTGGCCCGCAAGAGCTAACGTGACGAGCGATTGACAGTGAATGAACATTTGTTTATTCTTATGAACAATTGTTTGTTAATGGCGAAAATGTGAACGATCTTCCAAAGAAAGATCAGCTGTACGAATTAATTCGTGCGAACCCCTTCATCTCCCAGCAGGAGCTGGCCGATCAGTTGCGCCTGTCGCGTTCTGCCGTGGCCGGGCACATCGCGGGGCTGATCCGCGATCGGCGCCTGCTCGGGCGGGCGTACGTGCTGCCGGGCGCGCGCCCGATTGCCTGTATCGGCGCGGCCAACATCGACCGCAAGCTGCGGCCGGAGGCGCCGCTCGTCATGGGCACGTCGAATCCGGCGCGCCAGCACGAATCGTTCGGCGGCGTGGCCCGCAATATCGCCGAGAACCTGGCGCGCCTTGGCGCGCCGGTGAGCCTGACGACGGCAATTGGCGACGACGCGTCCGGACGCGCGCTGCTGGCCGATGCCGAAGCGACAGGCATCGACACCAGCGGCGCGGTGAAAGTGGCCGGCGCCTGCAGCGGCACCTACACCGCGGTGCTCGACGCGGCGGGCGAGATGGTCGTCGCGCTGGCCGACATGGCGCTGTACGACGCACTGACGCCGGCCTTGATGGCCGGCCGGCGGCGCGCCGCAGCGGCGTTGACGGTGGCAGACCTGAATCTGCCGGCCGACACGGTGGCGGCCTTGCTGGCCGAGGCGCGCGGCGACGATGCGATGCTGGTGCTGGTGGCGGTGTCGCAGCCGAAGATGGCGCGATTGCCGCAGGACCTGCACGGCCTGCGGCTGCTGATTCTCAACGAAGGCGAACTGGCCGCGCGCGCCGGCGCCCCGGTCGACAGCGACAGCGCGCTGGCAGGGGCCTGCGCGGCGCTGCAGGCGCAAGGCGCGCGCGACGTCATCGTCACGCGCGGCGGCGGCGGCGTTTGCTTTACCAGCGGCGGCGGCATCAGGCACCTGGCGGCGGAGCCGGCGCACATCGTCGACGTCACCGGCGCCGGCGACGCTTTCGCGGCAGCGGTCTGCTGGTCGCTGTACCAGGGCGACGACGACCTTGAACTGGCGTGCCGGCGCGGCCTGAAGCTGTCGGCCATGACGCTGGCGTGCAACCAGACCGTCTGCCCTACTCTCGATGCCGGCAGCCTGCTCGACGCCGGCGCCGCCGAGGCGCCGCAACCATTTAACGCTCTTTACCAGGAATGACCATGCAGCAGTTTCTCTTGTTTTCACCAGAAGTGGCCGCCGCCCGCGCGGCCGGCACCCCGGTCGTCGCGCTCGAATCGACCATCATCTCGCACGGCATGCCGTACCCGCAGAACGTGACGATGGCGCGCGAAGTCGAGCAGATCATCCGCGACGCCGGCGCCGTGCCGGCGACGATCGCCATCATGGACGGCAAAATCTGCATCGGCTTGTCCGACGAGCAGCTCGAGCTGCTCGGCACTTCGCCGGATGCGATGAAGGTGAGCCGACGCGATCTGCCGTTCGTCGTCGCGCAGAAGCGCCTGGGCGCGACCACGGTGGCGGCGACGATGATCTGCGCGCAGCTGGCCGGCATTGCGGTATTTGTCACCGGCGGCATCGGCGGCGTGCACCGCGGCGCCGAGACCAGTTTCGACATCTCGGCCGACCTGCAGGAACTGGCGCAGACCAACGTGGCGGTGGTGTGCGCGGGCGTGAAGTCGATCCTCGACATCGGCCTCACGCTCGAATACCTGGAGACGCACGGCGTGCCGGTGATCGGTGTGGGCCAGGCCGGCTTTCCCGCGTTCTTTACGCGCGACAGCGGCTTTAATGCCGACTTCCAGCTCGACACCCCGCTCGAACAGGCGGCCTTCATCCACACCAAGTGGGCGCTGGGCTTGCGCGGCGGCGTGGTGGTGAGTAATCCGGTGCCGGCCGACGCGGCGATGCAAAAAGATGAGATCGACCGGATCACGGCGCAGGCGCTGATGGAGGCGGACCAGCGCGGGGTGACGGGCAAGGCGGTGACACCGTTTCTGTTAGGGCGCATCAAGGAGCTGACGGAAGGACGCAGCCTGGCCACCAACATCGCGCTGGTCAAGCACAATGCGGTGGTGGGCGCGCGGCTGGCACTGGCGCTGCACGATTTTCCCGGCACCCAGCCGGTCTGACCTGAACCGCTAAAAAAGGGCGCCATGTCCATCGACCTGAAACAGCTGAAGTACTTCCTTGCGGTTGCCGAAGAAAAGAGCTTCAGCCGCGCCGCCGAGCGGCTGCACATCTCGCAGCCGCCGCTGTCGCAGCAGATCATGAAGCTCGAGGCGGAGCTTGGGGTCAAGCTGTTCGCGCGGACCACCCGCACGTTCGAACTGACGGTGGCCGGCAAGGCGCTGATGGCGGAGGCGTCGGATCTGCTGGCGAAGATGCGCATGACGATCGACACGATCCGCCAGATCGACCGCGGTGAAGTGGGACGCCTGCGCGTGGGCATCGTCGGTTCGGCGATGTGGGGGCCGATCCCCAGCCTGCTGGAAGAATTCCAGACCAAGTATCCGCGCGTGACGTGGACGCTGCACGAATCGGGGCCGAACGTGCAGTACGAGGCGCTGCGCGCCAAGCAGATCGACGTCGGCTTCTGGCGCGAGCCCAAGCTCAATGAGGAAGAACTCAAGCACGACAACCTGCGCCAGGAGCTGTGCTTCCGCGAGAACGTCTGCGTGGCGGTGAACGAGCACAATCCGCTGGCCAGCAAGGGGCACGTGGAGCTGATCGAACTGGCCGACCAGCCGATGCTGACGCTGGCGCTCGACAAGTCGGCGTTCCCGCGCTACCTGATCCAGTGCTGCGTCGAAGCAGGCTTTCAGCCAACGATCTTCCAGGAGGCGACCGAGCCGCAGACGCTGCTGGCGATGGTCGGCGCGGGGCTGGGCGTGGCGCTGATGCCGGAGACGACCAGCCGGATCGGCTGGCCAGGTGTGATCTTCTTGCCGATCAAGACGGACCCGCCGTCGGCCAATCTGTACATCGCGTACACGACCCAGGACGATGCGCCGGTGGTGCGCGCGTTCCTGAATATCCTCAATCCGGCCGCCGCGGAGTAGGACGCCGGGTAGCTGGCGTACGCGAAACGCTGCCGTGTTTGCGCGGAGGTGGTAGCGATTCCCGCCTTCGCGGGAATGACGACTCATAGGTAAGCTTATAGCTCCAAAACTGGGTCTGACCCCGGTTTTGGAATTGCTGCCGTCCTAAAACTGGGTCTGACCCCGGTTTTGGAATTTATATGGGAAATGTATAAATCGGGAAGTTAAAACGTATTTGCCATACATATTGTCGATGATGCATAGTTCTGCAGCGGCAGCCTTGCTCCCCGAGAATCGATCTCGATACAATCGGTAACGACATGTTGTGCCCAGACCTGACACTATGCGGGCTGGGCATGCACGGAATTGCTGGCTTTGCCTGTTTAGTTACTATTAAGCTACACAGTCGTTCCCAACGCACTCGTTGCGCCGGGTACAATATCGATATTCCAGGAGCCTTCATGAAATTTAAGCAACTCAGCATCTCGATCGCGGCACTGCTCGTCGCCACAAGCGCATCCGCAGCCGACCCGAAACTGGGCATCGTGTACGACGCCGGCGGCAAATTCGACAAGTCCTTCAACCAGTCCGCGTTCGAAGGCGCCAACCGCTTCAAGGCCGAGACCAAGATCGGCTACATCGAAGCGCAGGCGAGCAGCGATACGCAGGCCGAGCAGGTGCTGCGCGGCCTCGCGCGCAAGAAGCTCGACCTGATCGCGGCAGTCGGCTTCTCGCAGACCCAGGCAGTGCAGAAAGTTGCGGCCGAATTCCCGAACGTGAAGTTCGTGCTGATCGACGCTGTCGCCAAGGGTAACAACGTCAACTCGATCCTGTTCCGCGAAGAGGAAGGCTCCTACCTGGTCGGCGTGGCCGCGTCGATGGCATCGAAATCGAAAAAGCTCGGCTTCGTCGGCGGCATGGATATCCCGCTGATCCGCGCCTTCGCCTGCGGCTACAGCCAGGGCGCGAAAGCGAACAACGCCAAAGTCGAAGTGCTGCAGAATATGGTGGGCACCACCAGCGCGGCGTGGAACGATCCGGCCAAGGGCGGCGAACTGGCGCGCGCGCAGTTCGACCGCGGCGTCGACGTGGTGTTCGCGGTGGCCGGCGGCAGCGGCATGGGCACCCTGCAGACGGCCAAGGAAAAAGGCAAGCTGGCGATCGGCGTCGACTCGAACCAGAACTACATGCATCCGGGGACCATGCTCACGTCGATGGTCAAGCGCGTCGACGGCGCCGTCTACGACTCCTTCATGGCAGTCAAGAACGGCACCTGGAAACCGGGCGTGACTTACCGCGGCCTGAAAGAAGGCGGCGTCGATTGGGCGCTCGACAAGGACAACCGCAAGGTCGTCTCGCCGGAGATCGAGAAGAAGGTCAATGAAGCGAAGGCCGCCATCATCAGCGGCAAGATCAAAGTCATCGACTACCGTGCCGGCAGCAGCTGCCCGGTCTGATTTTCACAGCACCACCTGAGAGCGCGCCGCACCGGTTTTTTCCGGTCCGGCGCGCTTTTGAATGCTTCCACCCTCACTACTGATTCGCTATGCAGCCAGCCGTAGAATTTCGCAACATATGCAAGGCCTTCGGCCCGGTGCAGGCGAACGCCGACGTCAGCTTCGCCATCGCCAAGGGCTCGATCCACGGCGTGATCGGCGAGAACGGCGCCGGCAAGTCGACCCTCATGAGCATCCTGTACGGCTACTACAATGCCGACAGCGGGCAGGTACTGATCGACGGCGCGGCGCAGAACATCCGCACCAGCCACGAAGCGATCGCGCTCGGCATCGGCATGGTGCACCAGCACTTCATGCTGGTCGAGAACATGACCGTGCTCGACAACGTCATGCTCGGCACCGAAGGCTCGTTCCGCCTCGCCGCCAAGCGGCTCGAGGCCGAAGCGAAGCTGCGCGAAATCTGCAAGCGCTACCGCCTCGACGTCGATCCGCTGGCCGTCATCGCCGACCTGTCGGTCGGCGCCCAGCAGCGCGTCGAGATCCTCAAGCAGATCTACCGCAGCGCCAACATCCTGATCCTCGACGAGCCAACCGCAGTGCTGACGGCGCAGGAAACGGCGTCGCTGTTCGAGATCCTGCGCCTATTCAAGGAGCAGGGAAAAACCATCATCCTGATCACCCACAAGCTGGGCGAAATCATGGAGATCACCGACCAGGTGACGGTGATGCGCGCCGGGCGCGTGGTCGGCGCCGTCGCCACCGCCGGCACCTCGAAAGAAGAACTGGCCAACATGATGGTCGGCCGCCCGATCCAGAGCGAGCTGCCGCGCGCGCCGTTCAAGCCGGGCGCGCCGGTGCTCAAGGTCGAGCAGCTGCAGCTGAACGACGCCGCCGGCGTGCGCCTGCTGGCCGACATCGATTTCACGCTGCGCGCCGGCGAGATCGTCGCGATTGCAGGAGTCTCGGGCAACGGCCAGAGCGAACTGCTGGAAATCCTGTCAGGCATGCGCCTGCCCAGCGGCGGCAAGGTCGAAGTGCTCGGCAAGCCGCTGCCGTTCGCCGGCCGCCACGACGCCGACGGCCTGCCGGCCACCTTCCGCAAGCTCGGCATCGGCCACATCCCGGAAGACCGCCTGCGCGACGGCGTGATCAAGGATTTCTCGGTCATGCAGAACACCGTGTTCGGCTACCAGGACCGGGTCAAGAACCGCTGGGGCCTGTTCGACTTCGCGGCAATCGCCAGGCGCTGCGCGCACCTGCTCACCGCGTTCGACGTGCGGCCATCGGACCCGGACGTGCGCATCGGCCTGCTCTCGGGCGGCAACCAGCAGAAGGTGGTGATAGCGCGCGAAGTTTCGGCGGCGCCGAAGCTGATGCTGGTCGGCCAGCCGACCCGCGGCGTCGACATCGGCACCATCGAGAGCATCCACACGCAGCTGCTGAAAATGCGCGACGAGGGCGTGGCGATCCTGCTGGTGTCGGTCGAGCTGGAGGAAGTGCGGGCGCTGGCCGACCGCATCATCGTCATGTCCGGCGGGCGCATCACCGGCGAATTGAACATCGAAGAATTTGACACCACCCGCATCGGCCTGCTGATGGGCGGGATGCACACATCATGAAAAAGACCGAACTCCCCCGCTGGGCCACCGCGGTCGCCCTGCCCCTGCTGAACCTCATATCGGCGCTGCTGGTCGCCGCGCTGGTGATCCACCTGCTCGGCGAAAGCCCGACCGAATCGCTGGGCATCCTGATCAACAGCGCGATCATCAATCCGGAAGGGCTGTCGTACACGCTGTTCTATGCCTCGACCTTCATCTTCACCGGCCTGTCGGTGTCGATCGCGATGAAGGCGGGCCTGTTCAACATCGGCAGCGAAGGCCAGATGTACCTCGGCGGCCTGGGCCTGACGATCGCCATGCTGGCGCTGGACGCGTCGCTGCCGGCGTGGCTCTTGATCCCGGCGGCGATGCTCGGCGCGGCGCTGTTCGGCGCCTTGTGGGCGTTCATTCCCGGCTACCTGCAGGCCAAGCGCGGCAGCCACGTGGTGGTCACGACCATCATGTTCAACTTCATCGCCGCCAGCCTGATGAACTTCATCATCGTCAAGTACCTGATCCCGGAAGGCCAGCAGAATCCGGCCAGCCGCGTGTTCGCCGCCGCCGGCGAAATGCCGCGCCTGAACCAGTGGTTCCCGATTCTCGGCGACACCCCGCTCAACGTCAGCTTCCTGCTGGCGATCGTCGCGCTGGTCATCTACGGCGTGATGGTGTGGCGCTCGTCGTGGGGCTACCAGCTGCGCGCCACCGGCCTCAATCAGCACGCCGCGCACTACGCCGGCGTGTCGATCAGCCGCATGATCATCGTCGCGATGCTGATCTCGGGCGCGCTGGCGGGCCTGGCCGCGGTCAACTCCGTGATGGGCTCGACCCACTACCTGTCGCTGAACTTCCCGGCCGGCGCCGGCTTCGTCGGCATCGCCATCGCGCTGATGGGGCGCCAGCACCCGGTCGGCATCTTTTTGTCGGCGGTGCTGTTCGGCGCGCTGATCCAGGGCGGCTTCGACCTGTCGCTGGAAAAGCCGAACATTCCGCAAGAGACCTTCATTTTCATCCAGGGCCTGATCATCCTGTTCTGCGGCGCCATGGAGAACTTCTACGCTCCAGCGATCCTGAAGTTGATCAACCTGCGCGCCACGCCCGTGCCGGCAAAAGGATAAGCCATGGAAGAACTTAACTTAGCCAGCATCCTGGTGTCGACCATCCGCAATGCGCCGGTACTGATGTTCGCCGCGATGGCGGGCCTGTTCGCCGAACGCAGCGGCGTGATCGATCTCGCGCTCGAGGGCAAGATCCTGGCCAGCGCGTTCGCTTCGGCGGCGGTCGCGTACACCACGCAGAATCCGTGGTATGGCGTCTCCGCCGGCGTCGCCGTGTCGGCCGCCCTGGCGCTGCTGCAGGGTTACGTCAGCATCACGCAAAAAGGCAACCAGCTGGTCGGCGGCATCGCCATCAACATCGCCATGAGCGGCCTGACGTTCGTGCTGGCGCAGTTCTTCTACCAGCAGGGCGGACGCACGCCGGACCTCGGCCAGGCGCGCCTGTTCGACATCGTCCTGCCGGGCACCGCCGCACTGGAAGGCATCCCCTTCCTCGGCTGGTTCTACGGCCACGTCATCGGCGGCCATTCGGTGCTGGTGTACCTGGCGTTCGCGCTGGTGCCGGTGGTGCACTGGGTGGTGTACCACAGCCGCTTCGGCCTGCGCCTGCGCGCCTGCGGCGAGAACCCGCACGCGGCCGATGCCGCCGGCGTCAACGTCGAGGCGACGCGCTACATGGCGATGCTGATCGCCGGCGTGCTGTGCTCCTTCTCGGGCGCCTACCTGGCGATTGTGCAAAGCGGCTTCTTCCTGCGCGACATGTCGGCCGGCGCCGGCTACCTTGCGCTGACGGCGCTGGTGTTCGGCAACTGGCGCCCGCTGTACACGGCGCTCGGCTGCATCATGTTCGGCTTCTTCTCGGCGGTGCAGATCCAGATGGAAGGCGTCGACCTGCCGCTGGTCGGGCGCATCCCGGGTTCGCTGATCCAGATGATCCCGTACGTCGTCACGGTGATCGTGCTGGCCGGCCTGATGGCGAAATCGGTGGCGCCGAAAGCGATCGGCAAGCCGTTCGTCAAGTCGCGCTAGAACAGGGCCTGACGAGTGACGCAGCAGCGCGGCACTCATAACTATCGCTGGCGGCGCTTCAGCGAGGTGCTGCTCGATTCCGTCATGCGCGGCGGGCACCTGGCGCGCTGGAGTTACCGCTGCGGCCTGCACGGGCGACTCGGCGTCACCCGCCACAATCTCACGCTGCCGGCCGGGCGCGCGCTCGAACGCCCGCTGCGCATCGCCTTCGCCTCGGACTTCCACGCCGGGCCGACCACCGAACCCGCCCTCTTCGCCCTGCTGTTCGACCGGATCGCGCTGGAGCAGCCCGACGTACTGCTGCTGGGCGGCGACTTCGTGTCGGGACACGCGCGCAATGCCGAGGTGCTGGCCGACGGACTGTCTCGATGCAAGCCGCCGCTGGGCAAGTTCGCCGTGATGGGCAACCACGACCTGTGGACCGACGACAGGCTGATTCGCGCGACGCTGACGGCGGCCGGCGTCGAAGTGCTGGTCAACCGCAACGCCGCCCTGGCGGCACCGTTCGACTCGGTGTCGCTGTGCGGCATGGACGACCCGTGGACCGGGCGGCCGGATGCGGCCGCGACCTTCGCCGGCGCCGAAGAGACGCGCGTCCTGATGATCCATTCGCCGGACGGCCTGCTGTTCGCCGGCAGCCGTCAGTTCGACCTGGCCCTGGCCGGCCACACCCACGGCGGCCAGGTCGCGCTGCCGGGCGGCGCGCCGATCATCGTGCCGAACGGGCCGCTGTGCCGGCAGTACCACCACGGGCGCTTCGAGATCGCGCAGAACGGCGCGATGGTGGTCAGCCGCGGGATCGGCTGCAGCACCATCCCGCTGCGCCTCAATGCGCATCCCGAACTGGTGATCTGCACCCTGCTCCCATGCGCCGCATGATCGTCATCGGCCTGATCGACCTGCTGCTGGCGCTGGCCGCGCTGCTGGCCATCGGCGAGAAACTCAGCGCGCCGTGGCCCGGCGTGATCGGCGACGCACCGCCGGACCTGCGTGCGGCCAGCGTGCGCATCGCCACGCCGGCCGGCTACGTCGCCGGCTGGCTGGCGCCGGGCAGGGCGCGCGCCGGCGCGGTGCTGCTGATGCACGGGGTGCGCGCGAGTCGCCTCGAGATGCTGTCGCGCGCCCGCTTCCTCGCCAGGTCCGGCTACACGGTGCTGCTGCTCGACCTGCCCTCGCACGGCGAGAGCAGCGGCAGCCGCATCACGTTCGGCGCGCACGAGAAGGAAGGCGCGCGCGCCGCGCTGGCCTTCCTGGCGCAGCAGTTTCCGGCAGAGCGCATCGGCGTGATCGGCGTCTCGCTGGGCGCGGCCTCGCTGGTGCTGTCGGCGCCGCAGCCAGCGCCGGCGGCAGTGGTGCTCGAATCGATGTATCCGACCATCGATGACGCCGTGGCGAACCGGCTGCGCATGCGCCTGGGCGCGCCCGGCAGCTGGCTGGCGCCGCTGCTCGTGCAGCAGCTGCCGCTGCGCGCGGGCGTGTCGCCCGGCCAATTGCGGCCGGTCGACCAGGCGGCAGCGCTGCACAGTCCCGTGATGGTGATTTCGGGCGCCGTCGACCTGCACACGCCGGCCGCGGAGACGTGCCGCATCTATGACGCACTGCCCGGGCCGAAGGAACTGTGGCTGCTCAACGGCGCCGCGCACGTCGACCTGCACGCGTTTGCGCCAGCAGAATATGAGCGGCGCGTCGGTGAGTTTTTCGCCGCCCATCTGCGACCGGCACGCTAAGCGGCCACGCCAACAAGACACTACTTCTCGGGGTCAGTTTTGGTCTTTCTCACGACATTCATTCTCGCCTTTGTCCTTGTTTTCATTGACCATTCCAGCCTGCTCTACTTCCTTGTCGATGACTGCCTAGACAGCGAACTGCCGCTGGGACGGCTCGTGTTTCCGTGACCACGCAAAAGCAAAGCGGTGTCGATTTTCGCATTGCTGGCCAGCTTGCCTTTCTGGTACATGACCGTCGAAGCCTTCCCCACCAGCGGCGAACAGTGGCAACCAGTGGCACGCGGCGCGTCCTGGCTGCTGGTGTTTTGCGGTACTCCCGCACTGGTTATGGCGCTTTTATTGTCAAGCGCGTGCGCAGGCAAGGGGGCAATCGAGTTTTCCTGGCGACCCATCCAACGGCGTCGGAATCGCGCGCACCGCTCATGGTGGCGGGTAGCGTCAATCTGATCATCTGGCTCCTCCGCTGAACCCTATGGTGTGCGCGCATTTTCTGACCGCGCAGCGTTTCGCGCCGTGCTGGCGCAACTCGCGACGTTCCTTGCCGCCTCGTCGCACGAAGCCGCGGCGCCGGCTAGTTAGCGCTAGAGTGATCTCCATTGCCACTCAACCGGAAAACACCATGCGATTCATCCAGACGATCATCGGCGCCGCGCTCCTCGCTGCCGCCCACGCCGGCGCCATCGGCGCTGGCTTCCAATCCGTGAAGTTTCCGAGCCAAGATGGGGTGCCGATTCGGGTGAGCGTCTGGTATCCGAGCCCAGCTGCGGTAGCAAAGCAAAATACGGGCGTGGTTACGCAAGAAGTCGCTATCGGTGCTGACGTCGAGGGTAAAGGACTGCCGCTCATCGTCTTTTCGCACGGGACGGGAGGGTTCGGGCTGAGTCACTACGATACTGCTTTGGCGTTGGCAAACGCGGGGTTTGTCGTTGCTGCGGTCACTCACCCCGGCGATAACTATGCCGATCAAAGCCGCTCCGTCGATATCCTGGCGCGACCAAGACACGTCACCGGAGTGATTGATTACATGCTCGGCACGTGGAATGGCCGCGAAAGCCTGGCGCCCGACCGCATAGGCATTTTCGGTCATTCGGCCGGAGCTTTTACGGCACTCGTCAGTGTCGGCGGAATGCCGGATCTGAATCTGATTCCGAAGCATTGCGAAGCGAACCGTTCGGATTTCGCGTGCACTCTCCTGGCGGCCAACAAGGATCCACTCGAGCAGGCTTCAAGGGTTGTCACTCCTGAGATGCGAGATGGCCGAATCCGAGCGGCTGTCATTGCAGCGCCGGCGCTCGGTTTCACGTTCAGCGCAGGAGGCTTGAACGGCGTGGACATACCGGTGCAACTATGGGGCGCGGAAAATGACGTTCTGCTTCCGCCCCGCTGGTACGCTGAAGCCGTTCGAAATTCACTCAGAAAAGAACCGGACTATCACGCTGTCGCCAAGGCGGGGCACTTCGATTTTCTGGCGCCGTGCAGCGAAAAATTGCTGGGCCTTGCCCCGCAAATATGCGCGAGCGGCGATGGGTTTGATCGTGAAGTTTTTCATCGACGCTTTAACGCCGACGTCGTTTCGTTCTTCATCAAGACACTAGGCTCGATCTGATCACTCCAAGTCGAACCGCGAGCCGGCGGCGTTGCGCAGATATCGTCCCCTTTTTTGCGAGGACGCCCTGCTTTACTGCGCGCTGCGAGCAGGCGTCTTCGAACGGCCAAGCGTCCACGTGAAGCCGGCGCCGATCGAAGCGTCGTTGTTCTTCTTCATCAGCGGACTATCGCGGTTGGCGGCGCCGGCATAGCTCTCCATCCGCAGGAAGCCGAACACCCGCACGTCGTCATTGACCTTGTACGACGTCGACAGGCCGGCGCGCACCAGCATCAGGCCGGCGCCGGCATGGTACGCAGGGCGCGATGCGGTCGCAAACTGCGGGGCCACTTCGTAGAAATAGCGGTTGATGCGGCTGTCGCCGACCACCAAGCCGACGTTGGCGTCGTAGCTCCATGGACTGCCGGCTTCGCGCGTCTCGTACACCAGGCGCGGCTCGAAAGTGGTGCCCTGGCGCCGGACGCCATCGCGGAACTCCATTACGGCGCGCAGCGGCAGGTCCAGCCGCAGCCGGCTGGTGGGCGTCGGATTGGACAGGAAGACCTTCACGCGCGGGCCGAATTCGCCGAGGAAAGCCAGGTCCGGCATGCCGGCGCGGGCGGCGCCGGCGTCCGAGCGCGCCGGCAGCGAGGCGGCAAAGCCGACGTCGAACTCGATGCGGTCGGTGCGCACCAGGCGCGCGCCGATGCCGGAACGGTCGGCGCGCAGCACTTCGCCGCGGTAGATCAGGAACGGCACGGCCAGCACGCGGCCGGAGCGGTCGTCGGCGCCGGGATAGGCGGGCGTCGAGGCGGCGAAGCCGGCAACGCCAGCCTCCCACAACGGCAGCGTGGTTTGCTGCGCGGCGGCCGGCAGCACAAACGCCAGCGCCAGTGCGCCAGGAATCAGGGCGCGCATCATGGGAAGATCGCCTGCAGCAGCGACGCCAGGTTGTAGCCGCCCTTGATCAGCTGGGTCTTGGCGATCGCGGAACTCGGCACGGGGTAGTTGTTCGGTACCTCGAGGTTCCAGTTGTAGTAGATCTCGCCCTTCTTGCTGGTCTGCCGGATGCCCGGCCCGGTGGTGACGTCGGCGTAGGCCAGCTTGGCCGCCACCAATGAATCGTCGGCCCACTGGTACGGCCAGGTGACCGGGTCCCCGCTGTTCTTGACGACGCCCGGATTGCTGGCGATGACAGCTTCGGCGAATTTTTCCGGCGTGCGGGTGCTGATGCGGCGCATTGCGTAATCGACCGTCGTGCTGTCCCAGTACGAGTGGAACGGCTTGGTCAGCGCCTTCGGCACGCCTTCGCGCTCGGGCTTGTTCTCGCCCGGGATATGGGCCACGCTCATGGCGACGATCTTGTCGTCATTGAGCAGGAAGTTGTTGCCGCCGCGCGAATCGAAGACGCTGATGGTGTCGACGTCGGTGTGCTTGTTCGGCACGACGAACTTGCCGTCCTTGCCGACGAAGGCGGCGCCGACGTGCAGCGGCTGGTGGATGTCGCCGGTCATGTGGGTAATGAGCAGCAGCGCCTGGCGCCTGGTAAAGCCGTGCGGGTTCAGCGCCGGATCGGCCTTGCCCTGCAAGACGGCGATGGCCTGCTTGAGCGTCTGCACGATGTCGTCGTGGCCGGTGCCGACGTCGCCGTCATGGTAATGCTCCTTCTGGAACGGCACGTCGGTGTAGTGGTATTCGCTGGCCTTCGGGTTGGCGCTCACGTAGGCGACCATCTCCGGGGTCTGTGGACCGCACCAGTTGCCCTTGACGCAGTCGGCCCAGTTGGCAATCGATTCGAGGCTCTCGCCCGGCAGCAGCAACGCGGCGACCTGCTTCTCGGCGTTGCTGCCCTTGATCAGTTTGTCGGCGATGGCGCCGACCGCGCGGTGGCCGTCGTTGCCCCATGCGAGGGCTTCGGTGGACAGGAAAGCGCCGGTCAACGCGAGTACGCAAGCTAGTTTTTTCATGTTGGTTTTCCTTGGTGTGTTATTCGCCGCCGGGGACGGCCCTGGATAGTCAGTTGATCTTCTCGATGCGCGGCGTCGCGGCGGCCGGAGCGGCAAAGGCGGCGCCGACCGGCTGGTTCCTGGCCAGGTAGCCGACGAAGGCGTCGAGGTCGATGATCTGGGTGTCGACCTTGTTGGCCGCCTGCTTGAATACCGGGTAGCCGTCGCCGCCTTCGGCGAGGAAGTTGTTGGCCACGATGCGGTAGGTCCTGGCCTCGTCGACCGGCACGCCGTCGATGCGCATACTGCCCGGCACCACGCGCTGGCCGTCAGGCTTGGCGTTGTCCCACTTGTAGTAGAACGAGCGCGATACCTGCAGCATCGAGCGCCCGCCCGAGGCGCGCATCCACTGATGCTCGAGCAAGGAGCGCAACTGGGCGCCGGTCATGTCCATCACCACCAGCGTGTTCGAAAACGGCAGCACGGCCTGGGCCTGGCCGAAGGTCGCGGTCAGATTCTCGGCGACGTCGAAGTCGCTGCGCACGCCGCCCATGTTCATGAAGCCGACCTGCACGCCCTGGGCGCGGGTGGCGTCGGCGACGGCATCGGCAATCAGGCCGCCGAGCGCGGACTCGCCGGCGTCGTTCAGCTTGCGCACCGTGCTGCGCTGGGCCACGCGGGCCACCGGGCGGGCCAGCGCGGCGGCGCTTTGCGCCTTGACCTGGGCGAGGTAGCCGGCCACCTTCGGGTCGGCCGGGTATTCGCCCGGCTTGACGGCGACGTTGCGCACGACGACATCGCGCACGCTGCCGCTGGCCGGATCGATCGACAGCTTGATGCGCGAGAGCACATGGCCGCCCATCTGCGCCTGCGTGATGATGCGCCCGCCTGCCTTGCACTGGAAGCCGGTGTGGCTATGGCCGCTGATGACCAGGCGGATGGCGGGGTCGAGTTTTTCGGCGATGGTCACCACCGGCCCTTTGAGCTGGGTGCAGTCGGGCTGGTCGAACGGCTCGCTGGTATGCCCGCCTTCGTGAATCAGCACGACGAAGGCGGTGGCGCCTTGCGCGCGCGCCTGCAGCAGCGCCTTGTTGATGGCGTCTGCTTCGTCGGTGAAGGCCAGGCCGGCGATGCCGGAAGCGAGCACCACCGACGGCGTGTTCTTGAGGACGGCGCCGATGAAGGCGACCTTGACGCCCTTGACCTGCTCGATCGCGAAAGCCGGCAGCAGCGGCTGGCCGGTGACCTTGTCGATGACGTTGGCGCCGAGGTAGGTGAAGGCGGCGCCGCGGAAATCGGGCGCCAGCTTGCAGGCCTTGCCGCCCAGGGCAGGCAGGCAGCCGCCGCGCTGCTTGCGCAGCAGTTCGGCGCGGCCCTGGTCGAATTCGTGGTTGCCGACCGAGCTGAATTTCATGCCGAGCATGCTCAGCGCGACAATGCTGGGCTCGTCGCCCCACATCGACGACATGGCGGGGGTGCCGCCGACGAGGTCGCCGGCGCCGACCAGCAGCAGGTCCTTGTCTTCAAGACGGTAGGCCTGCAGCGCGGCGGCGAGATTGTCGATGCCGCCGGCCATGATGGTCTTTTCCTTGCCGTCGACCGCGCTGGTGTGGACGAACTTGCTCGCTTCGAGGTGCCCGTGGAAGTCGTTCAGCGCGACCAGGTTGATGTCGATCGGCGCTACCGGCGCCGGCGCGCGCACGGCGCAGCCGGCCAGCGCCAGGCCCAGGGTCAGAACGGTCGGGGCGAAAAGGGGAGCAAATTTCATTGTCAGTGTCTGGTGTTGTAAGTACTACAGTGAGCGGACGTAAAAACAGGCCCGAAGGCCTGTCCGATTATGCTCCTTTTCCGGTCCGCTGCCGGGTGAACCCAGCAACGGACAGGGTGGAACTATTTAGATATCCACCGACAGGGTGACCGACGCAAAGCGTGGCGCGCCCAGGTAGTAACGCAGGGTGCCGGCCGAAATACCAGGGTAAGCCGTGGTATTGGTGATGCTGGTCGACGACGCATTGCGGTACTGCTTGTTGGTGATGTTGCTCCAGTTCAGCGTCAGCTTAGGACGCTTGAGCAGGCCGTAGTTGGCAAACGTGTAGCCAGCGTCGAAACCGAACACGGTGTAACCCGGTGCTTTCTCGTCGTTGACCAGCGTCGACTGCTGCTCGCTGGTGGCCTTGGCCTTCAGACGCGCCCAGAACGATTTCTGCGAGTACTCGAGCGACAGGCCACCCTTCAGGCGTGGCGTGTTCGGCAGTTCCTTGCCGCCCAGCGGCAGGGTTGCAGTCGATGTTACGCGCAGGTCGTCCTGAATTTCCGACTTGATGTAACCGACCGAACCGTACAGCGACCAGCCGTTGATCGGCATGTTGTTCGCTTCGATCTCGAAACCGCGGGTCTTGACGTCGCCGACGTTGGTGTAGCTGTTGGCGTTGGCGATCGGGTCAAAACCAGTTGCCTGGCGGTTCTTGAAGGCCACGCCGAACGCGGTGAAAGTGGCGATGAAGCGGCTGTCCTGGTGGCGGTAACCGATGTCGGTGTTCCACGAGGTCTCTTCCTTGACGTCGCCGGCCAGCTGCACGACGCCCGGGCTGATGATCTTGACGTTGGTACCGACGTTCGAGAACACGAAGTTAGGTGGCGCCTTCATGTTTTTCGCAACGCTGATGAAGATCTGGTCGTCGTTGGTGATCTTGTAGCGGGCGCCGAACTGCGGCAGAACGGCCTTGTAGGTACGCTCGACCTGGTAGGTGGCGTTCTGGTTGCCTTCGCTGGCGAAGTTGGTGAAGTCACGCTTGATGTGCGGGGTGCGCACGCCGATGTTGACCAGTGCCTTGCCATCCAACATGCTGATCGTATCCTGCACGAAGGCCTGGTAGCCGGTCGAGATGGTACGGTTGTCGCGGCTGGCGAATGGCGTGCCGTCCGGGCGAACGATCTTCTGGTCTTGCAGGTACACATCGACCGGATCGCCGGCGTTGGTCACTGGAACCATCGGGCCGGTCTGGCGGTGGGTTGCCTTTTCGTACCAGCCGCCGGCCAGGATTTCGTGGTTGCCCAGCGTGTGGGTGATCGACGCGGTGATACCAGGACGCTGGGTGCGGGTGACCGACGCGTTGGCGACAATGACGGTGTCGAGGGTGTCGCCGTCGCCGTTCAGGTCGACGGCGGCGGTGTTCTTGAACGTGGTGGTGTTCAGGAAGCCGGTCGCTTCCGACTGCGAGCGCTGCTGCAGGCCGCCGTTACCGAAGCCGTACCAGTAGTAAGGAACGAACTTGATGTCGGTGTTTTCGTTGAGGCGGAATTTCGCGGTGGCCGAGAAAATCGCGTTCTTGAACGGGTTCAGGTACAGGCCGTAGTACAGCGGCGACGGTACGGTATCGCGCTGGGCGGTGCCCTTGACTGGCGTGACGTGGCCAGGGAAGGTCGGCGAGGTGTCGTAGTAGTAGCCGAAGTTCTTCAGCTCGGTCAACGTCAGGTTGTTGATGTTGTTGTTGGTTGCCTCGTTGTACAGCAACGTTGCGTGGACGTAGTTGAAACGATCCCAGTCGTAGTTGAAGCCGGCGTCGACGTGGTCGCGCTCAGCGCCGCCAAGGCCCTTCCACTTGTCCGCTTCGGCGCGCGAATACGAAATGAATGCCTTCGAACGCTTGTCCGAGAAGTAGCCGGTGTCCAGACGCACGAACGTCTTGTGCATGGCCAGCTGGCCGACGGTTTGCGCGATGCGCACGCGGCGGTTGTTTTCCGGCTTGCAGGTGACGATGCCGAAGTTGCCGCCCGAAGCGCCCACTTGCGGCGAGTCGACGTCGGTCGAACCCTGGGTGACGAACTGCGAGCAGGTGTTTTCCTGGTCGACGTATTCTTGTGGGTAGACTGCGAAGTTACCGGAATCGTTGACCGGCACGCCGTTGATGGTGGCGCCGATCTGGTCGCTGTTGAAACCGCGCAGGCTCATGCCGCCGCCGAACAGGCCGGTCGCGTCATGGTTGTAGCTGTTTACCGACGGCAGCATTTCGAGAGCTTCATATGCGTTGCCCGTTGGGCGCTGCTTTTCCAATTCCTCAGCGGTGATGGTCGAGCGCGCTTTTGGCGCATCTTCGGTAACCATCAGGCCCATGCCGATCTTCTTGCCGGTAATGACAACTTCAGTCCTCGTCGCGGTGGCCGCGACTTCCTGCGAGGTCTGCGCGTTTGCCGACAGGCTCAGGCACGCCAGCTGGCAAGCCAGAGCGATCAGGCTCAGGCGCAGCTTAGGTTGTTGATTAAAAGCGGATTGCATTGAAAACTCCCTAGAGTGTTATTGTAAAAACGACATCTGCAAGTTACACACCTGCGGCAAAAAAAGTTGTCGGAACGGTCAACCGTCCGGTCCGCCGGCAGCTTAACGCCGCCGCGTGACATTGGCATGACATCCATATTGATAAAGTTGCCGACAATACATAATAGGCAAGTTCCTGATCAACTATGCATTAACGCTACATTGTTGACAAATACCATTTCGTTTCCTTATTTATACGATAAACGTATAGATGAGCGAAACAAAACGGTGGATCTTCGCGTGTCACTCGCCGATTGATTGCTGTGCATCAAGGCGCGATTATAAAGGAGGCGATCTCAGCCGAATTCCTTTCGAGGGGAATTTTGAAAAAGCC
The DNA here is from genome assembly GCA_040386255.1 of Pseudomonadota bacterium. Taxonomy (GTDB): domain Bacteria; phylum Pseudomonadota; class Gammaproteobacteria; order Burkholderiales; family Burkholderiaceae_D; genus JAFCUW01. The sequence goes on from JAZKFW010000007.1 coordinate 21,029, forward strand.
GAGTCGGATAGGGAAATTGTGTAGCGAGTTGACCACAAACATAACAAAAACGTCAGCACATCCCCGTCGTTGCGGCGTTCAACTAGCCGGTGTCAGGTCTGACATTCGGACAAAATGTCCGAATGTCAGACCTGACACCAGCCTTGCCTTGCTCAGCGTCGCGGTACGGCCGCCTTCTGCTTGTCGAGTGCGGCAATTGCCGCTTCGAAACGAGCAAAGCGCTGGTCGAGCTGGCGCGTCAGCCGCAGCTTGTGCGCCTCGGGCAGGAAGGCGTAGCGCACGCTGTTGTACGACACCTTCTTGACCTCGGCATAGCCCGGCTGGTAGCGGCTGGCGAACAGCACGTATTCCTGGGCCAGGTTGTGGCGGGTGACGCCGGCGTCATCGGTCGAGATGACGAACGGCACGCCATGCTTGCGGTACAGCGTGACGGGATGGTTCTCGCCGCGCACGCCGTTGATGAAGTCGTTGCTGGTGAGGTTGACCTCGACCGGAATGTCGGCCTCGCGCATCTTCTTCATGATGGCGAACACGTTGCTTTCGTGGGCCAGATCGAGGCCGTGGCCGATGCGGTTGGCGCCGGCCAGGTTCAGCGCCTGGTCGATGTGGAACTTCAGCCCTTCCGGCGCGACGTCGCCAAGCGCCAGTTCGCCGGCGTGCAGCGCCACCTTCACCTTCGGGTACTTCGCCTTGAGGAACTGGAACATCTTCATGTGCAGCGTGTAGTCGCGCATCGACACAAACTGGCTCTCCTGGCCGACGATGTTGACGCCGACGATCAGGTCGCTCTGGCTGGCAGCCTTGAAGCCGGCCACCATCGACGAGAACACCTGCGACGGCGACAGCAGGCGCAGCACGTAAGCCTGGTAGCGCATGGTGAAGTTGTCGTCGTCGATATTGGCGGCGGCGGCGTGGATCTTGGCGACGTAATCGGCGACGTTGCGGCCGAACGCGGCATCCTGCTCGAGAGTGGCGAGCTGGCCGCGCATCAGTTCGGTGAAGGCGACGTCATCGAGGCCGGCCTGGCCTGCCCTGGCGTCGAAGCCGGCATGCAGCGTGAACGGCGCCAGCTTGAACATGGTTTCTACATAGCTGACGTTTTCGGCGATGGCGCGCTGCTTGAGTGTCTGCAGGCCCTCGGCGAAATTGGCGTTCGACACCGGCCCGAAGTAGCCGAAGGTCTGGAAGAACTGGCGGTCGGGCGGCGGCTGGTTGGCACCGTGATTGTGGAAATCCTTGCTCGACCAGCGCTGCAGCAGCTCGCGCCAGGTGAAATCGTCGGCCAGAATCTCGCTGCCGGACAGGCAGGTGCGCTGGGCCGGCGGCAACGCGCGCTCGGCGTCGATGACGGCCTTGCTGGTCTCGATGCGGTACGTCAGCTTGTTGGCGCAGTAGCCCTGCTTGTCGAGGAACTCGATATACTGCTCGGCATACAGGGCGCCCGAATAGTGGTGGTGCAAGTCGCCGCCCTTCGGCATTTGCGAGAAAAACATGGTCAGCTCGGCCAGCCGCGGATCGCGGCCGGCGACCAGGCTCGCCAGGTAGCGCGCGGTCGCCGCTTCGTTGCCTCTTGGCTGGGGCTCCTTGGCGCCGGCGTTGGCCGTCGCGCCCGCCAGGGCCAGGGCGATCATCACGCCGCTCAATGTCTTCTGCATGCTTTGCTCTCTTGTTGATTGTTGGCCGGCGCGGGAACCGCCGCCGCGACTTTTCCTGCGCGCTACTTTATAGGCTTCATGCATGGTTTGCAATAACGTGGCGAAAGCGCAAATGGCTGCATTTCTGGTATTGCTTTGCGGCACTTTTTTGCTGTTGACGGGTATAATGCATCGTTATCCCGGCAGGAAAGGGGCGGTGAAAATCGCCGATTCCTTGACCCTTACGGGTTGACTACCGACAACACATCATATCTACTGTGGAGTGCGCAACCCAAACGCGCATATTCTTTTTCGTCATTCGATTGGGGCGTAATTCATGCCGAAGGCCAAGTTCCTCAGTGCGGAGCTGTTCAACGCAGTCAAGCGCGATGTGTCCAGGCACATCAAGAAGAAGCTGCGCGGCATGGAAATGGACGTCACCGACATGGAGCTGCACAACTCCACCCAGACGAAGACACTGCGGGTCTACGTCACGCTCAGCCGCACAACCAACCTGAAGGCGCTGTACCTGGCCGAATCGATGATCTGCAAAGAGTTGCAGGACGAGTTCGACATGCAGCCACATGCGTTTTACTGGCGCTATCTGCCCGAAGAAAAAGCGGCGGAAGAAGTCGCGCCGGCCCCGACACCTGACTCCTGAAATCCGCCATGCCTAGTCAAAAAATACTTGTAGTGGACGATTCGCTGTCGCAGCGGCTGGTCCTGAACGCGCTGCTGACCAAGGAAGGCCACAGCGTGATCATGGCCAACGACGGCGAGGAAGCGGTCGCGAAGGCAAAGAGCGAGCTGCCCGACCTGATCATCATGGACATCGTGATGCCCGGGCTCAACGGTTTCCAGGCCACCCGCGCGATCACCAACGACCAGACCACCTGGCACATCCCGGTGATCCTGCTCACCAGCAAGGACATGGATTCAGACCGCATCTGGGCGCTGCGCCAGGGCGCCACCGCCTTCCTCAACAAGCCGCTCGACCACGTCGCGCTGATCTCGCTGATCGAAACGCTGGCGTAACAACCACCGGGGTCAGTGCCGACATTCGGACACGAACACAAGCGCAATCCCTTCAGTAGTGCTGAGGCCGTGTCCGATTGTCGGCACTGACCCCGCGGTGGAGTTGCTGAGGCCGTGTCCGATTGTCGGCACTGACCCCGGTGGGATTGAAATTATTGCGCGGTCGCGGTGCGCGCGTGGACGAGGCGCCCGGCGGCGTACGTCGCGCCGATCGCGCGGTCGTCGCCCATCAGCGCCAGCGCAAACAACAGTTCTTCGAGGCTGCCGCAGGCGCCGGTGCGGCGCGCCAGCAGCGGCGTCGCCTTCGGGTCGAGCACGACGAAGTCGGCCTCGGCGCCAGGCGCAAAACTGCCGATCGTGCCTTCCAGGCGCATGCTGCGCGCCGCGCCCAGCGTCGCCAGGTAGAACATGCGCAGCGCCGGCAGGTAGCTGCCTTTCATGCGCGCTACTTTATATGCCTCGTTCATCGTGCCAAGCATGCAGAAGTCGGTGCCGGCGCCAACGTCGGAGGCCAGCGACAACGACACGCCGGCGGAATCGGCAGCCTCGAAATCGAATAGGCCGCTGCCGAGGAACAGGTTGGAAGTGGGACATACCGCCACTGCGGCGCCAGTCTCGGCCATCCGGGCGAAATCGTGCTGGTCGCAATAGATGCAGTGGCCGAACACGGCGCGCGGACGCACAAGTCCATGGCGGTCGTAGACGTCGAGGTAGCTGCGCGCACCAGGAAACAGCGAGCGCACCCAGTTGCATTCGTCTTCGTTCTCGGACAGGTGGGTCTGGATGAAGGTGTCGGGATGCGCGGCGGCCAGCTCGCCGGCCAGTTGCAGCTGCGCATCGCTGGAGGTCGGCGCGAAGCGCGGCGTGATGGCGTACAGCGCGCGGCCGCGCTTGTGCCAGCGCCCGATCAGCTCTTCGCTGTCGCGCGTGCCGCTTTCGGCAGTGTCGGCGAGGAAGTCGGGGCAGTTGCGGTCCATCAGGACCTTGCCGGCGACCATGCGCAGGCCGCGCGCTTCGCTCGCTTCGAAAAACGCGTCGACCGATTGCTTGTGCACGGTGCAGTAGACCATCGCGGTGGTGGTGCCGCCGCGCAGCAGTTCGTCGAGGAAAAAGTCGGCCACCTGGCGCGCGTGTTCAGTATCAGAAAACTTGCTTTCGGTCGGAAAAGTGTAACTCTCCAGCCACGGCAGCAGGCCCGGCGCCGGCGAGGCGATCATGTCGGTCTGCGGGAAATGGATGTGGGTGTCGATAAAGCCGGGCACGATCAGCTTGCCGCGGTAGTCGATGATTTCAGTGCCTTCGGGCAGCGCGGCGGCCAGTTGCGCGTAGTCGCCGGCGGCGTGGACGCGCTCGCCATCGACCAGCAGCAAGCCGTCTTCATGCCACGAATAGGCATGATCGGCCAACGCCGGATCGGCGTGGAAATGCAGCAAGCTGGCACGGTAGGCCCGCAGGTTGTCAGGTGTTGCTATGGACATCAGTGTCTTTCTTGTCGTGCGTGTTACGGTCAGCAGGAGCCTACCAGTCTAATCGGCGGCGCGCCAGCGTCGGCACGGGTTGCCGCTTCCCACAACATCAACAGTTGCGCCGATACCGAGGCGGCGATCACGGCCGGTTCCTTGCCGGCGATGCCGGGCAGCCCGATCGGGCAGGCCATGGCGTCGATGCGGGCGGCGTCGAAACCGCGCGCGCGCAGGCGGTGCTCGAACTGCTTGCGCTTGGTGTGCGAGCCGATCAGCCCGAACCAGCCGACCGCCGGCCGCGCCAGGATGGCTTCGGCCAGGCGCTGGTCGAGCGCGTGGCTATGGGTCATGACGAGGTAGCTGGCGTTGGCCGGGGCGCCGGCCACCAGGTCTTCGGGGGCATCGGTCGGTTCGATGCGCACATTGGCCGGCACGCCGGCGGGGAACATGTCTTCGCGTTCGTCGACCCAGGTGACGGTGCACGGCAGATGCGCCAGCGCGCGCACGACTGCGGCGCCGACGTGGCCGGCGCCGAACAGCATGACATGGGCGCGCGGCGCCGCCACCTCGGCCACAAGCCAGCGGCGGCCGTCCTGCTCCTGCATGACGTGGGTGCCGCGGCTGCGCGCGAACACGGGAGCAGCGCTGCCTGCCAGCTGGCTGCCGCCGCCGTCGAACAGCGCGCCGTCGGCGGCGCCGTCGAGCGCGGCCAGGCGCCAGCTGTCGGCGGCGCGGCGCCCGGCCAGCATCGCGGCCTGCGCCGGGTCGACCAGCTCGAAGGCCAGGTGCACGACGCCGCCGCAGCATTGGCCGAGGCTGGGCCCGAGGGCGAAGCGTTCGAAGTGGCGCGGCGCGCCATCGCGCAGCATGCAGCGCGCTGTGTCGATGGCGCGCAGCTCGAGGTGGCCGCCGCCTATCGTGCCGGCCAGGTTGGGGCCAGCGACCAGCATGCGCGCGCCCGGCTCGCGCGGGCCGGAGCCCTCGACGATGGCGACCGTGACCAGCACCGCCGGCTCACGCGAGGCGATGGTCCACTCGTCCATCAGATCGCCCCCGCCGCCGCTTCGACCGCGGCGATCGCGCCGAGGATTGCTTCGCTGGTGGCGGGCGCGTTCAGCGGCGGATTCACTTTGTGGTCGCCGACCGCCGAGACGGCGTCGCGAATGGCGAAGAAGACCGAGAACGGCAGCAGCAGCGGCGGTTCGCCGACCGCCTTGGAACGGTGGATGCTGTCGGTGGCGTTGGCGTTGTCGTACAGCGCGACGCGGAAGTCTTCCGGGCAGTCGGACACGCCCGGTATCTTGTAGGTCGACGGCGCATGCGTCATCAGCTTGCCTCTTTCGTTCCACCACAGTTCTTCGGTGGTCAGCCAGCCCATGCCCTGGATGAAGGCGCCTTCGACCTGGCCGATGTCGATCGCCGGATTGAGCGAGCGGCCGGCGTCGTACAGCACATCGGCGCGCAGCAGCTTCCATTCGCCGGTCAAGGTATCCACCACCACTTCCGACACCGCGGCGCCATACGCAAAATACGAAAACGGATTGCCGTTCATGGTCTTCGGGTCCCAGTGCAGGCCGGGCGTGGCGTAAAAGCCGTCGGACCACAGCTGCACGCGCGCCAGGTAAGCCTTCTGCACCAGCTCGGGGAAGCGCACTTCGTGGCCGTTGACGAACACCGTGTCGGCGGCGAAGCGCACCGCTTCGACATCGCCTCCATACAGTTTGACCGCGTAGGCGGCCAGGCGTTCACGGATCTGGCGGGCGGCGTCCTGCGCGGCCTTGCCGTTCAGGTCCGCGCCGGTCGACGCCGCGGTGGCCGATGTATTGGAGACCTTGCTGGTGTCGGTGGCGGTGGCGCGCAGGTGCGCCATGTCGACGCCAAGTTCGTGCGCCACCACCTGCATGACCTTGGTGTTGATGCCCTGCCCCATTTCAGTGCCGCCGTGGTTGACGAGGATCGAGCCGTCGACGTAGACGTGCACCAGCGCGCCGGCCTGGTTCAGGTGAGTGACGTTGAAGGCGATGCCGAATTTGACGGGCGTGAGCGCGATGCCTTTCTTGAGCACGGGGCTGGCGCGGTTGAAGGCGGCCATCGCCTCGCGGCGGGCGCGGTAATCGCTGCTCGCTTCGAGTTCGGTCACCAGTTCGCCGATGACGTTGTCGATCACGACCTGGCCGTAAGGTGTGACGTTGCGCCCCTCGCCGCCGTAGAAATTGAGGCGCCGGATGTCGAGCGGGTCGCGCCCGAGGTTGCGGGCGATTTCGTCGATGACGTATTCGATGGCGATGGCGCCCTGCGGGCCGCCGAAGCCGCGGAACGCGGTGTTGGACTGCGTGTTGGTCTTGCCGCAGGCGGCGAGGATCTCGACGTCGGACAGGTAGTAGGTATTGTCGAAGTGGCAGACGGCGCGCGTGGCGACAGGGCCGGACAGGTCGGCCGAATAGCCGGCGCGGGTGACCATGTCGACGCGGGCGGCGGCAATGCGGCCGTCGGCGTCGTAGCCGACTTCGTATTCGTAATGGAAGCAGTGGCGCTTGCCGGTGACGAGCATGTCGTCGTCGCGGTCGGCGCGCAGCTTGACCGGGCGCTTCAGATTGAAGGCGGCAATCGCGGCGGCCGCGCACCACAGCGCGGACTGCGATTCCTTGCCGCCGAAGCCGCCGCCCATGCGCCGGCATTCGACGACGATGTTGTGCGAGTGGACGCCGAGCGCGTGGGCGACGACGTGCTGCATCTCGCTCGGGTGCTGGGTCGAGCACAGCACCAGCATGCCCTTGTCTTCCTTCGGCACCGCGTAGGCGATCTGGCCTTCCAGGTAAAACTGCTCCTGGCCGCCGACGTACAGCTGGCCCTTGACTGAATGCGGCGCGCGCTCGAACGCCTGGCGGAATTCGCCGCGCGCGAGGCGCATCGGCGGCAGCACGTACGACTGCGCCGCCTTCGCCGCCTGCGGCGTGAGGATCGCCGGCAGCTCTTCGTAGACGATGTCGGCCAGGCGCGCGGCGCGGCGGGCCTGGTCGTGCGTTTCGGCGACGACGATGAAGATCGGCTGGCCGATGTACATGACGACGCCGTCGGCGAAGATCGGGTCGTCGTGGATGATCGGGCCGCAGTCATTCAGGCCGGGGATGTCGCCGACCGCGTACACGGCGAGCACGCCGGCAGCATCGCGCACCCTGGCAAAATCGGTGGAGACGATGCGGGCGTGCGCCTTGGTCGACAATCCGAGCGCGCCGTGCGCGGTGCCCTGCACTTCCGGGATGTCGTCGGTATAGGTGGCCTGGCCGAGCACGTGCAGCGCGGCCGATTCATGCGCGCGCGGCACGCCGACGGCGCGCCAGGCGGCTTCTTTCAGGACGGGGACGCCGGCGTCGTTCATGCTGCAGCACCTTCGGTACGCGCGAAGGCGTTGACCGCGCCCGGCGCCAGCGGATCTTCGCTGCGCGTCTCGAACCAAAAACGACGCAGCAGGTTTTGCGCGGCCTTCATGCGGTAGCCGCTGGAAGCGCGCATGTCGGACAGCGGCGCGTAGTCGACCCCCAGCATCACCATCGCTTCGCGCAGCGTGTCGTCGTTCCATTCGCGGCCGGCCAGCAGCGCTTCGGTGCGGGCGGCGCGCTGCGGCGTCGCGGCCATGCCGCCGAAGGCGATGCGGGCGGCGGCGATGACGCCGCCATCGAGGCGAAACGCGAACGCGGCGCACACGGCCGAAATATCCTGGTCGAAGCGCTTGGCCAGCTTGTAGGTGCGGAACTGGACGCCGGCGCGCGGCATCGGCAAGCGTACCGCCTGCACGAATTCACCGGCCTGCAGGTCCTTCTTCTGGTAGCCGAGGTAGAACGCTTCGAGCGGCATGCTGCGCACGCCGGCCGGGCCGCGCAGCACCAGTTCGGCGCCGAGCGCGATCAGCCACGGCATCGAGTCGCCGATCGGCGAGCCGTTGGCGACGTTGCCGCCGAGGGTGCCGGCATTGCGGATCGGCAGGGACGCGAAGCGCTGCCACATTTCGGACAGCTGGCCGGGATAGTGCCTGCAGACGGCGCGGTAGGCGTCGTCGAGCGTGGCGCCGGCGCCGATGTCGATGAAGCCATCGGCCTCGGTGACGGCCTTGAGCGCATCGACGTGGCCGAGGTAGATGATGTCGCCGATCTCGCGCAGCTGCTTGGTGACCCACAAGCCGATGTCGGTGGAGCCGGCCAGCAGCAGCGCGGCGGGATGGGCGGCGCGCACCCGCGCCAGTTCGTCGATCGTGCGCGGCGCGAAGAAGTTGGCGGCGCCGGCGCTGTAGATGGCCATCGAATCGCGGCGCAGTTCCTGCAACTGGGCGACCAGCGCGGCGCGGTCGAATTCGACGTGCGGCAGTTCGCCCATGCGGCGCGCGGCCTCGATGATGGGCTTGTAGCCGGTGCAGCGGCACAGGTTGCCGGACAAGGCATCGTCCACCTGGTAGCGGCTCGGCTGCTTGCCATCCTGCTTCAGGTACATGCCCCACAGCGACATGACGAAGCCTGGCGTGCAGAAGCCGCACTGGGAACCGTGGCATTCGACCATCGCCTGCTGCACGGGATGCAGCGCGCCGCCTGGCTGCTGCAGGTCTTCGACCGAGAACAGCGCCTTGCCGTCGAGCGTGGCGGCGAACTGGATGCAGGAATTGACGGCCTTCAGTTCGAGCGCGCCGTTTTCGAGCGAGCCGATGACGACGGTGCAGGCGCCGCAGTCGCCTTCGGCGCAGCCTTCCTTGGTGCCGGTGCAATGCAGATCCTCGCGCAGATGCTGCAGCACGGTGCGGGTCGGCGCCATGCCCTCGAGCTGGCGCACCTTGCCCTGATAATAGAAACGGATTGGATCTGACATGCTTGCCTCGGTTTTCTCCCAGCTTGCTAGGTTAACACCGCGAGTCCACCCAACTATACGATGTTGCTGATGTCGGTTATACGGCAGCAGCAATATTGAACGGATGATTGGCGCGCCAGTGCTCGGCGATGTCGATGCGGCGCGCGATCCACACCTTGTCGTGCTGCTGCACATAATCGAGGAAGCGCGCCAGCGCGGCCGCCCGTCCGGGCCGGCCGACGATGCGGCAGTGCAGGCCGACCGACAGCATCTTCGGCTGGTTCAGGCCGGCCGGGTCGCCTTCGGCATACAGGGTGTCGAAGGAATCCTTCAGGTAGTCGAAGAACTGGGTGCCGGAATTGAAGCCCTGCATGGCGGCGAAGCGCATGTCGTTGCTGTCGAGCGTGTACGGCACCACCAGCTGCGGCGTGACGCCGGCGGCGGTCGCCACCGGTTGCCAGAACGGCAGGTCGTCGCCGTAATTGTCGGCGTCGTAGGCGAAGCCACCGTGCTCGACCACCAGCCGGCGTGTGTTGGGCGAATCGCGGCCGGTGTACCAGCCGCGCGGCGCGGCGCCGGTGAGCTCGCGGATGATCTGCACGGCTTCGGCCATGTGAGCGCGCTCGGTGGCCTCGTCGATGTTCTGGTACGAAATCCATTTCAGGCCGTGGCAGGCGATTTCGTGGCCGAGTTCGGTGAACGCCGCGACCGCTTCCGGGTTGCGCTTGAGGGCCATGGCGACGCCGAACACGGTGAGCGGCAGGCGGCGCTGTTCGAACAGGCGCAGCACCCGCCACAGCCCGGCGCGCGAGCCGTACTCGTAGAGCGACTCCATGCTCATGTGGCGCATCGGAAATGCCGCCGCGCCGATGATTTCGGAAAGGAAGGTTTCAGATGCGGCGTCGCCGTGCAGCACGTTGTTCTCGCCGCCCTCTTCGTAATTGAGGACGAATTGCAGCGCGATGCGGGCCTGCCCCGGCCAGGCCGGATGGGGCGGGTTGCGGCCGTAGCCGGCCAGGTCGCGCGGGTAATTGTCGTAGGTGCTCATCGGTCGGCTTCGGCAGGATAGATATATCAGGCATCATATAATGTTCGCAACAGTTGGGTATATCATCTGCGCGATAAGCCAATTCAACTGTACGTATAAGGAAAGACGATGGGCAAACTTAGCACGCACGTGCTCGACACCACCCAGGGCAAGCCGGGCGCCGGCGTGCGCATCGAACTGTACGCGATCGGCGCCGCGGGCCGCACGCGGCTCAAGACCGACATCACCAATGCCGACGGACGCTGTGGTGCGCCGCTGCTCGAGGGCGACGCGATGCAGCCTGGCCGCTACGAACTGGTGTTCGGCGCCGGCGACTATTTCGCCGCGCAGGGCGTGGCGTTGCCGGAGCCGCGCTTCATCGACCAGGTCACGATCGCGTTCGGCATCGCCAGCGCCGAGCAGAACTATCATGTGCCGCTGGTGGTCACGCCGTGGTCGTATTCAACCTATCGGGGTAGCTAGGTCAGGCGAGCGCAGCGCCAACCGGGGCATGATGTTTGGTATTCTCGATGGAACGAAGCGTCGGGAAGCGCATCATGGCCTTGCATATCGTTCATTTCATCGGCCCGATCAACCACAGTGCGGTGTGTTGCATCCGCAACTTGTGCCTGCAGGCGCTGCAAAGCGGCGCCAGCGAGATCGAATTGCACATGTCGACCGAAGGCGGCAACATGACCGCCGGTTTCGCGCTGTATTTTTTCCTGAAGTCCCTGCCGATCCCCTTGAGCACGCGTAACATCGGCAGCGTCGAATCGATCGGCGTGGTGATATTCCTTGCCGGTGGCAAGCGCTTCGCCTGCCCCGGCGCCCGCTTCCTGGTACACCCGCTGCACTGGGGCTTCGGCAACCTGGTGGCGGCCGACCACTCTCGCGTGAGCGAATGGCGCGAGTGCCTCGACTTCGATGCCGAACGCTACGTTGCCATCTACGAGGAGGCGACGATGGGCGCCGGCGAGCCGGACGACATCCGCACCCACTTGTTCGGCAACGCCCGCATCTTCGACGCCAGCCAGGCGCTGGCGGCCGGCATCACCCACGAGACGATCCAGACGCGGCTGCCGCCGGCCGGCGAGACGGCGCATTGGTGGAATGGCTGACAGTTCAGCACGACCGTTTCTTTTTTTCTCAAAAAACCAACAACAACTTAGAGTATTCCCTCAAGTAACCATAAATTCCTTGCGGTAACTTCATCCAACTCTCTACAATTAATCCTCAACATCGCGCTACGGCCCAACAAAAGCCCCCACCGCGCCCTCCTACCCCGACATTCCCTTTATGTTGCACACGCTACAGGCACTTCTATGAACAAACGTTTTATTACTTCACTTTTAGCCCTCCCGCTGGCAATCTCGAGCGCGTTTGCGCAGGACTTGAGCAGCGCGCCGACCGTCAAGATCAGCGGCTTCGGCACCGGCGCCCTGACCTTGAGCGACACCGACCAGGCCGAATTCAGCCGGCCTAACCAGGCCAGCGGCGTGCGCAAGAGCGCGCGCACCGGCGTCGACTCGAACCTCGGCCTGCAGGCCGGCGTCGAGATCAACCAGTGGCTCTCCGGCACCGTCCAGGGCCTGGTGCGCAAGAATGCCGAAGACGGCTACGGCGCCGACCTGTCGTGGGCATTTGCCAAGATCAAGCTGTCGGACAGATTCAGCGTCCGCGTCGGCCGCATGGGCCTGCCGGTCTTCATGATTTCGGACTACCGTAACGTCGGTTACGCCAACACGATGCTGCGGCCGCCGGCGGAAGTGTATTCGCAAGTTCCGTTCGACACCATCGACGGCGTCGACGGCACCTTCCAGCACAACATCGGCGATACGACCGTGACCGCCCAGCTGGCGCTCGGCAAGACCAAGCAGACGCTCAATGCTGGCGGCGCCCTTGTGCACCTCGAAACCAAATTGCTCACCGCGCTCAACGTCGTTGCCGAACACGGCCCGCTGACGGTGCGCGTCGGCCACGCCCGCACCAAAGCGTCGATCGAAGACTCGGTCCCGCTGAACACGCTGCTGGCCGGCTTGCGCGGCGCCGGCGCCGGCTACAAGATTGCCCAGCTGGCGCCGCTGGCGGATGCGCTGTCGGTCAAAGACAAGCAAACGACCTTCAGCTCGGCCGGCGCGATCCTCGACTGGAACAACGTGCTGGTGCAGACCGAATATGCCAAGCGCAAGACCGACACCTACATCAACGACACCAGCTCGTGGTACCTGATGGCCGGCTACCGGATCGGCAAATTCCTGCCGTACGCCAGCCACGGCAGCCTGAAGTCGACCCGCATCGTCGCCAACACCGTTCCGGCCGCCTGCCCGGCCGGCTACCCGGCCGCCTGCACGCCGACGCTGCAGGCTTTGTCGGCCGGCGTGACGCGCCTGTCGACCACCGGCTCCCAGGGCCAGCAGAAGACCGACACCATCGGCGTGCGCTGGGACTTCCACCGTTCGGCCGCGCTGAAGGTGCAGATCGACCGCATCACGCCGCAGCATGGCCAGGGCCTGTTCCTGGTGCCTGCCGCCAGCTTCAGCGGCCCGGTCAAGGTCGGCGCCGTCGCCGTCGACTTCGTTTTTTAAGGATTTACAGATGACATCCATTTTCAAGACAGCCATTGCCGCCGCGCTGATTTTCACGGCCGTTCCCTCGTTCGCCGAAGTGGTGGCGGTGGTCGGCGCCAAGAGCCCGGCCGGCACCATGACGAACGAACAGGTCGCCCAGTTCTTCCTCGGAAAATCGTCGTCGATGACGCCGATCGACCAGCCGGAAAGCGCGCCGATCCGTAACGAGTTCTACAAGAAAGTCGCCGACAAGGAAGCGTCGCAGGCAAAGGCGCTGTGGTCGAAGCTGGTGTTTACCGGCAAGGCGACGCTGCCGAAGGAAGTCGCCGGCAGCGCCGAAGTCAAGAAGGCGGTAGCGGCCGATCCGAAAGCCATCGGCTACATCGATAAGAGCGCGGTCGACGCCACCGTCAAGGTCGTGCTGACGGCGCCGTAAAGGCACTCTCCATCCGCCACATCTGCAATACCGGGCCTGTCCCGCCTCCGTGGCGCGGCGGGCCCGTTTCTCCATCAGGAAGCAAGATGAACATCAAGCGCAGGATTTGGGCACTACCAATCATTTCGACCATCATATTCGGCCTCGGCGTGGCCGCCAGCGCGACCATCGCGACCGGCGCACTGGGCTCGATTCGCACGACTGAACAGGTCGACTACCCGGTGCTGGACGCGGCCAAGACCATCACGCTCGACGTCGGCGCGGTCGGCGACGCGCTGCGCGACGCCGTCAGCGAAGGCGACAAGGCGCGCATCGCCCAGGTCGGCGACCAGGCCGCCAAGCTGCGCGCCAAGCTGGCCGCGTTCGGCAAGATCGACGGCCAGGACGCCAACGGCGCGCGGCTCACCAAGGAATTCGACGCCTATTACGCCCCGGCGCTGTCGGCCGCGAAGATCATGCTGGAAATGGAAGAAGGCGATCCGCAAGCGACCGTGACGCGCATGCAGAGCACGCTGGCGACATTGAACGCGGACCTGGCCAAGACCAACGCGGCGGCGCAGCAGCAATTCAAGGCCGGCATCGCCAACAGCGAAGCGAGCGTGCGCAAGGTGGTGACGGCGACGGTGCTGACGGCGCTGATCGTGGTGGCGAGCCTGGCGCTGGTGTCGTTTTTTGTGGTGCGCGCGATCTGGCAGCAGCTCGGCGGCGAGCCGGAATACGCGCGCCAGATTGCGCGCGCGGTGGCCGGCGGCGACCTGTCGATGGAGATCACGACCGATGCCGGCGACCGCACCAGCCTGCTCGCTGCGCTGAAAGAAATGCGCGCGCGGCTCGGCACGATGGTATCCGAGATCAAGGTCTCGGCAGAAACGATCCAGACCGCCAGTGCGGAAATCGCCAGCGGCAATGCCGACCTGGCCAGCCGCACCGAATCGCAGGCCGGCAGCCTGGACCAGACGACGCGGGCGATCGAGACGCTGACCGGCACCGTGCGCCAGAACGCCGGCAATGCCAGCCAGGCGAACCAGCTGGTGATGGACGCCTCGACGATCGCCACCCGCGGCGGCCAGGTCGTCAGCGGCGTGGTCACGACGATGGGCGACATCAACACCTCGGCCAAGAAAATCGTCGACATCATCGCGGTCATCGACGGCATCGCGTTCCAGACCAACATCCTGGCGCTGAACGCGGCGGTGGAAGCGGCGCGCGCCGGCGAACAGGGGCGCGGCTTTGCGGTGGTGGCGGCGGAAGTGCGCAACCTGGCACAGCGCAGCGCCGGCGCGGCCAAGGAAATCAAGGAATTGATCGGCGACTCGGTGGCGAAGGTCAACGCCGGCAGCGCGCTGGTCGACCAGGCCGGCCTGACGATGGGGCAGATCGTCGAATCGGTGCGCAAGGTGGCCGACATCATGGTCGACATCAGCGCCGCCAGCCAGGAGCAGAGCGCCGACATCGAAGATATCGGCCGCGCCATCGTCAGCATGGACGAGATGACGCAGCAGAATTCGGCGCTGGTAGAAGAAGCGTCGGCGGCGGCCGAATCGTTGACCGAGCAGACGACCCAGCTCAGCCGCGCGCTGGGCGTGTTCAAGCTGGCCGGCGCCACCGCGGCGGCGCCGGCGCTGACGTACCGCTGACGCCGTTGCCGAGCGCAACTGCTGGTGTCAGGTCTGACAATCGGACAAACCCGGGCAAAATGTCCGAATGTCAGACCTGACACCGGCGTTTTGGGTGGCGCACACTGGTCAAACTTGCAAGGTCGGCGGGAGTGCCTTAAAATCGCAGCTCTGCGGCCGCCGTCCGGCGCCGAACCTTTCTGGGCCTGGCCCATCGCGATGCCGCCTGCTTTTCCATGCTGTCTTTCTTTCGGTGAGCCTTGAGTACCGTGCCCATCTGGGCGCTGGTCATCGCGCTCGTCATCCTCATCCTGTGCTCGGCTTTTTTCGCAATGGCGGAAACGGCGCTGATGGCGGCCAACAAGTACCGCCTGCGCCACCTGGCCAAGCGCGGCCACCGCGGCGCCATCACCACGCTGTGGTTGCTCGAACGTACCGACAAGCTGCTGTCGGTGGTGCTGATTGCCAATACGCTGATCAACGCGATGGCCACCGCGCTGGTGATCGCCATCGCCATCCTCCACTTCGGCCCCGAGGAAACCGTGCTCGTCATCGCCACCGCGGTAGTGGCCTTCCTGCTGATCGTGTTCGCCGAGATCTCGCCGAAAGTGATCGGTGCCACCTACCCCGAGAAGATCGCGCTGGCCAGCAGCGTGGTGCTGAAACCGCTGATGACGGCGTCGCAGCCAGTGGCGTGGTTCGTTAACCTGTTCGTCACGACCGTGCTGAAGCTGCTGCGCATCAAGCCGGGCGGCAACGCCGACGAGCACCGCGTCTCGCCCGACGAACTGCGCTCGATCGTGATGGAAGGCGGCAACTTCATTCCGCAGAAGCACAAAAGCATCTTGCTCAACCTGTTCGACCTGGAAACCATCTCGGTCGAGGACATCATGACGCCGCGCGCGCAGATCGAGGCGCTCAACCTGGCGGTCCCGGTCGACGAGATCAAGCACCAGCTGACCACCTGCTATCACAACAAGTTAGTAGTCTACGAAGGCGAAATCAACCAGATCGTCGGCGTGCTGCACGTGCGCAAGGCGGTGGCGCTGCTGAACGAGGCCGACGAACTGACGGTCGAGCACTTCCGCGAACTGCTCAGCGCGCCCTATTACATCCCGCAGGACACCGGCGTGTTCACGCAGCTGCAGTATTTTCAGGAGAACAAGGAACGTCTCGGCATCATCGTCGACGAGTACGGCGAGGTGCAGGGCCTGGTGACGCTGGAAGACATCATCGAGGAAATGATCGGCGAATTCACGACGTCGGTGCCGGGGGCGGCGCGCAGCGACACCTTCAACTGGGATGCGAATGGCGAATGCCTGCTGGAAGGATCGACACCGCTGCGCGACATCAACAAGCGGCTGGACCTGGATTTCCCGGTCGATGGCCCGAAGACCCTGAACGGCCTGCTGCTGGAACAATTGCAGGAAATTCCGGATGCCCCCATCAGTGTCAAAATCGGCAACTGTGTTATCGAAGTGATTCAGGCGCAGAACCAGTCGATCAAGGTGGTCAAGCTGACCAGGCCGCCAGGCAAGCGCCCCATCTAGCCTGCCGAGGCCGCAGCATTCGAGGGCATGCCATTTCGTCTACGTGGTATGCATGCCTCTTTCATGCGACAAACCCTTTACAAAAATGATGCCCGGAGGCATGATCCAATGCAGTTTCGCCGAAACCGTCCACGCCGGACCGGCGAATTTCCGTCCATCCTCCCTCCCAACCCCGCGCGCATATGGCAGCAGTGATCCCCAGCACGGCTTCAGGCACTCCGATGTCGGGATTGGCGCGCGCGCTCACGCAGGCCGGCCGCCTGACCGCGGCACAGGCTGACGCGCTGCAAAAGAAGGCGGTGGCCGACAAGGTGCAGTTCATCGATACCCTCGTCACCAGCGGCCTGATCGACTCGCGCGGGCTGGCGGTATTTTGCGGCGAAACGTTCGGCTACCCGATCATGGACCTGGCGACCTTCAACGTGGCGCTGCTGCCGCCGAAGGTCATCGACGACAAGCTGATGCAGGCGCAGCGCGTGATCGCGCTGGCCAAGCGCGGCAACAAGATGTCGGTCGCCATCTCAGACCCGACCAACAACCAGGCGCTCGACCAGATCAAGTTCCAGAGCGAAGCGTCGGTCGAGCCGGTGATCGTGCCGCACGACGCCCTGCTGGCGCTGCTGGCGACGCTGGGCAAGAGCGCCGAGCAGAGCCTGCAGGACCTGGCCGGCGACGAGCAGGACATCGAGTTTGCCGACGACACCCCGGCGGCGGCTGCGCCCGAAGCGGGCAACGACATCGAAGACGCGCCGATCGTCAAGTTCCTCAACAAGATCCTGATGGACGCGATCAACCTCGGCGCCTCCGACATCCACTTCGAGCCGTTCGAAAAGTTCTACCGGATCCGCCTGCGCGTCGACGGCGTGCTGCGCGAACACGCGCAGCCGCCGATCACGATCCGCGACAAGCTGGTGTCGCGCATCAAGGTGCTCGCCAAGCTCGACATATCGGAGAAGCGCGTGCCGCAGGACGGCCGCATGCGCCTGGTGATGTCGCCGGTGAAGACGATCGACTTCCGGGTCAGCACGCTGCCGACCCTGTTCGGCGAAAAGACCGTCATGCGTATTCTGGATGCGACCCAGGCGCAGATGGGCATCGACGCGCTCGGCTACGATCCGGACCAGAAAGAATTGCTGATGGAAGCGATCCAGCGGCCCTACGGCATGGTGCTGGTGACCGGGCCGACCGGTTCCGGCAAGACGGTGTCGCTGTACACCTGCCTGAACGTCATCAACAAGCCCGGCATCAACATCTCGACCGCGGAAGACCCGGCCGAGATCAACCTGCCGGGCGTCAACCAGGTCAACGTCAACGACCGCGCCGGCCTGACCTTCCCGGTGGCGCTGAAGTCGTTCCTGCGCCAGGACCCGGACATCATCATGGTCGGCGAGATCCGCGACCTCGAGACGGCCGACATCGCCATCAAGGCGGCGCAGACGGGCCACATGGTGTTTTCGACGCTGCACACGAACGACGCGCCGTCGACGCTGACGCGCCTGATGAACATGGGCGTGGCGCCGTTCAACATTGCCTCGTCGGTCATCATGATTACCGCCCAGCGCCTGACGCGCCGCCTGTGCACCTGCAAGCAGCCGGTCGAGACCAGCCGCGAGATCCTGCTGGCGGCCGGTTTCCGGCCGGAAGAGCTGGAAGGCGGCTGGAAACCGTACGGCCCGGTCGGCTGCGACCGCTGCCTCGGCGGCGGCTACAAGGGACGGGTCGGCATCTACCAGATCATGCCGATCACCCCGGCCATCGAAAAGATCATTCTCGCGCACGGCAATTCGATGGAAATCGCGGCCCAGTCGGAACTGGAGGGTGTGAAATCGCTGCGCCGATCCGGCCTGATGAAAGTCAAGCAGGGGCTCACCAGCCTCGAAGAAGTGCTTGGCTGCACTAACGAATAGGAAAATCATCATGGCAACTTCATCATCGAAAGCCGGCGCCGCGCAGATCAAGGAATCGGTCTACTCGTGGGAAGGCAAGGACAAGGCCGGCAAGACCGTGCGCGGCGAACTGCGTGCCGGCGGCGAAGCCATCGTCAACGTCACCCTGCGCCGCCAGGGCGTGATGGTCACCAAGATCAAGAAGAAGGTTTATCGCAGCGGCAAGAAAATCAGCGGCAAGGACATCGCCCTGTTCACCCGCCAGCTGGCGACGATGATGAAGGCCGGCGTGCCGCTGCTGCAGTCGTTCGACATCGTCGGCAAGGGCCACGCCAATCCGTCGATGTCCAAGCTGATCATGGACCTGCGCTCCGACATCGAGACCGGCACCAGCCTGAACAACGCGTTCCGCAAGTATCCGCTGTATTTCGACCCGCTGTTCTGCAACCTGGTCGGCGCCGGCGAACAGGCCGGTATCCTGGAAGACCTGCTGACGCGCCTTGCCATCTACAAAGAGAAGACGCTGGCCATCAAGGCCAAGATCAAGTCGGCGCTGATGTACCCGGTGTCGATCCTGGCGATCGCGTTCGTGGTAACCGCCGTCATCATGATCTGGGTGGTGCCGGCGTTTAAGTCGGTGTTCGCCAGCTTTGGCGCCAACCTGCCGACGCCGACGCTGGTGGTGATGGGCATCTCCGAATTCTTCGTCGACTGGTGGTGGGCCATTTTCGGCAGCATCGGCGCCACCATCTACTTTTTCTTCCAGGCCTGGCAGCGTTCGCCGAAGGTGCAGCGCTTCATGGACATCGCCCTGCTGAAGGCGCCGATCTTCGGCACCGTGATCCGCAAGGCGGCGATTGCGCGCTGGACGCGCACGCTGGCCACGATGTTCGCCGCCGGCGTGCCGCTGGTGGAAGCGCTCGACTCGGTCGGCGGCGCCGCCGGCAACGCGGTCTACCTCGACGCCACCCGCAAGATCCAGAACGAAGTGTCGACCGGCACCAGCCTGACGGCGGCGATGCAGAACGCCAACGTGTTCCCGAACCTGGTGACGCAGATGGTGGCGATCGGCGAAGAATCGGGCGCGCTCGACAGCATGCTCAGCAAGGTCGCCGATTTCTTCGAAGAGGAAGTCGACGAAGCCGTCGCCGCGCTGTCGTCGCTGATGGAGCCGCTGATCATGGTGATCCTGGGCGTGCTGATCGGCGGCCTGGTGATTGCGATGTACCTGCCTATCTTCAAGCTTGGTTCGGTGGTCTGATAAACGAACTTTAATAGAAATGAAAGAGGGGCAACTTTGCCCCTTTTTTACATTCCAGCCATCCCAATGTTCCGGCATCAACCGTTCTTGAGCTGCTCCCTCAGGTTCAGCTTGTCGATCAGGCGCCTGTCCCGCACATATTGCGAGAGGAAACAGCATCGTCGACGTCGGATTCGAATTGATTGAACGCGCCAGCACGTGATGCGCAAAGCAAATGCTTGGTGTGATCGAACAGCGCGCCTTGCAAAACCGGGGTCAGACCCAGGTTTTGCGAGTTTGTCGCGCCGCGGCGATGCCGTCTTCCAAAACCGGGGTCAGACCCAGGTTTTGGAACGTTACCGGGCATGTCGACCGGCTGCCGAAGCTGTCGGTGCGGCTGGTCCGACCCGGGCGTCTTGCAAAACCTGGGTCTGACCCCGGTTTTGGAACTTTACCGGGGCAGCGGGTCGTACCGCCTCACGCCGCCGGCAACGCCGGCCGCAGCACCACCGCCGGCACCTTTGCGTACGCCAGCACCTTCTGCTCGAACAGGGCGAACACAACCCTGCCGTCACTTTGATCGGCTCGCGGTCGACTCGCCGTAATCGGTCGATTACACTTAAAGACATGCCATCGGTCCGATTTCTGCCCGAGTTTGCGAACTGGCTCGATAGCATCACAGATGCACGAGTCAGCGCGGCCTTGGCTGCGAGAATCAAGCGATTGCAGCACGGTCTGATGGGGGGACGTCGAGTTTGTGGGTGACTCCGTTTGGGAGTTGCGTATTCACCTGGGTGCCGGTTGGCGTATTAATCTCACCCAACGGCGTGGCCAAATTATTGTTCTACTGGCCGGAGGTACGAAACGCACACAGAAACGGGACATATTGTGCGCAAAGAAGCTCGCGTCACTTTTGGACTAAACGAGATGAGCAAAACGACCCAACGAATCGATGTGGCTGACCTCCCCGAGTTCGACGCCGCGATGTTCCTGGATAGTCCCGAGTCAATCGCCGCCTACCTGACCGATATTTTGGCTGCGGGTGATGCGTCCCTTCTGGCGTCAGCCTTGGGCGATATCTCCCGCGCGCGAGGAATGTCGGAGATAGCGAAGGCTGCAGGCATTACCCGCGAGGCGCTGTATAAGGCTTTGAGGCCTGAGGCGGCCCCTCGCTTCGATACGATCAGCCGGGTGTGTACCGCGCTCGGAGTGCGCTTGGTTGCCGAACCGTTACCCGAATAGCAGGGCGGCTGACCGTCGTTCGCGGCACTCACCCGGCCGGCAACGCCGGCCGCAACACCACCACCGGAACCTTTGCGTACGCCAGCACCTTCTGCGTCTGGCTGCCCGCAATCAGCCGGCTCAGGCCGCGTCGCCCGTGCGAGGCCATGAAGATGGCGTCGCACTGATATTCCTCGGCCGCGCGGATGATTTCCTCGTACGGCAGGAACGACAGCGAGGTGTGGGTTTCGCACTTCACCCCTGCCGCCCTGGCGATGCTGGCGATCGCGTCCACCGCCTGCTGCGCCGCCTGCTGCATCTCGGTGCTGTCGACGGCGGGGTCGATCAGCATCGCGCCGTCCACCGCCGGCAGCAGCGGATACGGCTGCGCGACCGAGAACGCGACGACGCTGGCGCCGGCCACGCGCGCATAATCGATCGCTTCGGCGACCGCCTTGCCGGCCAGTTCCGATCCGTCGGTGGGTACCAGGATTTTCTTCCACATGATCTGCTCCTAATGGGACATCAAGACCGGGATGGTCATCGCCGCCAGCACGGTCTGCGTGACCCCACCCAGCAGCACTTCGCGAAAGCGTGTGTGGCCGTAGCCGCCCATCACCATCAGGTCGGCGCCGAGGTCGGCAGCGAGCGACAGCAGCGCGTTGCCGACGTCGAGCCCGGTCTCGGCATTGCGCACCTCGACGTTGATGCCATGGCGTGCCAGGTACAGGGCGATATCGGCGCCGGCCAGGCGCGGCGCGTCGGCGGCGTTGAAGGTCGCCAGCGTGGTCTTGCGCGCGCGCCGCAGCAGCGGCAAGGCGCTGGCCACCGCGCGGCTCGCCTGCAGACTCTCGTCCCACGCCACCAGCGCGTGTTCGCCATGGGTCGTCGCCGCACTGGCATACGGCACCACCAGCAACGGGCAAGCGCTGTTGAGCAGGACGTAGGCCGGCAGGTCGGGATCGAGGCGCGCGGCCGGGTCTTCGCGGTCGGCCTGGCTCAGCACCACCAGGTCGGCATAGCGCGCCTGCAGCGCCAGCGCGCCGGCGGCGTCGTCGTCGACCAGGCGCCGCTCGAACGACAAGCCCTCGACCGCGCCGGCGATGGCGTCGAACTGTGTCAGCGCGGCATTGGCCTTGTCGACCAATGCGTCGAACTGGGCGGCAAGCACGGTGCGCGCAAGGTCGACCGTGGCGCCATGGTAAACAAAGCGCGATATGCCGGTCATTGCCGCGCCGATCAGATGCGCGCCATGCTCGGCGGCAATGCGGGCGGCGACGGCAATGCGGGCCGGCGCGTGCTGCGACTGGTCGACATGGACGAGAATGGTCTTGTAGGACATTCGATTCCCCTTTCTGGTTATTCTTGCAGTTTGTCGGTTTGCGTTCGATATATCCTTGATGTACGTCAAGCCGTTGCTCAGGTTTGCCTGACAGCGATGGCAGCAATCGCCGTTATTTCAGCGCATTGATTTGCCTAAGGGGTGGGATCGCGTCTATGATAAGTAATATTCCTGCGATGCAACATGCATCGCAGCGCTACCCCCTCAATTTGGAGTGTTAATGCTTCCGGAAACTCTTTTGTTTGCAGCGCCCGGCTCGCTCGGTGCGACCCTGGCCGCCGGCCTGTTCGGCTTGCTGATCGGCAGCTTCCTGAACGTCGTCATCTACCGGATGCCGAAGATGATGCAGCGCGAGTCGGACAATTACGTGGCGCACGAAAGCGGCAAGGAACTGCCGCACCAGGACAACTTCAACCTGATGGTGCCGCGCTCGGCCTGCCCGCATTGCGGCCACCACATCACGGCGCTGGAAAATATTCCGGTGGTCAGCTACCTGGTGCTGGGCGGCAAGTGCAGCGCCTGCAAGGCGCCGATTTCGATGCGCTACCCAGCCATCGAACTGGTCAGCGGCCTGCTGTCGGCGCTGCTGGTGTGGAAGTTCGGCAGCGGCTGGGCGGGCCTGGCCACGCTCGGCTTCGGCTACGCGCTGCTGGCGATGACGGCGATCGACTTCGACACCCAGCTGCTGCCCGACGACCTGACGTTTCCGCTGCTGTGGGCCGGCTTGCTGATCAACCTGAACGGCACCTTCGCGCCGCTGCATGAAGCGGTGATCGGCGCCGCCGCCGGCTACCTGGTGCTGTGGGCGATCTACTGGCTGTTCAAGCTGGCGACCGGCAAGGAGGGGATGGGCTATGGTGACTTCAAGCTGCTGGCCGCGCTCGGCGCCTGGCTCGGCTGGACCATGCTGCCGACCATCATCCTGATTTCGTCGGCGGTCGGCGCGGTGGTCGGCATCTGCCTGATCGTGTTCGCCAAGCGCGGGCGCGAAAAGCCGATTCCGTTCGGGCCGTACCTGGCCGCAGCCGGCCTGATCGCGCTGCTGTACGGCGCGCCCATTTCGGCCTACACCAACCGCCTCATCGGCTAAGGCGATGCGGGCCGGCAAGGATCACATGGACAAACGGCACGCGCCCCTGTTGCAGATTGGCTTGACCGGCGGCATTGGCTGCGGCAAGACCACCGTCGCCAACATGTTCGCCGCGCTTGGCGCGAGCATCGTCGACACCGACCTGATCGCCCATTCGATGACGGTGGCCGGCGGGCCGGCGATGGCCGCCATCGGCGCCGCTTTCGGCGACCGCTACGTGACGGCAGACGGCGCGCTCGACCGCGCGGCGATGCGCGCGCTGGTGTTCTCCGATCCCGGCGCCAAGCTGCGCCTGGAGGCCATCCTGCACCCGCTGATCCGCGCCGCCGCCGAGGCCGAAGCACAGGCCGCGACCGGCGCCTATGTGATCTTCGTCGTTCCGCTGCTGATCGAATCGGGCAACTGGCACGGCCGGGTGGCGCGGGTGCTGGCGATCGACTGCGCGGAGGCGACGCAAATAGCGCGCGTGATGGCACGCAATGGCTTGCAAGAAGCGCAAGTGAAGGCCATCATGGCGGCACAGGTATCGCGGCAGCAGAGGCTGGCGGCGGCCGACGACGTCATCGTCAACGACGACGGCATCGCCGCCCTCGCCCCCCAGGTCGAAGCGTTGCACCAGGTTTATATGGCTATTTCGGACAGAATGGCAAGAATACCAATGGAGCGTTTGTAATTTTGCGCCGCTTGGGTCAGAATCACGTGATTCTTATCCGGCCCACATGTAAAGGGATGTCATTTTGATCGTCTACGAATACCCTTTCAACGAGCGCATACGCACGTTGTTGCGGCTGGAAGACCTGTACGAAAAATTCAAGTTCTTTGTTCACCAAGAACACGCGATGCAACACCACGTCGCGCTGGCGACCATTTTCGACATGCTCGAAGTGGCCGGGCGCGCCGACCTCAAATCCGACCTGCTGCAGGAACTCGAGCGGCAGAAGCAAAGCCTGCTGAGCTACCGCTCCAATCCCAACGTTGCCGCCGAGATGCTCGACGCCGTGCTCGGCGAACTCGAGGCCGTCAGCGCCAGCCTGGTGGCGGCGCAGGGCAAGACCGGCCAGAACGTGCGCGACAACGAGTGGCTGATGAGCATCCGCGGCCGCACCATCATCCCCGGCGGCGCCTGCGAATTCGATCTGCCGTCCTATTATGCCTGGCAGAAGCGTCCGGCCGAGCAGCGCTACAACGACATCATCGCCTGGTTCGCGCCGCTGGCGCCGCTGTTCGACGCGCTGGCGCTGGTGCTGCGCCTGCTGCGCGACTCCGGCGGCCCGGTCAAGATGATCGCCATCGCCGGCAGCTATCAGCAAATGCTGCAAGGCAAGGTGTACCAGATGCTGCGCCTGACGCTCGACGAGAGCCTCGGCGCGATCCCCGAGATATCCGCTAACAAATACATGTTGTGGGTTCGCTTTACGACCCAGGGCGGCGACCTCAAGCCGAAGCCGCTGGAAGACGACGTACCGTTCGAACTCACGCTGTGCAACTTTTAAGATGTGAGTGATTTGCCATGACCGTAGTAAGCTGCCCTACCTGTGCCAACAAAGTCGAATGGACCGAGGCCAACATTTACCGTCCGTTCTGTTCCGAGCGCTGCAAGCAGATCGACCTGGGCGCCTGGGCCGAAGAGAAGTTCGTCATTCCAGGCGGCGCGCCGACCGATGCGCTGGACGATCCGCTGGCCGACGACTAACTGCCGGTGTCAGGTCTGACATTCGAACATTTGAACCCCAAAATGTCCGAATGTCAGACCTGACCCCGATGACGACTCTACGCGGTCACGCCCTGCGGCACGAAGATCGGCTTGTTGGAGCGGCCGTAGCGATCCATGAACAGCCCCTCCAGGCCGATCTCCGGCTGCTTGCCGGACACCAGGTCGGCCAGCACGCGTCCGGAGCCGCACGCCATCGTCCAGCCCAGCGTGCCGTGGCCGGTATTGAGGAACAGGTTGCGGTACGGCGTCGGCCCCATCACGGGCGTGCCGTCCGGCGTCATCGGCCGCAGGCCGCACCAGAACTCCGCCTTCGATGTGTCGCCGCCCTTCGGGAACAGGTCCGTCACCGAGTGCTCCAGCGTGTCGCGGCGCGCCTGGTGCAGGCTTAAATCGTAGCCGGCGATTTCGGCGGTGCCGCCAACGCGGATGCGGTCGCCCAGCCGCGTGATCGCCACCTTGAACGTCTCGTCCATCACCGTCGATTCCGGGGCGCCGGCAGCGTCGACGATCGGGATCGTGATCGAGTAGCCCTTGACCGGATAGACCGGGATGCGGATGCCGACCTGGCGCAGCATCAGCGGCGAGTAGCTGCCCAGCGCCAGTACGAACGAATCGGCCTTCAGCTCGCCCTTGTCGGTGACCACGCCGGTGATGCGGTCGCCGTCGACCACCAGCCGCTGGATGTCGACGCCCTGGCGGAACTTGACGCCGAGGCCCTCGGCCATCTGCGCCAGGCGCTGGGTGAACTTGAAGCAGTCGCCGGTCTCGTCGCCCGGCAGCTGCAGGCCGCCGACGAATTTGCCGCGCACGTTGGCCAGCGCCGGCTCGGCCGCCTCGCAGCCCTTCGGATCGAGCACGGAATACGGCACCTTGTAGCGGTCCAGCACGGCGATGTCGGCGGTCGAGCCATCGAGCTGCTTCTGGGTGCGGAACAGCTGCAAGGTACCCTGCGAGCGCTCGTCGTAGGCGATGCCGGTGTCGGCGCGCAGCTCGACGAGGCAGTCGCGCGAATATTCGGCCAGGCGCACCATGCGGCCCTTGTTGATCTCGTAGCTTTTCTGGTTGCAGTTGGCGAGCATCTGGAACATCCAGCGCCACATCTCGGGGTCGAACGCCGGCCGCACCACCAGCGGGCTATGCTGCATCAGCAGCCATTTGACGGCCTTCATCGGCACGCCGGGCCCTGCCCAAGGCGCCGAATAGCCGGGCGACACCTCGCCCGCGTTGGCGAAACTGGTTTCCAGGCCGGCGGCCGGCTGGCGGTCGATGACGGTCACTTCGTGGCCGGCCTTGGCCAGATAATAGGCCGACGTGGTGCCGATGACGCCACTACCCAAGACGATAATTTTCACTAAAAATCCTTGTACAAATTTAGAGAGCGGACGACGCCGATGCCGGCGGGGTCGCCGCTGCTTCGTCCGTTGCGGTCACCGGCGGATAAGCCGGATAACGCACCTGGTCCAGCCATTCAAGAAGGGGGATGGTCGCCGGCAGCAGCGGCGACACGCCCACCGCGCCCTGCCACGCAAAGGCCTGCCCCTCCAGGCTTTGCGGCTCGCCGCGCCATGCGCGGCTGATGAAAAAATGCAGCCGCACGTGCGCGTGCTCGTACACGTGTTCGACGCCGCACCACTGGTCGGCGCTGACGACGTCCAGCCCCAGCTCCTCGACGAACTCGCGCCGCAGCGCGGCGAACAGATCCTCGCCCGCCTCCACTTTCCCGCCCGGGAATTCCCAGTAGCCGGCGTAGGGTTTGCCGGCCGGGCGCTGGCCGAGCAGGACGTCGCCGTTCGGCTTCATCAGGATGCCGACCACGACATCGATCGGGCCGGCCTGCGCCTCATGCATCGGGCAGCTTCCCGGCGTGGTCCTTGGCGAACTGCCAGGCGACCCGGCCCGAGCGCGAGCCGCGCTGCAGCGCCCAGCGCAGCGCGTCGGGGCGCGCGGCCTCGATCTGCGCGGCGTCGCAGCCGAAGCTGCCAAGCCAGTGGGCGACGATGTCGAGGTAGTCGTCCTGCTTGAACGGATAGAACGACAGCCACAGGCCGAAGCGCTCCGACAGCGAGATCTTCTCTTCCACCGTTTCGCCCGGATGCAGGTCGCCGTTGTCGTCCGACTTGTAGCTGGCGTTATCGCTCATCCGCTCCGGCATCAGGTGGCGCCGGTTCGAGGTTGCGTAAATGAGCACGTTGTCCGACTGCGCCGAGATCGAGCCGTCGAGCGCCACCTTCAGCGCCTTGTAGCCGCTCTCGCCTTCCTCGAACGACAGGTCGTCGCAGAAGATGATGAAGCGCTCCGGCCGGCCGGCGACCAGGTCGACGATGTCGGTCAGTTCGGCCAGGTCGGCCTTGTCGACTTCGATCAGGCGCAGGCCGTCGCCGGCAAACTGGTTCAGGCAGGCCTTGATCAGCGACGACTTGCCGGTGCCGCGCGCGCCGGTCAACAGCACGTTGTTGGCCGGCCGCTTCTGCACGAACTGGCGCGTGTTCTGCTCGATCTGCAGCTTCTGGTTGCCGATGTTATGCAGGTCCGACAGCGTGATGGTCGACGCGTGCATTACCGGCTGCAGGTAGCCGCTGCCGCCACGCTTCTTCCAGCGGAACGCGAAGCTGCGCTTCCAGTCCGGCTCGCGCGGGATCGCCGGCGGCAGCACGCCTTCGACGCGCAGCAGCAGCGCTTCGGCGCGCAGCAGGAATTGTTCGAGCGGCGTCATGGCATTACGAGCGGTAGTCGGCGTTGATGGTGACGTATTCATGCGACAGGTCGCAGGTCCAGACGGTAGCGGCAGCGTCGCCGCGGCCGAGCGTGACGCGCACGGTGATTTCGCTCTGCTTCATCACGCGCTGGCCGTCCGCTTCCTGGTAGTCCGGATTGCGGCCGCCGTTCTTGGCCACCCAGACGTCGTCGAGGTACATGTCGAGCTTCGACACGTCGAGGTCGTCGACGCCGGCGTAGCCGATGGCGGCGAGGATGCGGCCCAGGTTCGGGTCGGACGCGAAGAACGCGGTCTTGACCAGCGGCGAGTGGGCGATCGAGTAGGCGATCTTGCGGCACTCGTCGACGCTGCCGCCCTGCTCCACCGTGATGGTGATGAACTTGGTGGCGCCTTCGCCGTCGCGGATGATCTGCTGCGCGAGGTTGCGCGAAATGTCGGTGACGGCGTCGCGCAGGGCGACGTAATCGCTGGACGCGGCATCGTTCACCTCGAGCGTGCCGGCGCCGGTGGCGATCAGCATGAACGAGTCGTTGGTGGACGTGTCGCCGTCGATCGTGATGCAGTTGAACGACTGGTCGGCGGCGTGGCGCACCAGCTGGTCGAGCACCGGCTGCGCGACCTTGGCGTCGAACGCCAGGTAGCCCAGCATGGTCGCCATGTTCGGCTTGATCATGCCGGCGCCCTTGCTGATGCCGGTCATGGTGACGGTGTGGCCGCCGATGGTGACGGTGGTCGACGCGGCCTTCGGCTGGGTGTCCGTGGTCATGATCGCCTCGGCGGCGTTGAACCAGTTGTCCTGCTTCAGGTTGGCGATGGCGGCAGGCAGGCCGGCGACGATCTTCTCGACCGGCAGCGGTTCGAGGATCACGCCGGTCGAAAACGGCAGTACCTGCTGCGGCTCGCAGCCGAGCAGCTTCGCCAGCGCGGCGCAGGTTTCCTGCGCTTTCGCCAGGCCCGTTTCGCCGGTGCCGGCGTTGGCGTTGCCGGTGTTGACCACCAGCGCGCGGATCGGCGCGCCGCCAGCGGTCACTGCCGCCAAGTTCGCCTTGCTGACCTGGACCGGCGCGGCGCAGAAGCGGTTCTTGGTGAACACGCCGGCGACGGTGGCGGTGTCGGCAAGCGTCATCACCAGCACATCCTTGCGGTTCGGCTTCTTGATGCCGGCTTGGGCGAAGCCGATCTCGATGCCGGCGACGGGTTTGAGGTCAGCTGCGACGGGCAGAGGGGAATTGACGGCCATGGCGGGTATCCAACGGTTAAATTCGAAGCCGCTATTGTACCGCCTGCATTCGCAAAGGCGAGCCGCGCTTGTTCCTTTGGCCATCACTTTCGCTCGGTGCCGATTAACCCCAGCGAATGGGCGCCCCACCGCCGGTGTCAGGTCTGACATTCGGACATTTCGCCGGCGAATGTCCGAATGTCAGACCTGACACCAGAACTATTCTTATCGAAAGGCAAAGCCTGGACGTCTTGTAGTAGCAAAATTGGCAACAGGCTACTACGAGGACCTTGACCATGACCTGGCTGGATAATTCGAGAATTCTGGCGATCTTCGCGGTGGTTTTCCTGCACGTCGCCGCGATCGTCGTCACCGGCACCGAGATCGGCTCGCTCTACTGGTGGGCCGGCAACCTGTACGACTCGGCGCTGCGCTGGTGCGTGCCGGTGTTCGTCATGATCAGCGGCGCCCTGCTGCTCGATCCGGCCAAGGCGGAGGACATGAAGACCTTCTACGCCAAGCGCGCGTCGCGGATCGTCGCCCCGCTCGTCTTCTGGTCGCTGGTCTACCTGGCCTGGAACGCGTTCAAGACCATCGCCGCGGGCAACCAGTTCGCGCCGGTGTCGCTGCTGCGCGGCATCGCCTCGGGCAAGCCGCACTATCACATGTGGTTCCTGTACATGATCGTGGTGCTGTACCTGTTCACGCCGTTCTTCAGGATGATCACGCGCTCGGCCACGCGCGGCGAGATCGCCACCATGACGTCGCTGGCGTTCGCCATCGCGGCGATGAATTCGGTCGTCACCGCGATCTATCCCTCGGGACCGAGCCTGTTCGTGAACTGGTTCCTCGCCTACATCCCCTACTTCTTCCTCGGCTACCTGATCGCCATCACCGACGCCGCCCCCTCGCGCGCGTCGCTGTGGACGGTGCTGGCGCTGTCGATCGGCGCCACCGCGGCCGGCTGCCGGCTGCTGGCGCGCTACCAGTCGCTCGATGCGGGCCTGTATTTCTACAACTACCTGAGCATCACCGTGATCCCGATGTCGATCAGCGTCATGTTCCTGCTTAAAGCCTGGAACAAGCCGTTCATCAGCAGCGAAGCGGCGCGCACGCTGTCGCGCCTGACGCTCGGCGTCTACCTGATCCACCCCATCATCTTCGAAACGCTGAGCGACTTTGTCGTCAGGCCGTTCGACTACCAGCCGGCGCTGGCGGTGCCGCTGCTGACCATTACGGTGTACGCAAGCTCGCTGGCGGCAGCATGGGCGATCGCGAAGACGCCGTGGATGAAGCGGACGATCTGAGCTTCGACTGCGCCACGCGCACCGCCGCCTCCACCATCTGCGCACGCGGAAAATCGTTGCGGTTGATACCCAGCAGCCGCGCTTCGGGCATCGCCAGCGCGATGGCGAAATGGTCGGCATTGGCGTACGCGAGCAGCGAACCGCGCGGCAGGATCGCGTCCGAGTAGATCATCTGGCCGTCGTTGCGGCGGTCGATGCGCGCCAGCCGGCGCTGGAACGGCGCGAAGACGGCCGACACGCGCGCCCGCTCCGGCAGCCCGACGATGGAAAAATACAGCGGCCCGGCCGGCAGCGGGTGCGCCGCCAGCCACTTCGTGCGGTAGCCGCGCGTCAGGCTGCGCACCTCGCCGCCATCGCTGACCGGGCATTGGTCCAGCGGCACCACAGCCGCGGTAGCGTCGTACAGTTGCACCATCCGGTCCGCCGCATGCGATCCCTTGACCACGCCGGCCACGCTGATCAGGGCGCCGACGCTGTCGGCCAGCTCGGGGTATTCCGCCAGCGCGGTGATGGTGTCGGCCACGCCCTTCGAGTAGGCGACGATCACCAGCGGCAGGTCCGGCATGGCTGCCCGCTCCAGGGCCACGTGCGAGCGGATGATGGCGGCGTTCGCGTCGGCGCTGGCGCGCCCCTTCACCGGCGCATGGCTGACGCGGAAGCCGCCGACGCGCATGCGCACCGCGGCGTCGCCGAACGTCGGCAGGGAAGGCAGGCATTCGCTGAACAGCCCGCCGACGATGACGACGTTGACCGCCGGCGCATCCGATGGCGCCGCCGCGCCAGCCGCAGCCTCGTCGGGGAAGCGCCGCAGCCAGTCGCCGCAGTCGCCGCCAGGATGTTCGCGCTGCATCAGGCCGCAAAACACCGCGCGGTACTCGGCGCGGGCGTCCGCCGAGGCGCGCGCCGCCGGCGCCGACAGCATCATCGCGCCCGCAAGAAGAATCGACTTAGAAATCATACTCACAATAGGTCCCCGCTGCGCGAGGATGACGTGCTGCTGATCGCGCGGATTGAACAAAAAAAAAGCGGCGGGGTTCTCACCCTGCCGCTCGATCATCGACACGCCGCTTTACGCGAGCTTGCCGTGGCACGCCTTGAACTTCTTGCCGCTGCCGCAAGGGCATGGATCGTTGCGGCCGACCTTGACGCCCATGTAGCCGTCTTCCGGACCCGCGGCAGACGGCGCCGCCGTCGGCGCCAGCAGTTCCTCGGCGCCCGCGTTCGGATTGAAGTCGGCGTGCTGGAAGTTGAGGTTCTCGACGTGCGCCTGCTGCGCCGCCAGCGCCGCTTCGGCCGCGTCGATTTCTTCGCGCGACTGGATGCGCACCGTCATCACCATCCGGATCACTTCGTTCTTGATCTGGTCGAGCATGCTGCCGAACAGTTCGAACGCTTCGCGCTTGTATTCCTGCTTCGGATTCTTCTGCGCGTAGCCGCGCAGGTGGATGCCCTGGCGCAGGTGGTCGAGCGCGGCCAGGTGCTCGCGCCAGTGGCTGTCGACGCTCTGCAGCATGACGTTGCGCTCGAAACCGCCGAACGACTCCTTGCCGACCACGGCGATCTTGGCGTTGTACGATTCGTCCGCAGCGGCCAGCACCTTTTCGACGATGTCGTCGTCGGCGACGTTCTGGTCGTCGGCGAGCATCTGCTGCAGCGGCACCTCGAGATTCCACTCGTTGGCCAGCGTCTTTTCCAGTGCCGGGATGTCCCACTGCTCTTCGACCGATTCGGCCGGCACGTGAGTACGCACGATGTCGTGGAAGACGCCGACGCGCAGCGATCCGATCAGCTCGGAGATGTCGGTCGTCTCCAGCAGTTCGTTACGCTGGGTGTAGATCACCTTGCGCTGGTCGTTGGCGACGTCGTCGTACTCGAGCAGCTGCTTGCGGATGTCGAAGTTGCGCGCCTCGACCTTGCGCTGGGCCGACTCGATCGAGCGCGAGACGATGCCCGCTTCGATCGGTTCGCCTTCCGGCATTTTCAGGCGGTCCATGATGGCGCGCACGCGGTCGCCCGCGAAGATGCGCAGCAGCGCGTCGTCGAGCGACAGGTAGAAGCGCGACGAACCCGGATCGCCCTGGCGCGCCGAACGGCCGCGCAGCTGGTTGTCGACGCGGCGCGATTCGTGGCGCTCGGTGCCGATGATGTGCAGGCCGCCGGCATTGACCACGTGGTCATGCAGCGATTGCCATTCGTCGCGCAGCTTGTCCGACTGCGCGGCCTTTTCGGATTCCGGCAGGTCGATGTTCGCTTCGATCAGCTGGATCTGCTTTTCGACGTTACCGCCCAAAACGATGTCGGTGCCGCGGCCGGCCATGTTGGTGGCGATGGTGATCATCTTCGGACGGCCCGCCTGCGCAATGATCTCCGCTTCGCGTGCGTGCTGCTTGGCGTTGAGGACATTGTGTTCGAGCTTGGCGCCGGTCAGGATCCCCGACAGCAGTTCCGAGTTTTCGATCGAGGTGGTGCCGACCAGTACCGGCTGGCCGCGCTCGTAGCAGTCGCGGATATCGACCAGCATGGCGCCGTATTTTTCCTGCGCCGACTTGTAGACCTGGTCCTGGCGGTCGACCCGCTTGGACGGACGGTTCGGCGGTATCACCACGGTCTCGAGGCCGTAGATCTCCTGGAACTCGTACGCTTCGGTGTCGGCGGTGCCGGTCATGCCGGACAGCTTGGCGTACATGCGGAAGTAGTTCTGGAACGTGATCGAGGCCAGCGTCTGGTTCTCGTTCTGGATCCGCACGCCTTCCTTCGCTTCGACCGCCTGGTGCAGGCCGTCGGACCAGCGGCGGCCGGTCATCAGGCGCCCGGTGAATTCGTCGACGATCACCACTTCATCGTTCTGCACCACGTAATGCGTGTCCTTGTGGTACAGCGCGTGGGCGCGCAGCGCCGCGTACAGGTGGTGGATCAGGGTGATGTTGGCGGCGTCGTACAGCGAGGCGCCTTCCGGCAGCAGGCCCATTTTGGTCAGGATCGCTTCGGCGTTCTCGTGGCCGGCTTCAGTCAGCAGCACCGAGTGCGCCTTCTCGTCCTTGGTGTAGTCGCCAGGGACTTCGACGACGCCCTTGCCGTCCGGCGTCTCTTCGCCGATCTGCATCGTCAGCATGCCCGGCACGGCGTTGATCTTGTGGTACAGGTCAGTGTGGTTCTCGGCCTGGCCGGAGATGATCAGCGGCGTACGCGCTTCGTCGATCAGGATCGAGTCGACTTCATCGACGACGGCGAAGTTGAGCGAGCGCTGCACGCGCTCGCGCGCTTCGTAGACCATGTTGTCGCGCAGGTAGTCGAAGCCGAATTCGTTGTTGGTGCCGTAGGTGATGTCGGCGGCGTAGGCGGACTGCTTGGTGTCGTGGTCCATCTGCGACAGGTTGACGCCGGTCGTCAGGCCCAGCCAGCCGTACAGGCGGCCCATCCACTCGGCATCGCGCTGCGCCAGGTAGTCGTTGACCGTGATGACGTGCACGCCCTTGCCGGACAACGCGTTCAGGTAGGTCGGCAGCGTCGCCATCAGCGTCTTGCCCTCGCCCGTGCCCATCTCGGCAATTTTGCCGTAATGGAGGACCATGCCGCCGATCATCTGGACGTCGAAGTGGCGCATCTTGAGCACGCGCCGGGCCGCCTCGCGGCAGACCGCGAACGCTTCCGGCAGCAGGTCGTCGAGCGCTTCGCCCTTGGCGACGCGATCCTTGAATTCAGGAGTCTTGGCCTGGAGTTCAGCGTCGGACAGCTTTTCGATCTGCGGCTCGAGCGCGCTAATCTCGCGCACGGTTTTTTGATATTGCTTGAGCAGCCGCTGGTTGCGGCTACCGAAAATCTGGGTCAGTAATGACATGCTTGAATTCTTGAAAAATGCGCCGCGAAAAAGAGCCTGAATGATATCAAAAAGATACGCGCTCAAACCCGACTATGGCAAAAAGACAGTGATTTTATCATGCGATGCAGCCACACTTGGGGATATCGGCCCGGATAACAAGTGCGCCCCGTAAAACAATGTTATCAAATTGTACCTGCGGAACCAATCCGCGCGCCGTCCGCCCAGCTGTGATATGTTGCGCCTCATGCGGTTTAATTCCCACAATCAAGGCATCGGCCATATCTACGGCACCAAGTCGCGCCAGACCTCGGTCGGCGCCACCAGCTTCCTGACGGGCAACGCGCGCATGGCCAGCCTGCTGCCGGCCGCAATGCGCATGGCCAGCCTGCAAAAGGACTGCGCCGCCGCGCTGCCGCCGATGTTTTCCACTTGCGACGTGCTGTCGTTCGAGGACGCGCAGCTGGTGCTGGCGACGCCGACGTCGGCGGTGGCGGCAAAGCTCAAGCAGCAGGTGCCCAAATTGCAGGCGGCGCTGCAAAAGCGCGGCTGGCAGATCAATAATATCCGCCTGAAGGTGCAGGTCACGCGCAGCATTCCGCCAGTGGTGCACACGCGCCAGCTCGACTTCCCGCAGACGGCGGTGGCGGCGTTCGAGGAGCTGGGCAATACGCTGCCGGAAAATGCGCAGAACGCGTCGCTGATTGCGGCGATCAAGGCGATGGCGGCCAGGCGGCGCTAGGACCGGGGTCTGCCCCCGGAAGCAAACCAAAACCCTTAGGTAAGCGCCCACTCGCGCGCCATCTGGCGCACATACGACGCCGGCGCCGATCCTGGCGCGTCGAACGAGACGATTTCATACGCATCCGGCCGCGCCAGCAATGCCAGCAGAAGCTCGTTGTTGAGCGCGTGCCCTGACTTGTGCGCGTGGTAGCTGGCCAAGAGCGGATGGCCGACCAGGTACAAATCGCCGATGGCGTCGAGGATCTTGTGGCGCACGAATTCGTCTTCGTAGCGCAGGCCGTCCGAATTGAGGATGCGGTACTCGTCCATCACGATGGCGTTTTCGAGCGAACCGCCGCGCGCCAGGCCCATGCCGCGCAGGCTTTCGACGTCCTGCATGAAGCCGAAGGTGCGCGCGCGCGCGACGTCGTGCACATACGAGACGTCGCCGAAATCGACCAGCGCGCGCTGGGTGGTGCCGTCCACCGCCGGGTGATTGAATTCGATATAGAAGTCGAGCTTGAAGCCGTCGTGCGGCGACAGGCGCGCCCATTTTTCGTTGTCGCCGCTGCCGTGCCGCACCTCGACGTCCTTCAGCACACGGATGAATTTCTTGGCCGCGCCCTGCTCCTGCACGCCGGCCTGCTGCAGCAAGAACACGAACGACGACGCCGAGCCGTCCATGATCGGGATCTCTTCGGCCGAGACGTCAACGTACAAATTGTCGATGCCGAGTCCCGCGCAGGCCGACATCAGGTGCTCGACGGTGGAGACGCGCGCCTTGTCCTTGATCAGCACCGACGCCATGCGGGTGTCGCCCACCACGCCGGCGCTGGCGGGAAATTCGACCACCGGATCGAGGTCGATGCGGCGAAACACGATGCCGGTGTCGACGGCGGCCGGGCGCAAGGTCAGCTCGACCTTGGTGCCGGAGTGCAATCCGACGCCGATGGTGCGCACAAGTTGCTTGATGGTTCGTTGTCTTAACATGGGGCGATTATATCCAACTTGAATGGCCGACGCTCTGCGTTACGGGTGTTCCGCCTCGGCGTGGACGCTTTCGTGGCGGATCAGGTAGATGCCGCTGGCGATGATGATGGCCGCGCCGATCAGCGTGTAGTAGTCGGGCAGCACGCGCCACAGCAGCCAGTCGAGGCCGACGCCCCACGCCAGCGCCGAATACTCGAACGGCGCCACCTTCGACGCCTCGCCCGAACCGAACGCCTCGGTGATGGCGAGCTGGCCGACGAAGCCGCTGACGGCCAGGCCGCACAGCAGCAAGGTGTGCTCGGCGCGCACCGGCACCCAGTTCGGCGCCGCCAGCACGGTGGCGCCGACCGACATCATCACCATCAGCCACACCACCATGTGTTCGGTGCGGTCGGTGCGCGCCAGGATCCGTCCGGTGATGGCGGACACTGCGTAACAGGTGGCGGCGAACAGCACTGCCAGCCCGCCCATGGTGAGAAAGCCGGCGCCGCTCGGGCGCAGCACTACCAGCACGCCGCCCATGCCGACCGCGATCGCGATCCACTGCGCGCGGTTGACGCGCTCTTTCAGGATCAGCACCGACAACGCCGTGATCAGGGCCGGCGCGATGAAGAAGATCGTATAGGCTTCGGCCAGCGAAAGCTCCTTGAGACCATACGCGAACAAGGCCAGCATGGCGATGCCGAGCACCGCGCGCAGCAGGTGCATCGACCAGCGTATCTGCAGCAGCGAGCGGTGCGCGCCGCGCCACACCACGTAGGCGCCCACCAGCGGCAGCGACACCAGCGCGCGCAGCGCCGCCACCTGTATCGCCGGATAGTGCGCCGACAGCAGCTTCATCGCCATGTCCATCAGCGAGAAGACGGCTGCCGCGATCAGCATCATGGTGATGTTGCGGCGGTTCGCGCCGCGATTGGCGATTGCCTGCTCCATAGGGGTGCCGTATCAAATCAGGTAAAACAAAAAACGGCGCCGCAGCGCCGTTTTGCGAAAACCGAGCGGGTGGCTTAACCGAGCTGCTCGAGCATCGTTTCGGCGTTCGAGACCTTGAAGCCGGCGTCTTCGACGTTGAGCTGCTTGACGACGCCGTCTTCGACGACCATCGAGTAGCGCTGCGAGCGCGTGCCCATGCCGTGCTTGGAGTAGTCGACGTCGAGGCCGAGCGCCTTGCTGAAGTCGCCGTTACCGTCAGCCATCATGCGGACGATGCCCGTGGACTTCTGGTCGCGGCCCCATGCGCCCATGACAAATGCGTCGTTCACCGAGATGCACCAGATTTCGTCGACGCCTTTGGCCTTCAGGGCGTCGGCGTTGGCGACATAACCTGGCACGTGCTGCGCCGAGCAGGTCGGGGTGAAGGCGCCTGGCAGGCCGAAGATCGCGATCTTCTTGCCTTTGGTCGCTTCGGAGACCTGGAACGTGTTCGGGCCGAGGGCGCAGCCTTCGGTAGCGGACTCGATGAATTCTGCGAGGGTGCCTTCCGGCAATTTATCGCCGACTTTGATGGTCATGGATGGACTCCTTGTACGGTATTGGGTGGACGTTTCGACGTGCTCCCGGCAGTATGCCCGATCTTTGTTTTCTTTGCTGGAGCGGCATCCCTGCTCCGACGCCAAACGCCACGCATGAAAAAGGGGACCCGTGCAGAACACGGATCCCCTCTGCGACTACCTACCAACGAGGCTTAGTCGGCTTGCTTGCGCAGGAACGCCGGAATGTCGTACGTCTCGACGCCATTGCGCTGCATCGCCTGCACCTGCTCGGACGCCTGCTCGCGGCGCCACACGGCTGGCTGCTTCATGCCGTCCATGGCGGCGTGTCCGCCGACCGAGGTCGAACCCATGGTGACGCCGGCCGACGCATGCAGGCCCGCGCTCGACGCCATCAGCGGCGCGTTGTGGGTACCGGTGCGCAGCATCGGCTGCTGCACCAGCTGCATCGCCTTCTTGCTCTTGCCCAGGCCCGTCGCCACCACCGTGACGCGGATGTCGTCGCCCATGGCGTCGTCGTACGCGATGCCCTGCGCGATCGATGCGTCCGGAGCGGCGAAGGCGCGTACAGCGGCCATGACTTCCTTGATCTCTTTACCCTTCAGGCCACGGCTGGCGGTGACGTTGACCAGCACGCCGCGCGCGCCGGACAGGTCGATGCCGTCCAGCAGCGGCGAGGCGACGGCCTGCTCGGCCGCGAGGCGGGCGCGGTCCACGCCGGATGCCATCGCGGTGCCCATCATGGCCTTGCCCTGCTCGCCCATGATGGTCTTGACGTCGTTGAAGTCGACGTTGATGTGGCCCGGGACGTTGATGATCTCGGCGATACCCGCGACCGCGTTATTGAGCACGTCGTCGGCATGCTTCATCCAGTCGATCATGCTTTCGTCTTCGTAGATCTCTTCGAGCTTTTCGTTGAGGATGATGATCAGCGAGTCGACGTGCTTGGTCAGCTCTTCGAGGCCTTCCTCGGCGATGTCCATGCACTTCTGGCCTTCGTACGAGAACGGCTTCGACACCACTGCCACCGTCAGCGCGCCCATCGACTTGGCGATCTCAGCGACGATCGGCGCGGCGCCGGTACCGGTGCCGCCGCCCATGCCGGCGGCGATGAACACCATGTGCGCGCCGCGCAGCGAATCTTCGATGCGCGCGCGCGATTCCTCGGCCAGCTGGCGGCCGACCTGCGGCTTCATGCCGGCGCCCAGGCCCGACTCGCCGATCTGGATGACGTTGTGCGCCGACGACGCGGCCAGTGCCTGCGCGTCGGTGTTGGCGGCGATGAACTCGACGCCGCTGACGCCCTTGTTGATCATGTGTTGTACCGCGTTGCCGCCGGCGCCGCCGACGCCGACGACCTTGATGACGGTACCCAGTGCTGCGTTATCGACCATATCGAACTCCATGATGAAACTCCTAATCAAAGTGCCGTTTTCAAGCGCTAGGACTCATAGTGGTATGAAACCTGGAGATTGAAAACTGCGTTTGTAAATAAAAAATGTAAGTGTTTGTATTCTTGTGCCAACCGAACTGCCAACCGCCTGCCGCCGTGCCTTAGAAATTCCCTAAAAACCATTCCTTCATCCGCTGCCAAACCGCCTTCACCGAACCATCCTGACGCGTCACGATGTGCCCGCGCAGATACTGCTTCTTCGCTTCCAGCAGCAGCCCGAGCACGGTCGCGTAGCGCGGACTGCGCACCACGTCGGCGAGCTGGCCGCGGTAGTCCGGCGTGCCAAGGCGCGCCGGCTTGAGGAAAATGTCTTCGGCCATTTCGACCATGCCCGGCATGATCGCCGTGCCGCCGGTGAGCACGATGCCCGACGACAGCACGCCTTCGTAGCCGGACTCGCGCACCACCTGGTGCACCATCGCGAACAGCTCCTCGACGCGCGGCTCGATGACGGCGGCCAGCGCCTGCTTCGACAGGGTGCGCGGGCCGCGGTCGCCCAGGCCCGGCACTTCGAGCGACTCGCCCGGATCGGCCAGCACCTGCTTGGCGACGCCGTAGCGGATCTTGATCTCCTCGGCTTCCGAGGTCGGCGTGCGCAGGGCCATCGCGACGTCGTTGGTGATCTGGTCGCCGGCGATCGGGATCACCGCCGTGTGGCGGATCGCGCCGTCCGAAAACACCGCGATGTCGGTGGTGCCGCCGCCGATGTCGATCAGGACCACGCCCAGCTCTTTTTCGTCGGGCGTGAGCACCGCGTCGGCCGAGGCCATCGGCTGCAGGATCAGGTCCGACACTTCAAGGCCGCAGCGGCGCACACACTTTACGATGTTCTGCACCGCCGACACCGCACCGGTGACGATGTGCACGCGCACCTCGAGGCGGATGCCGCTCATGCCGATCGGCTCGCGCACGTCTTCCTGGCTATCGACGATGAATTCCTGCGGCACCGTGTGCAGCAGCTGCTGGTCGGTCGGGATGTTGACCGCCTTGGCCGTCTCGATCACGCGCGCCACGTCGGTGGCGGTCACTTCCTTGTCCTTGATGGCGACCATGCCGCTCGAATTGAACGAGCGGATATGGCTGCCGGCGATGCCTGCGTAGACGTTGCGGATCTTGCAGTCGGCCATCAGCTCGGCTTCCTCGAGCGCGCGCTGGATCGACTCGACGGTCGCCTCGATGTTGACGACGACGCCTTTCTTGAGGCCGCGCGACTCGTGCTGCCCGAGTCCGATCACCTCGTGGCGTCCGTCCGACATCACCTCGGCGACCACCGCCACCACTTTCGAGGTGCCGATGTCGAGTCCGACGATCAGGTTTTTAGCGTCTTTTGTCATTTTGCTGTGGCCTAGTGCTTGCTGGTTTTGTTGGTTGTTGAATTAGTCTTTTTCACGACGGCCTTCACAGGCTTGGTTCCATCTTTCGGCACTGCCAGTCCGGCGGCGGCCAGCGCCAGTCCGTTCCCATAGCGCATGTCGACCGAGTCGATCCCGCCCTGCACCCGGGCGGCCAGCTGCGGGTAGATCCCCACCAGCCGCTGCACCCGGCTGCGCAAGGTGGTGGTGTCCTGCTCGCGGCCCAGCGCCACCTGCATGCCGTTGTCCAGCTTGACCGTCCACGCATAGCGGCTCGACAAGTTGAGCGCGGCCGGCGCCAGCTGGATCGGCGCGAACCACGCGCGCAAATCGGCAAAGCGCGCCAGCACTTCCTTCTCGCTGCCGTCCGGCCCCGTGAACTCCGGCAGCGGATGGTCGTCTTCCGCTTCCGCCAGGTTCGCCGTGAACACATCGCCCTTCACCGACAGCAGCCGGCCGTCTTCGCCCCAGGTGCCGAGCGGCTCGTGCTCTTCGACCGCGACGATGAGCTGGTCGGGCCACTCGCGCCGCACCGTCGCGCGGCGCACCCAGGGCACCGACTCGAAGGCCGTGCGAACCTGCTCCAGGTTCGCGGTAAAAAAATTCCCCTTGATCTTGCCCACCACGCCGTTGCGCAAGGTCAGTTCGCTCACCCGTTTCAGCTCGATGTCGTACATGCTGTCGACCCGCACCGTCTTGAGCGAGAACATCGGCCGCTGCGACACCCACCACACGCCGGAGGCGATGCACGCCAGTACCACCAGGGCCATCAGGCCACTGGCGGTTGCGTTAAGGGCGCGTGCGTCTTGCCACATGTGCGATTAACCCTGTCCCTTGGCCAGCTTCAGGCGCGCCGATTTCAGGATCTCGACGCACAGGTCCTCGTAGCTCATGCCGACCGCGCGCGCCGACATCGGCACCAGCGAATGGCTCGTCATGCCCGGCGAGGTGTTCACCTCGATCAGGAA
Source organism: Pseudomonadota bacterium (assembly GCA_040386255.1). Classification (GTDB taxonomy): domain Bacteria; phylum Pseudomonadota; class Gammaproteobacteria; order Burkholderiales; family Burkholderiaceae_D; genus JAFCUW01. The sequence goes on from JAZKFW010000007.1 coordinate 61,718, forward strand.
CGGCTTGTTGTCGGCGCCGCGCAGCAGCACGTCGACGCGGCCCCAGCCCTCGCAGTCGAGCGCGCGGTAAGCTTCGAGCGCCAGGCGCGCCATCTCGGCCGCGGTGGCGTCGTCGAGCTTGGCCGGGCAGATGTACTGGACGTCGTCGGTGAAGTACTTGTTCTGGTAGTCGTAGTTGCCTTGCGGGGCGACGATCTCGACGACCGGCAGCGCGCGCGCGTCCTTGCCGCGGCCGAGCACCGTGACGGTGAACTCGCGGCCGGTGACGAATTCTTCGGCCAGCACGATGTCGTCGAAGCCGGCGGCGACGTCATACGCGGCGCGCAGGTCGGCGCCGGCGGTGACCTTGGTGATGCCGATGGTCGAGCCTTCGTGCGGCGGCTTGACGATCAGCGGCAGGCCGAGGTCGGCCACCACCTGCGCCAGGTCGGTGGCGCCGTCGAGCGACGCATACTTCGGCGTCGGCAGGCCCTTCATCAGCCAGATCATCTTGGTGTAGATCTTGTCCATGCCGATCGCGCAGGCCATCACGCCGCTGCCGGTGTACGGGATGCCGAGCTGCTCGAGCGCGCCCTGCAGGCTGCCGTCTTCGCCGAAGCGGCCGTGCAGCGCGATGAACACGCGGTCGAATTTTTCGGCGGCCAGTTCGGCGATGTTGCGCTCGGCCGGGTCGAAGGCGTGGGCGTCGACGCCGCGGCTCTTCAATGCCGCCAGCACGCCGGTGCCGGACATGATCGAGACGTCGCGCTCGGCGGAACGGCCGCCGAACAGTACGCCTACCTTGCCAAGTGCTGCTGCGTCAGGAATGGAGTTTGCGCTCACGATCAAGCCTTTGTGTAAGAAGTCAGTTTGGCCGGAATGCCGCTGATCGAGCCGGCGCCCATGGTGATGACGACGTCGCCGTCGCGCACCACGTTCATGATCGTCGCCGGCATGTCGGCGATCGATTCGACAAAAATCGGTTCGAGCTTGCCGCCCACGCGCAGCGCGCGCGCCAGGGCGCGGCCGTCGGCGGCGGCGATCGGCGCTTCGCCGGCGGCGTAGACGTCGGCCAGCAGCAGCACGTCGGGGGTCGACAGCACCTTGACGAAGTCTTCGAACAGGTCGCGCGTGCGGGTGAAGCGGTGCGGCTGGAACGCCAGCACGATGCGGCGACCCGGATAGGCGCCGCGGGCGGCCGCCAGCGTGACCTCGGTTTCGATCGGGTGGTGGCCGAAATCGTCGACCAGCGTGAAGCTGCCGGCGCCGCCGGCGATGGCGATGTCGCCGTAGCGCGTGAAGCGGCGGCCGACGCCGTTGAAGCCGGCCAGGCCGCGCTGGGTGGCGCTGTCGTCGATGCCGATTTCGCGGGCGATCGCAATGGCCGAGCAGGCGTTGGCGACGTTGTGCATGCCGGGCTGGTTGAGCACGAAGTCGGTATCCGGATAGCCGTCCTGGAGCACGGTGAAATGCATCTGCAGGCCTTCGGCGCGGGCGTTCACCGCGCGTACCTGGGCCAGCGCGGAAAAGCCGTAGGTGGTGACCGGCTTGGTGATGTGCGGGATGATGGCGCGCACGTGCGGATCGTCGATGCACAGCATTGCGCGGCCGTAGAACGGCAGGCGGTGGGTAAAGTGGACGAACGCCATCTTCAGCTTCTCGAAGTCGTGTTCGTACGTCTCCATGTGATCGGCGTCGATGTTGGTGATCACTTCGATCATCGGCGACAGGTTCAGGAACGACGCATCCGATTCGTCCGCCTCGACGACGATGTAGTCGCCGGTGCCCAGCTTGGCGTTGGCGCCGGCGCTGTTGAGCTTGCCGCCGATGACGAACGTCGGATCGAGGCCGCCTTCGTTGAGCACCGAGGCGACCAGGCTGGTGGTGGTGGTCTTGCCGTGGGTGCCGGCGATGGCGATGCCGCGCTTGAGGCGCATCAGTTCACCGAGCATGATCGCGCGCGGCACGATCGGGATCATGGCGGCGCGCGCGGCGATCACTTCCGGGTTCTTCTCGTTGACCGCGGTGGAGGTGACGACGGCGTCGGCGCCTGCCACGTTGGCGGCGTCGTGGCCGAGCGTGACCTTGGCGCCCAGGCTTTCGAGGCGCAGGCTGGCCGCATTGCTGCCCAGGTCCGAGCCGGAAACCTTGTAGCCGAGGTTGAGCAGCACTTCGGCGATGCCGCTCATGCCGCTGCCGCCGATGCCCACAAAGTGGATGTTCTTGATCTTGTGTTTCATTTACGGGTGTCCTGTCCTGCCAATTTTTCGAGTATGTCCGCGATCGCGTCGTTGGCGTCGCGCTTGCCGACCGCCTGCGCCGCAATCGCCATCCGGCGGCAGTCGTCGCGGCTCATGGATTCAAGCAGCTGCGCCAGGCGCGCCGCGTTCAGTTCCTGCTGCGGCAGGTGGATCGCCGCATTCTGCCTGGCCAGCCATTGCGCGTTGTCGCGCTGGTGGCTGGTGGTGGCGGCGACGAACGGCACCATCAGGCTGGCCACGCCCGCCGCCGTCAGCTCGGACATGGTGATGGCGCCGGCGCGGCAGATGACGAGATCGGCTTCGGCGTAGGCGGCGCCCATGTCGTCGATGAAGTCGACCACGTTGGCGTCGACGCCGGCGTCGGCATACGACTTGCGCAATGCCTCGATGTTCTTCTTGCCCGACTGGTGGGTGACGACCGGGCGCGCGTTCTGCGGCATCAGCGCCAGCGCCGCCGGCACGCTGTCGTTGAGCGCCTTGGCGCCCAGGCTGCCGCCGACCACCAGGATGCGCAGCGGGCCTTCGCGGCCGTCGAAGCGCGTCTGCGGCGCCTCGACGTCGAGGATCTCCTTGCGCACCGGGTTGCCGGTGACGCTGGCCTTGCCGGCGGCGCGGCCGAAGTCGGCCGGGAAGCCGAACAGCACGCGCTGCGCCAGCGGGGTCAGGGTCTTGTTCGACAGCAGCAGCGCGGCGTCGGCATTGACCAGCGCGAGCGGAACGCCGCGCAGGCGCGCCATCATGCCGCCCGGGACGGTGACGTAGCCGCCCATGCCCAGCACGACGTCGGGCCTGCGGCGCGCCATGATGCGCAGGCAGGTGGCGAAGCTGGCGGTCAGCTTGAAGGCGCCGGCCAGCGTGTGCTGCAGGCCCTTGCCGCGCATGCCGGAAAAATCGATGGCGTCGAGCGCGATGCCGTGCTTGGGCACGATCTCCTGCTCCATGCCGAGGGCGGTGCCGAGCCAGCTCACTTCCCAGCCGCGCGCGCGCATCGTCTGCGCGATCGCGATCCCCGGGAAGATATGCCCGCCGGTGCCGGCCGCCATGATCATCAGGCGCTTCATGGGCGCCCTCCCCGCATCAGCACGCGGTTTTCGTAATCGATGCGCAGCAGGATCGCCAGGCCGACGCAGTTGATGACGACGCCGGTGCCGCCGTAGCTCATCAAAGGCAGCGTCAGGCCCTTGGTCGGCAGCAGGCCCAGGTTGACGCCCATGTTGATGAAGGTCTGCACGCCGAGCCAGATGCCGATGCCCTTCGCGGCCAGGCCGGCGAAGGTCTGGTCGATGGCGATCGCCTGGCGGCCGATGTCGAAGGCGCGCTTGACGAGCCAGTAGAACAGCGCGATCACCACCAGCACGCCGGCCAGGCCCAGTTCCTCGCCGATCACGGCGAGCAGGAAGTCGGTGTGCGCTTCGGGCAGGTAGTGCAGTTTTTCGACGCTGCCGCCCAGCCCGACGCCGAACAGCTCGCCGCGGCCGAAGGCAATCAGCGAGTGGGTCAGCTGGTAAGCCTTGTTGAGAGCATTGTCTTCCTGCCACGGGTCGAGGTAGGCGAACATGCGCGCGCGGCGGAACGGCGACAGCGCGATGATGGTCGTGAAGATCACCACCAGCAGCGCGCCGATGCCGCCGAACCAGACGGCGTTGATCCCGCCGAGGAACAGGATGCCCATGGCGATGCAGACGATGACGCCGAAGGCGCCGAGGTCGGGTTCGAGCAGCAGCAGCAGGCCGACCAGGCCGATCGCGCCGGCCATCGGCAGGAAGCCCTTGGTCAGCTTGTGCATGTATTCCTGCTTGCGCACGGTGTAGTCGGCCGCGTACAGCACCGCCACCACCTTCATCAGTTCGGAAGGCTGCAGCTTGATGAACTTGAGGTCGAGCCAGCGGCGCGCGCCGTTGACCGAGTAACCCAGCACCGGCATGAACACCAGCGCCAGCAGCACCAGGGTGGCGACGAACAGCCACGGCGCGAAGCGCTGCCAGGTGGCGATGCGCACGCGGAAGACGAACAGGCCGGCCAGCAGGCCAACCGTGATGAAGGCGGCCTGGCGCGTCAGGAAGTAGGTGTTCTTGTAGCCGGCGAACTTGGGCGAGTCGGGCAGCGAGATCGAGGCCGAGTAGACCATCACCATCCCGAACAGCATCAGCAGCAGCGTCACCCAGACCAGCGGCTGGTCGTATTCCATCATTTTCGACGGCCGCGCGCGGCCGCTGCTTAACGCATCGGCGGACGAACCGGAGAACTTGAATGGGAGCTGGAAGGCCATCAGAGGTCCTGGCCTTTCGACAGCGCGAGTTCGCGCACGGCGTCGACGAACACCTGCGCGCGGTGGGCGTAGTTGGTGAACATGTCGAGGCTGGCGCAGGCCGGCGACAGCAGCACGGCGTCGCCCTGCCTGGCCATGGCGCTGGCGCGCTGCACCGCTTCGGGCAGCGAGCGGCAGTCGACCAGGTCGACGCCGGACGGCTCGAGCGCCAGGCGCAGCTTCGGCGCGTCGCGCCCGATCAGCAGCACGCTGCGCACGTAGCGCGAAGCCGGCTCGGCCAGCGGGTCGAAGTCCTGGCCCTTGCCGTCGCCGCCGGCGATCAGCACTATTTTTTGGCTTTCGCCGCCGAACGCCTTGCCGAGGCCATTCAATGCGGCCACGGTGGCGCCGACGTTGGTGCCCTTGCTGTCGTCGTAGTAGTCGACGCCGTCGATGGCGGCGACCAGTTCGACCCGGTGCGGTTCGCCCTTGTAGTCGCGCAGGCCGTGCAGCAGCTGCGCCATCGGCAGGCCGATCGCGCGGCACAGCGCCAGCGCGGCGAGCGCGTTGGTGGCGTTGTGGATGCCGCGGATGTGCAGCGCGTCGGCCGGCATCAGGCGGCTGACGATCGCATCGACCGGCTCGGCCACTTCATTCTTCTTGCGCTTCTTCTCGCTTTCCTCGCCCGCCGTGGCCGAAGCGAGCCACAGCACGCCGCGCTCGTTGACCAGGCCGAAGTCGTCGGCCCGCAGCGGCGCGCCGGCGCCGAAAGTGACTGCCGGCGCGGTTGGCGACGCCATCCGCATCACGGCGGCGTCGTCGCGGTTGAGCACCCGCACGGTGTTCTGGCCGAAGATGCGCGCCTTGTCGTTGCCGTAGGCGGCCATGTCGCCGTGCCAGTCGAGGTGGTCCTGGGTCAGGTTCAAGACGGTGGCGGCGTCGGCCTCGAGGCTGAAGGTCGAATGCAGCTGGAAGCTCGACAGCTCGAGCACCCATGCCTGAGGGAGCGCGTCGTCCTGCAGCGCTTCGCGCAGCACGTCCAGCGCGGCCGGGCTGATGTTGCCGGCCAGGCGCGTCGTCAGGCCGGCGCGCTGGCACAACAGGCCAGTCAGGCTGGTGACGGTGGTCTTGCCGTTGGTGCCGGTGATGGCGATCACTTTCGGCGCGTAGCCGCGTTGCGTCTTGAGCGCGGCCAGGGCCTGGGCGAACAGTTCGATCTCGCCCCACACCGGGATGCCGCGAGCGCGCGCGCTCGGCACGATGCTGCGCAGTTCGCGCTGCGGCGCCAGGCCCGGGCTGAGGGTGACGAAATCGACGCCTTCAAGCAGCGCGTCGTTGAATTCGCCGCAGACGAAGTCGACGCCGTCGACCGCGGTGCGCAGCGCATGCAGGCGTTGCGGCTCGGTGCGGGTATCGGCCACGCGCACGCGCGCGCCGCAACGGGCGAGCCATTGCGCCATCGCCAGCCCGGACTCTCCGAGCCCCAGCACCAGTGCCTGCTTGCCCGCGTAGTCCATCAGCGCAGCTTCAAGGTGGACAGGCCGATCAGGACCAGCATCATCGTGACGATCCAGAATCGCACGACAACCTTGGTCTCTTTCATGCCCAGTTGTTCGAAATGGTGGTGCAGCGGCGCCATGCGGAACACGCGCCGCCCGACGCCGTAGCGCTTCTTGGTGTACTTGAACCACGCCACCTGGATGATCACCGACAGCGTCTCGGCGACGAACACGCCGCCCATGATGAACAGGACGATCTCCTGGCGCACGATGACGGCGATGGTGCCGAGCGCGCCGCCGAGCGCCAGTGCGCCGACGTCGCCCATGAACATCTGCGCCGGGTGCGCGTTGTACCAGAGGAAGGCGAGACCGGCGCCGGCCATCGCGCCGCAGAAGATCAGCAGCTCGCCGGCGCCCGGGATGTGCGGGATGAAGAGGTAGCGCGAGTATGTCGCGCTTCCTGTCAGGTAGGCGAACAGGCCGAGCGCCGAGCCGACCATCACGGTCGGCATGATCGCCAGGCCATCGAGGCCGTCGGTGAAGTTGACGGCGTTGCTGGTGCCGACGATGACGCAGTAGGTCAGCGCGATGAAGCCCCATACGCCGAGCGGATAGCTGATGGTCTTCACGAACGGGACGATCAGGTCGGCCTTCGGCGGCAGGTCCATCGAGAAGCCCGACTGCACCCACGCGTAAAACAGTTCCCACACCTTGGCCGGGGTCGGCGCCGACACCGAGAATGCCAGGTACAGCGCCGCGGCGACGCCGATCAGCGACATCCAGAAATACTTCTCGCCCGAGCGCATGCCCTCAGGATCCTTGTAGACCACCTTGCGGTAGTCGTCGGCCCAGCCGACGGCGCCGAAGCCGAGCAGCACGACCAGCACCGGCCACACAAAACGGTTGGAGAAATCGCACCACAGGAAGGTCGATATGCCGATCGAGATGATGATCAGCACACCGCCCATGGTCGGCGTGCCGTGCTTGGCCAGGTGGGACTCCGGACCGTAGGTGCGCACTGCCTGGCCGACCTTCATGCGGGTCAGCCAGCGGATCACGTACGGGCCGGCGCCGAGGCCGATGACGGTCGCGGTAATCGTCGCGAACACCGCGCGGAACGTGATGAAGTTGAAAATACGCAGAGGACCGAGGTCCTGCTGAAAGAATTGTGCGAGCCAGAGCAGCATGTTAGTGGGCTTCCTTGCCAGTGTTTTGTGATCCAAGCAGGTGCTGGACCGCGCGTTCCATCTTCATGAAACGCGAGCCCTTCACCAACACAGTCGCGTCAGATTTACTGCCCAGTGCTGTATCCAGTGCTGCCAATAATTCGTCAAACTGTTCAAAATGCCGCGCGCCGGCGGCGCTCATGTGGCGCGTCAGCTCCCCCGTCACCAGCACGGTGTCGATGCCGCGGCTGGCGGCGTAGGCGCCGATCTCTTCGTGGAACTGCTGGCCCTGGGCGCCGACTTCGCCCATGTCGCCCAGTACCAGGATGCGCGGCTGCGGCGCCTGCGCCAGCACGTCGATGGCCGCGCGCACCGAATCGGGGTTCGCATTGTAGCTGTCATCGATAACTGTTGCGCCGCTCGCGCTTCTATTGTGCTGCAGCCTGCCGGCCACCGGCGCGAACGCTTCCATGCCGCGCACGATCGCTTCCTGCTGCACTCCGGCGGCCAGCGCGCAGGCGATCGCCGCGAGGGCGTTGCGCACGTTGTGCAGCCCCGCCGCTGCCAGGTTGATATCGAAATGCTGCTGTTCCTGGCCGCCGATGCGCACCGACACCGACAGCGCGCTGCCGAACGCGCGCGCGACGTGGGTGCCGCCGACGTCGCACTGGCCGTCGAGGCCGAAAGTGATCGAGCGGCGCTGGTCGGCCAGCCTGGCCCACAGCGGCGTGTAGACGTCGTCGCCCGGATAGACGGCGATGCCGTTCTTCGGCAGGCCGGCCAGCACGGCGCCGTTTTCGAGCGCCACCGCTTCGACGGTGTGCATGAACTCCTGGTGCTCGCGCTGGGCGTTGTTGACCAGGCCGACGGTGGGCGCGGCGATCGCGGTCAGGCGCGCTATCTCGCCCGGGTGGTTCATGCCCAGTTCGATCACTGCCGCCTTGTGCTCGGGGCTCAGGCGCAGCAGCGTCAGCGGCACGCCGATTTCGTTATTCAGGTTGCCGCGCGTGGCCAGCCGGCCGTCCTCGCCGTGGGCCGCCGCCAGGATGGACGCGATCATTTCCTTGACCGTCGTCTTGCCGTTGCTGCCGGTGACGCCGATGACGGGAATGGCGAATTTGCTGCGCCAGAAATGGCCGACCTGTCCGAGCGCGGTCAGGGTATTCGGCACGACGATCGCCGGCAGCGTCCAGCCGGCCGGCAGTGCTTCGACGATGACGGCGGCGGCGCCCTTCTCGGCCATCTGCGGCAGGAAGTGGTGGCCGTCGAAGTGCTCGCCGCGCAGGGCGACGAACAGCGAACTGGGCGCCAGGTGGCGGCTGTCGGTGGTGACGCCTTCGAAATTGGCGTTGTGCGTCATGCGTGCGCCCGACAGCGAGGCGACCAGTTGGGCCAGTGAAGCGCGCATCAGTTTGTCCTCATCATGGTGACCCGGGCTGCCAGCGCCAGGGCGGCGTGGTCGGCGTCGGAAAACGGCATCTTGCGGCCCTTGATTTCCTGGTATGGCTCGTGGCCCTTGCCGGCGAGCAGGATCACGTCCGGCTTGGCGGCGTGCTTGACCGCCGACAGGATCGCCGCGGCGCGGTCTTCGATCGCCTGGAAGGTCGACTGCGGGTGGGCCGCGTCCATGCCGGCGACGATCTGGGCGATGATCGCCGACGCCTCCTCGCCGCGCGGATTGTCGCTGGTGACCAGCACGTGCTCGGCGATCTGGGCGATCGCGCCCATTTGCGGGCGCTTGCCCGGATCGCGGTCGCCGCCGCAGCCGAACACGCACCACAGCTGGCCGCCGCGCTCGCGCGCCACCTGGCGCAGCGTCAGCAGCGTCTTTTCCAGCGCGTCGGGCGTGTGCGCGTAGTCGATGACGACCATCGGCGCTTCCTGGCCGCCGACCTGCTGCATGCGCCCCGGCGCCGGCGTCAGCGCCTCGATGGCGTCGACCGCGGCGCGCAGCGCGACGCCCTTGGCCATCAGCGCGCCGAACACCGCCAGCGCGTTGCTGATGTTGAAGTGGCCGACCAGCTGGGTCTTGACGGTGGCGCCGCCGTAGGGGGAATCGAGGTGGAAATCGGTGCCCGAATTGCGGCTCTTGAACTGCGAAGCGCGCAGCATGGCAAGGCCGTCGACATCGGGCTGGGCGGCGCGGTCCTGCAGCGTATAGCCCATCAAGGGCAAGCCGGGGCTGGTGGCGCGCAGGTGCGCGACCAGGCGGTGGCCGGCCGGGTCGTCCAGGTTGAGCACCGCCGTTTTCAGGCCCGGCCACTCGAACAGCTTGAACTTGGCCGCTTCGTAGCTGGCCATGTCGCCGTGGTAGTCGAGGTGGTCGCGCGTGAGGTTGGTAAACAGCGCGACGTCGAAATGCATGCCGAGCGCGCGGCCCTGTTCGAGGCCGATCGACGACACTTCGATCGCCAGCGCGCTGGCGCCGGCGTCGCGCGCGGCGGCCAGCTTTTCGGCCAGCAGCACCGCATCCGGGGTGGTGTAGCCGGTGACGTCGAATTCAGGTTCGGCGCGCCCCTTGAACAAGCCGACGCCGAGGGTGCCGATCACCGCGGTGGTGTGGCCGAGGCGCGCCATGGCCTGGCCGAGCCACACCGCGCACGAGGTCTTGCCGTTGGTGCCGGTCACGCCGACGGTAAACATCGCCGCGTCCGGCATGCCGTGGCAGGCGTGGGCGATCGGGCCGGCGTTCTTTTTCAGGTTAGGCAGCGCCAGGTGCGGCACCTGCCAGGCCGGATCCCAGGCGAAATCGCGTTCTTCGTAGACCACCGCGCAAGCGCCCTGCGCAATGGCGGCGCCGATGAAGGCGCGGCCGTCGCCGGCTTCGCCCGGATAGGCGAAGAAGACGTCGCCGGCGCGCACGCGGCGCGAGTCGGACGCCAGGCGGGCGCCGGGGGCGGCGGCGGCGATCCAGGCGCAGGCCTGCTGGTGGCTGGTGTCGGCGTTCACATGCCCTCCTCGAGAGGATTTTCCGGAATGATGATGTCGGTGACGGTCGAATCGGGCGGCACGTTGGCCGCGCGCAGCGCGCTGGTGGCCAGCGCGGCGAAGGTCGGCGCGGCGACGGCGCCGCCGGTGTGGGCGGCGGTGGTCGGCTCGTCGATCATGACGGCGATGACGAAGCGCGGGTTCGACATCGGCGCGATGCCGACGAAGTTGCCGATGTATTTGGTATGCGAGTAGCGGCCGTTGACCAGCTTCTGCGCGGTGCCGGTCTTGCCGCCGACGCGGTAGCCGGCCACCTGCGCCTTCGACGCGGTGCCCTCCGGACTGACGACGCTCTCGAGCATCACGCGCATTTCGCGCGCGGTCTTGGACGAGATGACGCGCTGGCCGGGCGGGTTCTCGGACACTTTCTGGAACGACAGCGGGATGATGTCGCCGTCGCGCGCGAAGATCAGGTAGGAGCGCGCCAGCTGCAGCAGCGACACCGAGATGCCGTGGCCGAACGCCATGTTGGCCTGTTCGATCGGCTTCCACGCTTTATGCGGGCGCACGCGGCCGGCGACGGCGCCGGGGAAGCCGAACTTGGGCTGCTGGCCGAAACCGGACTTGGTAAACAGTTCCCACATCTCCTGCGGCGGGATCGGCAGCGCGATCTTCGCCATGCCGATGTTGGACGACTTCTGGATGATCTGCGACACCGTCAGCTGCGGCTTCGGATGCGAATCGTGGATCGTGTCGGAGCCGATCTTCATCGCGCCGGGGGTGATGAAAAGGGTGTCCGGGCGGACCCGGTTGGTTTCGAGCGCCAGCGCGGCGGTGAACGGCTTGAGCGTGGAACCGGGCTCGAAAGTATCGGTCATGACGCGGTTGCGCAGCTGGTCGCCGGTCAGCGCCCTGCGGTCGTTCGGGTTGTAGGCGGGCCAGTTGGCCAGCGCCAGCACTTCGCCGGTATGGACGTCGAGGATCACGGCGGCGCCGGCCTTGGCCTTGAATTTCTCGACCGCTTCCTTGACGTGCGTGAAGGCGATGTACTGCAGCTTGCTGTCGACCGACAGCGTCAGGTCCTTGCCGTCGCGCGGATTGCGCGACAGGCCGACGTCCTCGACGATGTGGCCGAGGCGGTCCTTGATGACGCGGCGGCTGCCGACGGTGCCGACCAGCGTTTTTTGCTGCGCCAGTTCCATGCTCTCCTGGCCGATGTCCTCGACGCTGGTAAAGCCGACCAGGTGCGTCATCACTTCGCCCTGCGGATAGAAGCGCTTGTATTCCGGCCGCGCGTCCAGGCCATTGATGTCGAGCTTCTTGATCTGGTCGATGACGTCCATCTCGACCTGGCGCTTGAGGTAGACGAAGGTGCGGTCGGAGTCGAGCTTCTTGCGCATCTCGCTGTCCGACATGTCGAGCAGCTTGGCCAGCGCGCGCAGTTTTTCCGGCGGCGAGGCCAGCACGACGTCGGGAAACGCCCAGACCGCCCGCACCGGCAGCGACGACGCCAGTACCTGGCCGTTGCGGTCGGTGATCTTGCCGCGCGTGGCCGGCAGCTCGATGGCGCGCTCGTAGCGGCTCTTGCCTTGGCTTTGCAGGAACTGGGTCGACACCGCCTGCAGCCACAGGGCGCGCCCGGCCAGCGTGACGAACGCGGCGAACATCACGAACAGCACCACGCGCGAACGCCAGGTCGGCAGGCGGACCGCCAGCACCGGGCTTTTCGAGAACGCCACTCCCTTGGAGGCAGCTACCCGCGAACCGTTCACGCCATTCCCGCCGCGCTTCATTTGGCGCCTTCCGTTGGAGTCAGATACTGCGTGCGCGCCGGCGTCAGCGGCGTCATGTTCAAATCGGTGCGCGCGATCTGCTCGATGCGCGCATGCTTGCCCAGCGTCGACTGGTCGAGCTGCAGCTGGGCCCAGTCGATGTCGAGCTGGCGTACCTGCTGCTGCATGCTTTCGAGGTCGATGAACAGGTGGCGCGCCTTGTACTGCGCGGTCACCACCGACAGCGCGCAGGCGACCAGCGCCGTCAGCAGCACCAGGTTGATCTTGCCGTTCATTGTGCGCCTTTCGACGGCAGCCGTTCGGCCACGCGCATCACGGCCGAGCGCGCGCGCGGGTTGGCGTCGACCTCGAGCGCGGACGGCTTGACCTTGGCGACGAGCTTCATCAGCGGCTGCGGCAGGTCGACCGCGCGGATCGGCAGGCGGCGGTCGGGCTGCTCGACCTTGGCTTTACTGGCCAGGAACTGCTTGACGATGCGGTCTTCCAGCGAATGGAAGCTGATGACGACCATGCGCGCGCCGGGCGCCAGCATGGCATACGCCTCGGTCAGGCCTGCCGCAAGGTCTTCAAGCTCCTGATTGATGAAAATCCGGATAGCCTGAAAGGTACGGGTGGCCGGATCCTTGCCCTTTTCCCGGGTCTTGACCGCGTTTGCCACGATTGCGGCAAGCTGTCGTGTGCTTGAAATTGGTTCGATTGCCCGGCGAGCAACAATCGCCTTTGCAATCTGAAAAGCAAACCGTTCTTCCCCATAATCGCGTATCACCTTTTCCAGTTGTTGTTCGGTTTCGACAGCCAGCCATTGCGCCGCCGAGATGCCGCGCGTGGTATCCATGCGCATGTCGAGCGGACCGTCGTTGCGGAAGCTGAAGCCGCGGGCGGCGTCGTCCACCTGCGGCGACGAAATGCCGAGGTCGAGCAGGATGCCGTCGACCTGGGTGACGCCGCGCCCGGCCAGCGCGCTGCGCATGGTGGCGAAGCTGTCGTGGACGATCTCGAACCGCGGATCGTCGACCTGGCCGGCGGTGGCGATCGCCTGCAGGTCCTTGTCGAAGGCGAACAGGCGGCCGTTGGCGCCCAGCTTCGACAGGATCAGGCGGCTGTGGCCGCCGCGGCCGAAGGTGCCATCTATATAGGTGCCGTCGGCGCGCGCGCCCGCAAGGTTGAGCGCGTCAACCGCTTCGTCGAGCAGCACCGTCCGATGCTGAAACTCGGGCACCGCCACTTGAGTCATCGCGGCGCCTTCAGAAGGAGAAATTGGAGAGAACATCGGGCATGCCGCCGGCCACAGCTTCCTGCTCGTTTTCGTTAAGCTTGGCGGCATCCCAGATTTCGAAATGCGTGCCCATGCCGAGCAACATCACGTCCTTGGCCAGGCCGACAGCGGCGCGCAGCTCAGGCGAAATGAGGATGCGGCCGGCCGAATCCATCTCGACATCGCAGGCGTTACCGAGGAAAATGCGCTGCCATGCGCGCGCCGACATCGGCCAGGCGGCGATCTGTTCGCGGTGCGACTCCCATACCGGGCGCGGAAAAAACAGCAGGCAACCATGGGGATGCTTGGTAAGCGTGAGGCGGCCTTCGCACTGAACTGCGAGTGCGTCACGATGCTTGGCAGGAATAGACATCCTGCCTTTGGCATCGAGGTTGATTGCGGACGCGCCTTGAAACACGGGTTTTTACCTAGCTTAGAGTTTGATGGATCGGTTTAGTTTGCGCGCCGGGAGCATTATTTTCCTCCCACAAAACTACACTTTTCCACACAGTTGCCCACTTTAGAGGAAGCATTCCTCAGGGTCAAGCGGTTTCCGCTTTGAAAATGGTAAATTTTCCAATGAAGTCAAGGACTTAGCGCGTTTCTCTGAAGTGGCCTAAAGTAAAAATATGTCGATAAATTAGGCACTTATCAAAGACAGTGAATGTGCCTTCTCAGCTGTATGGACGCATTTGAAGCCTAAAATAAATGTCCACAGTTCAATTTCTGCAACAAACGACGGGCGCGGAACAGCGTTGCGCGATCAACCCGTCCGGGGTAGGATTTATGCGAAGGCCGGCCGTTTTCGGCAGCGCACGCCGCACCCGGCCGCTCCACTTTCGAGGAGGATCGTCGTGAGCATCACGCTGGCGCGCACCCGCGCGCTATACGACCTCGGCGAGGTTCAGGGCGCGCTCGACCGCAGCCGCGGCCGCTCGCCCGAGCTCGACGCGTTCTACGAGCGCATGCTGGGCACCGGCGCCGACCGCTTCGTCACCACGCCCTCGTCCTGCGCGGCGCTGGCGCCGCTGGCCGAGGAATGCCCGAACTTCGGCGAGGTGGTGGCCGACCTGACCCGCTACCTGGGCCTGGCGCACGCCGGCGACGGCGGTTTCAACGTCATGCCGCTGTTGCTGCTGGGCGACCCGGGCGTGGGCAAGACCCATTTCGCCAAGCGGCTGGCCAAGGTGATGCAGACCGAGTGCGAGCTGATCAGCATGAATGCGCTGTCGGCCGGCTTCGTCATCACCGGCAGCTCGGCCAGCTGGAAAGGGGCGAAATGCGGCAAGGTGGCGGAGCGCCTGGTGCGTGGCCAATATGCCAACCCCGTGGTGGTGCTCGATGAAGTCGAAAAGGCCAGCGGATCGTCGCAGTCCGATCCGCTGGCGGCGCTGTACCAGCTGCTCGAACCGGAAACGTCGCGGGCGTTTCGCGACGAGTTCATCGACGTCGAGATCGACGCCAGCCAGATCTTCTGGGTGCTGACGGCCAACAGCACCGACGGCATCCCGGCGCCGCTGCTGAACCGGATGGCGGTGTACGAGGTGCCGGCGCCGACGCCCGAACAGGCGGCCGGCATCGCCCAGCGGATCTATGCGGGGCTGCTGCGTGAGCTACACCTCGGCAAATTTACCGCGCAGCTGGACGGCGCGGCGATCGACAAGCTGGCCGGCGTGTCGCCGCGCGACATGCGCAAGACGCTGCTCGACAGCCTCGGCTATGCGGTGGCGGCGGGACGCGAGCAGGTGCTGCCCGAGGATATCCGCATCAAGAGTGGCGCAGGAAAAGCGCGGATCGGATTTTGACCTGCGCCGGCGATGGCGCCGGCTTGAGGGGCGGAATCCGGAAAGTGAGCTATACTAGCATCGGGTGCGCACACGCCGTGTGTCGCAGGGAAAGCGTCGGTCGGGCCGCCACGCGGCCATCCCTCGCCTTCATGACACCCAATTCTTTCGCGTCGCACCGCCCACTGTCGCTCACGTTCAAACGTTTTTTCGCCTCGAACAAGTCGAGCGGCATCGTACTCATCGCCTGTACGCTGATCTCGCTGCTGCTGGCCAACTCGCCCTTCGGCGAAACCTATCGGGCACTCTGGCACGCTCAACTTGCCGGCATGAGTGTGGAGCACTGGATCAACGATGGATTGATGGCGGTGTTTTTCCTGATGGTCGGGCTGGAGCTCGAACGCGAACTGTATAACGGCGAATTGTCGGACTTTCGCAACGCCCTGCTGCCGACCATCGCTGCCGTCGGCGGCATTGGCGTTCCGGCGCTGCTGCATTTCAGCCTGAACGCCGGCACGCCGACGCAAAGCGGCATCGGTATTCCGATGGCAACCGATATCGCCTTCGCGCTGGGCGTGCTGGCGCTGCTGGGCAGCCGGGTCCCCGCTTCACTGAAGATCTTCCTGACCGCACTTGCCGTCATCGATGACCTGTGCGCCATCGTCATCATCGCGCTGTTCTATTCGGATGGCCTGTCGATCGCCTATCTCGGCGGTGCGCTGGCAGTGTTCGGCGCTCTGGTATGCCTGAATCGCCTGGCGCGCGTGATGGCGCTGGCTCCCTACCTGATCGGCGGTGCGCTGATGTGGTTCCTGATGCTCAAATCGGGCATTCACGCGACAATCGCCGGCGTGTTGCTGGCATTTGCGATCCCTTTTTCGGCGCGACAAGACGATCGACAGTCGCCTTCGCACCGGCTCGAGCATGCCCTGCATCTGCCGACGGCCTTTATCATCCTGCCGCTGTTCGCGCTGGCCAACACCGGCATCGTCATAGGGGCCGATTGGGCCGGGCAACTGACATCGCCAAACAGCCTCGGCATCTTCGCCGGGCTGTTGCTTGGCAAGCCCATCGGCATCTTCGTGTTCAGCTTTGCCGCGGTGTCGCTGGGGGTGTGCCGCTTGCCGCCCGACCTCGCGTGGCGCCATGTGCTCGGCGCAGGCCTGTTGGGCGGCATCGGATTCACGATGTCGATATTTATCACCAACCTGGCATTCACGGGGCAGGCAGAGAACATCACGGCATCGAAGATCACCATCCTGCTGGCCTCGCTTTTCGCCGGCATCTGCGGGTTCGCGTGGTTGAGGTTTTTTGGCCCCGCGCACGATCCGGCGAAGGCCGCGCGCTAATCTGCCGGCTTGAGTGCGCGAGCGAACAGAAGGGAACCGGAACGCATGAGATTCTCGCTCCATTCCAACAACGCTGCATTCAAGAAGGCGACATCATGAGCGATAACCTGCAAGGCCAGTGCGTCCCCGACCGTTCGATCTACCTGCACGAGGAAATGGAAGTTGCTTATTGGATGAAGGAATTGGGCGTCAGCAGGGACCAGTTGCGCGACGCCGTCAAGCAGGCCGGCACCGGCGCGACGGCGGTGCGCAATTTGCTTGGCTTGCATTGAGCGCTGCCTTTTAATGGTGTAGACCAGCGGTCCGGCTGACCTGGCGGCATCAGGCGCCAGGCCCGATCCAGCCGCGCGAGCGCTCGACCGCCCTGGCCCACGTCGCCATCAGATCGAGCCGTCGGTCCGCGGACATCTGCGGCTCGAACTGCCGCTGCGCCTGCCATTGCGCCGCCACTTCTTCGCGCGACTCCCAGAATCGAACCGCCAGGCCAGCCAGCCAGGCCGCCCCCAGCGCCGTCGTCTCGGTCACTTTCGGCCGCACCACCGGCACGCCCAGCAAGTCCGCCTGAAACTGCATCAGCAAATCGTTGCGCGCGGCGCCGCCGTCAGCGCGCACCTCGCTCACCGGGATCGACGCGTCCTTCTGCATTGCCATCAACAACTCCGCGCTTTGGTAGGCAATTGCCTCCAATGCCGCCCGCGCGACATGTCCGCGCCCGCTGCCGCGCGTCATGCCGATCAGGGTGCCGCGCGCGTAGGGATCCCAGTGCGGCGCCCCCAGGCCGGCGAACGCCGGCACCAGATAGACGCCGCCGTTGTCCGGCACGCTCAGCGCGAGTTCTTCGATATCGGACGATTTTTCTATGATGCCGAGGCCGTCGCGCAGCCACTGCACCGTCGCCCCGCCCATGAACACGCTGCCCTCGAGCAGATAGTCGGTGGCGCCGTCGATGCGCCAGCCGACCGTGGCCAGCAGGCGGTTGCGCGAAGCGACCGCTTGCGACCCCGCGTGCATCAGCATGAAACAGCCGGTGCCGTAGGTGTTCTTGACCATGCCCTGGGCGTGACAGGCCTGGCCGAAGGTGGCCGCCTGCTGGTCGCCGGCGATGCCCGCCACCGGCACCGGCTGGCCGAACAGCTCCGGATGCGCGTGGCCCACCACTTCCGAACTCGACACCACTTGCGGCAGCACCTCGGACGGGATGTCGAACAGCGCCAGCAGGCGCTCGTCCCACGCCATGTCGTGAATATTGAACAGCATCGTGCGCGCGGCATTCGAGACGTCGGTGACGTGGCGCCCGGTCAGCTTGAACGCCAGCCAGCTGTCGACCGTGCCGAAGGCCAGCTCGCCGCGGTGCGCGCGCGCCCTGGCGCCGGCGACGTTATCGAGCAGCCAGGCCAGCTTGGTGGCGGAAAAGTAGGCGTCGAGTTCGAGCCCGGTGGCCTGCTGGATCAGTTCTGCGTGGCCTTCGGCGCGCAGCTTTTGGCACGCGTCGGCGGTGCGCCGGTCCTGCCAGACGATCGCGGGGGCCACCGGCTCGCCGCTCTGGCGGTCCCACAGCACGGTCGTTTCGCGTTGGTTGGCGATGCCGATGGCTGCCAGCTGGCCGGCCGCCACGCCGGCTTCGCGCAGCACCTGGCGCGCGCAGGCGAGCTGGCTGTTCCAGATGTCGGCGGCGTCGTGCTCGACCCAGCCGGGAGTGGGAAAATGCTGCGGGAATTCGTGCTGGGCGCTGCCGCACAGGCGGCCGCCATGGTCGAACAGGATGGCGCGCGAACTGGTGGTGCCCTGGTCGAGGGCGAGGATGTACTGTTTCACAGGCAGCTCCCCGGGTGGCCCGCGGGCGCACAGACGCCGGGGCCGAAAATTCAAAGTGAAGCAGGCCGATAGGCCGGATTTTGTTACGGCCGATGCCCTTGCGAACACCAGCTATGACAGCCATTCCTCTAGGCGCAGAATTACTCCTGCGCTCAAGCTCCCTACCCGCACGCTCCGCGAGCCGCCTCAACGCGTGCCTATTTGGGATTGCTCCAGGTGGAGGTTACCGCGTTTCACCGTAACTTAATACGCTCGTCTCTGTGGCCCTATTCCTCGCCTTATACCTTGCGGCTTTCGGCGGACGGCCGTTAACCGTCATCCTGCTCTATGGAGTCCGGACCTTCCTCCCGCCGACGCATTACACGCCAGCCAGCGGCTGTCTGGCCTGCTTCACGGCGCCATTGTACCCGATGCCGCCCGATGCCAATTCTGTAATTTGGTGTCGCCATTTCAAAAGCCGCCTAGATACGGCTCGCTTAGAATGGCGCTACGCCCCAGTTTGCCTGGGACGCCCAACCATCAGAGGCAGCGACGACATGACCCACCCATCCCGCACCGGCGGCCAGATCCTGGTCGACGCACTCAAGATCCACGGCGTCGACACCGCCTTCGGCGTACCCGGCGAGAGCTTCCTCGACGTGCTCGACGCGCTGCACGACTCGAGCATCCGCTTCATCATCAACCGCCAGGAAGGCGGCGCCGCGTTCATGGCCGAAGCCTACGGCAAGATGACCGGACGGCCGGGCATCTGCTTCGTCACCCGCGGGCCGGGCGCCACCAACGCCTCGATCGGCGTGCACACCGCCTACCAGGACTCGACGCCGATGATCCTGTTCATCGGCCAGGTCGGCAACGACTTCATGGACCGCGAAGCGTTCCAGGAGATCGACTACCGCCGCATGTACGGCCAGATGGCCAAGTGGGTGGCGCAGATCGACCGCGCCGACCGCATCCCCGAATACATCGCGCGCGCTTTCCAGGTCGCCACCAGCGGCCGGCCAGGCCCGGTGGTGCTGGCGCTGCCCGAGGACATGCTGGTGACGATGGCCGCGGTGGCCGACGCCCGCTGCTACCAGCCGGTGCAGGCGTCGCCCTCGGCGCCCCAGATCGACACGCTGCGCACGATGCTGGCGGCGGCCAAGAACCCGTTGCTGCTGCTCGGCGGCGGCACCTGGAACGAACAGGCGTGCGCCGACGTGCAGCGCTTCGCCGAGGCGAACGAACTGCCGGTGGCATGCGCCTTCCGCTTCCAGGACCTGCTCGACAACGCCCACCCGAACTACGTCGGCGACGTCGGCATCGGCATCAATCCGAAACTGGCCGCGCGCGTGAAGAACGCCGACCTGCTGATCGCATTCGGCCCGCGGCTGGGCGAGATGACCACCAGCGGCTACTCGCTGCTGGCGTCGCCGACGCCACGCCAGCAGCTGGTCCACATCCACCCGGACACCGAGGAACTGGGCAGCGTTTACCAGGCCGACCTGATGATCGCCAGCGGCGCCCCGCAGGCGGCGGCGATGCTGGCGGCGATGGCGCCGGTGGCGGCCGACGCCTGGCGCCACACGGTGGCCGAGGCGAAGGCGGAACTGGCGGCCTACCAGCAGCAGCCGCCGATCTTCCAGGACGGCAGCGCCCCGCTCGACCTGTGGCAACTGGTGCAGGAGCTGATGGCGGCGGCGCCGAAGGACACCATCGTCACCAACGGCGCCGGCAATTACGCGACGTGGGCGCACCGCTTCTACCGCTACGGCGCGATGCGCACCCAGCTGGCGCCGACCAGCGGCGCGATGGGCTACGGCGTGCCGGCCGGGATCGCGGCGAAGATCATCGACCCGCAGCGCACCGTGGTGACCTTCGCCGGCGACGGCGAGTTCATGATGAACGGGCAGGAACTGGCGACCGCGGTGCAGTACAAGGCGGGCGTCGTGATCATCGTGTTCAACAACAGCATGTTCGGCACCATCCGCATGCACCAGGAACGCGACTACCCGGGCCGGGTATCGGGCACCACGCTGCACAACCCGGATTTCGCCGCGCTGGCGAAGGCGTATGGCGCGCATGGCGAAGTGGTGGCGCGGACCGAGGAATTCGGCCCGGCGCTGGCGCGGGCGCTGGAACACACGCGCGCGCAGAAACTGCCGGCGCTGATCGAACTGCGCTACGACGGCAACCTGATCACGCCGAATGCGACGCTGGAGACGATCCGCGCCAACGCCGAGAAGGCGAAGGCGGCCGGCTAGGCACTAGTGCTGACCGGCTTCGGCCGGGGCGGCCGCCGGCGCCGGCGCATGGGCGTCGAGCGCGCCCAGCGAAAAATCTTCGATGCCCAGCTCGGGCGGCAGCGGCACCGGCTTGTCGCCCTTGCCGCCCTCGCCTACCGGACTGGTGCGAAACAGCGCGATCAGCGCAATGAACAGGCCGCAGAGGACGGCGCGCAGCGTTGTCGCGCCGCTCACGACAATCTTATCGCGAGACAAGATTCGCCTGAAATATCCCCTTATCGTCATCGCCGCCCCCCGGATGAGTCACTCTCGCTATGACTTATACCAGCCACCAAACGCGGCCTGGCTGATCTGCTTCAAACGCGCGCGTCACTTGTTGGCGGCGCGCTTCAGCCAGCGCATCAGCGAGCCCACCAGCGGCAACTTCTCGTAGAGTTCCTCCGCCGCATCCCAGTAATCACGGTGCATGACAACGGCGCCGGCGGCATCGAAGCGGATGTGGGTGGCGCCGCGGATGCACTGGCGCTCGCGCGAAAAGCGCTTCATGCGGAACGTGAAATCCCACACCAGGAACGCCTCCGCGCCCTGCATCACGCGGGTGTCGATCTCGAAGCGCGGCTCGTCGACCTGTTCGTACATGTGGCGAAAAATCGCGGTGATCGGCTCGATCCCGCGCACCTCGTTGAACGGATCCTTGAACCGCGCGTCGGGCGCGTAGATCGCCGGCAGCTGCGCCAGCGATTCCGGGCTCAGCGTCTCGTAGAAGCACACCAGCCGTTCGAGTTGGTCCTGGTATGTCATAGTCCGGTCACTTTGTGGATCAGCCAGAAATAGGCGCGGTAAGGCAGCAGGCGCGCCAGCCGCATGCTGTTGGTGAAGCGCCGCGGGAAGTGGATGTGGAACTGGCCACGCTCGATGCCGTCGATCATTTCTGCGGCGGCTTCGGTGGCGCTGATCAGCGCCGGCATCTTGAAGTCGTTGTGGGCGGTGAGCGGCGTGGCGACGAAGCCGGGGTTGATCTGGTAGACCGCGATCCCGCGCGGGCGCAGGTCGAGGTAGAGCGATTCGGCCAGGTTGATCAGCGCCGCCTTGGTCGGGCCGTACACCAGCGCCTTCGGCAAGCCGCCGAAGCCGGCCACCGAGGCGACGATGCCGATGCCGCCGGCGCCCTGGCGCAGCAGCACCGGCAGCACCGCGTCGAGGCAGTTGAAGACGCCGCGCAGGTTCAGGTCGAGCATCGCGTTGGCCGCCGCCAGGTCGAAGCTGTCGGCGCGCATCTCGTTGTAGCCGCCGGCCACCACCAGCACCAGGTCGATGCCGCCCCAGGCGTCGAGGATGGCGTCGCGCGCGGCCAGCACGCTGGCGTGGTCGATGACGTCGAGCGGCAGCGCCAGCGCGCCGGCAGAACCGTGCGCCGCGGCGGACAGCGCGGCGCCGTTGCGGGCCGACAGCGCCACGCGCGCGCCGGCCTGCAGCAGCTGGGCGGCGGCGGCCGCGCCGATGCCGGTCGAGGCGCCGATCATCCACACGCGCTGGCCGGGCCAGGCGCGGATGCGCGGGTTCATCGCTTGGAGAACGACAGCGTCACGCTGCCGAGGTTGACGCCGAACTTGCTCATCGCGGTGCGGTTCAGCATGACCTTGTCGTCCATCAGGAACATCCAGTCCTCCATGTCGACGTTGTAGACCTTGTCGCCGACCGGCTGCGCCAGCACGTACTTCCAGCGCAGCGCGTTGCCCGATGCGATGCCTTCGGCGACGCCGATGACGTCGGGCGCGGTCGCGGTGAAGGTGTCGGCGCCGGTCTTGCGGATGGTCCAGACGCGCTTCTGCGTGGTGCCGTCGGAGTAGGTGAAGTCTTCGTCGAGCGTGCCGGTGTCGCCGACCCACGTGCAGCGCATCACCACCGTGAAGCGCTTGACGACGTCGCCGGAGCGGTCCTGGAACATGCCGTGGGCGTCGATGGTGCCGTTGAAGTAGCGCTGGATGTCGAGCTTGGGCAGCTGGTCCGCGTACTGCTGCGGCGACGGCGAGGAGCAGCCGGCCAGCACGGCGCCGAGCGCCGCAGCCAGCGCCAGCGCGCCCAGAATTCGTTTGGTCTTCATGGTATCTCCTTGGTTAGTCTGATAATCGTCTAACAATCGCGCAGCGGCGCGCGCCACAGCATGGCGGCGGCCGTCAGTTTCAATGCACACGGCAGCAGCGCGTAGGCGCCCGCCAGCGCGCCCACCGCGCCCTGCTCGCCCGGCACGTAGCCGAACCAGCCAAGCAGGGGCAGCGCAATGCCGGCGGCCAGCGCCAGCGTCAGTTGCACGCCCCAGTTCCAGACGCCGAAATAGGCGGCCTCGCGGCTGGCGCCGTGGCCGGCCTTGGCGATCACGCCGGCCAGCAGCGCCGGCGGCAGCGCCAGGTCGGCGCCGAGCGCGACGCCGGACATCAGGCAGATCGCGCCAAACCCCAGCGCCGCGCCGGGCGCCAGGCCGAACGCCCAGACGAACACCAGCGCCGACGCCAGCATCGCCCCGGCCCACGAGCGCGCTTCGCCGAAGCGGCGCGCCAGCGCGATCCACAGCGGCATCGACAGCGCCGCGGCGCAGAAGTACACGATCAGGAACGGGCCGGCCAGGTCGGCCAGGCGCAGGCGGTCGGCCGCAAAGAACAGGAACAGCGTGGCCGGAATCGCCGACGCCACGCCATTGACCAGCAATACGGCGAACAGCGCCCGAAAGCGCGGCTGGCGAAACGGCATGGCGAGCGCGCGCCAGTGCAGCGGCGCGGCGCAGGCGGTGGCCGCGGGCCGGTCGGCCTTGGCCAGCAGCAGCGCGCCGCCCAGCGCCAGGGCGACGGCGAACGCCGCCGACAGACCGTCGTAGCCGGTGGCGGCGGTGATGGCGGCCGCCAGCACCACGCCGGCCAGGCCGCAGGCCTCGCGCACGCCGGTCACGCGCGCGCGTTCGGCCGGCGCATGCGACAGCGCCGCGCCCCAGCTCTGGTGGGCGATGGTGGCGAGGCTGAAGCCGAGGTAGACCAGCATCAGCGTGGCGCCGAACCAGGCCAGCGTGGCGCCGGCGCCCATTGCGGGCGGATGGAACAGGCCGAGAAAGCCGGCCAGCAGCAACGGCAGCGCCAGCGCCACATGGCGCGCGTAGGCGCCGCCGCCGCGCTCGATCCACCAGCCGAGCAGCGGGTCGATGAAGGCGGCGGCGATGCGCGCGGCCAGCAGCGCGGCGCCAACCAGCGCCAGCGGCAGGCCGGCGCGCACGGCATAGAACTGCGGCAGGTAGACGTAGATGGGCAGCGCCACCATGGCCAGCGGCAGGCCGAACAAGCCGTAGTACAGCAGCTTGGGCAGCCCCATCGTCTTCACGGCGGCGCGGCGTTGGCCAGCAGCGCGGTGCGCAGCGCCGGCGCCGTGGTCGCGGGGTCGAGCCAGATGCCGAAGAAGGCACGGGCGAACGCCGGATCGGCGACAGTGCCAAGCGCCTTGCCGTCAAGGTAGAAGCGCGCGCCCTCGCCGGGCATATGGACGCCGGTGATGCGCGAGCCCTCGTTCACATCGGGGAAGATCGCCTTCATCCGCGCCAGCCAGGCCTGGCGCTGGGCGGCGCTGCCGGCGCCGATCTTGGCCATCTGTTCGGCGCTGGCGTCGGCGATTTTTGCGCCATCGAGCTTGCGCGCGTAGCGCAGGTCGAGAGCGAAAGGCGCTTGCGCCTGGTAGCCCTGCGGCCCCACCCACAGCTCGGCGGAGTAGATCTTCATGGTGAACCAGGTGAAGGTGCCGGCGCCGGCCAGCCGCGCCTGCGGCACCGCGTCAGCGATGTGGGCGGCGGGCGCGGCCTGCGCCAGCGCGCAGGCGCACGCCAGCGACAGCAGTGCGAGCAGGCGGCGCAGCATCGTCATTTCCTCACCAGCGTGAAGTGCATGACGTTGGTATTGCCGGCCCTGAAGGCGGCCTCGCAATAGCACAGGTAGAACTCCCAGGTCAGGATGAAGCGCTCGTCGAACCCCTGCGCGCGCACCGTCTCCAGGCGTGCATGGAAGGCCTTGCGCCAGGCCGCCAGCGTGTCGGCATAGTCGATGCCGAAGCTGAACTGGTCGGCCACCTCGAGGCCATGTTCGGCGGCCAGGCTGGCGAACCGCGACGGCGACGGCAGCATCCCGCCGGGGAAGATGAACTGCTGGATGAAATCGGTGCCCTTGCGGTAGCGCTCGAACAGCTCGTCGGCGATGACGATGGTCTGCACGCAGGCGCGCCCGCCGGACTTGAGGCTGCTGGCGATGCATTCGAAATAGCTCGGCCAGTAGCTTTCGCCGACCGCTTCGAACATCTCGATCGACGCCACCGCGTCGTAGCCGCCGACGCTGTCGCGGTAGTCGCGCAGGTGCAGGTCGACCTGGGCGGACAGCTTGGCGTCGTCGATGCGGCGGCGCGCGTACTGCAGCTGCTCGTTCGACAGCGTCAGGCCGGTGACGTAGGCGCCGGCCTCGCGCGCGGCGATTTCGGCGAAACCGCCCCAGCCGCAGCCGATCTCGAGCAACCGCGCGCCCGGCGCCAGCTGCAGCTGGGCGATGATGCGGCGGTACTTCTCGGCTTGCGCCAGTTCGAGATCGGCGCCGCTGCTTTCGGTAAACAGCGCGCTCGAATAGGTCATCGACGGGTCCAGCCACAAGCGGTAGAACGGGTTGCCGATGTCGTAGTGGGCGTGGATGTTCTTCAGGCTGCCGGCGCGGCTGTTGCGGTTCAGAAGATGCTTGATGCGATAGGCCAGGCTGCCCCACCAGCTGCCGTACACCATCGACTCGATGTGGGCGCGGTTGCGCGCCAGCAGCTCGATCAGGCCGGCCAGGCTGCTGGTGGTCCAGTCGCCGGCGATGTACGACTCGGCGAAGCCGATGTCGCCGGCGCGCGCGGACTGCGTGAACAGGTTCCAGTTCTTCAGTTCGAGCGCGATCGGCGCCGAACCGTGGCCGTAATGGCGGACCTCGCCGTCGGGCGTGCGCAGCGCCAGCGCGCCGTGCTGCAGCTTCGACAGCAGCTTGAGGAGGATGCGAGCGGCCGGCGGCGGCGGCGTGCCGCGAGCAGCGTCGCGCGCGAGCGAGTGCATGGATTCGGAAGTCATCGGGTCACCTGGGATTGGGGTGGAGCGGGTTGGGAATGGAACGGCACGCGCTTGAGCCAGAGGCGCAGCGCCTGGATGTGGATGCGGGCGACGACGCCGAAGGTCAGCAGCGGATACAGGAAGAAGGCGGCGGCCACGCGGGGCCCGGTGATCGGCGCGCCGACGCCGGACACGCTGGTTTGCAGCAGCAGGCCGGCGCCGTCTTCATGGTCGATGCGGGCCAGCGTCGCCTCGGCGCCGCCGCGCGCGGCGCGCAGGAAGCGGAAGCGGTAGCCGCCTTCGACCGCGCAAAAGGGCGACACGTGGAACACCTTGCGCGCGGTCAGTTCGCCGCCGTTGGGGATGTCGCCGCCGTTGTCGAGCAGGTAGAAATGGCGCTCGCCGAAGGTGTTGCGAACGTCGCACAGCACCGCGCGCAGGCGGCCGTCGGCGCGGTGGCAGAACCAGAACGAGACCGGGTTGAAGACGAAGCCGAGCACGCGCGGCATCGTCTGCAGCCACACTTCGCCGTCGGCGTCGCACACGCCTTCGCGCCGCAGCAGCGCGTCGATCCAGGCTGCCAGCGGCGTGCTGCCGTCGCCGTGGTCGGCGTCGTAAAACGACAGCAGGTTGAAGCGGTTGCGCGAGAACAGCGCGCAGCGCGGGGTGCCGGCGGCGAGGCTGCGCAGCGGCAGGCGCAGATAGTAGGCGCGGTAGGCGAACGCGTTCTCCACCGGCCGCACGCGCTTGTGGCGGACCTGGCCGAAGCACAGCTGCGGCGCCGGCGCCGCGCCGCCGTCAGGCGGCCGCATGCTGGTGCGCCGCCATCAGGGATGTCAGCGACGCCGCCGCCGCCAGGCCCGACTTGAGGCCGTCCTCGTGGAAGCCGTAGCCGGTCCAGGCGCCGGCGAACCAGGTGTTCTGCGCGCCCTGGATCCGGGCGATGCCGGCCTGCGCGGCCACCGCGGCCTGGTCGAACACCGGATGGGCGTAGTCGAAGGAGGCCAGCACGCGCGCCGGATCCGGCGCGTCGATCGGGTTGAGCGAGACGATGACCGGCGTCGTGCAGGGCAGCGGCTGCAGCATGTTCAGAAGGTAGTGCACGCAGACCTCGGGCTCGGCGCCATTGCTGCTCTGGTAGTTCCAGGCCGACCAGGCCTTGCGGCGCGCCGGCAGGCAGCTGGCGTCGGTGTGCAGCACGGCGCGGTTCTGCTGGTAGCGGATGGCCGACAGCAGCGCGCGCTCGTCGGCGCGGGCGTCGCCCAGCAGCGCCAGCGCCTGATCGCTGTGGCAGGCCATGACGACATGGTCGTAGTGCTCGAAGCCGGCCGCCGTCTCGATGCGCACGGCGCGGGCGCCGCCGCTGCCGCGCAATACCGAGCGCACCGGCGAGGCCAGCCGGCACGACGGGATCGCCGCCAGCATCTTGTCGACGTAGTTGCGCGAACCGCCCTTGACGGTGCGCCACTGCGGCCGGCCGCTGACCTGCAGCAGGCCGTGGTTGTGGCAAAAGCGCACGAAGGTCGACAGCGGGAAGGCCAGCATCTGGCCGGACGGGCAGGACCAGATGCAGGCCGCCATCGGCAGCAGGTACCAGTTGCGGAACTGGGCGCTGTAACCCTGCCGCTCGAGCCAGGCGCCGAGCGCGATGTCCGGCATGGCGCCGCCCTGGGCCAGCGCGCTGGCCTCGCGGTTGAAGCGCACGATGTCGCTGAGCATGCGCAGAAACCGCGGGCGCAGCAGGTTGGCGCGCTGGGCGAATACGCTGTCGAGGCTGGCGCCGGCCCATTCGAGCCCGCCGCCGCCGTCCAGCGGCAGCTTGACCGAGAACGACATCTCGCTCGGCGCGGTCGCCACGTCGAGTTCGTCGAACAGCGCGATGAGGTTGGGATAGGTGCGGTCGTTGAACACCAGGAAGCCGGTGTCGACGCCGAAGCTGACGCCGTCGAGCGTGACGTCGACCGTGTTGCTGTGGCCGCCGAAGTAATCGCCCGCCTCCAGCAAGGTCACGTCGGCCGATGCTTGCGCCAGCCGGTACGCGCACGACAAACCGGAAATGCCGGCCCCTATCACCGCGATCTTCATGATGCCCCACCCCAATCATCCATGGTTTGTCGTGGACAAACGACATGCAGCATTCATAATCCACCAAAACTGCATGGAAGTCAAATCTTTGTCCTAGACAAATCGCGCAGGAGATGTTTATATGGTGAGCTTGCAGCGTTGTCACCAAGGGCGCGCAGCCGGGGCGGCGCCGCGGCGGAGCGAAGAATCCCTTTACAGGTTCGCAAGCTTCGATGCGTTTGTCATATCAGCGCGATCTCAATGTAGAATGCAGTCTGCCGCGCACATCGCGGCGATGTCCTGAACAGGAACCGACACCGTGACCGAGCCCGCAATGACCACCGCCACCATCCCTGCCGTCCTCAGCAGCATCAGCGATGTCGAACGCGACATCGGCGTCGCCAAGGAAACCCTGCGCGTGTGGGAGCGCCGCTACGGCTTTCCGCAGCCGCAGCGCGACGCCAACGGCGAGCGCGTCTATCCGCCCGACCAGGTGCAGCGGCTGTCGCTGGTCAAGCGATTGCTCGACCAGGGCTACCGGCCCGGCAAGATCATGACGCTCGGCACCGAGGAGCTGTCGGAACTGGGCACCAAGCCGACCGCGGCGGCGGCCAAACGCGGCCTCGACGACCCCGAGCTGCGCGCCTGCATCGCCCTGATCCGGGCGCACAAGATCACCGAGCTGCGCCAGCGCCTGTCGCAGTCGATTCTGCTGATGGGGCTGCAGCGCGGCGTCACCGAGCTGATCGCCCCGCTCACCACCGCGGTCGGCGCCGCCTGGGCACGCGGCGAAATCGCCGTGTTCGAGGAGCACCTGTATTCGGAGATGCTGCAAGGCGTGATGCGCAATGCGATCGCCGCCGCCACCCAGCAGGCGGGGCTGGCGCAGGCGACGCCGCGCGTGCTGCTGACCACGGTGCCGCAGGAGCGCCACGGCCTCGGCCTGTTGATGGCCGAGGCATTGCTGGCGCTGGAAGGCGCCTATTGCGTCTCGCTCGGCGTGCAGACGCCGCTCGGCGACATCGTCGAGGCGGCGCGCTCGCAGCGCGCCGACATCGTCGCGCTGTCGTTTTCCGGCGTCACCTCGCCGCGCGCGGCGGTCGACAACGTCAACGAACTGCGCACCCGCCTGGCCGACCAGGCCGAAGTGTGGGCGGGCGGCGCCGGCGTCGAATCGGCGCGTCGCCACCTCAACCCCAACAACGTGCTCGACCTGGCCGGCATTCCGGCCGCGGTGGCACGCTGGCGTGCCCAGCACGGCGCGCTTGCCGCTTAAGCAACGCCAACGGCGGACAGCCGCCCTGCTCTGGTAAAATACCGGCCAGTCGATTCGTCGTGCCCGGCAGCGCCGGTCATGTGCATGCAGCGCCCGCCCACAGACACCCATGTTCAGTTTTTTCAAGAAGAAACCGCCAGTTCCCGAGATCGCCCCGCCGCCGCCCGAGCCCGTCGCCCAGGCGCCGGCGCCTGTTGTTGCGCCTGCTGCAGCGGTCGCGCCGGCCACCTCGCGCCGCTACGGCAGCACCTCCACTTTTATTGCGCCGACGATCAGCGCGCCACCGCGGCCGGAGCCGATGTCGCTGCACGTGCCGGCTGCGGCCGCCCCCCGCATCGTCGAGACCGCCGAGCGGCTGGGCAGCGAGGCGGAAAGCAAATCGTCGTGGATGGCGCGCCTGAAGGCGGGCCTGTCGAAGACCTCGTCCAACCTGTCGCTGCTGTTCGTCGGCGCCCGCATCGACGAAGACCTCTATGAAGAGCTCGAATCGGCGCTGCTGATGGCCGATGCCGGCATGGACGCGACGCAGTTCCTGCTCGACGGCCTGCGCCGCAAGGTGAAGGAAGACAAGCTGCTCGACGCCGGCGCCGTCAAGGCCGCGCTGAAGGTGCTGATGACCGACCTGCTGCGCCCGCTCGAAAAGCCGCTCGAACTGGGCCGCCATGAGCCGCTGGTGATGATGATTTCCGGCGTCAACGGCGCCGGCAAGACCACCACCATCGGCAAGCTGGCCAAGCACATGCAGAAATACGATCAATCGGTGCTGCTGGCCGCCGGCGACACCTTCCGCGCCGCCGCCCGCGAGCAGCTGATGGTGTGGGGCCAGCGCAATAACGTCACCGTCATCTCGCAGGAATCGGGCGACCCCGCCGCCGTCGCCTTCGACGCCGTGCAGTCCGGCAAGGCGCGCGGCATGGACGTCGTCATGGTCGACACCGCCGGCCGCCTGCCGACCCAGCTGCACCTGATGGAAGAGCTGAAAAAGATCAAGCGCGTCATCGGCAAGGGCATGGATGGCGCGCCGCACGAGCTGCTGCTGGTGATCGACGGCAATACCGGCCAGAACGCGCTGGCACAAGTGAAAGCGTTCGACGATGCGCTCGGCCTGACCGGCCTCGTCATCACCAAGCTCGACGGCACTGCTAAGGGCGGCGTGCTGGCGGCCATCGCACGCACCCGCCCGGTGCCGGTGTACTTCATCGGCATCGGCGAGAAAATTGAAGACCTGCAGCCATTCAACGCCGACGAGTTCGTTGAAGCGCTGCTCGGATAGGACCACATGATCGAATTTCGTTCTGTCTCGAAGCAGTATTCCGCTCACGCCATCGCCTTGCACGACGTCACGCTGAACATCGCCAAGGGCGAGCTGGTGTACCTGGCCGGCCCGTCCGGCGCCGGCAAGTCGACGCTGCTGAAGATGATCGCCGCCATCGAGCGACCGACGTCGGGCGCCGTGCTGGTCAACGGCCAGGACATCGGCAAGCTGCGCAAGGAAGGCATCCCTTTCCTGCGCCGCAACCTTGGCCTGATCTTCCAGCAGCAGAAACTGCTGAACGACCGCAACATCCTGGCCAACACCATGCTGCCTTTATTGGTGACCGGCGCCTCCAAGGCGCAGGCCGAGCAGCGCGCCCGCGCCGCGCTCGACAAGGTCGGCCTGCTCGAGCGCGCCAAGGCGCTGCCGCTGGAGTTGTCCGGCGGCGAGCAGCAGCGCGTGTCGATCGCGCGCGCCATCGTCAACCGGCCGCAGATCATCCTGGCCGACGAGCCGACCGCCAATCTCGACCGCGCCAGCGCCGACAAGGTGCTCGACGCCCTGCGCGCGTTCCACTCGGTGGGCGTGACGTGCATGATTTCCACCCATGACGAGCAGGTGCTGGACGGCGCGGCGCGCGTGATCCATCTCGACCACGGCCAGATGGTGCAGGCATGAAGAGCTGGCTGCGGCAACACCGTTTTGCGATGATGGCGGCGCTGGGCAACCTCGGCAAGTCGCCCGGCAGCTTCCTGTTCAACGTGGTGGTGGTGGCGATTGCGCTGGCGCTGCCGTTCGCCGGCATCACCCTGCTCGACAATGTGCGGCCGATGTCGGAGCAGTTGTCGGTCGATCCCGAGATCAGCCTGTTCGTCGCGGCCGAGACGACCCGCGAGCAGGCACAGGCGCTGGCGCCGTCGCTAAGCGCGGTGCTGAAGGATCACAAGGCCAAGATCGTGTTCGTGCCGCGCGAGCAGGCGCTGGAAACGCTGAAGGCGAAGAGCGGCCTGAGCGACGTGCTGGGCACGCTGGGCGAGAACCCGCTGCCCGACAGCTACGTCATCAAGCTCGAGGGGTTCAACAATGCCGCCGCTGCCGGCGACGTCGACGGCCTGGCCGACAAGCTGCGCGCGCTGCCTGGCGTCGAGACGGTGCAGGTCGACTCGGCCTGGGTGAAGCGGCTGGCGGCGCTGCTGGGCGTGCTGCGGCTGGTGCTGCTGCTGCTGGCGCTCACGCTCGGCATGGTGGTCATCGCGGTGGTGTTCAACACGATCCGCCTGCAGGTGCTGACCCAGCGCGACGAGATTGCCGTGTCCAAGCTGATCGGCGCGACCGACCTGTTCATCCACCGCCCGTTCTACTACACCGGCGCGCTGCTGGGCCTGTGTGCCGGCGCCGTGGCGCTCGGCGCGGTGGCGCTGGCGCTGCTGCCGCTGAACACCGCGATTGCCGAATTTGCTCGCTTGTACGCCAGCGAATTCCAGCTGACGCCGCTGGAACCGCTTGCGATAGCCGCGCTGCTCGCCGTCAGCGCCGGCCTCGGCCTGGTCGGCGCCGTGCTCTCGGTGCAACGCCACCTGGCCCGCTTGCACTAATACAAGTTCTGGTGTCAGGTCTGACATTCGGACATTTTTTCTGCTGATGTCCTAATGTCAGACCTGACACCAGCTTTTTTTTGGACATTTTTTCTGCTGATGTCCGAATGTCAGACCTGACACCAGCTTTTTGTCCGAATGTCAGACCTGACACCAGTGTTGATGATTGAAGCGTGCGTTCACGTACAGAACGCGTCGACAGCCGCAGCTATCCTATACTTTATGGTCGTCACCCTCCGGCGACTGTATGCCCTGCAATCCATTGTCTCTGGCAATATTATCGCCTATCAAGCTCATAGTTCCAGGCGATTGGCACTCTATCGAAGAGAGTGCTAAACTATGTTTGCTGGCGGGGAAATTACATAGTCCACCGCCCGCATCAAGAAGCAAACAGCCAATTCGCGCCGGGGAATACCTCCCAAGGCAGACGACGCGGCACTCTTACTTACGAGGCACACATGACGACGATCACCGCACAAGCCGCATTGGTTCCGACCGGCAATCGTGCTCTGGGATTGGGGTTCACGGGTAATCTTGGCAATATCGACGCCTACATTTCGGCCGTCAATCGCCTGCCGATGCTGACGCACGAGGAAGAAATCTCGCTGGCGAAGCGTCTGCAGGAAAAGAACGACCTCGGCGCCGCGCAGGAACTGGTGCTGTCGCACTTGCGCCTGGTGGTGTCGATCGCGCGCGGCTATCTGGGCTACGGCCTGCCGCACGCCGACTTGATTCAGGAAGGCAACATCGGCCTGATGAAGGCAGTCAAGCGCTTCGACCCGAACCAGGGCGTGCGCCTGGTGTCGTACGCGATGCACTGGATCAAGGCGGAAATGCATGAGTACATCCTGAAAAACTGGCGCCTCGTCAAGGTCGCCACCACCAAGGCGCAGCGCAAGCTGTTCTTCAACCTGCGCAGCAACAAGGTCGGCCTCGACGCCATGACGCCGACCCAGATCGACGCGCTCGCCAAGCTGCTCGACGTCAAGCGCGAAGAAGTGATCGAGATGGAAACGCGCCTGTCCGGCCGCGACATCGCGCTGGAAGCGCCGACCGACGACGAAGACGACAAGTTCTCGCCGATCGCCTACCTGTCGTCGGACCTGTCGGAGCCGACCAAGGTGCTCGAAGCGGAGCAAGTCACGCGCCTGCAATCGGAAGGGCTCGAGACCGCCCTCGGCAAGCTCGATCCGCGTTCGCGCCGCATCATCGAGGCGCGCTGGCTGGCCAACGACGACGGCTCCGGCGCCACGCTGCATACCCTGGCTGAAGAGTTCGGCGTATCGGCCGAGCGCATCCGCCAGGTCGAAGCGGCCGCGCTGAAGAAAATGAAAGGCGCGCTGAGCGCTTTCGTCTAAGCGCGACTGCCCGCAAAAAAGGCGCCTGTGACAGGGCGCCTTTTTTCATGCGGAAGTGCGTTACCATGCTCGCATCGCCTTTGCGGAACACGCCATGAAACGTATCGCCATGTGGGCCCGCCTGTTATGCGCGTCCGTCCTGTACAGCCTGGCAGGCTGCGCCGGCACTCCCCTCGAACAGCCACTGCGGGCCGGCAGCTTTCCGCTTGTCCCGCAGCAGGCTGTAGCGCTCTCGGCCAGCGTGTCGGTGCGTTACGACGGCTTCACCGACAGCCGCTGCCCGCCCGGCGCGCTGTGCATCTGGGCCGGCAAGGTCAGCTATAACTTCGTCCTCACCAGCAAGGCCGGCGCCGAAAAGTTCGCCCTCGATTATGAAGGCGACCGGTTCGACTCGAAGCTTCTGCCGGAAGTGAGCTTCGGCATCTCGTTTGCCGGCGTCAAGGACCGCCCGCTCGACGAGCACGCCGTGGTGCTGGAGGTCGCGGTCCGCTGACGTGACGCGCTAGGCGTTGCGGCCCGCCGGGAACGCCGGCGGCGCCTGCACCATGCGGCGCCAGCGGCACCAGATCAGCAGCGCGGTGGCCGTCATGCCCACCAGCGCGAACCCTGCCCACAGTTGGCCGTCGAACTTGCCGCGCACCGCCGTCGGCACCAGCCACACCGCCGCGCAGGCGCCGACCGCGAACAGCAGCGGCTGCAGGCGGTCGGTCAGCACGCCGCGCGCATAGTCGCGCAGCAGCGTGGCCGCCAGCACCAGCGCCACGCCGCACACCGCCGCCGCGCGCAGCACTTCATCCACAGTGGCGCCGAGCACCCACAGCATCGCCAGTGCGACGACACTGGACAGGCCCCACATCTTGACGAAGCCGCCCAGCAGGTAACTGGCCAGCGCGCGATTGAAGTCGCTGGCGACCGGCGCCGCCGGCGACAGCCGCACCAGGGCCTGCTCGGCGCGGCGCCTGTAGCAGCGCGACGTTTCGCTGAAGGTCATCATCGCCTGCATGAACAGCACCGCGATCAACACCAGCGCGCGCGTCATGAACAGCCGCTCATGCGCCGTGCCGGTCGCCTGCACTTCGATCAGCACGCGGATGGCCACGCACACCACCACCAGTACCACCAGCAAGGTGTGGGTGCCGCCGAAAACGGCCGCTCCCAGCACGCGGGTGAAAGCCGGCTGGCGGCGCGGGCCGTCGATGCGCAGCTCGCTCAGCAGGCGGACCGCCTGCAAGGGCGCCGGCGACGGCTGCTTCCGTGCCTTGAGGCCGTAAGGGTTGCCGAACATGCGGCGCAGCGCGGCGCGGCCCTCGAGCACCAGCAGCAGCGCGCCGACCGCGACGGCGGCATTGCTGTGCAAAAATGCGATCAGCCACTCCGGCAGCATGCCGAAGTCGATGAACTGGGGTAGCAACAACACGGCGGCGAGGATGGTGATGCGGAGCGCCGGCATCATTGCGTCACCTCGACGAACAGGTCTTCCAGCGTCAGGTGTTCGATGCGCACCGTCGGCTCGCGCTCGGCCAGCGCCAGCAGTTCGCCGCCGGCGGCGCTGGTGACGATCTGGGTGATGCCGTCGAGATCCTTCGAGCGGCGCAATTCGCCGCTGACGGCGAAGCGGTCCAGCAGGCGGCCCGGACCGGTCACGCGGCGCGCGCTTTCCAGCAATTCGTCCAGCCCGCCCTGCAGCGCAATCTTGCCGTTCTTCAGGAACGCCACCTCCAGCGCGACGCGTTCGAGGTCGGACAGGATGTGGGTCGAGAACACCACCGTGGTGTCGCGCTCGATGACGCCGTCGACCAGCTCGCGCAGGAAGTCGCGCCGGCCGACCGGGTCGAGCGCCGACACCGGTTCGTCGAGCACCAGCAGCTGCGGGTCGTGCGCCAGCGCGCGGATGATCGACAGGCGCTGCTTCTCGCCGCCCGACAGCTGGCTGATCGGACGCTTGCGCAGGATCTTGTCGAAGCCCCAGCGCCCCAGCAAGCCCTCGACCTTGGCGCCGTTCCAGTGCGGATACAGCGCCTTGAAGTAGTCCAGCATCTGCAGCGGCGTCAGCCACTCGAACAGGTCGGGCGTCTGCGGCACGTAGGCGATCTTCGCCCTCGTCTCGGCTGACAGCTTGCCGGCCGGCTCGCCGTAGATGGTGACGGCGCCGCCGTCGGTTTCCTGCAGCCCGAGCATGCACTCGAGCAGCGTCGACTTGCCCGATCCGTTGCGTCCCAGCAGCCCGACCACCTGGCCGGGCAGGATCTTCCAGTCGAGCTGGTCGAGTACCGGCTTGCTGGTGAAATGTTTCGAGATCGACGCTATGTGGATGATCGGTGCGGTCATGACGCTTCTTTCATTATTCTTGTGAAGAGGGCAAGGACGGTATCGGGATCGAGTTCGAGCTGGCGCGCCTCGAGGGCGGCGCGCTCCAGCGTGGGGCGCAGCAGGTCGACGCGGGTGGCCACGCTGTGCGTGCGGCGCGGCGCCTCGGCGACGATCATGCCCATGCCGCGGCGGCGCGTCAGCACGCCTTCCGTTTCGAGGATGCCGTACGCCTTCGACACCGTCATCGGATTGAGCGCCAGCGCCTGGGCGATTTCGCGCACCGACGGCATGGCGTCGCCGGCCGCCAGCTGGCCGCCGGCCACCAGGCGGCGCGCCTGGTCGACCAGCTGCCGGTAAATCGGCTCGGACGACCCGGTGGCGATCGAAAACAGGTGGGCGGAATGGGCGGTCATCTTTGAGTGCTGTATTAATTAATTAATACAGTAGATAAAAATAGCGGCCGCGTCAAGTGATACTTTGCGCAACGTCCGGCGGCCGGCGGACGCGGTGATTACTCCGCGCCCTCGGCGGCGATTTCGACGCGGGTGACCAGCACGCTGGCGATGCGCCGTTCCAGCACCTCGGCCACTTCGAATTTCAGGCCGTCCAGTTCGATCGCCTGTCCAACCGCCGGCAAGGTGCCAAAGCGCTCCAGCATGAAGCCGGCCAGCGAGGTGTATTCGCCGCCCTCGCTCACCAGCGAGTCGGTGTGCAGCACTTGCTGCAGATAGTGCAGGTCGGCGCTGCCGTCGACCCGCCAACGGTCCGGCCCCTGCTGCTGCACCATCGGCTGCTCGTCTTCGTCGGGGAACTCGCCGGCGATCGCCTCGAGGATATCGATCGGCGTCACCAGGCCCTGGATGGTGCCGTATTCGTCCGCCACCAACACCAGCTGGCCTTGCGAACGTTTCAGGGTATCCATGATTTTCATCACGCCCACCGAATCTGGCATGACGATCGGCGCACGCACGCTCCTGGCGAGGTCGATCTTGCCATCCTGCGACAGGTCGGCCATCAGGTCCTTGGCGCGCGCGATGCCGACGATATTGTCCAGCTGGCCACGCGACACCGGAAAGAATCCGTGCGGCGTCGCCAGGATCTGGCTGCGGATGGCGGCGGCGCCGGCGTCCAGGTTAATCCAGGTGATGTCGGCGCGGGTGGTCATGATCGAGCGGATCGAGCGTTGCGAAAGACTGAGCACGCCGCTGACCATGTTGCGTTCGTCGTTGTCGAACGCCGGCGCCTCGGACGGCCCGGCGCTGTCGACCATGGCGGCCGCTTCGACGATTTCGGCGCGGCTGCGGCTGCCCAGCAGGCGCAGTACGGCGTCGGCGGTGCGCTCGCGCATCGGCAAGCGCGCTTCCTGCTTGACGAAATTGCGGCGCGCCAGCTGGTTGAAGAACTCGATGACGATCGAGAACCCGATGGCGGCGTACAGGTAGCCCTTCGGAATCTTGAAGCCGAAGCCTTCCGCGATCAGGCTGAGGCCGATCATCAGCAGGAAACTCAGGCACAGCACCACCACCGTCGGGTGCGCGTTGACGAAGCGGGTCAGCGGCTTCGACGCGAAGATCATGACCGCCATCGAAATCACCACCGCCGCCATCATGACACCGAGCTGCTCGACCATGCCGACCGCGGTGATCACGGCGTCGAGCGAGAACACCGCGTCGAGCACGATGATCTGGGCGATGACGGCGCCCAGGCTCGCATACACCTTCTTGCCGGATTGAACCTGCAGCTTGCCTTCGACCCGCTCGTGCAATTCCATGGTGGCCTTGAACAACAGGAACAAGCCGCCCAGCAGCAGTATCAGGTCGCGCCCCGAGAAGGCCATGGACCCGATGGAGAACAACGGCGCGGTCAGCGTCACTACCCACGAGATCACGGTGAGCAGGCCGAGACGCATCAGCATCGCCAGCGACAAGCCGATGTGCCGCGCCCGGTCACGCTGGTGAGGTGGAACTTTTTCCGCGAGGATGGCGATGAAGATCAGATTGTCGATCCCGAGAATGATCTCGAGTACCACCAAAGTAAGCAAGCCAACCCAGATGTTGGGATCGAAAAACCATTCCATTTTTAAGCCTGAATAAAGTTGCACGCGGCGCGCGCGGAGGACCCTGCAATGCCTGCCCGCCGCATGGCTAGGCCATCAGCTGGGCGAGCATGAATATTGCTCCTTTGACAAGGCCGAACACCACGCCGGACACCACGACGGCCGCCACCACCGCGGCAATCAGCCCGGCCACGACCGAATAGCCGTCGCGTTCCAGCAGCCCGAGCGCCAGCAGGCTGATGGCGAGGGCCGGCAGCATATTGCCCAGCGGAATGGGCAGCACCAGCACGGTGGCCAGCACCAGGCAGATCAGGCCGACGACATATTCGACCGGCGGCAGCGCGAGTGCGCTGGCACGCGGACGCAGCAGCTTCTCGGCGCGCGCCAGCCATGGCGCGACGCGCTGCACCATGCCACGAAAGTCGGCGCCGGACATCGACCTGCGGGTGATGAAAGCGGGCAGCCAGGGCTGCATGCCGAAGGTCAGTTGCGCGGCGAGAAATACCAGCGGCGCGCCCAGCACCGCGGAAGCGCCGGGCGGCAGCGGCAGGATGTTGGGGAAAGCGAAGACGAACAGCAAGGCGCCGATCGCGCGGTCGCCGAGCGCATGCAGCAAGTCGCCGATGGCGACGCGCTCGCGGCTGGTGTCCGCGGCAAGCGCGCACAGGACCTGGGACAGGGGCAGCCCGCTGCCATCGCCGCTAGTCATAGTGAGTCAGTCATCGTTCGGATCAGGGTTTGGCAGTCCATGGCGTGCGAGGCGCTGCGCGGTGTAGGCTGGGAGGAACGGGAACCGCGGAAGAGCGATTCCCTGTATCCGGTGAAAACAGCGGTGTTGCGACGACCTTGGCTTACTCGCGGCTGCCGCCGCCGATACCCAGCAGGGCCAGCAGGTTGGCGAAGATGTTGTAGACGCTCAGGTAGATGCTGAGGGTCGCGGTGATGTAGTTGGTTTCGCCGCCATTGACGATGCGCTGCACGTCGTACAGGATGTACGCCGAAAAGATCGCAATCGCCATCACCGAGATCACGATCGACAGTGCCGACATGCCGAGGAAGATGTTGGCGACCGACGCCAGCAGCAGGACCACGACACCGGCCATCAGCCACTTGCCCATCGCCGAGAAATCGCGCTTCGACACGGTGGCCACGCTGGCCATCACGGCCAGGATGGTGGCGGTGCCGCCAAACGCGGTCATGATCAGACTGGCGCCGTTGGCATAGCCCAGGGTGCGGGTCAGGATCGGGGTCAGCATCAGGCCCATGAAGAACGTGAAGCCGAGCAGCACGGCGACGCCGAGTGCGGAATTCTTGGTGCGCTCGATGGCGTAGATGAAGCCGAACGCCACTGCCATGAACAGCAGGAAGCCCATGCCGCCGCCGAGCGACAGTTGCATCTGCACGCCGACGAACGCGCCCAGCACGGTTGGCAGCATCGACAGCGCCAGCAGCCAGTAGGTATTGCGCAGCACGCGGTGGCGCACCGCCGGCAGGCTGCCGGTGTGCTGATAAGCCTGGTGTGAATTCGAGTTCATGGTAATCCTTTTTAGTTTGGACACAGTCTGCACTGCAACACTTAAGCACGCATTAAAACGCCGCCGTTTTTTTTGACGGGGCCGTACTGCCCTGCTGGGGTCAGGGCTGGCAACCGGACAGTTCAGTGACGAATCGTCCGATTGACAGGCCTGACACCACCAAGCGAGTCCCCCGGACCGGTGGCGTTACACCGGCCCGGGCGACATCGTCGAAAAGCAATTACGCGAACAATTACAGGTGCGGCGTGATCTGCGGCATCAGGTCGTCGAAGGTGCGGCCGCTGCCGTTTTCGCCGATCGCGTGCATCTTCCACTCGCCGCCGTGGCGGTACAGCTTGGCCATGATCTGCGCCGTGTGCGCGCCCTGCACCGACAGGTCGTAGCGCGCCACTTCCTTCTGGTTGGCGGCGTTCAGGATGCGGCAGTAGGCATTCTCGACCTGCGAGAAGTTCTGCCCGGTGAAGCTGTTGACCGTGAAGATCAGCGACTTGACCGTCGCCGGCACGCGCGACAGGTCCACTTCGATCTGCTCGTCGTCGCCGTCCCCGGCGCCGGTGCGGTTGTCGCCGGTGTGGACGATGCTGCCATCCTTGCTCTTGAGCTGGCGGAACCAGACGTAGTCGACCGGCTTGTTCGACTCGTCGAACAGCACGCACGACGCATCGAGGTCGACGCTCTCGCTCTTGCTGCCGAAGCCGAACAGGCCCTTGGTCTTGATGGCGTCCCAGCCGAGGCCCATGACGATGCGCGTCAGCGCGCCGCCGGCTTCTTTATCCAGGGAGATTTTCTGGCCTTTTTGCAAATTGACTGACATGTGAGACTCCTTTGTTTTTAGCGCGCGCCCTGCTGCGTCCAGGTACGGAACGCCGCGCGGTTGCGCGAACAGACATACACTTTGCCACGCCCGGAAAAACGCAATACCACGCCTTCGCCGCTGGTCTGGCTGTTGACCAGGTTGCCGAGGAAGCCGCCGCTGGTGCCGGTCGTGATCGATATTTCATAGCGCAGCGTGCTGTCCCAGCACACCACGTGCGAGTTGTCGATGATGGCGTCCTTGCCCGGCTCGACGTCGAGTGCCGACATCGAGCCGAAACCGGATACCACCACCTGGCCGCTGCCGGATGTTTCAGTGACGAAGAAACCGCCGCTCTGCGCAAACAGCGCATTGCCGACGCTCTGCGTGCGCACCTTCAGGTCGACCTTGGAACTGGCGGCGACAAAGGCGCCGTCGCTGATGATGTAGTTGCTGGGGCCGACGTCGACGATCTGCATTGCACCGGGCAGCGTCGGCGACAGCAGGCAATCGCCGCCGCCGCGCACCGCTTCGATGTGCTGCTGGAAGAACGATTCGCCGTTGGCGAAAGTGCGCATCAGCGCGCTGCCCAGGCCGCCCTTCATCTTGCCCTTCAGGTCGAGCGTCGACTCCATCATCACCATCGCGTCCGACT
Organism: Pseudomonadota bacterium; assembly: GCA_040386255.1. GTDB lineage: Bacteria > Pseudomonadota > Gammaproteobacteria > Burkholderiales > Burkholderiaceae_D > JAFCUW01. The sequence goes on from JAZKFW010000007.1 coordinate 102,012, forward strand.
CGCAGTAGATGGTTTCACCCTTGGCGAGCGAGACATGGAGGAATGGATCGACATCTCCCGTCACTGTAAACTCTGGCATCTGGAGCCTTTCTGTGGAGTGGAAGAATGCGGCCGCACCGATTCGGCGGGCCGCAAAACAACGACGCTTTAGACGTTGACGCCGAAGTTCTTGGCGAGCGGGCCGAGGCCGCCCTTGAAGCCCTGGCCGATGGCCTTGAACTTCCAGTCGGCGCCGGCGCGGTAGACTTCGCCGAAGATCATGGCCGACTCGGTCGAGCCGTCTTCCGACAGGTCGTAGCGGGCGATTTCCTTGCTGTCGCCGGCGTTGACGGTGCGCACGTAGGCCTTCGACACCATGCCGAAGTTCTGCTTGCGCGCCTCGGCGTCGTGAATGGTGACGCAGATGGCGATCTTCTCGACTTCCGGCGCCACTTTCGACAGGTCGATGTTGATGGTCTCGTCGTCGCCTTCGCCGGCGCCGGTGGTGTTGTCGCCCGAGTGAACGACTGCGCCGTCGACCGATTTCAGGTTGTTGTAGAAGACGAAATCGGCGTCCGTACGCACCTTGGCGGTGGTATTGAGCAGGAAGATCGCACCGTCCAGGTCGAACGCGGCGCCGTCGGTGCTGCGAGCATCCCAGCCGAGGCCGACCAGCAGGTTGGTGAGGCCGGGTGCTTCTTTGCTCAGGTTGACGTTGCCGCCTTTTTGCAGACTGATAGCCATGTTATGTATCTCCTGGTAAATGAGTTGAAAAACTTAGAACTTAATGAACACCGGGTAGTTTGACACACGCGGCAAACCGGTGTTCATCCGTTTGCCGCGGATTGCTTAAGCAGGGCTTAAGCCGATGCTTCGATGCCCTTTTCGCGCTTGCGGTACTGCAATGACGACCACAGCGAAGCGACGATGAAGGCCACGCCGATCAGGCCGGTGAACAGTTCCGGTACGTGGTACTTCATACTGGCCAGCATGATCACCGCCAGGATACCGATCGCATAGTGGGCGCCGTGCTCCAGGTAGACATACTCGTCGAGCGTGCCCTTCTTGACCAGGTACACCGTCATCGAACGCACGAACATCGCGCCGATTGCCAGGCCCAGCATGATGATGACGACATCCGAGGTGATCGCAAACGCGCCGATCACGCCGTCGAAGCTGAACGAAGCATCGAGCACCTCGAGGTACAGGAAGGCGCCGATACCGCCGCGCTTGACCACTTCGCCGGCCTCTTCCTTCTCGAGCATGCTGGAAATCACGTCGACGCCGACGTAGATCAGGATGCCCCACAAGCCGGCGATCAGCACGACCATCTTCTGCGCTTCTGCCACCATGCTCAGGCTGGCCATCAGGGTACCGAGCGCAATCATCACCGCGATCGACGACACCTTGCCGAACGAACCGATCTTCTCTTCGAAGTGGCCCAGCCAATGCATTTCCTTCTCGTCATCGAGCAGGAAGTTCAGGAACACCAGCAACAGGAACATGCCGCCGAACGCCGCCACTTCAGCGTGGTGGGCGGTCAGGTGGGCCGAGTACGCTTTCGGGTCCGACAGCGCCAGGTTCCACACTTCCATCATGCCGAGGTCGGCCGCCTGGGCGACGATCACCAGCGGGAACAGCAGGCGCATACCGAACACGGCGATGATGATGCCGACGCCGAGGAACAGCTTTTGCCAGAATTCGTCCCACGTCTTCAGCACCGACGCGTTGACCACCGCGTTATCGAACGACAGCGACACTTCCATGATGCCGAGGATGGTGGCGATGGCGAGCGCGGTCAGCGCTCCCGACCAGCCGGTGTGCGAGTATCCCCACCACGCCGATGCCGCAAGGCAGAAGGCGGTGACGATGAATGAGACTGTGAAATGCTTCATACGGAATTCCCCTTATTGATTTATTTGATAGCCAACATTATAGTGCCCCCGCACCGAATTGAAAAAGGGAAGATAATCGAAGAAACACTTCGGAAAAACAGAACCATGAAAAACACCGGCATGAACTTTCGCCATCTGTATTACTTTTGGGTGGTCGCCAAGGAAGGCGGCATCACCCGCGCCGCCGAACGGCTCGGGGTGGCGGTGCAGACCATCAGCACCCAGCTCAGCTTGCTGGAGCAGTCGATCGGCAAATCGCTGTTTACCCAGCAGGGCCGGCGCCTGGTGCTCAACGAGTCGGGCGAGCTGGCGCTGGCGTACGCCGACCAGATCTTCCTGCTCGGCGAACAGATGCAGGAAGCGCTGGGCGACGCCGACAGCGACAAGACCCGGCTGACGGTCGGCATCTCCGATTCGCTGCCCAAGCTTACCGCGTTCCGGCTGCTGGAGGCCACCATGTCGCTGAAGCGGCCGGTGCGGCTGGTGTGTTTCGAAGACCAGTTCGAAGCGCTGCTGGCCGACCTGGCGCTGCACAAGCTCGACCTGGTGCTGACCGACCGCGCGGTGCGCTCCGGCACCACCTTGCGCGTGTTCAGCCACCAGCTGCTCGAGAGCGGCACGATGGTGGTCGGCGCCCCGGCGCTGGCCGAGCGCTACAGAGCCGGCTTCCCTGCCAACTTGAACGGCGCGCCGTTTCTGCTGCCAACGCGCAATAATGACCTTCGTGGCAAGATTGACGAATGGTTCGAGCAGCAAGGGGTGCGACCAGACGTCGTCGGCGAGTTCGAGGACAACGCCCTGCTCAACACGTTCGGGCGGCGCGGGCTGGGGCTGTTTTTCGCCACCGCCGCGCTGGCGACCGACATCGCCGAGCAGTTCGGCGCCGTGCTGATCGGTCTGGTGCCGCAGGTGCGCGAGCAGGTGTACGCGATCTCGAACGAACGCAAGATCAAGCATCCCGGCGTCGAAGCGATCCTGGCGAAGGTCCACCGGGATCGGTCGATGGCGGCGTGACCGGTACAATGCAGGTGGTTTTCCATGCTCGCAACCCCGGGGTCAGTGCCGACAAACGGACACGGACTGATCCCTGAAGGGGCTATAGCGCCGAGGTCGTGTCCGAATGTCGGCACTGACCCCGGGGGTTCTTTTTGTTCGTCACCACCACTTTATGTATAACTTCCTGTTACTCCTGCTGGCCCTGTTCCTCGTCGTACTCAACGGTTTTTTCGTGGCGGCCGAATTTTCCATCGTCAGCCTGCGCAAGACGCGCATCCGCGCCATCGCCCGCACCCAGGGCATGCGCGGGCGCATCCTCGCCAAGGTCCACAACCAGCTCGACGCCTACCTGTCGGCCTGCCAGCTCGGCATCACGCTGGCGTCGCTCGGCCTCGGCTGGGTCGGCGAGCCGGCGTTCGCCAGCCTGCTCGAGCCGCTGTTCCTGATGGCCGGGGTGACGTCGCCGGCGATCATCCACGGTGTCTCGATCGTGTTCGCGTTCAGCGTGATCTCGTTCCTGCACATCGTGGTGGGCGAACTGGCGCCGAAGTCGCTGGCGATCCGCAACCCGGAGGTGGTCGGCCTGTGGAGCGCGATCCCGCTGTACGGCTTCTATTGGTCGATGTACCCGGCGATCTGGGTGCTCAACGGCAGCGCCAACATGGTGCTGCGCCTGGCCGGCCTGCATGGCAAAGGCGGCCACGACGCCCACTATTCGACCGAGGAACTGAAGCTGATCCTGCGCACCAGCCAGCCGGGTGAGAAATTCACCCGCGACGAGCGCCACATCCTGGCGCAGTCGCTCGACTTCAGCCATCTGCAAGTGTCGGACCTGATGCGCCCGATTAACGAGGTCATTGCGCTGCACGCCGCCAAGTCGCTGGAAGAGAACCTGGAGACGGTGCGCCGCAACCGCTTTTCCCGCTATCCGTATTTCGACGCCAATGGCGAAGACGTGCTCGGCGTGATCCACTTGAAGGACCTGTTCTTCGCGCAGCAGGCGGGGCGCCCGATCAGCGACCTGACCCAGTTCCTGCGCCCGGTCGAGACGATGTCGGCGCGCACGCCGGCGCAGGACATGTTCCGGCGCTTTCGCGACGGCGCCCCGCACTTCGCGCTGATCGGCGAAAAGGGCAAGCGCCCGGTCGGCTTCATCACGCTCGACAACCTGCTCGGCGCCATGGTCGGCGAGATCCGCGACGAGTTCCGCCTCAACGAAAACGACTGGCTGCGCCAGACCGACGGCACGCTGGTCGGCAAGGCCAGCCTGCCGATCTTCTCGCTCGAGCGCATCCTCGGCATCGACATCAACAACGAGGAACTCGGGCTCGACGAGGTGGAATCGGTCGGCGGCCTGTTGATGGTCAAGCTGGGCGACATCCCGAAGCAGGGCCAGCGCATCGAGTTCCCGCGCTTCGACATCGTCGTCAAGAAGATGAACGGGCCGCGCATCGTGCTGGTGAAAGTGATCCCGCAGCTGCAGCGCGAAGTCGACACCGACGAGCTCGACTAACAGCGAGCGCTAGTCGAGCTCGGACTCGGACTGCGACTCCGCTTCGGCCGATGCGCTGGCCACCGGCGCGCCGGCGCCGGCTTCTTCATCGGCGTCCTCGTCCTCTTCCGGCTTCATGCCGAGTTCTTCGTCCGGCTCGAAGTCGTCGTCGTCGACGAAGGGCTCGTCGTCGTCGAGCTCGTCGCGCTCGCCGCGCATCATCGGCGCCGCCGCGGAGCGCGCCGGCGCCTTCTTCGGCGCCTTCGCTTCGTCCGCCCAGGACAGCATCGCATTGACCATGATTTCGAATTGTGGCATGTCCACGGCAGCTCCCAACGTTGAGTTCGTCAGAAAAGAATATGCCTGCCGGAAGTGCCTCGTTTGATCTGGCGCAGCTTGTTGGACCCGGCCCGGGGTTGCTTTTTAGTCAATCGGATATGGAGACAGGGTATTATTGGTGCGCGTAGCGGCACGCGAAGGATGCCGCATAAAGATGACGAGGCGTTATGCGCACCATCCCGGAAGACGAAGCACGCGGCCTTGTGAGCGCCCCACTCCTATGCGACGACACGACGGGCTGGGCACCCGTGAAGGTCCAGGCCGGAACCGTACGACTCGGCGCGGGCGTGCTTGACACCCACGGCACCGGTATGCAAATGTACGTGGAACTCATATACCGTCGCAGCCACAAAACGAACATCACGACTTTTATGTTCACCCTTTTTAAGCGATACAGCTACGGCAAGGAGCGCGTGTATCAGCTCGAAGTTACCCAGACGCCGAAGCGGAGCAAGGATCTACACAAGATTTCGCACGAACACATGGGTAGCGCCAGAACCGTTGGTGATGCAAAGTGGGCCGGTTGGGAATATGATGAAGTACTGGCACATTTTTGTGCCCGCACCAACATAACCTTTCGGCCAGCGCCTCCTCACCCAGAACACTTTCAACTCACGGGGGAATGATGATTTGCTCTTCCATTTCAGAGATGATCGGGTTTGAGTGCCACCCGCTCGCGGACGACGGCAGCGTGGCGATGATCGACACGCCATTTGCATTTCCCGATGGCGACGAAATTCCGGTTTTCATCGAAAAGATGGCAGGCCACGTGCGGTTTTTCGATGATGGCGCGACTATTTTGCACCTGCTTGGCAGGGGGGTCTCCCTGGATGACCATCGAAAGACCAAGTTCATCCGAAACTTGGCTGAGCCAAACGGCGTGGTGTTGACCGACCTGGGTGATTTGGAGATATGGGCACGGCAAGAAGACGCTCCGATCGCATTCGCCAAATACATCTCAACAATGCTCGCACTGTCCAGTTGGGAAACCGATCAAAGCGGTGTCTCCACAGACACCTCGTTATTTCTCGATGAGGTCGCAATGTGCCTCAAAGCCTGGAAATGCTCGGTTCCTCTTCACGAGGGCAGGGAGTTTACCGGTATTTCGGGGCACGTTTACAAGATGGATTACGAGTTCGATGGTGGTGCCGTCCTCGCGATAGGAACTCATCCGGCAACGGTCAGCTATACCGCGAAGAAACTGCTCGATATTCGAGCGGAGAGTCAAAATGATGCTCTCAAAATCTTGTTAGTGATTGATGATCGGCGGGACGCCGATGCCGCGAAGAGCCAGGGCCTTGTTCTGGACTCCCTGAGCAATGTGATGATGATGACGCAGCTGCAACGCCGGGCTCAGGTGTACGACAGCCCTAATTAGGTGCTGCACCGCCGCTGATGACCATCACTGCGCTGCGATCAGGGTGATAGAGAACCTGCGGTGCTGAATCCCCCGCCCGCTTGCATTTTTGCCATTAACTGCAATACTGTTGAGCAGGATCGCGGCGCCATCCCGGCGCGCGGCCGCGCACGCGACAGAGGCCATCGATGCCCACCACCCCGGAAATGGTAGCGCTCAAGTCCCGCCTGAAGGACACCTGGACGGCGGGCGATTACGCCCACTTCGCGCAATTTCTCGCGCCCGGCGCCCTCGAATTCCTCGAGCGCCTGAAAATCGCCCCCGGCACCCGCGTACTCGACCTCGGCTGCGGCGCCGGCCAGATCGCCATTCCTGCCGCCAGGGCCGGCGCCGAGGTCACCGGCATCGACATCGCCGCCAACGCGATCGACGAAGCCCGCCGGCGCGCCGCCGCCGAAGGCGTGACGGTGCGCTTCGAGGAAGCCGATGCCGAGGAGCTGCCGTTCGCCGACGAATCGTTCGACATGGTGGTGAGCATGATCGGCGCCATGTTCGCGCCGCGGCCGGACCGCGTGATCGCCGAGATGCTGCGGGTATGCCGCCACGGCGGGCGCATCGCGATGGCCAACTGGACCGCGGAGGGCCTCGTCGGCCAGATGTTCAAGGTGATCGGCAAGTATGTGCCGCCGCCGCCGCTGATGCCGTCGCCACTGAAATGGGGCGACGAAGCCTGCGTGCGCGAACGGCTCGGCCAGCGCACCTCGAAGCTGACCAAGACGCGGCGGCTGTATCCGATCCGCTATCCGTTTTCGCCGGCCGAGGTGGTGGAGTTCTTCTTCGTGTTCTACGGACCGATGGTGATGGCGGCGGAGCTGCTCGACGAGCGCCGCCAGGCGGCGTTGCGGCGCGAACTGACGCAGCTGTGGACGGCGCATAACAAGGCCACCGACGGCAGCACCTTCGTCGAGGCCGAATACCTCGACGTACTGGCCCTGCGCAATTAATACCCGCGACGCGCGGTTCCCCTGCCATCCCGGTCGACTTTGAAAGTGGCGGCAGAGGCGTGTCCCAAGGGCATTTTTTTACTTTTCGACAATTATTTGCGATTGGTGCATGTTCCCCTGTACTATAGACAGATTGAGTACCATGCCGCCAGAATGATTCTCACCCGGAAACTGCCGTGTGTTGCCTTTAAGTGAGTTCGATGACTAAGCCGCAATTTGTTTATCTGTCCGAAAGCGATATCCCCGTCGGCATCTCGTTACCTTGGTCCATCTATTTGCGCTCTGGCGAACTGCTCGCGCCCGCGGGTTTCATGGTCACGGACGACACGGTACAGAAGCGCCTGATGATGGCGGTGCCGATGCGCTCCGCGCAAGCGAATGACCGTGCCGACCTCAGAAGAGTCGTGGTGGAAGAAGGCGGACGCGGCGAACCGGGGCCGCCGCAAACCCATGATCCGCTGAAGTATCTGAAACACAACGCGGAAGGCGTGGTGCTGACGTTTAAGTTGCCGGTCGATTTCGAGCCGCGCAACGAACGGGTCGAATTCTACGGCCGGGTGCCGATGCAATCGATCATCGTTTCGGCGCCGACACTCGGACTCGGCTCGGGCCAGACGTGGCAGAACTTTGAAGGCCTGCCGATGACGGTGCAGGTCATTTTCGGCCGCAGCCTGTGCATGTTCAAGACCACAGTCATGCGTTACTCGGGGCTGCCGAGCGGTCACCTTTTCCTGCGCTACCCGCAGGAAGCGGTGACCAAGTCGTTCCGCCAGGCGCTGCGGGTCGATGCAAGGATTCCGGCCTCGATCACCATGGCCGACGATTACACCGTGCCGGCGCTGATCACCAATTTGTCCGGCTGCGGCTGCGCGGTGGCCACCGGCTTCGTGCTGGGCCAGCCCGGCACCCGCCTGAAGGTGTCGTTCCGCCTCAAGATTGCCGAGAAAAATCGCGTGGTCAGCATTCCTTGCGTCATCCGCAGCATCAAGGGAAAACTGTCTCAGCAGATGCAGTACGGCATCGAGTTCGATGAAGAAGTCGAGGATTCGATCCTGCTGACCTTGAAATCGTTCGTCTACGAACATCTGGCGGAACGCTAGCTCTCGCGCGCCGCCTCGATCTGCGCCTCGACCTCGGTCGGCGCGCCCGCCGCGGTCCATTCGCGCAGCAGCGAGTACGCCACCGCCAGCAAGGTCGGGCCGATGAACAGGCCGACGAAGCCGAAGGCGAACACGCCGCCCAGCACGCCGAGGAAAGTGAGCAGGAACGGCTGGCTGCTGCCGCGGCTGATCAGGATCGGCTTGACGACGTTGTCGACGCCGGAGATGAGCACCACGCCCCACACCAGCATGAACACGCCCCAGCCGGCGCTGCCCTGGGCGAACAGCCAGATGGCGGCGCCGCCCCAGATCATCGGCGGGCCGACCGGCACCAGCGAAAACACGAACGTCAGCACCGCCAGCAGCGGCACCGCCGGCACGCCGGCGATGGCGAAGCCGAGCGCGGCCACCAGCGCCTGCGCCAGCGCGGTGCCCAGCAGGCCGTACATGACGCCGCGCACGGTATTGCTGACGGTGATCCAGACGGTAGCGGCGCGGTCGCCGTAGATGCGGCCGGCGCCGACCTCGAGCACGCGCATCAGCGCCAGGCCGTCGCGGTACATGAAGAAGCTGACGAAGGCGGCCATGCTCATCTGCACGACGCCGCCGCCGAGCACCATGCCGCCGCTCATCAGGAAGCGCCGCGCCGGCTCCAGCATGCGCTTGGCCAGCTCGGTCATCTGCTCGCGGCTGGCCATCAGCGTGTTGACGTACTGGTCGATCCAGACGCCCACCAGCGGCAGCTCGCGCAGCCAGGTCGGCGGATGCACGTTGCCCAGCTCGATCATCACCTTGACCTGCTCGAAGGTGCGGCCGATGTCGTCGGCCAGGTTCCAGGCGACCAGCGCGATCGGGATGATGACCAGCAGTGTCAGGCTCAGCGTCATCGTCAGCGCCGCCAGCGTGCGGCGCCCGCGCATGCGCGACAGCAGCCGCATGTACAGCGGCCAGGACGAGATCACCACCGCGGCGGCGAACAGGATGGCGGTCAGGAACGGCCGCAGCACATAGACGACGCCCAGCCCCAGCAGCAGCACCGTCCCCAGGCGCGTATAGTTCTTGCCGAAGCGCGACGGTTGCATGGCCTAGTCGAGCAGCTGCCTGAGGTCGGCCACGATCGGCGCGGCGCCCTGGCCGTGGCGCAGGAACAGGCGCACCTTGCCGTTCTTGTCGAACACATAGCTGCCGGCGGTGTGGTCCATCGAATAGCTGCCCGGCTGCTTGCCCGGCACCTTGGCGTAGAACACCTTGAAGTCCTTGGCCATCTTGGCGGTGGCGGCGGCGTCGCCGTACATGCCGAGGAAGCGCTTGTCGAACGCCGGCACGTACTGCGCCAGCAGCTGCTCGGTGTCGCGCTCCGGGTCGACGGTGACGAACAGCACCTGCACCTGGTCGGCCTTCGGGCCGAGTTCCTTCATGACGGTGGCCATCTCGGCCATCGTGGTCGGGCAGACGTCGGGACACTGGGTGAAGCCGAAGAACACCACCACCACCTTGCCCTTGAAGTCGGCCAGCGTGCGCGCCTTGCCGTTGTGGTCGGTGAGGGCGAAGTCCTGGGCGTACGGCAGGCCCGTGACGTCGGTATTCTGGAAGCTCGGCGGCTTGCTGGTGAGCTTGTCGCAGCCGGACAGCGCCAGGGCGGCAGCGAAGGCCAGCACGAAGGACAGTTTTTTCATCTTAGAATCTTACGTAATGGTCGAGCAGCAGCGCGGCGAATAGCAGCGACAGGTAGATGATCGACCAGGTGAACGCCTTGCGGGCGATCTGGTCGCTGTAATGGCGGTAGATTTGCCACGCGTGCCACAGGAACACGGCGTTCAGCGCCACCGCCGACACCAGGTAGATCAGGCCGCTCATGTGGACGGCGAACGGCAGCAGCGAAACCGCGGCCAGCGCGATCGAATACAGCCACACGTGGAAGCCGGTGAAGTTCATGCCGTGCGTGATCGGCAGCATCGGCAGGCCGGACTTGGCGTAGTCGTCGCGGCGGTACATCGCCAGCGCCCAGAAGTGCGGCGGCGTCCAGACGAAAATGATCAGCACCAGCAGCCAGGCCTGCATCGGCACGTCGTTGGCGATCGCCGCCCAGCCCAGCGCCGGCGGCATCGCGCCCGACAGGCCGCCGATGACGATGTTCTGCGGCGTCGCCGGCTTCAGGATCATCGTGTAGATCACCGCGTAGCCGACGAACGTGACGAACGTCAGCCACATCGTCAGCGGATTGACCAGCAGGTACAGGATGGCCATGCCGGCGCCGCCGATCAGGGCGGAGAAGATCACGGTTTGCGTTTTTGTCAGCTCGCCGGTGGCGCTGGCGCGCCGCGCGGTGCGCGCCATGCGGGCGTCGATCTCGGCTTCGACCAGGCAGTTGACGGCGAAGGCGGCGCCGGCCAGCAGCCAGATGCCGATGGTGGCGGCGACGACGACGCGCCACGGCGGCAGGCCGTCGGTGGCGAGAAACATGCCGATCACGGCGCAGAACACCGCCAGCTGGGTCACGCGCGGCTTGGTCAGCGCCCAGTACTGGGCGATCCGGTTGGAACGCTTGCGCGGTTTTTGTGTTGCGGTTTGGCTTGTCATGGAGGCTATCGGGCGTGGATCTCGGCCGGCACCGGCGCGCGCGCGGGCCGCGCGGCGATGTCGAGTTGGTACTTTGTCTTGTAGTTTAACATGGTCACCAGCAGCACAAGCAGTGCGGCGCCGGCGTTATGCAGCACGGCAATGGCGAGCGGGAAGCTGAAGTACACCGTCGCCACGCCGCTAAAGGCCTGCAACGCCAGCACCAGGGCCAGATAGCGCGCGGTCGGGCGCAGCGCCGCATGCGGCCAGGCGCGCCAGGCGGTCCAGCCGAGCACGGCGACGACCAGCAGCGCGAAGTTGCGGTGCACCCAGTGGATCGCGGTCAGCGCGGAAAACGGCAGGTAGTGGCCGGCGGCGGTCTTGCCCAGTTCGCGCCACAGCGTGAAGCCATGCTCGAAGTCCATCTCCGGCACCAGCTTGCCATTGCACAGCGGGAAGTCGCTGCACGCCAGCGTGGCGTAATTGGTGCTGACCCAGCCGCCCAGTGCAATCTGCAACAGCAGCAGCACGGCCGAGGCGATCGCCAGCGCGCGCACGCCGCGCAGCGCGGCGGCGTTGGCGCCGCCTGCCTGCGGCTTGACCAGGTAATCCTCGCGCCCGCCCAGCCACGTCAGCAGCGCCAGCAGGCCCATGCCGAGCAGCAGGTGGATCGTGACGATCACCGGCTGCAGCTTCAGCGTCACCGTCCAGGCGCCGAACGCGCCCTGCACGCAGACGAACAGGAACAGCGCGGTCGGGATCGCCGGCGCGAACACAGCGCTTTTGGTGCGGCGCCATTGCAGCCAGCTGGTCGCCATCAGCGCCATGATCAACACGCCGATGCCCATCGCCAGGTAGCGGTGGATCATCTCGATCCAGGCCTTCACCACCGTCACCGGGCCGTGCGGCATCAGCTGCTCGGCGGCGGTGATCTGTTCATGGGCGAGGAAGGGATTGGCGAGGCCGTAGCAGCCCGGCCAGTCGGGGCAGCCGAGGCCGGAATCGGTCAGCCGCGTGAAGCCGCCGAACACGATCAGGTCGAACGTCAGGAACACCGCCACCCACACCAGCTTGCGGTACTTGTTGGCGTCGGCCGACATCCACACCATCGCCAGCGGCAGGCTCGCCGCCAGCAGGCCGATGACGCCCAGTTGAAGAAGCGTGGCCGCCTGCATCGCTTAGCCGATCGCCGATGCTTTGAGCAGCTTGCCGAGGTCTTTCTTGACCTTGGCGTAATGCTGCACCTTCTCCGACTCGGGGGCGTCGGCGCGCACTTTCGGGAAGCGCATCATCAGGTTGCCGAGCGGGTCGATCAGCCACAGGCCCTCTTCCAGCGCGGCGCCCGGCTCCGGCGGCAGCCAGGCGGCGACCGCGGCGCCGGGCGCGCGCAGGATGCGCATGCCGTCGAGCTGGCGCAGCAGCATGGTGTCGAGCGGCGCGCCGTCGGTCACCAGCCAGACGCGTTCGATGCGGCCCATTTCCTTGCCCGTCATCGAGCGCACCTGCTGCATGGCGAACATCTGGTCCATGCAGTCCCTGGCGCAGGCGGCCGGGCCGACTTTGAGCATGACCCACTTGCCCTTGTAGGCCTCGAGGCTGGCCGGCTTGGCGTCGAGCGTGGTGGCGCCGAGCTGCGGCATCGGATGGGCGCGCGGATCGATCAGCGTGCCGAAGTTGGTGCGCGCCTGCGGCTTGATGACGTAATAGGTCAGGTAGGAAAAGATCATCGGCGCCGCGCAGACGGCCAGCACCGCCAGCAGTTTCCAGCGCCCGCGGATCTTTTGCTTCTGCTGGGAGTTATTTGGGTTGGTTTGTTCCACGTCGAAATCCTGTAATCACAAAAAAGAGGAGCGCCATTGCCGCCAGCGCATACCATTGGAATGCATAACCCTGGTGTTTCTCGACCCCGAGGGACGGCGCCGGCCACGCGCGCACCAGGCCTTCGGCGGCCGGCGCCGGGCCGGCCTGCTCGACGAAAAACGGCTGCAGCTTCAGCCCGCTCGCCGCGGCAAACTGCGCCGGATCGATATTTTGCACGATTGCGCCAGGTTTCACCGGCTCGGGCGTACCGAGCTGCATGACGCGGCCGATGCCGGCCTTGACGATGCCGTCCACCGTCACCGTGCCGGCCGGCGTCGCGTACGGCGGCAGCCTGGCGACGTCGGCGACATTGCGCGGCAGCCAGCCGCGCGCCACCAGCACGTGGGTGTCGGTGCCGGCAATGCGCAGCGGCATCACCAGATAAAAGCCGGCGCGGCCATCCTGCGGCCGGTTGTTCAGGTACAGCGGCCAGCCGGCGACGAATTCGCCCGTCAGCCGCACGTTGCGGTATTCGAGCGGCGCCGCCGGCACCAGCTCGGCGCCGAGCGCCAGCGGCGCCTCGGCCGCGCGCGCCGTCAGTTTCTGCTGCAGCGCGCTCTTTTGCGCGGCGCGGCGGTCCTGCCACTGCCCCAGCGACACCCCGAGCGCCACCAGCAGCACCGTTGCCACAAAGGGGATAGGCCGAAACCGGAAGCTGATACCCATTACAATAGATCCTTTGCCGCTACCTGTTAATTGCCTGCCATGAAAATTGTCGTCGCCATCGCCTTCATCCTGATCCTCGGCAGCCTCGGCTCGGCCCTGTTCTTCCTCATGCGCGACAAGGGCAAGAGCAACCGCACTGTGCACGCACTGGCGATGCGGGTCGGGCTGTCGATCACCCTGTTCCTGCTGATCCTGGGCGCCTACAAGATGGGCTGGATCGCGCCGACCGGCCTGCGCTGACGCGTCGAACAATCCGCCGCCGCCTGCGTGAAAAAAGCCGCACGAGGGATGATCCCGCGTGCGGCTTTTTCATGCGGCGGCGCCAGCGCCGCCGGCCATTACAGCCAGTAGACGACGATGTACAGGCCGAGCCAGACGACGTCGACGAAGTGCCAGTACCAGGCGGCGCCTTCGAAACCGAAGTGGTTGTCGGCGGTGAAGTGGCCCTTCAGCACGCGGTACAGGACCACCGACAGCATGATCGCGCCGAGCGTGACGTGGAAGCCGTGGAAACCGGTCAGCATGTAGAAGGTCGAGCCGTAGATGCCCGACGTCATCTTCAGGTTCAGTTCGCTGTAAGCGTGCATGTACTCGTAGACCTGGAAGCCCATGAAGGTGGCGCCCAGGAGGATCGTGGCGAACAGCCAGATCGCGGTTTGCGCGCGGTGGCCGGCGCGCAGCGCGTGGTGCGAGATGGTCAGGGTCACGCCCGACAGCAGCAGCAGCGCGGTGTTGATGGTCGGGATCGGGAACGGGCCCATCGTCTGGAAGGCGTCGACGGTGCCGGCAGGACCGGTGCCGCCCCACTGCGCCGCGTAGTCGGGCCAGATGAACTTGTGGTCGAGGTCGCCGAGCCACGGCAGCGAGATCGCGCGTGCATAGAACAGCGCGCCGAAGAAGGCGCCGAAGAACATCACTTCGGAAAAGATGAACCAGCTCATCGACCAGCGATACGACAGGTCGATGTTCTTGCCGTAATTGCCCGCTTCCGATTCGCCGATGGCGTCGCCGAACCAGAAGTACAGCACCAGGATCGTCGCCAGGATGCCGGCGATGTTGAGCATCGGGCCCCAGCTGGCGTCGTTGACCCAGCCGGACGCGCCGATCATCGTCACCAGCAGCGAAATGCCGGCGAACATAGGCCACTTGGAAGGACCTGGCACAAAATAGTGCGGTACGGCGTGTGAACTCATCTTCATCTCCTAAATCAAACTTTGTGATTCTTACTTGACTACCGACGCCTGGGTGCCGGCAATTTCAAAAAACGTGTACGACAGCGTGATCGTCTTCACATCGCGCGGCAGGGCCGGATCGATGAAAAACACCACCGGCATCTGCTTCGCTTCGTTCGGTCCCATGCTCTGCTGTTTAAAGCAGAAGCATTCGACCTTCTTGAAGTGCGGCGTCACCGACTGCGGCGCGTAACTCGGTATTGCCTGCGCCTGCACCGTGCGGTTGGTGGTATTGACCACTTCATACATCACCGTCGCCAGCTCGCCCGGGTGGACGTCGATGCTGCGGGTGGTCGGGCGAAACCGCCACGGGCCCTGCGCATTGCCGTCCAGCTCGATGGTGATCGTGCGGCTCTTGTCGACCTGGGTATTGGCCGGCCGTTCCGCCATGCCATCCTGCGCCGTCAGTACGTTAATGCCAAGCAGCTCGCACATGTGCCGGTACACCGGTATCAATGCGTAGCCGAAGCCGAACATCATCACCGCCACCACCACCAGCTTGACGAGCATCGCTCGGTTCAGGCGCAAGCGCCCTTTCGGCACGGTACTCACGTTACAGCCAGAGTCGCTTGATGAACACCATCGCGAAGAAAAACACCGCGAACGCGCCGATGATCAGGCCGGTCTTCAGGTTGTTCGGCTTTTTTGGGTCGGACATGGTTACCACTTAACTTGTGGGCTGGGAAGGCGGCTGCAACGCCGCCTCCCGCAACCTCATTAACTTACTTCACCAGCGGCGGGGTCTCGAAGGTGTGGAACGGCGCCGGGCTCGGCACGGTCCACTCGAGGCCTTCAGCGCCATCCCATGGCTTGGCCGCTGCCTTGGCGCCGCCGCGGATCGTCGGCAGGATCACGAAGAACAGGAAGTACGCCTGCGACAGACCGAAACCGAAGGCGCCGATGGTGGCCACCATGTTGAAGTCGACGAACTGCGCCGGGTAGTCGGCGTAGCGGCGCGGCATGCCTGCCAGGCCCAGGAAGTGCATCGGGAAGAACGTGATGTTAAACGTGATCAGCGACGCCCAGAAGTGGATCTTGCCGCGCGTTTCGCTGTACATGTGGCCAGTCCACTTGGCGGACCAGTAGTAGAAGCCGGCGAACAGGGCGAACAGGGAACCGGCCACCAGCACGTAGTGGAAGTGCGCCACCACGTAGTAGGTGTCCTGCAGCTGGATGTCGATCGGGGTCACAGCCAGGATCAGGCCGGTGAAGCCGCCCATCGTGAACACGAAGATGAAGCCGACCGAGAACAGCATCGGGGTTTCGAACGTCATCGAGCCCTTCCACATCGTGGCGACCCAGTTGAACACCTTGACGCCGGTCGGCACCGCGATCAGCATCGTGGCGTACATGAAGAACAGCTGCGACGTCACCGGCATGCCGGTGGTGAACATGTGGTGCGCCCAGACGATGAACGACAGGATCGCGATCGACGCGGTGGCGTAGACCATCGATGCGTAGCCGAACAGCGGCTTGCGGGCGAAGGCCGGCAGGATCTGCGAGACGATGCCGAACGCCGGCAGAATCATGATGTAGACCTCAGGGTGGCCGAAGAACCAGAAGATGTGCTGGTACATGACCGGGTCGCCGCCGCCGGCAGCGTTAAAGAACGAGGTGCCGAAGTGACGGTCGGTCAGGGTCATCGTGATGGCGCCTGCCAGAACCGGCATGACGGCGATCAGCAGGTAGGCGGTGATCAGCCAGGTCCAGCAGAACA
>JAZKFW010000008.1:0-15640 GCA_040386255.1 Pseudomonadota bacterium
TGCGCTCGCTGGAGAGGAAGGCGTCGAGCGTGTGGCGCAGCATCGGCTTGCCGCCAAGGTGCAGGTATTGCTTCGGTCCGCTCGCCGCCATCCGGGCGCCGACGCCGGCGGCGGGGATCAGGGCAAAGTAACGTGGTGCCTGGTTGTGCATGCTCATTTTCTGTTTCGTTTCGGCGGACCGACAAGTAACTGTACCTCACCTGCACAAACTTTGCTCAGGCGGGCATACTCTTGCGGCGAGTCGATGGTGGCTTGCTGCCGCTCCACTTTCGCCATCTCGTTCTTAATGTACGGCATCCAGCCGCCGTCCATTTCCGTCTCCAGCAAACGCTTGGCCTGCCCGGCCGGCGCGTAGATCGGCGGCCCCGAGAAACGCGATTTCAACGCCGCGCGCACCAATCTTTCCACTTTCGGCAAATGGTCCAGATAGGCCTTGAGATGGCGCATTTCATGAGCAAGAATTTCCTGATATGCGCAAGTGCCAGGCACGAATTCCCGTCCGACATAAATTACGATCGGCTGATAGGCGAGCGCGACGTCGATCTTTGGCGCCACGCATTCGTAGCCGGTCTTCGGGTCGACCAGGATTTCGCCATTCAGGGCGAACGAAATGCGCGACTCGGTGCGGGTGAGCCCCAGCACAACACTGGCGCTGCCGTCCTGCTTCATGCGCGTCAGCGCCTGGAACGGCAAGGTATTGTTGACGCTGTAGCCACTATCGCTGCTGGTCAGGGTAACGACGGCGACGCCGATGGTATCTTCGCAACGCGCCTGGAACGGCGTGCGCGCACTCCACGCACAACTCGAAAAACACAGTCCGGCCAGCAGCAGCAGCAGTTTCATGGCGGCGTTCAGCCGGGCGACCAGCGCCCGTCGAGGATTTTTTCGAGCCAGAAGGTGCCGATGACGGTCTTGACGTCGGTGACTTCGCCGCTCTTCACCTTCTCCAGCATGTCGGGCACGCTGGCGCGGAAGGTCTCGAGGAATTCGCCGGCATCGAGCTTCGCCTCGCCCGCGGTCAGGCCGCGCGCCAGGTAGATGTCGAGGTGCTCGTCCGAGTAGGCGATGGCGTTGTGGATGGTGCAGAGGAAGTGCCATTCGCTGGCGGTGTAGCCGGTCTCTTCCTGCAGCTCGCGCTTGGCGCAGGCCAGCGGATCCTCGCCCGGATCGATTTTGCCGGCCGGGTATTCGATGAAGACGCGGTCGAGCGGATAGCGGAACTGGCGTTCGAGCAGCACGCTGCCGTCGTCGAACAGCGGCAGGATCACCACCGCGCCGGGATGGCGGATGAATTCGCGGTGGGTCTCGGCGCCGTCGGGCAGCGCAATGCGGTCGCGCGTGACTTTCAGGAAGCCGCCGTCGTACGCCAGTTCGCCGTCGAGACGGGTTTCCTTGAGATGGGTATCCATGCTGCCTCCAGTACGCGCGACGACGGGGAAGGATCAGTGGTGGCGCTTGCGCAGATAGCGCACCACGAAACCGGGAAACGCCAGGGTGATGAACAGCGGCACGGTGAGCATGTAGAACTCTTTCGACTGCTCGAACACGCCGCCGATGCGCCCTTCCAGCAGGCGCGCCAGCAAGCCGACAACAAAGTACAGCACCAGCAGTTCCAGCAGCCGCACCCACAAGGGCTTGGGGCGCCCGAGCGGAATGAAGCCGAACACGGACTCATTGAAAAACGGCAGGTTGGCCAACACCAGTGCGATGGCGATCACCAGCCAGCTTGCGAGCGAAACATCCATCGGATCAGCTACCCAGCGTCTTGCTCATCGCGTTCAGGCAGGCGCCGAGCAGCGCGCCCGGCACCAGGCCGAGGGCGACGATGGCGATGCCGTTGACCGACAGCGCCACGCGCATGTCGAGCGGCACCGAGATCAGCGAGGCGTCGGCCGGCTCGTCGAACCACATCGTCTTGACCACGCGCAGGTAGTAGAAGGCGCCGATCAGCGAGAACATCACCGCCACCACCGCCAGCCACACCTGGCCGGACGTGACGACCGCCTGCAGCACCGACCACTTGGCCATGAAGCCCATCATCGGCGGCACGCCGGCCAGCGAGAACATCAGGATCGTCATGACGATGGCGAACCACGGGCTGCGCTTGCCGAGGCCCTTGAAGTCGGCCAGTTCTTCGGCTTCGAAGCCGACGCGCGCCAGCATCATGATCAGGCCGAAGCTGCCCAGCGTGGTCAGGACGTAGGTGATCGAGTAGTACAAGCCGGCGCTGTAGGCGGAAACGGCATTGCTCGAGTC
This sequence comes from Pseudomonadota bacterium, assembly GCA_040386255.1. Classification (GTDB taxonomy): domain Bacteria; phylum Pseudomonadota; class Gammaproteobacteria; order Burkholderiales; family Burkholderiaceae_D; genus JAFCUW01. The sequence goes on from JAZKFW010000008.1 coordinate 2,257, forward strand.
GGCGCCGACCACGCCGGCGGCGAGGCCGAGCAGCACGAAGCCCATCTGCGCGATGGTGGAATAAGCCAGCATGCGCTTCAGGTTGGTCTGCGCGATCGCGGTCAGGTTACCCACGGCCAGCGAGGCGACGGCGAGCACCATCAGCATCTGCTGCCAGTCGATTGCCATTGGCAGCAGGCCTTCGACGAGCAGGCGGATGCAGATCGCGAACGCGGCCAGCTTCGGCGCACCGCCCAGCAGCAGCGTGACCGCGGTCGGCGAGCCCTGGTAGACGTCCGGCACCCACATGTGGAACGGCACCGCGCCGAGCTTGAAGGCGAGGCCGGCGACCATGAACACGATGCCGAACACCATGATGGTCTTGTTGACGGTGCCGGAAGCGGCGACGCGGGCGATTTCGGTGATGTCGAGCGAACCGGTGGCGCCGTACAGCATCGAGATGCCATACAACAGGAAGCCGGACGCCAGCGCGCCGAGGATGAAGTACTTCATCGCCGCTTCGGTCGATACCGCGTGGTCGCGGCGCAGCGCCACCAGCGCGTACAGCGCCAGCGACATCAGCTCGAGGCCGAGGTAGATGATCAGCATGTTGTTACCCGAGATCATGACCATCTGGCCAAGCATCGAGAACAGCGCCAGCACGTAGAATTCGCCGCCGAGATTACCCGACAACATGCCGCGCTCGGTCGCATACTGGCGCGAGTAGATCAGCGTGATGCCGGTCGCCAGATACGTGAACAGCTTGAGCAGGTTCGACATCGCGTCCGACACGAACATGTTGGAGAACGTGTAGACGGTGGCGCCGCTGTTGTAGTCGGCGAAGGTGAAGACGGCGCAGCCGGCCAGCGTCGCCAGCGACAGGTAATAAGCCATCGAACGCTTCGACAGGAACATGTCGATCAACAGGATCGCCGATGCCGCGACCATCAGGAAGATTTCGGCGTAGACCGGGATCAGGTTGGGGTTGGTCATTTGATTCATTTTTCGGTCTTATGGCAGTTTGCTGACGGCGACATGCTTGAGCAGGTCGGCCACCGAGGTTTGCATCGTATCGGTGAACGGCGCCGGGTACAGGCCCATCCAGATGACGGCGATGGCCAGCACGGCGAACATGAAGAACTCGCGCTTGTTAATGTCGGTCAGTTCCTCGACATGCTTGTTGGCGATTGCGCCGAACACGACGCGCTTGACCATCCACAGCGAGTAGGCGGCGCCGAAGATCAGCGCGGTGGCGGCCAGCAGGCCGATCCAGAAGTTGAACTGGACGGCGCCGAGGATCACCATGAACTCGCCGACGAAACCGGAGGTGGCCGGCAGGCCGCAGTTCGCCATCGAGAACAGCACGAAGAAGGCGGCGAATTTCGGCATGCGGTTGATCACCCCTCCGTAGTCGGCGATCTGGCGCGAGTGCATGCGGTCGTACAGCACGCCGATGCAGAGGAACATGGCGCCGGAGATGAAGCCGTGCGAAATCATCTGCACGATACCGCCCTGCATGCCCATCTCGTTGAACATGAAGAAGCCCAGCGTGACGAAACCCATGTGCGCGATCGACGAATACGCGACCAGCTTTTTCATGTCCTTCTGGACCAGGGCGACGAGGCCGATGTAGATCACCGCGATCAAGGACAGCGTGATCATGAAGCTGGCCAGGTAGTGGCTGGCGTCAGGGGCGATCGGCAAGGAAAACCGCAGGAAGCCGTACGCGCCGAGCTTGAGCATGATCGCAGCGAGCACCACCGAACCGCCGGTAGGCGCCTCGACGTGGGCGTCCGGCAGCCAGGTGTGGACTGGCCACATCGGCACCTTGACGGCAAACGCCATCAGGAACGCGAGGAAGATCAGGACTTGTTCCTTCATCGTGAGCGGCAGCTTGTGCCAGGCGAGGATGTCGAAGCTGCCGCCGGCCTTGTTGTACAGGTAGACGATGGCGACCAGCGTCAGCAGCGAGCCGAAGAAGGTATAGAGGAAGAACTTGAACGCCGCGTACACCCGGTTGGCGCCGCCGAACACGCCGATGATGATGAACATCGGGATCAGCGTCGCTTCGAAGAAGAAGTAGAACAGCAGGCCGTCCATCGCGCAGAACACGCCCACCATCAGGCCCGACAGGATCAGGAAGGAACCCATGTACTGCGCCACGCGCGACTCGATCACTTCCCACGCCGAGATGACGACGATGATGGTGATGAAGGCGGTCAGCGGCACGAACCACAGCGACAGGCCGTCGATGCCGAGCGCGTACATGATGTTGAAGCGGCCGATCCACGGCGTGCTCTCGACGAACTGCATGCCGTGGGCGGCGTTGTCGAACAGCGTGACGAGCGGGATGGTCGGCAGGAAGCTGACGATGGCGGCGGCCAGCGTGAACCAGCGGGTCAGGCCCGGCTTGTCGTCGCGGCCGATGGCCAGCACCACGCAGCCGAGGATGATCGGGAGCCAGATCGCCAGGCTCAGGTACGGAGGGAAAGTAGACTGCATCATTTGTCGTTGTCTTTGCGGATCTGATTAAGCGTGCCAGAACGGGAAGAAATACAGCAGCGTACCGAGCACGCCAAGGATCATCACGAACGCATAGTGGTAGATGTAGCCGGTCTGCGCGGTGCGCACGACGGACGAGAACCAGCCCACCAGTTTTGCGCTGCCGTTGACGACCAGGCCGTCGATCAGGCCCTTGTCGCCGACGTTCCACAGGCCGTTGCCGAGCAGGCGCGCGCCGCCCGAGAACACCACGTCATTGAACTTGTCCATGTAGTACTTGTTGTCGAGCAGCGTGTGCAGCGCCTTGAACTTGGCGTAGAACCAGGCCGGGACCTTCGGGTTGACCAGGTAGCAGTACCAGGCCGAGACCACGCCGGCGAGCGCCAGAATGAACGGCATCGTCGTCAGCGAATGGATCGCCATCGCCATCGGGCCGTGGAACTCGGCGGCCAGCTCTTTCATCGCGGGGTGGTTGTCGCCGACGAAAATGACGCCCTTGAAGAAGTCGCCGTACAGCATCGGGCCGATCGTCAGGTAGCCGATGAAGACCGAAGGAATCGCCAGCGCGACCAGCGGGAACCACACCACGAATGGCGACTCGTGCGGCTTCTCGCCGGGCGCGAGGCCATGCGCATGGTGGTCGTCGTGGTCTTCGTCGTGCGCGTCCGAATCGTGGCCATGGCTGTGGTGCTGCGGCTTGCCGAAGCGCTCTTCGCCGTGGAATACCAGGAAGTACATGCGGAACGAGTAGAACGCCGTGACGAACACGCCGGCAAGCACCGCGAAGTTGGCGAAGCCCGAGCCCCAGATGTGGGTCGCGTGCACCGCTTCGATGATGCTGTCTTTCGAGTAGAAGCCGGAGAACAGCGGCGTGCCGATCAGCGCGAGGGAGCCGAGCAAGGACGTGATCCAGGTGATCGGCATGTACTTGCGCAGGCCGCCCATGTTGCGGATGTCCTGGTCGTGGTGCATGCCGATGATGACCGAGCCGGCGCCGAGGAACAGCAGCGCCTTGAAGAACGCGTGCGTCATCAGGTGGAACACGGCGATGCCGTAGGCGGACGAACCGAGTGCGACGGTCATGTAGCCGAGCTGCGACAGCGTCGAGTAAGCGACCACGCGCTTGATGTCGTTCTGGATGATGCCGAGGAAGCCCATGAACAGCGCGGTGATCGAGCCGATGACCAGCACGAACGACAGCGCGGTGTCGGACAGTTCGAACAGCGGCGACATGCGCGCCACCATGAAGATGCCGGCGGTGACCATGGTCGCCGCGTGGATCAGCGCCGAAATCGGGGTCGGGCCTTCCATCGAATCAGGCAGCCAGACGTGCAGCGGAAACTGGGCCGACTTGCCCATTGCGCCGATGAACAGGCAGATGCAGGCAACGGTGAGCAGCATCCAGTCGGTGCCGGGCAGCGTCAGCAGCGCCAGCCCTTCGCGCTTGGCGAACACTTCCTGGTAGTTCATGGTGCCGGCGTAGGCCAGCAGCAGGCCGATGCCGAGAATGAAGCCGAAGTCGCCGACGCGGTTGACCAGGAAGGCTTTCATGTTGGCGAAGATCGCCGTCGGGCGGGTGTACCAGAAGCCGATCAGCAGGTACGACACCAGGCCCACCGCTTCCCAGCCGAAGAACAGCTGCAGGAAGTTGTTCGCCATGACCAGCATCAGCATCGAGAACGTAAACAGCGAGATGTACGAGAAGAAGCGGTTGTAGCCTTCGTCGTCCTTCATGTAGCCGATCGTGTATATGTGGACCATCAGCGACACGAACGTCACCACGCACATCATCATCGCCGACAGCGAATCGATCTGGAAGCCGACTTCCATCTTCAGCGTGCCGACGGTCATCCAGTTGTAGATGGTGCCGTTGAAGCCGGCGCCGTCGAGCACCGCCAGCAGCGTGTGCACCGACAGGATCAGCGCCACCAGCACGCCGAGGATGCAGGCGGCGGTCGAGATCTTGCGGCCGACCACGTTGCCGAGGAATTTGGTGCCCAGCAAACCGGCGATCGCCGCACCGGCCAGCGGTGCGAGAGGAACCGCCAGAAGGAGGTTAGGGTTGAGAATTTGCCCCGCCATGTTGAACCTTAATCGTTATTTATTCGAGTAGTAAAAGCTGCAGATCGAAAGGCTTAGCCCTTCAGGCTGTCCAGGTCTTCCACATTGATCGTATCTACATTACGGAACAGGACCACCAGGATCGCGAGGCCGATTGCCGATTCGGCGGCCGCCACGGTCAGGATGAAGAACACGAAGATCTGCCCTGCCGCGTCGCCGAGGTAATGCGAGAACGCGATGAAGTTCAGGTTCACCGCCAGCAGCATCAGTTCGATGGCCATCAGCAGGATGATGATGTTTTTGCGGTTCAGGAAGATGCCGACGATCGAGATCGCGAACAGGATCGCGCCCAGGACCAGGTAGTGTGCGAGCGATAAAGTCATTTCTTCTCCTTGGCGGCGTCGTTGGCCACTACGGCTTCGGCTTCGGCGGCGGCCAGCGCGGCCGCGGTCGATGCGGCGTCGAGCGCCGGCTGGTCGACCGATGCCATCTTGACGATGCGCAGGCGGTCGTTACGCTTGACGCGGACTGCCTCGCCCGGATCGAACGCCTTGGTATCTTTACGCTTGCGCAGCGTCAGGGCGACGGCGGCGATGATCGCCACCAGCAGGATCACGGCGGCGATCTCGAAGCCGTAGATGTACTTGGTGTAGATCAGGATGCCGAGCTCCTTGGTGCCGCCGATGTTGGCGCCGGCGGCGGCAGGCTGCTGCTCGAATGTCATGAAACCGCGCCACAGCACGGCGGCCATCTCGAGCACGATCAGCGCGCCGATGCCGGAAGCGAGCGGCAGGTAGCCCCAGAAGCCTTCTCGCATGCGGTCGACGTTAATATCCAACATCATGACGACGAACAGGAACAGCACCATCACGGCGCCGACATACACGAGCACCAGCACGATAGCGAGGAACTCGGCCTTCAGCAGCATCCAGATGCCGGCGGCGTTGAAGAACGCCAGCACCAGGAACAGCGCCGCGTGCACCGGATTGCGGGCGGTGATAACGCGGGTGGCGGCGATGATCATGATCGCCGAGAACGCGTAGAACAAAAAAGTTTTGAAATCCATGGCTAACCCAAAGTCCTACGGTTATCAGCGGTACGGTGCATCGGCGGCGCGGGCGGCGGCGATGTCGTTTTCGTAGCGGTCACCGACCGCCAGCAGCATCTCTTTCGTGTAGTACAAGTCGCCGCGCTTCTCACCGTGGTATTCCAGCACGTGCGTCTCGACGATCGAATCGACCGGGCACGACTCTTCGCAGAAACCGCAGAAGATGCACTTGGTCAGGTCGATGTCGTAGCGCGTGGTGCGGCGCGAACCGTCGTCGCGCTGCTCCGACTCGATCGTGATCGCCATCGCCGGGCACACCGCTTCGCACAGCTTGCAGGCGATGCAGCGCTCTTCGCCGTTCGGGTAGCGGCGCAGCGCGTGCAGGCCGCGAAAGCGTGGCGACATCGGGGTCTTCTCTTCCGGGTATTGCACCGTGATCTTGCGAGAAAACATGTACTTGCCGGTCAGGGCCATGCCCTTGATCAGCTCGGTCAGCATCATGCTGCCGAAGAAATCTTTAACGCGATCCATACTTTTCCTTACTTCCAAATGTTCCAGGACGTCTGCATCCAGCCTGCGACCAGGACCAGCCAGACCAGGGTCAGCGGAATGAAGATCTTCCAGCCGAGACGCATGATCTGGTCATAACGGTAGCGCGGGAACGTGCCGCGTACCCAAACGAACAGGGAGACGATGAAGAAGGTCTTGGCGAACAGCCAGAAGAAGCCGCCGAAACCACCCCAGAATTCGAGGAACGCGAACGGCGCATCCCAGCCGCCGAGGAACATGATCGCCGCCAGGCAGCCGATCAGGATCATGTTGGCGTATTCGGCCAGCATGAACATCGCGTACGACATGCCCGAGTACTCGACCATGTGGCCGGCGACGATCTCGGACTCGCCTTCGACGACGTCGAACGGGTGGCGGTTGCACTCGGCAAGACCCGAGGTCAGGTAGACCACCAGCAGCGGCAGCAGCGGCAGCCAGTTCCACGACATGAAATTGATGCCCATGTCGGCGAAGCGGCCGACGGTCTGGCCGGCGACGATGTCGGAGAAATTCAGGCTGCCCGACACCATCAGCACGACCACCAGCACGAAGCCCATCGGGATCTCGTAGGAGATCATCTGGGCCGAGGCGCGCATCGCGCCCATGAACGAATACTTCGAGTTCGATGCCCAGCCGGCGATGATGATGCCGTAGACTTCCAGCGAGGTGATCGCCATCAGCAGCAGCAGGCCCGCGTTGACGTTGGCCAGCGCGATCTCGGGACCGAACGGGATCACCGACCAGGCGGCCAGCGCCGGCATGATGGTCATGATCGGGCCGATGATGAACAGGCTCGTGGTGGCCTTGGTCGGGACGACGATTTCCTTGAACAGGAGTTTCAACGCGTCGGCGATCGGCTGCAGCAGGCCCATCGGACCGACCCGGTTAGGGCCGATACGTATCTGGATCCAGCCGATCAGCTTGCGCTCCCACAGCGTCGCGTAGGCCACGAGGCCCATCAGCGGCAGCAGCACGCACATGATCTTGATCATGGTCCACGCCAGCGGCCACACCGGGCCGAGGTAGTTGACGCCGTGCGTATTCAGAGTGACGATAAAGTCGTTCATTAGGCGCCCCTCCCTGCTTTTTCAACCTGGATTGAACCGAACATCGCGCCCAGCATGGCGGTCGACGGGTGCGCCGCGGCCACGCGTACCGCGTTGGCCGGCAGGCCCTTGTCGATGGCGGCCACCAGGATCGCCGAGCCGGAGCCCTGCGTTACCTTGACGGTGTCGCCGGCGGTCACGCCCAGCTTGTCGGCCAGCGCGGTCGGCAGGTAGGCCAGCGGCGCCTGCGCGTCGGCGGTGCGCTGCAGCGGCTCGGAACGGCGCGCGATGGCGTCGGCAAAATAGATCGGCACGTCGGTGACGCGTTCGAGCACGCCGGCGTCGCCGAAGGTGGCGGAGGTGGCGGCGATGGCCGACACGTTCGACAGCTTGCCCGACAAATCGGTGACGTCCTTGCCGAGCACTTCGTCGCGGATCGCTTCCGAGGTCTCGTAGTCGAAACCGGTCAGGCCCAGCAGGTTGCCGAGAACGCGCAGAACCTTCCAGGCCGGACGTGCATCGCCCAGCGGCTTGACAGTGCCGTTGAAGCTTTGCGCGCGGCCTTCGCAGTTCACAAAAGTGCCCGAGGTCTCGCTGAACGGCGCGATCGGCAGCAGCACGTCGGCGTAGTCGGTGCCGTGTTTAAAGGCGCTCATGACGACGACCATTTCGGCGGCATCCAATGCGGCGCGGGCTTGCTGCGGGTTGGCGCAGTCCAGTTCCGGCTCGGCGTTGAGCAGTACGTAGGCTTTCTTCGGCTCGGCGAATACCGGCTTGGCATCCTTGGCGGCAGCGCCGGCGAGGTAGCCGCCGACGGTGTTGGCCGCTTCGGTCAGGTAGCCGAGCTTGGCGCCGGTCAGCGTGGCGATCATCTGCGCTGCAGCGTGGATTGCGGACGCTTGCGGATGCTGGGCGGCGGCGTTACCGAGCAGGATCACGGACGGCAGCTTGGCTTCGCCGGTGAACAGGCTCGCTGCCATCTTGATGGCGGCGTCGGACGGCTTGATCTTGCTGTAGGCACCGGCGCTGGCGCCGGCTGCGCTGGCGACGGCGGCAGCCAGATCGCTCAATGCGGCCAGCCAGTCGGACGGCGCGGCGATCATCTTGTTCGCGGTCGGCATCAGCAGTTCTTCGTCGGAGCCGTGCAGCACCGACAGCTTGGCGCCGTTCTTGACCGCGGCGCGCAGGCGCGTGGCGACCAGCGGATGGTCCTTGCGCAGGAACGAGCCGATGACCAGCGCGCGCTTGACGTTCGACAGGTCGGCGATCGGCATGCCGAGCCAAGGCGTGACCTGGCCGTCGTTGGCGAAGTCGGTCTGGCGAAGGCGGAATTCGACGTTCTCGGAACCGAGGCCGCGCATGGCTTTGGCCAGCAGGTGCAGTTCTTCGGTGGTCGAATGCGGCGTGGCGACGGCGGCGATCGCGTCGGCGCCGTGTTCATGCTTGATGTTGCGCAGGCCGTGGGCGATGTACTCGAGCGCGGTCTGCCAGTCGGTCTGGGCCCACTGGCCGCCCTGCTTGATCATCGGCGCGGTCAGGCGGTCGGCATTGTCGAGCGCTTCGTACGAGAAGCGGTCTTTATCCGACAGCCAGCATTCGTTGATCGCGTCGTTTTCCAATGGCAGCACGCGCATGACCTTGCCTCCCTTGACCTGGACGATCAGGTTGGAGCCGAGCGAATCGTGCGGGCTGACCGACTTGCGGCGCGACAGTTCCCAGGTACGGGCCTGGTAGCGGAATGGCTTCGACGTCAGTGCGCCAACCGGGCACAGGTCGATCATGTTGCCCGACACTTCCGAGTCGACGGTCTTGCCGACGAACGCGGTGATTTCGGCGTGTTCGCCACGGCCCAGCATGCCCAGTTCCATCTGGCCGGCCACTTCCTGGCCAAAACGCACGCAGCGGGTGCAGTGGATGCAACGGGTCATCTCGGCCATCGAGATCAGCGGGCCGGCGTCTTTCGGCGGCACGACGCGCTTTTCTTCGTCGTAGCGCGAATCGGACTTGCCGTAGCCGACAGCCAAATCTTGCAGCTGGCATTCGCCGCCCTGGTCGCAGATCGGGCAATCGAGCGGGTGGTTAATCAGCAGGAATTCCATCACGGACTTCTGCGCCTGCACCGCTTTTTCGCTGTTCGAGCGCACGATCATGCCCGCCGACACCGGCGTGGCGCAGGCCGGCAAAGGCTTCGGCGCCTTCTCGACTTCCACCAGGCACATGCGGCAGTTGGCGGCGATCGACAATTTCTTGTGATAGCAGAAGTGCGGGATATAGGTACCCAGCTTGTTGGCAGCGTCCATCACCATGGAACCTGGTGGGACTTCTACCTTTTTACCGTCAATTTCAATTTCAACCATGAGATTTCTCTGGCCTTAAATATATGCGGGCACGAGGCAATGCTTGTGCTCGATGTGGTATTCGAATTCTTCGCGGAAGTTCTTGATCATCGCCTGCACCGGCATCGCGGCGGCATCGCCGAGCGCGCAGATCGTGCGGCCCTTGATGTTGTCGGCGATCTGGTTCAGCAAGTCCATGTCTTCCGGACGGCCCTGGCCGTGCTCGATGCGGTGGACCATGCGGTACATCCAGCCCGTGCCTTCGCGGCAGGGGGTGCACTGGCCGCACGATTCCTCGTAATAAAAATAGGACAGGCGCAGCAGCGACTTGACCATGCAGCGCGTCTCGTCCATGACGATGACGGCGCCCGAACCGAGCATCGAGCCGGCCTTGGCGATCGAATCGTAGTCGAGGTCGGTGTTCATCATGACGTCGCCGCGCACGACCGGCGCCGACGAACCGCCAGGAATCACGGCCTTGATCTTTTTGCCGCCGCGCATGCCGCCGGCCAGTTCCATCAGGGTCGCGAACGGCGTGCCCATCGGCACTTCATAGTTGCCCGGCAGGTTGACGTCGCCGGAGATCGAGAAGATCTTCGAGCCGCCGTTGTTCGGCTTGCCCAGAGCCAGGTAATTCTCCGCGCCCATGTTCAGCAGGAACGGCACCGCGGCGAAGGTCTCGGTGTTGTTGATGGTCGTCGGCTTGCCGTACAGGCCGAAGGAGGCCGGGAACGGCGGCTTGAAGCGCGGCTGTCCCTTCTTGCCTTCGAGCGACTCGAGCAGCGCGGTCTCTTCGCCGCAGATGTAGGCGCCGTAGCCGTGCGCGGCGTGCAGCTGGAAGTTGAACTCGCTGCCCATGATCTTGTCGCCAAGGAAGCCGGCGGCGCGCGCCTCTTCCAGCGCTTCTTCGAACAGCTCGTACTCGGCCCAGATTTCACCGTGGATGTAGTTGTAGCCGACCGTGATGCCCATCGCGTAGGCGCCGATGGCCATGCCTTCGATCAGCGCATGCGGGTTGTAGCGGATGATGTCGCGGTCCTTGAACGTGCCCGGCTCGCCTTCGTCGGTATTGCAGACGAGGTATTTCTGGCCCGGGAACTGGCGCGGCATGAAGCTCCACTTCAGGCCGGTCGGGAAACCGGCGCCGCCGCGGCCGCGCAGGCCAGACGCCTTCAGGTCGGCGATGATCTGTTCCGGCGTGATCTTTTCGTCCAGAATGCGGCGCAGCGCGCTGTAGCCGCCGCGCTTGACGTAGTCGTTCAGGTGCCAGTTGGCGCCGTCCAGGTCTTTCAGGATCAGCGGCTTGATGTGACGGTCGTGCAGGCTGGTCATTTGTTCAGTTCCTCTACCAGGGCGTCGATCTTTTCGTCGCTCATGAACGAATGCATGTGGTGATTGTTGACGATCATGACGGGCGCGTCGCCGCAGGCGCCCATGCACTCGCCTTCCATCAGCGTGAATTTTCCGTCGGCGGTGGTTTCGCGGAAACCGATGCCCAGCTTGGCCTGCAGGCGCTTGGCGGCGTCGACGCCGCCCGACAGCGCGCATGGCAGGTTGGTGCAGACGGTGATCTTGTGGGTGCCGACCGGCTTGACGTTGTACATGTTGTAGAACGTGGCCACTTCCTGCACGGCGATGGCCGGCATGCCGATGTAGTCGGCCAGTTCCTGCATCGTGTCCGGCGCCAGCCAGCCCAGTTCGACCTGGGCGTGGGCCAGAGCGGCCATCACGGCCGACTGCCGCTGGTCGGCCGGATACTTGGCCAACTCGCGGTCGATTTTTTTGTAGCAATGCTCAGATAACAACATGGTTCTGCCCTAAATGTGCAACCGCTTAGCGATCGATACTGCCGAATACGATGTCTTGCGTTCCGATGATGGTGACGGCGTCGGCGATCATGTGGCCGCGCGCCATCTCGTCCAGGCTCTGCAGGTGCGCATAGTCCGGGGCGCGGATCTTCAGGCGGTACGGCTTGTTGGCGCCGTCCGACACGATGTAGATGCCGAACTCGCCCTTGGGATGCTCGACCGCGGCATACGCTTCGCCGGACGGCACGTGCATGCCTTCGGTGAACAGCTTGAAGTGGTGAATCAGCGATTCCATGTTCGACTTCATGTCGACGCGCGACGGCGGCGCGATCTTGTGGTTGTCGATCATCACCGGCAGGCCCGGGTTGGCGCGCAGCCAGGCACTGGCCTGCTTGATGATGCGGTTCGACTGGCGCATCTCTTCGACGCGCACCAGGTAACGGTCGTAGCAGTCGCCGTTGGTGCCGACCGGGATGTCGAATTCCATCTTGTCGTAGACTGCGTACGGCTGGGTCTTGCGCAGGTCCCATTCGATGCCGGAGCCGCGCAGCATGGCGCCGGTAAAGCCCATCGCCTTCGCCGCTTCCGGCGAGACGACGCCGATGCCGACGGTACGCTGTTTCCAGATGCGGTTGTCGGTCAGCAGGGTCTCGTACTCGTCGACGTAGGTGACGAAACGTTTCGAGAAATCGTCGATGAAGTCCAGCAGCGAGCCCTGGCGCGCTTCGTTCAGCGCGTCGATGGCCTTGGCGCTGCGGATGATCGAGGCCTTGTGCTTCGGCATCGCGTCCGGCAGGTCGCGGTAGACGCCGCCCGGGCGGTAGTAGGCCGCGTGCATGCGCGCGCCGGACACCGCTTCGTAGACGTCGAACAAATCTTCGCGGTCGCGGAAGGCGTACAGGAACGGGCCCATGGCGCCGACGTCGAGCGCGTGCGCGCCCAGCCACATCAGGTGGTTCAGCAGGCGCGTGATCTCGTCGAACATGACGCGGATGTACTGGGCGCGGATCGGCGCCTCGATGCCGAGCAGCTTTTCGATCGCCAGCACGTAGGCGTGTTCGTTGGCCATCATCGACACGTAGTCGAGACGGTCCATGTACGGCACCGACTGCAGGTAGGTGCGCGTCTCGGCCAGCTTTTCGGTGGCGCGGTGCAGCAGGCCAATGTGCGGGTCGGCACGCTGGATCACTTCGCCGTCGAGCTCGAGCACCAGGCGCAGCACGCCGTGCGCGGCCGGGTGCTGCGGTCCGAAGTTCAGGGTGTAGTTCTTAATCTCAGCCATTATTTCATCCCGTAGGTTTCTTCGCGGATCACGCGCGGAATGATTTCACGCGGCTCGATCGTCACGGGTTGGTAAATCACACGTTTCTGTTCGGGGTCGTAGCGCATCTCGACGTAGCCGGTGACCGGGAAGTCCTTGCGGAACGGGTGGCCGATGAAGCCGTAGTCGGTCAGGATGCGGCGCAGGTCGTTGTGGCCTTCGAACAGGATGCCGTACAGGTCGAACGCCTCGCGCTCGTACCAGTTGGCCGAGCGCCAGATGCCGACCACCGAGGCGAGTACCGGCATTTCGTCGTCGGCCGCGAACACGCGCACGCGCACGCGCCAGTTGTGCTCGATCGACAGCAGGTGCGACGTCGCCGCGAAACGCAGGCCGTCCCAGGCGCCGTCGCCGTAGGTCGAATAGTCGACCCCGCACAGGTCGAGCAATTGCTCGAACCTGAGCGCCGGATCGTCGCGCAGCGCCAGCATCGTTTCGAGGTAATCGGCAGCCTTGACCACCAGGGTCACTTCGCCGAGCGCGGTCGTCAGGCTGACTCGCTCGCCCAGCACGGATGTCAGGGTCGAAGCGAGTTTTTCAAGTTTGGTCGTCATGGTTTAGCGGGCGATGGTGTTGGTGCGCTTGATCTTGTTCTGCAGCTGCAGAATGCCGTACAGCAGCGCCTCGGCGGTCGGCGGGCAGCCCGGGACGTAGACGTCGACCGGGACGATGCGGTCGCAGCCGCGCACCACCGAGTAGGAGTAGTGATAGTAGCCGCCGCCGTTGGCGCAGGA
>JAZKFW010000009.1:0-327515 GCA_040386255.1 Pseudomonadota bacterium
CAGCGGCCTGCAAAGCCGTTTAGACGGGTTCGATTCCCGTCCTCGCCTCCAGAATTTCACACTGGCTCAACCGTCTTTTGAGCTAGTTCAAAGCATAGTCAACCTCCATAGCGAGGTTGGCTATGCATGTCGGCGGTCCCGCCCCTAAATCCTTCTGTTGATTAAATAGCCTGCCGTCGGCTTGCATGGTCAGTATTGCTGGAAATGCCGCCGCATGTCAGCGCCCCAACCCGATCAGGCTTAACGCGGCCTGTTGGCCGCAATGCGCTTGATGAATACTACGCTGCTGTGCACCGCGGTTGATGGAGGTCCGTGCGGGACGGTCATTTCGCATGGGCACCTGCTCGACCGCGGGCAGGTGCGGGAAGTGTTCGACGCCAACTGCAATCGGGATCCATGCGGCCCCCAACGCGAGGATCTGTTCCAGTTGCGGCCTACCTCGGGCGCGATTGGCGCCGGGACGGCGGGCGGTAGGCGCGCGCTGATCGAGGCTGGCGTAAATAACATGCAGCCGCGGGTTTCGGTTGGACTCCTACTGAGTCAAAGGAGCCCCGGCAAACCGCATTGCGTGCCCGCGAACCAGCACCTATTTGGCCAGCCTGTTCAGGCTGGAGCACCTACCTGACGGCTAGGCGTAGCTTCGACGAACGCCGGATGGGCGTCGCAGGCTTCCATGATCCGGTCAATCGTCGGTGTATCCGGAATCGTAATCTTAAAAATCCTCACCATCTCGACAATGCTCGCCAGACAGATGTCGGCCATCGTCGGCGTGTCGCCATGACAAAACACGCCTGTCTGCGGCTCGGCGGCAAGACGTTGCTCGAGCGCGGCCAAACCGGTCCCAAACCATTGGATCTGCCATGCACGCCAAGCCGAGTCGTCCATTCCAGCAGTTGCAGTCAAGTATTTTTTGACGCGCCCCGTGATCAGCGGATGCGTATCGGCAGCGAGCATTGCGGCGATTGAGCGGACTCGGGCGCGCCCATGCAGGTCCTGCGGCAGCAACGGCGGCGCTGGCTGGAACTCGTCGAGAAATTCGAGGATCGCCAGCGACTGTGTCAGCGGCGCATGTCCGACCTCAACCAAGGCTGGGATTGCGCCAAGTGGATTGATCTTCAAAAATTTCTCGTCGCGCTGCTCCCCGGCATCGATATTGACGATCCGTTCGGTCGCCGTCAGCCCCTTCAGATTGAGGGCGACGCGCACCCGGTAGGTGGCCGACGTGCGCCAGTAAGCATACAGCTCGAAACTCGATTGCGTGGTCATGGCTGATTTCCTCTGAGGTCAAACGTACATGTGGACTAATTGATCTATAATTATAACCATGTCCAGACTTCTACGCCAATCCCCACCCAGCAACCCGCAACCGACCTCCCCAGTGATGGGGCGGCCACGCCAATTCGTGCCTGCCGAAGCACTCAGGGATGCGCTGGAGGTGTTTTGGGAGAAAGGGTATCAGGCAACCTCGCTCGACGACCTGACCGCTGCCATGCACTTGAGCCGGTCGAGTTTCTATGCCTGCTTCGGTTCCAAGCACGCCGTGATGATGGCGGCTGTCGAACTCTACGCCGATGAGATATTTGCCAGGCTCGAGGCCATGGCCTCGTCCATGCCCGCTCTCGAGGCCGTCCACGCCGTACTGGCGGCGATTGCCGAAGTCGATGCGGGCCGCCGTGGCTGTTTCTTTGTCAATTGCGTGACGGAACTTGCACCGCACGATGCGGCACTGGCGGCCGTCGGTCAGCATCACGTCGCCCGCACCGGCGCGCTGGTCGTCGGCTTGCTCGAGCGTGCCGGATTTACCCCGGAGCTGGCGCAAACCCGCGCCGCTGCCTTGTTGGCACTGGCGATCGGCACCATCACGCTGCGCAAAGCCGGCCGGCCCGCACCGGAGCTAATGACAATACTGAACCAGGCGCAGTTGCTGCTCGCCGATACCATTTCTTCCATCTAACGGAGCGCCCATGTCACCACGCCTGCCCACTGTCTTCCTTCCCGCCTTGCTGTGCGACGCGATGCTGTACCAGGATGTCATCGCCACGCTCGGCGACGTCATCGAACCGCAGGTCTTGATGTCACCGCAAGCGAGCCTGTCCGACAGTGTCGCCGATATTCTTGCGCGCGCGCCGCGCACGTTTGCGCTGGTCGGCACCTCATACGGCGCCAATCTGGCGCTTGCAATTGCGCTCGCCGCGCCGGAGCGTGTTTCCTCGCTCTGGCTGATGGGCTGCGACGCCAGCGCCCCGGCCGCCGGCGGGCCCGATCTTGCCGCCGGACTCGAAGCGACGCCTGACGCGCTCGTCGAATTTTTGGCAGGCATCGTCGTACGCCCGGCTGATCGCGCAGCAAGTGCCGCCTTCAAAGCCATGGCGCACCGCGTCGGCGCATCGGCAGGCGCGGCGCAGGCGCGTGCGCTGGCCAGCCGGGACGATATCTGGTCCCGGCTGGGCGAGCTGCGCATGCCGGCGCTGATCCTGTCGGGTGACGAGGATCCGATAGCACCGCCGGTGTGCGGGCAGCAGCTCGCGCAAGCGATGCCGCACGCGCGCTTTGAACTGCTGTCGCAATGCGGTCACTTGCCGGCGCTGGAGCAGCCGGCGAGGGCGGCGGCCTTCTTCCGTGCTTTTCTCGGCGAGGGCGCGCCGCGTCCGCAGTCCGCCAGATGAGCGAAAGCGCGCCGGGCGTCGCGCCGGGTATTTTGGCGGGCGTGCCGACGCTGCGCCCGCCAGTGGCAGCAAACGGGTGCCTGTTGGGGACCGAGCATTGCGCTTTAGCGGGATCGGGCATCGTCGGCGCGCTGGCCAACCAGGTGGCCGGCCAGCCCGTGCGCGATGCTGGCCAGCGTCTTCCTGGAGCGCGGCGCCGCCACTGTCCCGATGGGTAGATTGTCTGCTGTACGTGCGCGCTGGACGTTTTTCGTGCATCATTGACCATGTTTACTGCTCAAATTTTTGCGAATTGCGTTTATACGCCGCCATTGCGAATAAAAATGGAGCCACAAGAGCGCGCCACGGCCCGGACCCGATCCGCAGCCGCATGGCCGCCAAAGCCAGGAGACAGGCATGTCAGCTGCCGTACGCGTATTACAAGGTAAGTTCGGGCGGGTATGTCTGCTCGACATGGATCGCCCGCTGGTCACCCATGGCCATTCGCAGTGCCACGTGCTGATCAAGGTCAGCGGCGAGGACACCTCGTTCACCGTGCGCGACAAGTCCTACCCGCTGACGGATCAGACGGCGGTGCTGATCAACTCGTGGGAGCCGCACGCCTACACCCACCATAACCCGGACGCGCCGGGCACCATCATCCTGGCGCTGTACATCGAGCCGCTGTGGCTGGGCGAGATCGAAAGAGTCTTCATCTCCAGCGGCCAGCCGGGCTTCTTCCCGCAGCCCTGCGTCGAAATCTCCAAACCGATCCGCAACCTGTCGAACCAGCTGGCGATGCAGATGCTGTATGGCGACCAGCTCAGCGCCCAGCAGCTGGAAATCCAGTTGTCGAATTTGATGATCGCGGTGATCGACGCGTTTTCGGAGTGGCGCAACCTGAACGACTTGCGCAAGGCCGACCTGCCGCGCATTGCCGACCCGCGCATCCGCCGCGCCGTCACCTACATGCGCGCCACCGTCGGCGCCGAACTCGATATCGACAAGATGGCGTCGGAGGCGTGCCTGTCGCGCGCCCATTTCTTCAAGCTGTTCCAGCAGGACACCAGCCTGACGCCAAACCTGTACGTCAATGTGCTGCGCATGGAAAGAGCGATCGAGGGCCTGACCCAAACGCGCCAGCCGCTGGTCAGCCTGTCCGACAGTCTTGGCTTCAGCGCGCAGAGCCACTTCACGCGTTTTTTTCAGCAGCATATGGGCGCGATGCCCAGTCAGTACCGCAAGGTAGTCGATGTTTACGACCGCCACTGACGACCCTGTCGTGTAAAAAAAGCGACTGGAAGGTAAATTCGAACACCCACGGGTAACAGCTTTCGCACCACGCCAGCCTACCCTTCTTGTATCAGCCATGCTGCAAGAAGGGTATCAACGTGAATCAGATTTCGCCAGTGCGAGTCGAAGGTTTCGCCGCCGCGGCCGATGCCGCGCCCGGCCGGTACGTCGGCAAGTCGCTGCCCCGCGTCGAAGACGCCGCCCTGCTGACAGGGCGCGGCAGCTACGCCGACGACATCGGTGTCAAGCCGGGCACGCTGCACGCCGCCATCCTGCGTTCCCCGCACGGCCACGCCGAGATCGTGGCGATCGACAGCAGCGCCGCGCTGGCGCTGCCCGGCGTGCGCGCGGTGCTGACCGGAGCCGACGTCGCCGCCTGGTCGACTCCGTTCGCGGTCGGCGTCAAGCAGCCGATGGAGCATTGGTCGATGGCGATCGAGCGCGCCCGCTACGTCGGCGAGCCGGTCGCGGTGGTGATGGCCGAAAGCCGCTACATCGCTGAAGATGCGCTGGAACTGATCATGGTCGAATACCGTCAGCTGCAGGCGGTGGTCGATCCCGAGGCCGCGCTGCAGCCGTCCGCGCCGGTGCTGCATGCGGCGGTCGGCACAAATCTGGTCAACGAGCGCCATTTTTTGTACGGCGAGCCCGCCGCCGCCTTCGCCGATGCCGCGCGCACGGTCAGCATCAAGGTGCACTACCCGCGCAACTCCTGCACGCCGATCGAATGCTTCGCCGTCGTAGCCGAATACCTGTCGGGCGACGAGGGCTACGACGTCATGTCGAATTTCCAGGGGCCGTTCGCGCTGCAGCCGGTGATGGCGCGCTCGCTGAAGGTCGGCGGCACCCGGCTGCGACTGCGCGCGCCGCGCGACTCCGGCGGCAGCTTCGGCACCAAGCAGGCCGTGTCGACCTATATCGTGCTGCTGTGCCTCGCCTCGCGCAAGGCAGGCGCGCCCGTCAAGTGGATCGAAGACCGCCTCGAGCACCTGCAGGCATCGGTCGCCTCGACCAACCGCGTCACCACCATTGAGGCGGCCGTCACGCCCGAGGGCGAAGTGACCGCGCTGCGCTACCACCAGATCGACGACTGCGGCGCCTACCTGCGCGCGCCGGAGCCGGCCACCTTCTACCGCATGCATGGCATGCTGACCGGCGCCTACAAGGTGCGCAACCTGGAAGTGCACAACAAGGTCGTGCTGACCAATAAGACCCCGTCCGGCCTGGTGCGCGGCTTCGGCGGACCGCAGGTGTATTTCGCGCTCGAGCGCCTGATGCAGCGCATCGCGGTGGAACTGGGCCTCGACCCGCTCGACGTCATCGGCCGCAACATGATCGGCGCCGACGCCTTCCCTTATCGCGCGCCGGCCGGCTCGCTCTACGACTCGGGCAACTACCAGCTGTCGATGGCGATGGCGGTCGACCGCGGCGGCCTGTCCGAACTGAAGGCGCGCCGCGACCAGGCCCGCGCTGAAGGACGCCTGTATGGCATCGGCTACGCCGCCGTGGTCGAGCCGTCGATCTCCAACATGGGCTACATCACCACCGCGCTGACGCCGGCCGAACGCGCCAAGGCCGGCCCGAAGAATGGCGGCAACACCAGCGCCACCGTTGCCGTCGACGCGCTCGGCAGCGTCAGCGTGATGATCGATTCGGTGCCGCAGGGGCAGGGCCACCGCACGGTGGTGGCGCAGGTGGTCGCCGACGTGCTGGGCCTGGAGCCGTCCGATGTGCTGGTCAACGCCGAACTCGATACGCAGAAGGACGGCTGGTCCATCGCCGCCGGAAATTACTCGAGCCGCTTCGCCGGCGCCGTGGCCGGCACGGTGCACCTCACCGCCATCGAGGTGCGCGAGAAGCTGGCGCGGATCGCCGCGTCTATCCTCGGCGTTCCGGCGGCCGACATCGTGTTCGAAGGCCGCAAGGTGTTTTCGCGCGCCGATCCGGCCACCAGGCTGCCGTTCCACCGCGTCGCCGGCGCCGCGCACTGGTCGCCGGCCAGCCTGCCCGACGGCATGGCGCCCGGCATTCGCGAAACCGTGTTCTGGACGCCGGTGCAGTTGCAGGCGCCGGACGACAACGACGTCATCAACAGCTCGGCCGCCTACGGCTTCGTGTTCGACATCTGCGCGGTCGAAGTCGACAAGGTCACCGGCCAGGTGCGCATCGACCGCTACGTCACCTCGCACGACGCCGGCCGCATCTTGAATCCCGCGCTGGCGGACGGCCAGATCCGCGGCGCCTTCGCCCAGGGCCTGGGCGCCGCGCTGATGGAGCATTTCGACTACGGCAGCGACGGCAGCTTCAAGTCCGGCACCTTCGCCGACTACCTGGTGCCGACCGCCGTCGAAGTGCCGGAACCGGTCATCGTCCACATCGAAACGCTGTCGCCGTTCACGCCGCTCGGCGCCAAGGGCCTCGGCGAAGGCAACAATATGAGCACGCCGGTCTGCATTGCCAACGCGGTGGCCGACGCGCTCGGCGTGGCCGACCTGCGCCTGCCGCTGACGCCGTCGAAAATTCACGCGCTGCTCGGCGCCGGCGATCCGCCGCCAAGCAAGCCGCGCGCCGCCGCGCCGGTGAAAGCCCCGCAGGGCGGCCACGCGCTGTCGATGTCCGGCTCGGTCGAACTGCCGGCCACGCCGGAGCAGGTATATGCGGTGCTGCTCGACCCGGCTGCGCTGGTCAAGGTGATTCCTGGCTGCCACGCACTGGAGAAGGTCGGCGAGAACCACTACCGCGCCGATGTCACCATCGGCATTGGCCTGGTCAAGGCGCGCTACGCCGCCGAGATCCGCCTGTCCGACCTCGATCCGCCGCATGGGCTGGCGCTCGGCGGCAAGGGCGTCAGCTCGCTCGGCGCCGCCGAAGGCGCCGGCCGCATCCGCCTCGAAGCGGCCGGCCCGGGCACGCTGCTTAGCTACGACTACAGCGCCGCCGTCAGCGGCAAAGTCGCCGCGGTGGGCGGCCGCATGCTGGAGGGCGCCGCCAAGATCGTGCTGCGCCAGCTGTTCGAACAATTGGGGCGCCAGGCCGGCGGCGGCGCCGCTGCCGCGCCGAAGCGCTCGTTGTGGCAGCGCATCCTGCAGGCGCTGGGGGTATCCAAATGAAGCCGGCCGCATTCGATTACATCCGCGCCGACAGCGCGCAGGAAACCGTCAGCCTGCTGGCCCGCCACGGCGAGGACGCCAAGATCCTCGCCGGCGGCCAGTCGCTGATGGCGATGCTGAACATCCGCCTGGCGCAGCCGGCCATGCTGGTCGATATCTCGCGCTGCCAGGACCTCGATTACGTCCGCGTCGAGAACGGCAACCTGGTGGTCGGCGCCGCCGCCACCCAGGCCAGTGTCGAAACGCGCGCCACGCTGGCGTCCGAGGTGCCGCTGCTGGCGCTGGCGCTGCCCTGGATATCGCACTTCCAGATCCGCAACCGCGGTACCGTCTGCGGCTCGGTCGCGCATGCCGATCCCAGCGCCGAGCTGCCGTTGTGCCTGACCGCGCTGCAGGGAGAAGTCGTGCTGCGCTCGCAGTCCGCGCGCCGCGTATTGAAGGCCGACGACTTTTTCCAGGGGATGCTGATGACGGCGGTGCGTCCCGGCGAGATCGTCGAGGAAGTGCGCTTCCCGCTGCAGCAGCAGGGCGCGCGCCACGCCTTCCATGAGGTGTCGATGCGCCATGGCGACTTCGCCATCGTCGCGCTGGCCGCGGTGGTCAGCGACAGCGCCGTCGAGCTGACCGTCGGCGGGGTTGCCGACCGCCCGGCCCGCAAGCGCTGGGCGCGCATCGCCGGCGATGACCTCGACGCCGCGCTCAACGATTTCGCATGGGAGCTCGAAGCCCAGAGCGACGGCCACGCCAGCGCCGAATACCGGCGCCACCTGGTGCGTCAGCTCGGCCGTCAACTGATTCAGAAGGCAAGCACATGAAACACTACGAAAAAAACATGGAATACCCGGTGACGATCACGCTCAACGGCCTGACGCGCAGCGCGCCGGCCGAAGCGCGCATGCTGCTGTCGGACTTCCTGCGCCACAAGCTGGGCGCCACCGGCACCCACGTCGGCTGCGAGCATGGCATCTGCGGCGCCTGCACCGTGCGCGTCGACGGCGTTGCCCAGCGCTCCTGCATGCAGCTGGCGGTGCAGGCGGAGGGCCGCCGCGTCGATACCGTCGAAGGGCTGAACCTGGGCTGCGGCGCCGAACTGGGCGACTTGCAGGCCGCCTTCAAGCGCCATCACGCGCTGCAGTGCGGCTTTTGCACGGCCGGCATCCTGATGTCGTGCAGCCATTTCCTCGAACGCGTCCCGGCGCCGAACGAGCAGCAGGTGCGCGACATGCTGTCGGGCCACCTGTGCCGCTGCACCGGCTACACCAATATCGTCAACGCCGTGCTCGACGTCGCAGCACAACGCCAGGCAGCCATTCACGGGAGTACACAACATGCTTGATCTGGGCCGCAGTTTCCTCGCATCGGTAGAACGCAGTCCCGGCCAGCTGGCGCTGGTCGACGGCGACCTGCGCCTGACCTACGCCGAGTGGTTCGAGCGCGTCGCCGTGGTGGCCGCGGGCCTGCAGGGAATCGGCCTGCGGCGCGGCGACCATCTGGTCGCGCTGCTGCAGAACCGCTGGGAGATGGCCACGCTGCACTGGGCCTGCCAGTTCGCCGGCATCATTGTCACGCCGCTCAACTGGCGCGCCAAGCCCGACGAAATCGACTACTGCGCCGGCGACGCCGACGCCCGCGCCATCGTCTTCCAGGACGTCTCGGCAGACGCCGTGCGCGATTCCGCCGTCGCCCAGCGCCTGCCGCGCATCGCCGTCGGCGCCGCCGAAGGCGCTACGCTGCGCTTCGAAGACCTGCTGGCCACTGCCCCCGGCGCGGAACTGCTGAACGCCGGCGCCGACGATTGGTCGCTGATGCTCTACACCTCCGGCACCACCGGCAAACCGAAAGGCGTGCCGCGCCGCCACCGCCACGAGCGCGCCGCCGCGCTGGCCCACGTCGCCCAGAACCAATACGGGCGCTACGAACGCACGCTCGGCGTGATGCCGCTGTATCACACCATGGGCGTGCGCTCGCTGCTGGCGATGGCGCTGGTCGACGGCTGCTTCGTCTGCGTGCCAAAGTTCGACCCGGTGGCCGTGCTGGCGGCGATCGAGGCAGAGCGCATCACCAACCTGTACCTGGTGCCAACGCTGTACCACGACGTCATCGCCCATCCCGGCTGCGCCGCCACCGACCTGTCTTCCGTGCGCAAGCTCGGTTTCGCCGGCGCCTCGATGAACGAAGCGCTGCTGAAAAAGCTCGATGCGCTGTTCAAGCCCGAACTGTTCGTCAACCACTACGGCTCGTCCGAGGTCTACACCTTCAGCATCGACCCGGACGCTGTGAAAAAACCTGGCAGCGCCGGTCGCGCCGGCATCAACCAGCGCCTGCGCGTCGTGCGGCTCGACAGCGGCAATCCTGACCTGCCGGCCGACCGCTACGAAGAGGGCGAGATCATCGTCGACCTGGCCGGCGACGAATCGTTCGAAGGCTATTGGAACCGGCCGGACGCCAACGCCAAGGCGCTGCGCGGCGGCTGGTACTTCACCGGCGACACCGGATACCTCGACCGCGACGGCGACCTGTTCGTCTCCGGCCGCACCGACGACATGATCATCAGCGGCGGCGAAAACATCTCGCCTGTCGAAATCGAGAGCCTGTTGTCCTTGCATCCGGCGGTCGACGAAGTCGCGGTGGTCGGCCTGCCGGACGCGCGCTGGGGCCAGTGCGTTACCGCTTTCGTCAAACGCCGCGCGGCGGTCACCGACGCCGAACTCGATGCGCACTGCCGCACCTCGGGCCTGGCTAATTTCAAGCGGCCGCGCGCCTACGTCTTCGTGGTGGAAGTGCCGCGTTCCCCGGTAGGCAAGCTGCTGCGTCGAAAATTAGTCGCCAACGAATACGAAGCCGAAGCACCGAAGTGATTTTTTTCAGTCTAAACAATAAAGGAGACACACCATGAAAACCGTATTCGCAAACAAGCTGTTGGCTGCATCGATCCTGGCGGGGTTTGCCGCCGCCGCCAGCGCGCAGGAGCCGATCCGCATCGGCGTCGTCACGCCGCTGTCGGGCACCTATTCGGCGCTGGGCCAGCAGGTCAAATGGGGCATCGAGCTGGCGACGAAAGAAATCAACGCCGGCGGCGGCATCATGGGCCGCAAGGTCGAACTGCTGTTCGAAGACGAGGAAGCCAATCCGTCGGTCGCCGCGCCAAAGGCGGAAAAGCTGTTCCAGGTGTCGAAGGTCGACTTCCTGACCGGCACCGTCAATTCGGCGTCGACGCTGGCGGTCGGCCAGCTCGCCGAACGCAATAACCGCCTGATCGCCACCACGGTGTCGTTCTCCGACGCCATCACCGGCGACAAGTGCTCGCCCAACGTTTTCCGCGTCAACGCCAAGGCCGGCCAGCAGTCCGCCGCGCTGGCCGAGTGGCTCAGCAAGTCGAAACCGAATGCCAAGGTGTTCTACCTCGGCCCGGATTACGAAATGGGCCGTAGCACCGTCGCCGCGTTCAAAGGCGCGGCCGAGAAGAAAGGCGCTAAGGCCGTCGGCGAGGTGTTCGCCCCGCTCGACAACAAGGACTATTCGCCATTCTTCGGCCAGGTGCGCGCCGCCCGCCCGGACGTCATGTACACCTCGGTGGCCGGCAACGACACCGTGCGCCTGTTCAACCAGATGTCGCAGTATGGCTTGTTGAAGAACATGACCGTGGTCGGCGCTTCCGGCACGCTGACGTCGCAAAACCTGGTGGCGGTCGGCAAGGCCGGCGAGGGCTTCGTCACCGGCGTCGGCTACTCGGTCGAGATCGACCTGCCGGAGAATCAGAAATTCGTCAAGGCGTTCACCGAGTACGCCAAGGCCGCTCCCGACCTGTACGGCGCCGACTCGTATGGCGTGATGTTCTTCTACAAGGCCGCGGTCGAGAAGGCCAAAAGCACCGATACCGACAAGGTCCGCACCGCGATGCGCGGCCTCGAGTGGATGACCCCGCAGGGCAAGAAGACCATGCGCGCGGGCGATCACCAGGCCATCCAGGACATGTACGCGACGCAGATGGCCAACGGGAGGTTCAAGATCCTGAGCAAAGTCGCCGGCGACGCCGCGATCGGTCCCGATACCTGCACCAAGTTCTGATCGGCTGAGGGGACATCATGGGTGGCTTTATCGACACACTGCAGTTCGTGCTCGCGCCGCAGGTCGTCAACGGCCTGTCGATCGGCGTGGCCGTGATCCTGATGGCGCTCGGGCTGACAATCATCTTCGGCCTGCTCGACGTCATCAACATGGCGCACGGCGAGTTCTACGCGCTCGGCGCCTATTTGGGCGTGAGCCTGTCCGCGGCCGGCGTCAACTTCTGGCTGATGCTGCTGCTGGTGCCGCTGATCATGGCGCCGATCGGCTACCTGTTCGAACGCACGCTGATCCAGCGCGTGTTCCACCACAAGGACCGCCATATCCTGACGCTGCTGCTGACGTTCGGCCTGGCCATCATCATGGAAGACCTGTTCAAGGTGTTCTATGGCCCACAGGCGCTGACCGCCGCCACCCCGATCGAGGGCGCCAGCGAAATTGCCGGCATGTTCTTCCCCAACTACCGCCTGTTCCTGATGGCGATCGGTACTGCCATCATCCTGGTCGTCTGGCTGGTGGTCTACCGCACCAGCCTGGGCGCGATGGTGCGCGCTGCCGCCTTCGACAAGAACATGGCGTCGTCGCTGGGCGTGCCGGTGTCGCACGTGTATGCCGGCACCTTCGCCTTCGGCGTCGCGCTGGCCGCCTTGTCGGGGGTGCTGCTTGCCCCGGTCTATTCGGTGTTCCCGACCATGGGCAAGGACTTCATCCTGATGGCGTTCAGCGTCGTCATCGTCGGCGGCCTTGGCAGCATCAAGGGGGCGGTGATCGCGGGACTGGTGCTGACCCAGATCCAGGCCATCGCCAGTTTGTACATCTCGCCGTCATGGACCGATCCGCTGGTGTTCGCCATCATGGTCGCGGTGCTGATGGTGCGTCCGCAAGGACTGTTCGGGAGGCTTGGCCATGCTTGATAACGTCGCTCCAATCGGCCGTAACGCCAAGCCCGCGCCGGTGCTGGGCGCGGTCGCCCGCCGCGAGCGCATCGCCCGCAACGCGGTGCGCTACTTTGCCTTCCTGTTCATCGCGCTGGCGCTGGTGTTCGCCGTCATCGCAGCGGCGCTCAAGGATGTGTTCTTCTTCCGCCTCGCCACCGAAGCGCTGATCTACGGCGGCTTCGCGATGGGCGTCGACCTGCTGCTC
Organism: Pseudomonadota bacterium; assembly: GCA_040386255.1. Taxonomy (GTDB): domain Bacteria; phylum Pseudomonadota; class Gammaproteobacteria; order Burkholderiales; family Burkholderiaceae_D; genus JAFCUW01. Next base: position 12,257 of record JAZKFW010000009.1, read on the forward strand.
GGCTATGCCGGCCTGCTGTCGCTCGGCCACGCCCTGTTCTTCGGGCTTGGCGCCTATGTCTCCGGCCTGGTGCTGAAGGAATGGACTGCCTCGTTCTGGCTGGCGATGGGCACCGTCCTGGTGGCGGCGACACTAGCGGGCAGCGTCGCCGGCATCATCGCCATCCGCGCCCGTGGCGTCTACTTCGCACTGATCACCTTCGGCCTGGCCGAGGTGGCGTCGAAGGTGGTGTTCAACACGCGTGAACTGGGCGGCTCGGACGGCATCATCGGCATCCCGGTGGTGCAGGCCAACTTCCTGCTGTTTTCGGTCGACAGCAGCCACGCCGGCAGCTTCTTCCTGCTGGTCCTGGTGCTGATCATGGCCATGTACTTCGCGCTGGAAGCACTGCTGCAGACGCCGGCCGGGCGCCTGGTGGTGGCGATTAAGGCCAACGAACACCGCGTGCCGTTCCTCGGCTTCTCGGCGCAGCGCTACAAGCTGCTGGCCTTCATCCTGGCCGCCAACGTCACCGCCTTGTCCGGCGCCCTGTATCCGATGCTGCGCGGGTTCATCTCGCCCGAGCTGATGTTCTTCCAGGCTTCCGGCAACGCCGTCATCACCGTCATCCTCGGCGGCGTCGGCACGCTGATTGGCCCGTTGTACGGCAGCGTCATCCTGTCGGCGCTGAAATCGGTGGTCGGCTCCTACACCGAACACCACCTGATCGTCATCGGCGTGCTGTTCATGATTTCGGTGATCTTCTTCCCCAAAGGCCTGATCGGCTACTTGCGCCCGCGCCTCGAAGCGTGGCTGTCGCGAAAGGAGCAGCCATGAACGACGAGATCGTCCTGTCGGTGCGCGACCTGACGGTGCGCTTCGGCGCCCTGACCGCCGTGAACAACGTCAGCTTCGACGCCCGCCGCGGCCACATTACTTCGGTGATCGGCCCGAACGGCGCCGGCAAGAGCACCTTGTTCAACCTGATCAGCGGCGCCATCCCGCCCAGCGGCGGCAAGGTCACTTTCAACGGCCATGACGTCACCGCGCGCGGGCCTGACCGCCTGATGAAGGCCGGGCTGGCGCGCTCGTTCCAGATCACCAACCTGTTCTTCGAACTGTCGGTGTTCGAGAACCTGCGCCTCGCCGCGCAGGCGCTGGAAGAGCCGGGGCGCGCGCTGCTGCCGGTACGCCGCAGCGTCATCGCGCTCGAACGCGCCGAAGAGCTGATCGCCCAGTTCGGCCTGTCGGCCAAGGCGCACGAACTGGCCGGCTACCTGTCGCACGGCGAGCAGCGCCGGCTCGAGATCGCGGTGGCGCTGGCCTGCCGGCCGTCCATGCTGCTGCTCGACGAGCCGACCCAGGGCATGTCGCACGCCGACACCGAGGAAACCGGCGCGATGATCAAGTCGCTGGCGGGCGACCTGTCGATCCTGCTGGTCGAGCACGACGTCGGCCTGGTGATGAATCTCTCCGATCACGTCGTCGTCATGACGCAGGGCGCCAAGCTGGCCGAAGGCCTGCCGGGGGCGGTGCGGGCCAACCCGGCGGTGCAGGCAGCATACTTTGGACACGGGAGCCACCATGCTTGAACTCGATAACGTCCATACTCACTATGGCCTCTCCCACGTGCTCCAGGGCGTCTCTCTGACGGTCGGCGCCGGCGAAGTCGTGGTGCTGTGCGGTCGCAATGGCGTTGGCAAGACCACCGTCATGAAAACCGTCGCCGGGTGGGTCAAGCCGACCTCCGGCATTGTGCGCTTCGACGGCGCCGACATCGGGCCGCTGGCGCCGGACCGCATCTGCCGCCTGGGCCTCGGCCTGGTGCCGGAAGACCGCCGCATCTTTCCCGGCCTGACGGTCGAGGAGAACCTCAAGCTCGGGTTCCTGCAGTGTCCGGGCCGCAGCAAGGCCGACTCGCGCACATTGCTCGAACAGGCCTATGAGCGCTTCCCGCGCCTGAAGGAGCGCCGGCCCCAGCTCGGCACGTCGCTGTCAGGCGGCGAACAGCAGATGCTGGCGATCGCGCGCGTGCTGGTCGGCGCCCCGCGGCTGCTGCTGATCGACGAGCCGACCGAGGGGCTGGCCCCGATCATCGTCGACGAAATCTTCGCCATCATCGCCGGCCTGCGCGACGACGGCATGCCGATCCTGCTGGTCGAGCAGAATGTCCAGCGCGCCCTGGATGTCGCCGACCGCTTCTATGCGCTCGAACGCGGCCAGGTGATCCTGTCCGGCGACGCCGGATCGAGCAGTGACCGTAGCACCTTGCAAGAAGCAATCGCCGTTTAATTAGTCTCATACAAAAAAGGAACCTGACATGTCCCAACTCTTCCATCCAGCGCAAACCTTGCTCGAAAAGCTCGACGGCTTTTCCGTCATCATCGACGCCGCGCGCGAACGCGCCGACATCGTGCTCGAGCGGCCGCCCTTCAACATCATCTCGATGGGCCAGCGCGACCAGCTGCGCCTGGTGTTCGAATCGCTCGACGAGAACCCGGCGGTGCGCGTGATCGTGCTGCGTTCGATCGGCGAACACTTCTCCAGCGGCGGTGACATCCGCGGCTTCCTCGACGCCACGCCGGAACACGTATCGAAGCTGGCGTGGAACATCGCCGCGCCGGCGCGCTGCAGCAAGCCCGTGATCGCCGCCAACCGCGGCTTCTGCTTCGGTGTCGGCTTCGAAATCTCGCTGGCGTGCGACTTCCGCATCGTCTCCGAAACGTCGCAGTACGCGCTGCCGGAGCAGAAACTGGGCCAGATTCCGGGCTCGGGGGGCTCCGCACGCTTGCAGAAAATGGTCGGCATCACCCGCACTAAGGACGTCGTCATGCGCTCGCGCCGCGTGCCGGGCCAGCAGGCCTACGACTGGGGCATCGCCACCATGTGCGTGCTGGACGCCGAGCTCGAAAGCGCCACCGACGCGCTGGTCGAGGAACTGCGGGCGTTTTCGCCGATCGCGCAGCGCACCGCCAAGAAGCTCCTCAACGACACCGAGGACTCGACCCTGGGCATTGCCATCGAACTCGAAGGCCATTGCTACAGCCGGCTGCGCGGGTCCGACGACTTCCGCGAGGGCGTCGAGGCATTCCACCAGAAGCGCAAGCCTGATTTCAAAGGCAGCTGATCAGCGTAGCGACGCCATGTCAATCACCTCCTGAAGGCAGACAAAATGCAGAACGCACAAGCTACATCGGCAGCGCGCGCCAGCAACATCAAGGTCGCCGCCGACAACGCTTATCGAGAATAAATTCGATGGATCGATCCTGCCATGGAAGTAATAGCGCTAGCGCGGGCGTACCACGTCTGCGTGCACTCAACCTGATCGGCGGCCAGTGGCAGGCGGCCGACGCAGCGGGCGAGGGCGACAGCATCAATCCGGCCAACGGCCGCGAGATCGGCAGTTTCGCCGCCGGCGAGGCTGCCGATGCGCGGCAGGCAATCGACGCGGCGCGGCGCGCGTTTGAACGCGGCGGCCTGTCGCGTGATCCGGCGCAGCGCGCAGCACTGCTGCTGCGCTGGGCCGACCGCTTGGCAAGGCGCGGTGATCTGGCGCACTTGCTGACGCTTGAAAACGGCAAGATGCTGGCGCAGTCGCGCCATGAGGTTGCCGCTGCTATCGCGTGCCTTCGGCAGGAGGCCAGCAAGCTACTGAAGGCGCAAGCCGCTGGGATCATCTCGGCGTCAATATCGCAGCCCGCAGGTGTGGTTGCGATTCTGGTTCACTGGGATGCTCCGGTGGCGCTGCTGTTGGCGACACTGTCGCGTGCGCTGGCTGCCGGCTGCAGTGCCGTCGTCAAGCCTGCCCGGCAATGCGCGCAGGTCACCGCGGCCGTCATAGGCGAACTGGCGGCGGTGCAGGGATTGCCTCAGGGCGTGGTGAACGTCGTCTCGGAGACTGGGCAACAGGTAGCGTGCGAACTGGTCGCCTCGCGTGGCGTGGACATCTTGTGCTTCACCGGTGTGCGGGCGACCGGCCGCAAGATAGCGCAGGCTGCCGCTCCGGGCGCCAAGCGCTTGCTGTTTGACCTGACCGGCAAGTCGTGCGGCCTGGTGTTTCCCGACGTCGACATGGACGTCGTAGCCGGAAAATTGGCGACAGCGGGGCTGATCGCCGCCGGTCAACACCGCGCCGCGCCACGGCGAATCCTTGTACATGCATCCTGCTTCGACCAGGCCAAGGCGGCGCTGAAACGCGCACTGGGCCAGGTAATCGTCGGCGCCGGTGAGGACCGCGGCTGCGGCATGGGGCCGCTGATCGATGCATCGGCGCTCGTTACAGTCGGCGTTCGCACCGAGCAGGCACTGGAGCGTTGCAGCGAAGTGTTGCTGCAGGGCCGTCGTGCGGGCGGCGAGTTGTCCGGCGGCTACTTCCTGTCGCCTACGCTGGTAGTCGAACGAGATGGCGCCGACGTCTCCTTAGCGGAGGAAATTTACGGGCCCTTCATTTCGATTGGCCGGTTCGGGGACGACAATGAAGCGGTCGCCTGCGCCAATGCGATGCACATGGCGCGCTCAGTCAGCGTATGGACCGGCGACCCGGAACGGGCGCAGCGGCTGGTACGCGCGCTGCGCAACGACGGCACCCTCATCAACCGGCATGACTGGCTGGCGGCGGATGGCGCCGCGGGTGGTGATAGCATTGGCCTTCGCGGCACGCTGTCCGATTTCCTGGTCGGTCCGCGCAAATAGCAACGGAGCCGACGTGCAGCACATTGCGATCGCGGTTGATGGGCGCACCGTCACACTTGAATATGAATTGATCAGCAGCCGGCGCGCCAATGCGCCCTGGATCGTATTCCTGCACGAAGGACTCGGTGCGGCCCCGACATGGGGGCGTTGGCCGCGCGCCTTGTGTGCTGCGACCGGCTGCCGCGGCCTGGTGTTTTCGCGTTACGGTTATGGGCACTCGACGGCGCGCCCGGCATCTGGACAGGGCTGGCCGATGGATTACATGGAGCAGGAAGCGCGCGAGCACCTGCCGGCTTTGTTTGTCGCGCTCGGCATCGATGCCGCGCGCGAGCATCCGTTTATTCTCGGACATAGCGATGGCGCCACAATCGCGCTGCTTTATGCCGCAGCATTCCCCGGGCGTGCGGGGGCGGTGGTGGTGCTGGCCCCGCATGTGTTTGTCGAACAGTTGGCGCGCGAGCGCATTGCGCGGCTGCAGGCAAGCTGGCCCGACGGGCGGTTGCTTGCTCATCTTGCATGCCTGCACGACGACCCTGCCGGCGTATTCTTCGGCTGGAGTGATTGTTGGCTCTCTGCCGCGTTCAGCACCTGGAGCATCGCCGAGATAATTCAAAGCATCGCGAGCCCGCTGCTAGCGATACAGGGCAAGGAGGACCAATTTGGAACGCTGGAGCAATTATGTGCAATACAGCGCCGCGTCCCCCAGGCCGAATTGCTCGTTCTCGATCACTGCCGTCATGTACCGCACGAGGAACATTATCACGCCACTTTGTCGGCGGTGACCGTTTTTTTGACAAAGTGTCACGCAAGGCCACTGCGCGGGGCAGGATTGTTCAGATGACGTTCGCCATCGAATCGATAGCTACTCGTCCGCGTTACCAACTCAACTCAACTACGCCTAGCCTGGCCGCCCGGTACCCGGATTGCGACTGGCGGCGGCCAACTGATCAGCGGGTTACGAGAGATTGCTTCCAAAACGGGAGGGGAGAACGGAGGTGGTGGCATAGGGCATTGATTCTTAACGAGCGATACGGCCTGCAAAGCCGTTTAGACGGGTTCGATTCCCGTCCTCGCCTCCAGAATCGAAAAAATAGCCCACCTTCGCGTGGGCTATTTTTTTGTCCAGCAGATTCCAACCTTGCGCTATAACTGACGGTGTGTTATTTTTTGGCTGCCGCTCTCCCGATCGCCGCAACCCCGGCGGGCAGAAAGTTGGGCACTGCACGCTTCCTTCAACGACACCGGTAACTATCATGACCATGCAACGCATCATGCTGCGCGCAAAACTGCACCGGGTGACCGTCACCCAGGCCGACCTGAACTACGAAGGATCCTGTGGCATCGACCAGGACTTGCTCGACGCGGCGGGGATTTGGGTCAACGAGAAGATCGAACTTTACAATGTGAATAACGGCGAGCGCTTCTCCACCTACGCCATCCCGGGCCTGCGCGGCAGCGGCGAGATATCGCTCAACGGCGCGGCCGCGCGCCGCGCGCACCTCGGCGACCTGCTGATCATCTGCACTTATGCGCCGATGACCGAGCCGCAAGCCGAAAGCTACGTGCCAAAAATCGTCTTTGTCGATGCGGCCAACAAGATCACGGGCATGAAGAAGTGACAGGCGCCGGCGCCTCCGGGCGCCGCGCCGCCGGCGTCCAGCCAGCTTCCCACCGGTCGAACAGGGCGGTCGGCAACGGCCGGCCAATAAAGTAGCCTTGGGCGACGTCGCAGCCGAGCGCGGCGAGCCGGTGCCAGATCGCTTCGCTCTCGACGCCTTCGGCGACCACTTTGAGGCCGAGATTGTGGCCCAGTTCAATCGTCGAACGGACGATCACCTGCGAATCCTCGTTCGACTCCATCGGCATGACGAACGACTGGTCGATCTTGACCGCGTCCACCGGCAGTTTCTGCAGATAGCTCAGGCTGGAGTGGCCGGTGCCGAAGTCGTCGACGAACAGTTCCACGCCCAGCTGCTTGAGGCGGGTCAGGGTTGCCAGCGCATCCGTCGGGTCCACCATCAGCGCGCTTTCGGTCAGCTCGAACTGGATCAGGCCGCGCGCGATCCCGGTCGTGGCGAACAAGCCGCGCACCCGGTCGACCAGGCCCGGGTCGTACAGATCGAGCGCCGACAGGTTGATCGCCAGCGGGCGCGTGTGCCCGGCGCGCGACCAGCAATGCACCTGGCGGAAGGCCGCTTCCAGCACCCAGTTCGTCAGCGGCGTGATCGTGCCGGCCTGCTCGGCCAGGGGGATGAACTCGCCCGGCGAAATCATGCCCTTGAGCGGATGCTGCCAACGCACCAATGCTTCGGCGCCGCACACGCGCTGCGTGGCCAGGTCGACTTTGGGCTGGCAATACAGCTGCAATTGGCCGTGTTCGATGGCCCGGTGCAGGTCCCCCATCAACGCCAGCCGCCGCGTGTTCCCCTGTTCGTGGCCGCCTGTGTACATGACATAGCCACTGTGCGCCGGGCCGGACTGGTGCACGGCGGCGTTGGCGCGGCGAACCAGGGTGTCGGCATCACTGGCGTGATCGGGAAACAGCGCGATGCCGACGCCGACGCGCGTGTCGATCATCAGGCCGGCCACCTCCACCGGTTCGTCGAGCAGATCGACCAGGTGCCGCGCCACTTGCACCGCCGCGACTGCACCGGCGGCCGGCAGCAGCAGCGCAAACTCCGCCTCGCCCACCCGCGCCAGCAGCGCCTCCTGCGCCGCGCCCTGCAGGCGCGCGGCCAGCTTGCGCAGTAGCTCATCTCCGGCGCTGTAGCCCAGCACCTTGTTGATCTCGCTGAAACGGCTCACTTCCAGATGCAGCAGCGCCAGCGTACCAGGCGCGCTGCTGGCCGCCATCGCCGCGGCCAGCTTCTCGAGCAGCAAAGTGCGGTTAGGAAGTCCCGTCAAGGTATCGAAGTAGGCCAGGCGGGCGATCGTCGCTTGCGCGGCACGGTGCTGGACGCCGGTGCGCAAATTGGCAATGCCATACGCCAGGTCGTCGGCGAGCTCGCCCAGCAGTTTGACCTCGGCGGCGTCGAATGCGTCCGGTTCCGCCGCCGACATCGCCAGCGCCCCCAGCACTTCACCGTTCACGCGCAACGGGAATGCGGTGGCCGACGCATAGCCGTTGCGCAGCGCGTTCTGGCGCAGGCTGGCATAGGCGGGGCCGGCGTAGGCCGGGTCGGTCAGGATATGCCGGCCGATCACCGGTTGGCCCGAACGAATGGCGGTGCCGGTTGCGGTCTGGCCAAATTCGGTGTCGTCCCACGTAAAGTGGGCCGCGCCGAAATCGTCTTCCATGCCGCCCACATTGGCGATCCAGCGCAGGTGCTTTGCCGCGTCGTGATCGGCGTACGCCACGGCAGCGATGCGGTAACCGCCGGTTTCGACGATCACGCGGCACATGTCGTGTACCAGTTCCTGCTCGTCCGAGGCGCGCAGCAGGGTTCGGTTACCCGCACTCAGCGTGGCCAGCGCGCGGTTGACCGGCCCGCACAACTGTACTGCGCGGAAAAGCTTGCTGCCCTTGGGATGATCGGCTCGGGATGCCATGGCGCCGGCTTCGATTTCTGGATGCGTACGATTATACGCCTTGCCCGGGGGACTACTTTCCCCTGTGTCGACGGTATTCGGACAGCGCCGTTTGGGCCGGCGGCGATGCCAGCAATTGCACGAACTGCGCGCATTCGATGTCGATCGCCTGCGCGACCGCTGCGCTGTCGGGGCGGCGCATCAGGCGCTTGGTCTGCTGCAGCGCCAGAGGGGCAAGCCGTAGCAGCTGGTCCACGGTGCGCTTAGCGCTGGACATCGCTTCGCCGGCGCCAACGACCTCGGTGGCCAGGCCCGCTGCGCAGGCATCGGCAGCGCCGAACTGCTCGCCCAGCATTAGCCAGCGCACCGCTTGTTTGTAGCCGGCATTCTTCGGCAGCAGCAGGCTCGATGCGCCTTCCGGGCACAGTCCGAAGTTAATGAAGGGCATACGAAATTTTGTGCCGGCGTCGGCATACACCACGTCGCAATGCAGCAGCATGGTAGCGCCGATGCCGATGGCGCCGCCTTCGACCGCCGCCACGATCGGCTTGTCGCAGCGGGTCAGTGCGCGCAGGAAGTGGGCCGGCACGAATTCGTCATCGGCGCAAAATTCCACGAAGTCGTTCAGGTCATTGCCCGCGCTGAAATAATTGCCGGCGCCGCTGAGCAACACCACGCGCACCGCGCTGTTGTCGCAGGCAAGCGTAAATAGCCATGCCAGTTGCAAGTACATTTCGAACGTGAGGGCGTTGCGCTGCTGCGGGCGGTTGAAGACGATGTGCAGCACGCCTTCGCTCACCTCATGCAGGATCGCATCGCAAGTCGCTGGAGTGTTCATGCGGCCTTTCATAAATGATTATCAGTCAGTTTCAACTGTAACACTGCGGCCTGTGATTGCGCAATAACTGACGATGTGTTATTTTTCGGTGTCGAACTACTACAAGGGTTGTGAAGCATGGATCAGCAACAATTCGGTGAACGCGATGCGATGGAATACGACGTGGTGATCGTCGGCGGCGGGCCGGCCGGGCTGTCGGCGGCGATTCGCCTCAAGCAGCTCAATGCCGACGCCAGCGTCTGCGTGCTCGAGAAGGGCGGTGAAATCGGCGCGCACATCCTGTCCGGCGCCGTGATGGATCCGCGTGCATTGACCGAGCTCATTCCCAACTGGAAGGAGCTGGGCGCACCCTTGACCACGGAAGTGAGCGAGGATCGCATCCTGTTCCTGACCGCGACGCGCGCCTACCGGACGCCCGGCTTCATGGTCCCGGCCTGCTTCGAAAACCACGGCAACTACGTGATCTCGCTCGGTAACGTCACGCGCTGGCTGGGCCAGCAGGCCGAGACGCTGGGCGTCGAAATATTCCCCGGTTTTGCGGCTGCCGAAATCTTGTACAACGACGATGGCTCGGTCAGAGGTGTTGCCACCGGCAACATGGGCGTGGACCGCGCCGGCGCATCTACCGACGCCTTCCAGCTCGGCATGGAACTGCACGCGAAATACACCTTGTTCGCCGAAGGCGCGCGCGGCCATCTCGGCAAGCAGCTGATCGACAAGTACGACCTGAACAAAGGCAAGGATCCGCAGTCGTACAGCATCGGCATCAAGGAGCTGTGGGAGATCGATCCGGCCAAGCACAAGCCGGGCCTGGTGATCCACACCACCGGCTGGCCGCTCAAGAGCGATACCTATGGCGGATCGTTTCTCTACCACCTGGAAAGCAACCAGGTCGCGGTCGGCTACGTCATCGGCTTGTCGTATGACAATCCCTACCTGTCGCCGTTCGACGAATTCCAGCGCTACAAGACGCATCCGGAAATCCGCACCTTCTTCGAAGGCGGCAAGCGCATTTCCTACGGCGCGCGGGCGATTACCGCCGGCGGCCTGCAGGCCTTGCCAAAGCTGGTCTTCCCCGGCGGCGCGCTGATCGGCTGCGACGCGGGCTTTCTCAACATGAGCCGCATCAAGGGCAGCCACGCCGCCATCAAGACCGGCATGCTGGCCGCCGAAGCCGCTTTCGTGGCGCTGAGTGAAAACCGCCGGCACGACGAATTGAGCGACTATCCGGCCACGTTCGAAGAGTCCTGGCTGCATGAGGAATTGCACGTCGCGCGCAACGTCAAGCCATGGCTGGCCAAGGGTTTGTACCTGGGGTCCGTGATGGCGGGGATCGACCAGATGGTCTTGCGCGGCAAGGCGCCATGGACCTTGCACCGCACTTACGCCGATCATGAGTGCTTGAAGCCGGCAGTCAATTACGCGCCGATCGTCTATCCAAAACCCGACGGAAAACTCACTTTCGACAGGCTGTCGTCGGTATTCATCTCGAATACAAATCACGCCGAAAACCAGCCGGTCCATCTGACGCTGAAGGATGCAAGCGTCCCGGTCACCATCAATCTGTCGACATACGCCGGCCCCGAAGCGCGGTATTGCCCGGCGGGGGTGTACGAGTTCGTTCAGACCGAGGACTTCCAGCGCCGATTGCAGATCAATGCGCAGAACTGCGTGCACTGCAAAACCTGCGACATCAAGGACCCCACCCAGAACATCGTCTGGGTCACGCCCGAGGGCGGCGGCGGGCCAAGCTATCCCAACATGTAACCAACCTTTTCCAATCATGCGACTCATACTAATAGGACCGCCCGGCGCCGGCAAAGGAACGCAGGCCAGCTTCATTACCCGTCAATTCGGCATCCCGCAGATTTCCACCGGCGACATGCTGCGCGCCGCTGTGGCGGCCGGCACGCCACTGGGCCAGTCCGCGCGTCACCTGATGGATGCAGGCCAGCTGGTGCCGGACCAGCTGATCATCGACCTGGTGCGGGAACGCCTGGCCCAGCCCGATTGCGCGCAGGGCTATTTGTTCGATGGCTTCCCGCGCACCATCGCCCAGGCCGACGCGCTCAAGGCGGCCGGGGTGCGCCTCGATGTGGTGCTGGAGATCGCCGTGCCCGACCAGGAGGTAGTTGGGCGCATCAGCGGGCGGCGCAGCCATCCGCCGTCGGGCCGCACCTATCACGTCAAGTTCAATCCGCCGAAGGTCGATGGCGTCGACGACGTCACCGGCGAGCCGCTGGTGCAGCGTGCCGACGATGCCGAAGCCACCGTGGGCAAGCGCCTGGCGGTGTATCACGAACAGACCGCGCAACTGGCCGGTTACTATAACGCGTTGGCCGCGTCTGGCGACAGCAATGCGCCGCGCTACCGCAAGATCGCCGGCGTCGGCAGCATTGCAGACATCACGCAGCGCACGCACGCCGCATTGCTTGAGAAAGTCTGAAAACTGATATATCATCAGTTATGTCAGGGCCGCCCATGTGGAGGCGGTTTGCCGAGAAAGGTCTATATGAAAGCACTGGTAGCGGTCAAGCGCGTTGTCGACTACAACGTCAAGGTCAGGGTCAAGTCCGACGGCAGCGGCATGGATATTGCCAACGTCAAGATGTCGATGAACCCGTTCGACGAGATCGCCGTCGAAGAGGCGCTCAAGCTGCGCGAGGCCGGCGTGCTGAGCGAAGTGGTGGTGGTTACCGTCGGCGCCACGGCGTGCCAGGAAACGCTGCGCGCTGCCATGGCGATGGGCGCCGACCGCGGCATCCTGGTGCAGGCCGACGGCGAGATTGAGCCGCTGGCGGTGGCCAAAGCGCTCAAGGCGGTGTGCGAACGCGAACAGCCGCAGCTGGCCATCCTCGGCAAGCAGGCCATCGACGACGATGCCAACCAGGTGGGCCAGATGCTGGCGGCGCTGAACGACTGGCCGCAGGCCACCTTCGCGTCCCAGCTTCGCATCGAGGGCGGCGAAGCGGTCGTCGAACGAGAAGTCGATGGCGGCCTGGAGACGGTGGCGATCACGCTGCCGGCGGTGGTGACCACCGACCTGCGCCTCAATACCCCGCGCTACGTGACGCTGCCGAACATCATGAAAGCGAAGAAGAAGCCGCTCGACGTGCTCACGCCCGAGGCGCTGGGCATCGACCTGGGCTCGCGCCTGAAGGTGCTGAAAACGTCCGAACCGGCAGCACGCCTGGCGGGGGTGATCGTCAAGGACGTCGCCACCCTGATCGATAAACTGAAAACTGAGGCGAAGGTACTCTGATATGGCAGCCCTTGTGATTGCAGAACACGACAACGCGTCGTTGAAGAACGCCACCCTCAACACCATCACGGCCGCGCTGGCGTGCGACGGTGAAGTGCATGTGCTGGTCGCCGGAGCCAACTGCGGCGGCGCGGCCGAGCAGGCCTCGAGCGTGGCCGGCGTGACGAAGGTGCTGGTGGCCGATGCGCCGCACCTTGGCGCCGGGCTGCCGGAAAACCTGGCTGCGCTGATCCTCGCGCTGGCGCCCAATTACGGCGTCATCGCAGCTCCCGCCACGGCCTCCGGCAAGAGCGTGATGCCGCGCGTGGCGGCGAAGCTGGACGTGTCGCAGGTGTCCGAGATCACCAAGGTGATCTCATCCGACACTTTCGAGCGGCCGATCTATGCCGGCAATGCGATCGCCACCGTGCAAAGCGGCGACACCATCAAGATACTGACGGTGCGCACGACCGGCTTCGACGCTGCCGCGGCGACCGGCGGCAAAGCCCAGGTCGAGCGCATCGACGCGCCGGCCGACGCCGGCAAATCGCGCTTCATCTCGCGCGAAGTGAGCAAGTCGGATCGCCCGGAGCTCGGTGGTGCCAAGGTGGTCGTCTCCGGTGGCCGCGGTCTTGGCAGCGGCGAGAATTACCGCAGCGTGCTCGAACCGCTGGCCGACAAGCTGGGCGCTGCGCTCGGTGCCTCGCGCGCGGCGGTCGATGCCGGCTTCGTGCCGAACGACTACCAGGTCGGCCAGACCGGCAAGATCATCGCGCCGCAGCTGTATTTCGCAGTCGGCATTTCGGGCGCCATCCAGCACCTGGCCGGCATGAAGGATTCCAAGGTGATCGTCGCGATCAACAAGGACCCCGAAGCACCGATCTTCCAGGTGGCCGACTACGGTGTTGTCGGCGACCTGTTCGAGGCGGTGCCGCAAATTGTTCAACAATTGTAGTCCGGTTCACAACCAGGAGAATCTAATGACCAGAGAAGTGGTGGTTGTCAGCGGTGTGCGCACCGCGATTGGCGATTTCGGCGGCGGACTGAAGGACTTCAGCCCGACGCAAATGGGCGCGAAGGTGGTCGCCGAGGCGCTGCGCCGCGCCGGCGTGCCGGGCGACGAAGTCGGGCACGTGGTGTTCGGTAACGTGATCCACACCGAGCCGAAAGACATGTACCTGGCCCGCGTGGCGGCGATCGAAGGCGGCGTGGGGCAGTCAGCGCCGGCGCTGACCCTGAACCGGCTGTGCGGCTCCGGCCTGCAGGCCGTCATCAGCGCGGCCCAGAGCATCATGCTGGGCGACGCCGACATCGCCATCGGCGGCGGCGCCGAGTCGATGAGCCGCGCGCCGCATATGGCGCAAGGCATGCGCTGGGGCACCCGGATGGGCGACACAACGCTGACCGACACCATGCTCGGCGCGCTGCACGATCCTTTCCATGCGATCCACATGGGCGTGACGGCGGAAAACGTCGCCGAGCGCTACGAGATCACCCGCGAGCAGCAGGATGCGCTGGCGCTGGTGTCGCACCAGCGCGCCGCCAATGCGATCGCCAACGGTTATTTCAAGGAACAGATCCTGCCGATGACCACCGACACCCGCAAGGGCCCGGTGCTGTTCGACACCGACGAACACGTACGCGCCGACATCACGGCCGCCAGCCTGGCCGCCCTGCGCACGGCATTCAGCAAGACCGGCACCGTGACGGCGGCCAACGCGTCCGGCATCAACGACGGCGCCGCGGCCCTGGTGCTGATGGAGAGAAGCGTTGCCGAACAGCGCGGCCTGAAACCGATGGCACGGCTGGTCAGCTACGCGCATGCCGGCGTCGACCCGCTGTACATGGGCATCGGCCCGGTGCCGGCAACCCGGCTGGCGTTGGAAAAGGCCGGCCTGTCGATCGGCGACATGGACGTCATCGAAGCCAACGAGGCGTTTGCCGCACAGGCCTGCGCGGTGGCCAAGGAGCTGCAGCTCGACCCGGCGAAGGTCAATCCGAACGGCTCCGGCATCTCGCTCGGCCACCCGATCGGCGCCACCGGCGCGATCATTTGCGTCAAGGCGCTGTACGAACTGCAGCGCACCGGCGGGCGCTATGCGCTGGTGACGATGTGTATCGGCGGCGGGCAGGGCATCGCGGCAATCTTCGAGCGGATGTAAGCAGATTCGCGTTAGCGGAAAAGAAAGGCGCGGCAGGGATATCCTTGCCGCGCCTTTCTTTTGCCAAGCCCATTTTGAGACACTTTCCCGAGTACGTACAAACCACAGTTCCCTTTTGTCATCAACTGGAGGAAACTGAAATTGCATCAGCTAATGTCGTTGAATTCATGACGGCTATCTTAAAATATCTGGAGACCAGCATGACAAATACATACCTCCCTCGAGGATTGGCCAGGCTCGCCCTGGCTGCAGCAATCGGCCAGTTGCTGGCCGGCTGCAACAGCGGCGACGAATGGAAACCCGCCCCCAACGTCCCGCCTATCGTAAAAATCCTGTCATCGCAGGCGCAGTACGTCAGCGGCGGCAGCGCGCTGGTCGACATTGCCGTTCCCACGCCAGGCCGCGATCCGAATCCGGTACTGAAAGTGACACTCAACGGCGCCGATGTCGCTGCCGCGTTCGCGCCCGATCCGGCCAACCCTGGCCACCTGGTCGGCATCGTAACCGGCCTGGCAGCCGGCAACAACACCCTGGTCGCCAGCTACAGTGGTGATCCGGCGACCACCCAGCTGACCAATTACCCGGCCACCGGGCCGATCTTGTCGGGCCCGCACCTGAAACCTTACAATTGCCAGACGCAAAGTTTTGTCTTGCCGGCCGGCGGCACCCTCGGCGCCGCCACCGACGCGAATTGCTCGGCCCCAACAGTCGTTCAGTATATGTACAGGCCGACCGGCGCCACCGTGCTGAGGGCGTTCACCCTGGCGCAAGGCGTACCGGCCGATGTGGCGATGACGACCACGACCGCCGGCCTCAGCGTCCCGTTCGTCGTGCGGATCGAGACCGGGACGATGAACCGCGGCATTTACCAGAATGCCATCCTGTTCAATCCCACCGCGGACGCTGTCGTTGGCCCGCTCAAGCCGCCGGCCGGCTGGAACAAGCGCCTGATCGCCGTGCATGGCACCGGCTGCGCAACCGGCTGGTACATCCAGGGCGCCGCGATGGGCGTCAGTCCCTACACCGGCACCAACATGACGCGGCTGGGCGAGGGTTACGCGGTGTTCACCAATACCCTGAACCACCCGACCAACAGCTGCAACGCGGTGCTCGCCGGCGAGACGACGATGATGGGCAAGGAACACTTCATCCGCAGCTTCGGCGTGCCGGTCATGACCGTCAGTATCGGCACCTCCGGTGGCGCCTACACCAGCCTGCAGGTCGCCGACGCGTTCCCGGGACTGTTCGACGGCGTGTTCATCGATGCGACGTTCCCCGATGCGATGTCGATTGCGTTGTCGGCGATGGACAGCAAGCTGCTGAACCGCTTCTACACTTCCTTGCCGACGTCCGGCGTAACGGAAGCGCAGATGGTCAGCGTGTCCGGCCATAAGTCGGCGCGCGCCTGGTACGACCTTGCCGTGCAATCGGGACGCACGGACCCGGTCAACGGCAGAACCGAAACCATCCCGACGGTCGGTTCGCTCGGCGGCGCCTACACGGCAGGCGCCTACAACCCTGCCGTGCCGGCCGCCCAGCGCTGGATCGCGGCGAATCCGACCGGCGCGCGCGCGACGGTGTTCGATGCCAGCCGCAACATCTACGGCGTCGACGCGGATGGCTATGCCTTGCGGCCATTCGACAATGTCGGTGTCCAGTATGGTCTTGCGCAGCTGAACGATGGCACCATCGCCATGGAGCAGTTCATCGAGCTCAACGAGAAGATCGGCGGCTATGACCGCAACGGCAACTACACCAGCGCGCGCACCGTCGGCGATGCCGGCGCGATCAGGCGGGCGTATCAATCCGGCCTGCAGCTGGGCGGTAATGGCGGCCTTGCCGCGATCCCGGTGTTCGACCTGTCGAACTTCTACGACGAGGACAATTTCTATCATTACCAGTGGTTCCACTTTGCCGTGCGCGAGCGGATGCTGCGCTCCAATGGCGACACCCGCAATCATGTGATGTGGCGCGGCGGCGTGTCGTTTCCTGATCTGTTCGGCCAGAATACGCCAGGAAGGGCCGAGCGCGCAGCGGTGAATGCCAAGGCGCAGGCCGATGCCTGGCCGCTGTTCGTCAAGTGGGTGCTCGACTACAAGAGCGATACCAGCGCGGCGGCCACACGCGATAAAGTCATCGCGCGCAAGCCGGCCGGGGCGGTGGATGGATGCTTCACCTTCTCGACCGCGCCGGCGTTCATTGCCGAGACGCAGACCGTGGGCAGCACCGGGGCGTCCGGCACCTGCAACGCGATCTGGCCGACTTATACCTATCCGCGCGCGCAAGCTGGCGCGTCGATCGCAGCCGACAAACTCAAGTGCGCGCTCAAGCCGGTCGTGGCGAGCGACTATCGCACCGTTCCCGATGCCGTGCAGCTTGCGCGCCTGAAGGCAGTGTTTGCGGGCGGTGTGTGCGATTGGTCCGTGGCCGGGGTGAACCAGGTTCCGGTCCAGCAGTACCCGTCGTTCGGGCCGGCTTCGCAGAACCTGGTGTTCGACATCCTGAAGCCTTGATGCGGCACGGGCAGGCTTGGCCTGCTTGACGCAAAACGGCGCGGCAAGGTCATCCTGCCGCGCCGTTGTCGTTTTGCGCGTTATGCTGCCAGCCGCAGCATCTTTTTCAAGGAAAAGCCCCGCCGTGCCGGCCGCGCCTGCACCGCTTGCACGTCCTTCGACTGCACATTTTCACCGACCAGCGTGAACACGCTGACCGCTTCGGCCAGTGCAGCCGCCTGCTGGCGCAGCGACTCGGTTGACGCCATCGCTTCCTCCACCAGCGCTGCATTTTGCTGCGTCATGTCGTCCATCACGACGATCGACTCGGTGACCGATTGGATGCCACCACTCTGCGCGCGGCTGGCGGCGCTGATCTGCGCCACGATATGGGTGACCTTTTGCACCGCCAGCTCGATCTCGTTCATCGTCTTCCCCGCCTGCTCCACCAGTACGTTGCCGGTCTCGACCCGGTCGACGGAATCGGCAATGAGCACCTTGATCTCGCGCGCCGCCGTTGCCGACCGGTGCGCTAGGTTGCGTACCTCGCTGGCGACCACAGCAAACCCGCGGCCTTGTTCGCCGGCGCGGGCCGCTTCCACGGCGGCGTTCAGCGCCAGGATATTGGTCTGGAAAGCGATACTGTCGATGACGCCGATGATGTCGCCAATGCGTCGCGACGACTCCTTGATCAGGTTCATGGTCGACACCACCTGGCCTACCACTTCGCCGCCCTTGAGCGCCGTGTCGGCCGCTGTTGTGCCGAGCTGGTTGGCCATTTTCGCGTGGTTGGCGTTGTCGCGTACGGTCTGGCTCAGCTCGCCGATTGCGGCGGAGGTAGTGCGCAGCGAATCGGCCTGCTGCTCGGTGCGTTCGGACAGCTGCACGGTGCCGGCGGCGATCTGCACGGACGCGGCGGCGATGCTGTCGGTACCTCCGCGAACATTGCCGACGATGCCGGCCAGGCTGGCTGTCATCTCACTGAGCGACGCCATCAACGCGCCGATTTCGTCGCGCGAGTTGACCGCGATCGTCGCGCTCAAGTCGCCCCTGGCGACCCGTCCGGCCACCGCCACGGCGTCGTTGAGCGGACGCGTGATGCCGCGCGTGACCAGCACCGACAGCACGATGCCGGTCGCCGCAGCCACGATCGCCATCACGCCCATCAGGCGCAGCGACAGGCGCGCCGCCTTGTCGGCAGCGGCTCCCTCCGCCTCGGCCTGTTTTCCCTGAGAGGCGATCAGGCTGTCGACGGCGGCCACGTACGACTGGGCGAAGGCGTTCACTTGCGAGACCATCAGGTCGCGCGCCGGCAGCATCTGATCCTGCTTGACCAGGTCGACGAAGCGGTCGCGCGCTTCGTTGAAGTCCTTTCTGCGGGTGTTGAGCGTGGCGATGTGGGCGCGCTCCTCATCCGAACCGTTCATCATCCGCGCAAGCTTGACGCTGTTTTCCTCGACGAAGCCGGCGCTTTGCGCCATCAGCGACAAATCGGTCTGGCTCGCCGAAGCGTCGGCCTGGATAAGGATGCTGCGCATGCTGCCGACCATGTCGGTCAAATCGGCCTTGATGGTATTGACCAGCACCGTAGCAGGGTAACGTTCATTGACCACGGCACTGAGGCGCGCATTGCTGTTCCAAAGCTGCACGCCGGCGATCGCCGTGATGGCGAGCATCAGCGCAATCAAGGCGCCGAAGGCGGCGCCGAGGCGATGGCCGATTTTCAGATTGCGTAGCTTCATGTAAGTCTCCTGGTTTTTTATGGGTGGCCGGCCACCTGCAAAGGCGGGGCGGAACGGCACGGTCGATTAGTTCTGGACAAAACATCCGTATAACTGATACTTTGACAGTTTATGAATGTCGCGGAACCGGAGCAAGCTTTATGACGCACGTGAAAGAAGATTTGCCGACGGAAACAACACCCGCTCGATATCGGCTTGTGTGGGAGGGGCTGCGGGTGGCCGACCTCGTCGCGGTAGAGCGTATCGGTGGGCGCCATTTTCGCAGCCGCTGCAGTGAAGACAATCGCAACGGCCGCGTGTTCGGCGGGCAGCTGCTTGGCCAGGCCCTCAATGCCGCGCAGGCCTGCGTGCCGCAAGATCGCACGCCGTCCGCGCTGCAGGTGACCTTCATGCAGGGTGCGCTGCTGGACGCGCCGATCGATTACCGCATCGTGCCGCTACAGGAAGGCAAGCGTTTTTCGTCGGTGTGCGTGATGGCCAGCCAGGGCGAGCGCGGCGTGATCGAAGCGCACGTCACTTTTTCGACCCCGATCGCCAGCGCGCACCATATGCTGGCGGCGCCGGCCGATTTGCCGACGCCCGAGCACCTGGTGTCGCTGGCGAACATGTTTACGCTGGGCGAGCGCTATCGCGGCGTCGACTGGCCGCACTACGCCAAGCCTTGCGTTGAATTGCGCGTGGCGGACCCGGGCCAGCACCTGGTCGGCACGAGTGCACAGCCGCGCATGGCCTTCTGGGTCAGGCTGCGCGTGCCGCTCGACGACCTGCCGGCCACCCACGCCGCTGCGCTGGCCTACCTGAGCGACTACTGGATCAACAGCGCAGCGATCACCCACCACATTCCGGCGCGCGATGCCCACGCTGCGGCGTATATCGCCAGCCTGAATCACTCGCTGTGGATGCACACGCCCGGCCGCGCCGACGGCTGGCTGCTGTTCGTCTGCGAGAGTCCAGCCATGCAGCAGGGCAGGGCGCTGACCCACGCCCGCATCTACGACAGCGCCGGCGTGCTGCTGGCCTCGGTGGCGCAGGAATGCCTGTTCGTACCGCGCCAGGGCATGCCTGCACCATCCGTTTCATCCTTACAGGAGACAGCATGACGATTCCTTTCACGGGCATCGCCGAGCTATACATCGATGGCGCCTGGCGCCCTGCGTCCGCCGGTACCAGGTATCGCGTAGCGCGCAGGGTCGCCCTGAGCGACGTTTTTTCAGCTTTGCCTTGACGCCGGCGCAAATTCGGTTCAAAGTTGTATAACTGACGAAGTAACAGTTATCGCCGAAGCCCGAACCCGAGGAGACAAGAATGGAAATGAATGACCTGATCCTGATCAGCGTGGACGACCACGTGATCGAGCCGCCCGATTTGTTCAAGAACCACTTGCCAGCCTCGATGCAGGACCGGGCGCCGAAAATGGCGACCATGCGCAGCGGCTCGGATTCGTGGATCTATGAAGACCGCACGGTGCCGAACTTCGGGCTGAATGCCGTGGTCGGCCGTCCTCCCGAGGAATACGGCATGGAGCCGGCGTCGTACAGCCAGATCCGCAAGGGCACCTACCAGATCGCCGACCGCGTCGACGACATGAACGCCAACGGCGTGCTCGGCTCGATCTGCTTTCCGACCTTTCCGCACTTTGCCGGCTCGTTCTTTTTAGGGGCCAAGGACAAGGCGTTTACCAACTCGGTCATCAGCGCCTACAACGACTGGCACATCGACGAATGGTGCGGCGGCGCCCCGGGGCGCTTCATTCCTCTCTCGATCCTGCCGCTGTGGGACATCGACCTGTGCGTGGCGGAAGCGAAACGCGTGGCCGCCAAAGGCTGCCGCACCATCAGCTTCCTCGACAACCCGGTGCCAAAAGGCCTGCCGAGCGTGCACAGTCCGCACTGGGATCCGCTGTGGCGAGTGATTGAAGACAATGACATCGTCGTCAGCATCCACATCGGCTCGGGCGCCTCGGCGCCGTATTCGTCGATGGACGCGCCGATCGACACCTGGATCGTCAACATGCCGATGTATATCGCCAACGCGACAACAGACTGGCTGTTCTCGCCCGTCTTCACCAAATTTCCGAAACTGAAGCTGGCGCTGTCAGAAGGCGGCATCGGCTGGATTCCGTACCTGCTCGAGCGCGCCGACTTCACGTACAAGCATCACCGCGCCTGGACCAACAGCAGCTTCGGCGACCGTTTGCCGAGCGATCTGTTCAAGAGTAACTTCATCACCTGCTTCATCGACGACCAGTTCGGCCTGCAGAACACGCGGTTCATGAACATCGACAAAATCACGTGGGAGTCGGACTATCCGCACTCCGACTCGCTGTGGCCTTCGGCGCCGGAAGCGCTGTGGCCGACGATTCAGCACCTGACACCGGAGGAAATCAACAAGATCACCCACCTTAACGCGATGCGCGAATTCGGCTTCGACCCATTCAAGGTGCTACCGCGCGAGCAGTGCACGGTAGGAGCGTTGCGTTCGCTGGCCGGCCATGTCAGCACCGCGCCGGTGTCGGGCATGGGCGGGCATAACCCTTCCAACCGCGACGGCCGCCAGGTGACCAACGGCGAAGTCATGAAGCTGTTCGCCTGATCGTCATGGAGCTCTTTCCCGACGCGGACTATCGCGCCCACCTGCAGCAGGGCCGCTTCATGCTGCTGCGCAGCCGCTCCAGCGGCCGCTGCTTCTTTTACCCGCGGGTGGCCGAACCGGGCACTGGCAACACCGACCTCGAATGGGTCGAGGCCAGCGGCGCCGGCAAGGTGTATTCGGTCACGGTGGTGCGAGCCCGGCCGCCGCAACCAAGCTACAACGTGGCGCTGGTCGACCTGGACGAAGGCCCGCGCCTGATGACCCGCATCGACGGCATCGCCTTCGACGCGGTGCGAATCGGCATGGATGTCGTCGCCCGCATCGTCCAGGAAGACGAGCAGCACTTCGTCGTCTTCGCGCCGGCTGCCGCCTGAACCAATCAACAAGGAAATCACAGTCATGAATCCAATGTCCCTCGAGGGCCGCACCATTCTCGTCACTGGCGCTGGCCAGGGCATCGGCCTGGCCATCAGCAAACTGGCCATCGAGCTTGGCGCCAACGTCGCCGCCGTCGACATGAACGCCGAATCGCTGCACGCCGCCGCCGAAGGGCTCGACGGCCGCTACCTGCCGCTGGCCGGCAACGTGGCCGACGAAGCGTTTGCCGTCAGCGCCGTCGAACAAACCGTTGCCAAATATGGTTCGATCCATGGACTGGTGAACAACGCCGGCATCGGCCGGCCTGCCATGATCGAGAAGATGACCGCGCAGCAGTGGCAGGAAGTCATCGACGTGCATTTGAACGGCTCGTTCTATTTCACGCAGGCGGTGGGCCGCCAGATGATTGCGCGCGCCAAGGCCGGCGAAGCGCGTCCCGGCTCGATCGTCTACATCTCTTCGGATGCGGGCCGCCGCGGCACCATCGGGCAGATCAACTATGCCACCGCCAAGTCGGGCATGTTCGGCATGGCGATGAGCACCGCGCGCGAATGGGCGCGCCACAACATCCGCTCGAACGCGGTCTGCTTCGGCATGGTGGAAACGGCCATGACCGAAAAAGTGCGCAGCGACGAAAAATTCCTGGAGACGTACATGGCGCAAATACCGCTGGGCCGCTTCTCGCAGCCCGACGAAGTCTCGGTGCCGGTCTGCTTCCTGTTGTCGGAAGGCGCCTCGTACATCACCGGCCAGGTGTTGTCGGTCAACGGCGGCTACACGATCACCGTATGAGCACGCCCATCATCCCCCAAGGCGCGCTGCAAGGGCTGCGCGTGCTCGACATGACCCGCGTGATCGCCGGTCCGTTTTCCGGCCAGATCCTGGGCGACCTTGGCGCCGAAGTCGTAAAAATCGAACGCCAGGGCGAGGGCGACGACATCCGCCGCCTCGGCCCGCCATGGCTGAAGGACAGCGAGGGCCGCGACCGCGAAGAGTCGACGTACGGGCAGTCGGTTAACCGCAACAAGCTGTCGCTGACGGTGGACTACGCGCAGGAAGAAGGCGCCAACCTGATCCGCGATCTGGCCGCCAGGTCAGACATCCTGATCGAGAACTACCGCACCGGCACCCTGGCCAAGTATGGGCTGGATTATGCGTCGCTCAAGAAAATCAATCCGCGCCTGATCTACTGCTCGGTCACCGGCTTCGGCCAGACCGGCGCCTACTCGAACCGCTCCGGCTACGACTACCTGGTGCAGGCGATGGCCGGTGTGATGTCGGTCACCGGCCCGCGCGACGGCGAACCCGGCGCCGGCCCTGGCCGGGTCGGCGTGCCGATCGCCGATGTCTGCGGCGGCCTGTACGCCACCATCGGCATCCTGGCCGCGCTGCAGCACCGCCACACCAGTGGCGAGGGCCAGCACATCGACATCGCCCTGTTCGACGCCCAGGTTGCTGCCTTGTGCAATACCTTCTCGTCGTGGTTCAACGGCGGCAAGGAACTAGGCCGCACCGGCAACGACCACCCGAGCGCCGCGCCGTACGGCGTGTACGCGGTCGACGATGGCTTCATCCTGATTGCGACCTTCAACGACCGCGAGTTCGGCCGCCTGGCCAAGCTGGTGGGCCGCGCCGACTGGATCGATGACGAGCGCTTTGCCAAAAATGCCGGCAGGGTCGCCAACCGCCAAGCGCTCGCGGCGCAACTGACAGAAGCCTTGCGCGGCAAGACCAAGGCCGAGTGGGAACAGCTGCTAAACGCAGGCACGGTATCGTGCGGCCCGATCAACGGCATGCCGGACCTGGAGCACGACCCGCACGTCAAGGAACGTGGCGTCATTGTCGAACTGGAGCACCCGGTCAACGGCACCATCCGCACCGCAGCCAGCCCATTGCGCATGTCCGCCAGCCCGGTCAGCTACCGTAGCGCGCCGCCGAGCGTGGGCCAGCACACCGATCAGGTGCTGCAAGACTGGCTCGGCCTCGATCAAGACCAGCGCGCGTCCCTGCGCGAGCGAAAAATCATCTGAAGGGAACGCTGTGAGTTCACCGTTTAATTTCAAGCCGCTGGCGCTGCCTAACGACCTGATGCCGCTGCGCCGCGAAGTGCGCGCATTTTTGGCGGATGTCGGCGAGGGCTGGTCAGGCCGCGGCATTGGCCATTCGTGGACCGGCTTCGACCGCGAGTTCAGCCTCGAAGTGGGGCGCCGCGGCTGGATCGGCATGACCTGGCCGAAGCAGTATGGAGGCCATGAACGCAGCGGCTTGGAGCGCTATGTGATGGTCGAGGAGATGTTGGCGGCCGGCGCGCCGGTCGGCGCCCACTGGTTCGGCGACCGCCAGAGCGGCCCGCTGCTGCTGCGCATGGGTAGCGAGGAGCAGCGCATGCACCTGCTGCCGCTGATCGCGCAGGGCAAGGCGGCGTTCTGCATCGGCCTGTCCGAGCCCGATTCCGGCTCCGACCTGGCCTCGATCCGATCGCGCGCGACCAAGGTTGACGGCGGCTGGCAGCTGGAAGGGCGCAAGGTGTGGACCACCAACGCCCACCTGTGCGACTTCATGATCGCCTTATTTCGCACCGGCGGGCCGGCGGAGACCGAAAAGCACAAGGGCCTGTCGCAGTTCGTCGTCGACATGCGCAGCTCGGGTCTCGAAGTGCGTCCCATCTACGATCTCACGGGCGAAGCGCACTTTAATGAAGTCACCTTCGACAAGGTGTTCGTCCCGGACGGAATGATCGTCGGACGCGAAGGCGACGGCTGGACTCAGGCGACCGCCGAACTGGCGTTCGAGCGCAGCCAGCCGGACCGGTATATGAGTTCGTTTCCGCTGCTGCCGCTGGCGATCGACGCCATCCGCGGCACCGCCATGGACGACCGCCTCGCGCAGCGCGGCATCGGCGAAGCGGTGGCCGAACTGGTGGTGCTGCGCGAAATGTCGTTGTCCATCCTCGGCCAGCTCGAAGGCGGCCACTCGCCGGCGCAGGAAGCGGCGCTGGTCAAGGACCTCGGCAACACCTACGAACAGCGGATACCGGAGCTGGTGCGCTCGCTGATCGACGCGCCTTCGCTGGTGCGCGGCGGCGACAAACTAAGCGAACTGCTCGCCTTCCTGACGCAGACTGTGCCGACTTTTTCGCTGCGCGGCGGAACACGAGAGATCCTGCGCGGGATCATTGCCAAAGGACTGGGACTGCGATGAGCGACGACATGAATATCAGCGAAATGCTGACCGACCAGCTGCAGCGCCTGTTCGCGCGTGAAGTCACGCCAGGCGTGCTGGCCGGCGCCGAAAAGGGTACGTTTGCCGAGACCCTCTGGCAGCAGGTCAGCGAGATGGGCGTACTGGAAGCGCTGGTGAGCGAGGATGATGGCGGCTCGGGCCTGGCCTGGACCGACATTGAAGCTGTGCTGCGCGCGTGCGGACGCTTTGCCGCGCCACTGCCACTGGGCGAGACGATGCTGGCATCGTGGGCCTTGTCGCGCGCCGGTATTGAACGCCCGCAGGGCGTGCTGGCGGTATCCGGTGCGATCTGGGAGTTGTCCGCCGACGGCCTGGTATCCGGCGAGGATGGCCTGATTCCATGGCTGCCGAACTGCGGCCACTTGCTGCTGGTGGCGCGCGGCGGCGCCGGCGACGTGTTATGCCTGTTCGGGCAAAAGAGCCTGGAAGTGGCGCCGGTTGAAACGATCGAACGCACGCCGGCCGCATCGCTTGTCTTGAACGGCGCGAAGCCGTTGGCGTCTGCGCCATGTGCCGACCTTGGACCACTCGGCCTGCTGCCGCACCTGGCGACGCTGCGTGCGGTGCAGATGGCGGGTCTCCTCGACAGCATGCTGGCGCTGTGCGTCGACTACGGCAATACCCGCGTACAGTTCGGCAAGCCGATTGGCAAATTCCAGGCGATCCAGCACGCCATTGCCGAGCTGGCCGAGCACGCGGCGGCGTCGCAGGTGGCAGGGCTGTATGCATGCCGCCAGATCGACGCCGGCAATGCCGAATTCGGCGCGGCTGTCGCGAAGACGCGTTTGGGCAATGCCGCCACGCGCGGTAGCGCCATCGCCCACCAGGTGTTTGGCGCCATCGGCGTCACCGACGAGCATCAGCTGCATTACTTCACGCGGCGCCTGTGGCAATGGCGAGCGGAAGCGGGCAGCGAGCACGAATGGTCCGCCTGGCTTGGCCGCCGTACCCTGGACGCCGGCGGTGCGGCACTGTGGCCGGCACTTGCCGCTCACGCGGCATGAAGATCATCTCCTGCATCGAGGAGCTGCGCGACCAGCTGAGCGGCCAGTTGCGCACCGTCTTCGTCCCGACGATGGGCAACCTGCACGAGGGCCACCTGTCGCTGATGCGCCTGGCGCGCAGGCATGGCGACCCGGTTGTCGCGTCCATCTTCGTGAACCGGCTGCAGTTCGGCCCGAACGAGGACTTCGACAAGTATCCGCGCACCTTCCAGGCCGACGTCGAGAAGCTCGAGAAGGAGGGCGTGTACGTACTGTTCGCGCCGACCGAAAAGGACCTGTATCCGGAGCCGCAGGAGTTTCGCGTGCGGCCGCCCGACGATTTGGGCAACACGCTGGAAGGTCAGTTCCGTCCCGCGATGTTTACCGGGATGACGACAGTGGTGCTGAAGCTGTTTTCGTGCGTGCAGCCGAGGGTGGCGGTGTTCGGCAAAAAGGATTATCAGCAGCTGATGATCGTGCGGAACATGTGCCGCCAGTTCGCGCTGCCCACCAATATCATCGCAGCGGAGACGTTTCGGGCGGAAGACGGCCTCGCGCTGTCTTCGCGAAACATGTACCTGTCAGCGGCGGAGCGCGACGAGGCGCCGGCGCTGTATCGCGGCCTGCACATGATTGCGCAGGCGGTGCGCGACGGGAATCTGAACGTGTCCGAGCTCGAACGCATGGCCATGGCGGAGCTGCACAAGCGTGGCTGGGAACCGGACTATATGTCGATCCGCCGGCAATCCGATCTGCAGCCGCCATCGGCCGGCGACCTGGCGCAAAATGCGCCGCTGGTGGCGCTGGCCGCGGCAAAACTGGGCAAGACACGCCTGATCGACAATCTCGAAATCTGACGGCGGCATTCGCAAGGACCGACCAATATGACTGATCCGATCCTGAATGGCCGCCGCATCATCGTCACCGGCGGCGCGAGTGGCATGGGCGAAGGGCTGGTGCGGGCGTTTCCAGGTTTAGGCGCCAGAGTCGTGTCGCTGGACTTCGAAGCCGCGGCGGGCAGCGCCATCGCGCGCGAAGCCGGCGCCGTCGGGTTCGTCAAAGTGGACGTATCGGACAAGGCGTCGGTGGATACAGCCGTGGCCGAGGCGGTCGACCTGCTGGGTGGCCTGGACGTCTTGATTCACGCCGCCGGCATCGCACCGGCATCGGCGGCGCACGAAATCACGCTCGATCACTGGAACCGGGTCATGGCGGTCAACGCCACCGGCACCTTCCTGATGAACCAGGCGGTTTTCCCTTACCTGAAACAGCATGGTGGCGCGATCCTCAACTTTGCTTCCGCTGCCGGCGTGCAGGGCTATCCGAACAAGGCTGCCTACGCCGCTGCCAAGGGCGCCGTGCTGGCGTGGGGCCGTACCATCGCCCAGGAATGGGGCAAGTACGGCATCTCGGTCAACGCCATCGCGCCGGCCATCTGGACTCCGATGTACGACAAGACCCGCGCGTCGATGACCAGCGCGCAGCTGGCCGCGCATGACGCCGCGCTGGCAGGCGCAATCCCACTGGGCGGTAAACTCGGAGACATTGAGAGAGACTTCGTGCCGGTGATGGCATTCCTGGCGTCCGCCGGCGCCCACTTCATGACAGGCCAGTTGTTCCCCATCGACGGTGGAACACTGATGATGCGCTAAGCCCGATCGGCGCCAGCCACAACAACAAAAGGAAATGACATGGCATTGCGGGTTATCGTTTGTTATACGGGCGGCGTGGGTAGCGAAGTGGTGCGCCTGGTGCTGAACAATCCTGCGTTTGAGCTGGTGGGCGTTCTGGTCCACAGCCCTGACAAGGACGGCATGGATGTCGGCGAGATCGTCGGCGTAGCGCCCATCGGTCTGAAGGCGACCCGCAATGTCGACGAGCTGGTGACGCTGGGCGCCGATGTAATGGCGTGGCACGCGCTGAACTGGCAGCCGGACGTCGTGGCGAAATTTCTGCGCGCCGGTACCAGCGTGTATTCGAGCATCGGCGGCTGGTATTTGCCCAGTACGCCCGAATACGATTTGCTGCAAAGCGCGGCGCTCGAAGGCGGCGCCGCCCTCATCGCCGGCGGGAATATCCCCGGCCTGATCAGCGACGTCCTGCCGCTGTTCTGCTCCGGCTACTCCAGCAATATCCGCATGCTGCGCGCCCATCAGCGCAACTTCGTGCCGCGCTATCCGTCGGCGGTGCAGCTGGGGCAGTACGTCGGCATCGGCCAGCCAATCCCGCCAGGCGCTTTCGATCCGGCTGCAGATCTGTCGGAAGTGGACCGCATGTGGATGTGGGGTATCGGACAGTCTGCCAGCATCGTCGCGCAAGGCCTCGGTATCACGCTCGACGAACTGCGGCTCACCAACAAGGAGTACGGCGCCTGCACCGAGGACATGGTGCTGCAGCCGAGCGGCCTGAGTGTGCCCGAGGGTAGCGCCGCGGGCGTGCGCTGGACCTTTACTGCCTATTCCGGCGGACAGCCGTTCTACACTCTAGTCAATGAACAGACCACGCGGCTCGACATTGGCGGCGACTGGCGCGCGTCGGAGACGACTCCCAACTGGCGGGTGACGATCGAGGGCTCGCCAACCATCCGGTGCGAATTCAGCTTGCAGTCGGATGAGGCCGGGCCCGACGGCGCGGCCCTGCTGAATGCGGCGCGCGCGGTCAATTTCCTGCCCCGCATTGCCGCCGCGGCCCCTGGCTGGCGCACGGTGCTCGATGTCCCAGCGCCGGTCGGGTCGCTGGCACAAAGGAAAACCGCATGATCATCGTACGCGACAGGGCAGTGCTTGATGAAGCGCTCGGCGCCTTCCGCTCCGCCGGCCAGTCGATCGGCTTCGTCGGCACCAGCGGCGCCTTGCATGCGGGGCATTTGTCGCTGCTGCGCCAGGCTTCCGCGGAAAATCATGTGGCCATCATGTTCTGGACCGGCGAGATGGCCTTCCCCTGGGCGGCGGGTTCGAATCCTGCGTACCTGCGCGATGTGGAGCGCGACGCCGCACTGGCGCGCGGCGCCGGCGCCGGCTTGCTCTACATTCCGCGCGGCGAGGAGATCTTTCCAGAGCCGCCGATGGCCCAGGTCAGCGCACCGGGCATGCATCGTCCAGGATTGACCGAGCCCCGCCACCTCGACATGGTGGCTCTTTTCATGAGCAAATTCCTGAACATGATCGGGGGCTGTACCTGCTATATGGGCGAGAAGGACTGGCAGCAGCTGCAGATGATGGGCCGCATTGCTAGCGACCTGTCGCTGCCGGTCAGCCGGTTTGTCGGCAGCCCGACCGTTCGCGATGCCGACGGGGTGCCGCTGTCGAGCCGAAACGTCAAGCTGACAGTGGCGCAACGCCAGGCAGCTGCGGTGGTGCCGCGCGCATTGCAGGCTGCGGCCGACGCAATTATCGCCGGCGAGCGGGATGGCGCCCGGGTCCGCAGCATCATCGTTGATGCGATTGAGGCCGTGGCCCCGCTGGTCTATGCCGAGGTGTTGAGCGAGAACCTGCAGGATTTGCATCTTTTGCGTGGCCCGATACGCCTGATGGCGGCGGCGCGCTTCGGCGACGTCGAGATTCTCGACAGCGTCGGCGTCGACGCCGGCATGTTTGGCTAGCCGGCGTACTGCTGTCGCAATGCCATCTTGTTGATCTTCCCCGTGACCAGCTTTGGCAGCTCGCCCACAGTGATCACCCGCTTCGGCTTCTTGTAGCTCGCAATCAGGCTGCGGGTGTGGGCGATGATCTCGTCTTCGCTCGCCGCCTGGCCGGCCTTCAGGGTAATCACGGCGCACACCACCTCGCCCCACTTCGCATCCGGCAGTCCGATCACCGCGCATTCCGACACCGCCCGATGTTGGACGATCGCGTTCTCCACCTCGCGCGAATAGATATTCTCGCCGCCGGAAATGATCATGTCCTTTTTGCGGTCGACCAGCCACAGGAAGCCGTCTTCATCGATCTTGCCCATGTCGCCCGTATGGCACCAGCCGTCGCGCAGCGTTTCGATGGTAGCCGGATGGTTGTTCCAGTAGCCGCGGAACATGGCCGCGCTCTGGGCGACAATTTCCCCTGGCTGCCCAGCCGCGCACTCGTTGCCGTCGTCGTCGAGGATCTTCGCGCGCAGGTTCGGATAGGGATTGCCGACACTTCCGAGGCGAGCGCGTTCCTTCTCCGTCCCGTTGGGCAGGTGCTGCCCCGGCGACAGCGAAAACATGCATATCTCGGTCTGGCCAAACAGGTTCAGGAAGCCGCATCCGAATACTTCAATCGCACGGCGCAGCACCGGCAGGGGCATTGGCGCCGCCGAATACATGATCATGCGCACGCTCGACGTGTCGGTTCGCTCAAGCTCCTCCTGCTCCAGCACCATTTGCACCATCGTCGGCGCCAGTAGCAGGAAGGTCAGCTTGTCGCGTTCGATCGCCTGCAGCACGCTGGCCGGCTCGAACTGGCGGTGCAGGTAGACCGAGCCGCCACGGAAGTGCAGCGATAAACTGATCACCAGGCCGCCGATGTGGAACATCGGCATGACGATCAAACCGCGCTCCGTCTGCTCCATCGACGCCAGAAAATTGTCGACCTGCGCCAGCTGGCGGAATTCGCGGTGGCCCCAGATGCATCCCTTGGGCCGACCGGTGGTGCCGCTGGTATAGATCAGGCAGGCGATGTCGTCCTCCCGCGCGCGGATCGGCGGGCCTTCCGGCGCGCCGCCGGCGATGAAGCTGTCGTAGTCGACCGCCCACTCGGTGGCACCGCCAATACATACATAGGTCTCCACGCTGCGCAGGGCAGGGCGCAGCTGCGCGATCAGGTCCAGGTACTGCGCTTCGAAGATCAGTACGCGCGGCGCGCCATCGTTGATGATGAACTCCATCTCCGGCCCGGCCAGGCGAAAATTGACGGTCGACAGAATGAAACCGGCCCACTGGGTTGCCGCGATCACTTCGCCGTACTCGATCGAATTCATCGACAGCATGCCGATCCGGTCCTGGCGCCGCGCGCCTGCTGCATACAGCGCCGCGCCGAGCTGCCTGGCGCGCGACAGCAGCCCAGCGTGGGTCAGCACGCGGTCATCCTGCGTATAGGCCGGCGTCTGGCCGTACCACCTGGCGTTGTGTTCGAGGTCGTCGGCAAAGGAGAGGGGAAGGTGCTGGTGCATGGGCGGTTCGCTATTCTGCTAAAGGTTAAGCGGCCAGTGCTGGCGCGAGGCCGGCGCTGCGGTCAAGGTGGAAAGCGGCGTCGCCGAAGCGGTAGTCGTACACCAGCATCGAGCGGTAATGGTGACCAACGGCATATTCTTCGGTGGTGCCGATGCCGCCGTGCAGCTGGATCCCCTGGCCCGTCACAAAGCGGCAGGCGCGCGTCACCAGGCTCTTGGCGGCGGATATGGCGCGCTGCACTTCGCCGGTGTCGGCGCTGCCGATGCTGGCCAGCGCGTGGATCACGATCGAGCGCGCCTGCTCGGTCTCGATGAACATCTCGGCCATGCGGTGCTGCAGCGCCTGGAACTGCGCCAGCGGCTTGCCGTACTGGACGCGCGTCTTGAGGTATTCGCTGGTCATCTGCATTACCGCATCCATCGATCCTATCGCCGCCGCGCTCATGGCCAGCACCGCCAGGTCACAGCCATGCGCCAGCGCCTCGTTGACGGCATCGCCGCGCAGGATCAGCGCGCTGGCGTGCACCCGCAC
The DNA here is from genome assembly GCA_040386255.1 of Pseudomonadota bacterium. Taxonomy (GTDB): domain Bacteria; phylum Pseudomonadota; class Gammaproteobacteria; order Burkholderiales; family Burkholderiaceae_D; genus JAFCUW01. Next base: position 43,804 of record JAZKFW010000009.1, read on the forward strand.
CGCCTCGAGCCGGATGTCGGCGGCACGGGTGCCGTCGATCACCTCGTAGGAATTGAGGGCCATTCCCTGCGCTTTCGGGTCGATCACGAACAGGCCCATTTCGCTGCCGCCGTCCAGCCGTGCGGTGAGCAGGATGCGGTCCGCACTGGCACCGTGGAACACGCGGTGCTTGATGCCGACCAGCTTCCAGCCGTCGACCGTCTGCATGGCGCAGGTCGCGACAGGCGTGTCGTACTCGCAGCGGCCATTCTGCTCCACATGGGCAAGGGCGACGATGGATGCGCCGCTGGCAATTTCTCCAAGCAGTTCGGCTGCAATGCTCGATTCGCCGGCACGCGCCAGCAAGGCGCCGCACAGAACCGCGCTGTCGATCACCGGTTCGGCCACCAGCGCGGCGCCCAGCTGCTCCATCAGCAAGGCGACGTCGGCCGGGCTGCCTCCCATGCCGCCGGCTTCTTCGGCTATCGGCAGCGCCAGCCAGCCGAATTCGGCGAAGCGCTCCCAGTGCTGGCGCGAGAAGCCGTCGCCGGTGCGCGAGGCGGCGCGCTTGCCTTCCAGGTTATAGCGTTCGCGCAGGTAACGACGGGCGCCGTCTACCAGCATCTTTTGTTCGTCAGAGAGAGAGAAATCCATGATTAGAGTCCGAACGCCAGCTTGGCGATAATGTTTTTCTGAACTTCCTTCGCGCCACCGAAGATGGTGCAGGCGCGCAGGTACAGCAGGTCGGTCGTCACGCCAGGGGCGTAGGCTGGCCACAGTGGGTCGGTCGAAGGCGGCGCAAAGGCTTCCTCGCGGCGGAACATGCGCAGGCTGCGCTGGCCCAGCGCCTCGACGCCCAGTTCCGTCAGGCGCTGCTGCAGTTCCGATCCGCGCACTTTAAGCACGGAGGCGCAGGCACCGATCGAGTATTCGCTCGGTGCTTCGAACATCACGCGCAGTACCGACCAGTTCAGCGCATGGACATCGACCTCGAGTTCGGCCAGGCGGCGCGCGAACACCGCGTCGTCGATGATCGGCCGGCCGTTCTTCATCTCGTGGCGCGCAATATGGCGGATCCGCGCCAGGTCGCCGAAGGCTTTGTAGATATCCGCGCTGGAGGTGCGCTCATTCGATAGCAGGAACTTGGCCTGGCTCCAGCCGGCGTTCTCTTCGCCGATCAGGTTCGCGCGCGGCACCCGCACGTTGTCGAGGAAAACCTCGCAGGTGGAATCGTCGCCGTTGATCATCTGGATCTTCCGGACCGTCACGCCCGGCGCCTTCATGTCGATGACCAGCATCGATATGCCGGCCTGCGGCTTGCCGCCGACAGCCGTGCGGACCAAAAAGAAGCCCTGCTCGGAAAATTGCCCTTCGGTAGTCCACAGCTTCTGGCCGTTGACGATGTAGTCGTCGCCGTCCACCACCGCGGTGGTCTTCAGCGCCGCCAGGTCGGAGCCTGCGCCAGGCTCGGAAAAGCCCTGGGCCCACATTTCGTCGCCGGACAGGATGCCGGGGATGTAGCGCGCCTTCTGCGCCGGCGTGCCGAAGGTGTACAGCACCGGGCCAAACAGGCGCAGTCCCTGCCAGCGCAGTTCCGGCGCCCCGGCCATGCGGCTTTCGTACTCGAAGATGTGGCTTTGCACATGGCTCCAGCCGGTGCCGCCGAATTCCTTGGGCCAGTGCGGCGCCGACCAGCCGCGTTCGTTGAGCACGCGGTTCCACCAGCGGCGATCCGGCTCGTTAGGTGGGTGCATGCCGGTGACGCTGCGGCGCGCGACATCGGCAGGCAAAGCCTCAGCGAGGAAGGTACGCACCTCGTCGCGAAATGCCAGCTCTTCTTTTGTATAGTGCAGATCCATGCAGGATGTCCTCTGTATTCGTTGGGCCGGTGGCCGGTTTTTTTTCTGTTAGCAGGCCAGCTGCTTGAGCGGGGCGGCCGTTGAACACAGCGCGTTGACGGCGGCGTAGGCATGGTGCACGGCGTCGCCAATGCGGCCACCCTGACGCGCGTCGCCGATCGCCACCACCGGGATGCCGGCGGCGCGCAGCTGCGCGGCCAGTGCCTGTTCCGGCACCCGTCCCTGGGCGATCAGCACCCCGCAGGCCTGGACCATGCTTTCCTTGCCGTCCTTGTCGCGCAGGGTGACCTGGCCGTCGGCCGCTATTTTGCTGATGCTGCTGTTGTCGACTATGCGGATATGCTCGTTCTCTGCCAGTCGCTTGCGCAGTACGCTGCGGTACACCATCTCCGCCGCCCGCGCCAGCTGGCGCGCCGGCGAGCGCGACACCAGCACCACCGAGTAGCCGCGGTCGGCAAGGTACTCGGCCGATTCGCACCCGGTTTCGCCGCCGCCGTAGACGATGAACGGATCGCCGCCGGCAGCGGGCAGGGCGCCGCCGTCGCCCATCAGCAGCTGGTAGGCGTCATGCACGATCGGCAGGCCGATGCCGTCGATGACCATGGCGTTGGCCCGGCCGCCAACCGCCATCACGACGATGGCCGGCGGCACGCCGCCGAAGTGCTCGGCGCCCATGCGGGTGCGGACACTGACTTTGACGGCGCTGTTGGCGAGCCGGTGCTCCAGGTAGTCCTGATACCAGCGCAGCTTGTCCTTGAGCGGCGGCGCGGCGGACGCGATCAGACCGCCGCCGAGCGTGGCGCGCGATTCGTACAGTTCCGCCGCAAAGCCGGCCTGGTCGAGCATCAGCGCGGCTGCCATGCCGCCCGGGCCGCCGCCGATGACCATCGCGCGCGTCCCGCGCAGGGCGCCGGCGTCTGGCATGGCGTCGAGCTCATGGCCGGTGCGCGGATTTTCCGCGCAGCCGATGGCGCCGTGCGGGCCGGAGCTGATGGTCACGCAATAGTTGCAGGAGGTGCATGGACGGATTTCGGCGTCCGCTCCCAGCCGCGCCTTGTTGGCCCATTCAGGGTCGGCCAGCAGCGTGCGGCCAAGGGCAATCAGGTCCGCGTCGCCCATCGCCACCGCGCGTTCGGCGGTGGCCGGCCAACGTATCTGGCCTACCGCGATCACCGGGACCGAAACGGTCTGGCGGATGCGCCGTGCGTACGGAATGCGCCAGCCCTCCGGCATCGACATCGGTTCGACCACCTTGTCGAAGCTGGTCCAGCCGGTGCCGATCGATACGTGCAGCGCATCGGCGCCATATGCCACCAGCTTAGGGGCGATGCGCTCCATGTCGTCGATGGACAGGCCGAGCGGACTGAATTCGTCGGCGGAAAAGCGGTAGATCAGCGGGCGATCGCCGAGCGCCTGCTTGACGCGGGCGATCACCCGGCGCGAAAAATTCAGACGCCGGTCTTCGTCGCCGCCCCAGGCGTCGGTGCGATGGTTGGTCATCGGCGATATGAAGGAGGTCAGCAGGTAGCCGTGGGCGCCGTGCAGCTCCAGCGCATCGTAGCCGGCTTCCACCGCCAGTTCGGCGGTCCGGCCGAAGCACTCGATGGTGTGTTCGATTTCCGCCTCGGTCATGGCGCGGGCGGACAGCTGCGTCGGGTCCTTGCGCGACGGGACGTCGCTCGGCGCCCACGCCACGCCGTCGGCGAGCAGTTCGCGCTTGGCGCCCTGGCCGCCGTGCTGCAGCTGCAGGCAAGCCACCGCGCCGGCATCCTTGATGGCATTCACCAGCTGGCGGTGGCCATCGACCATGGCGGCCGTCTCGAGGCTCAGCTGGCGGTGTTCGGAGCGGCCGGTGGCGGCATCGACGCAGCAGAACTCGACGATGATCATGCCGGTACCGCCGGCGGCGCGGGCGCGGTAGAACGCGATCTGCGCCGGCGTGACGGCGCCGTCGGTGCCACTCAGGTTGGTCGACATGGGCGCCATGACCACCCGGTTGGGCAACGTCAGCTTGCCTATCTGGAGTGGGCTGAACAAGTTCGGGTAGGGGGTCGTCGGTCGCATGTTGTTTGCCAGTCGCGTTAAGTACATTGCTTGACACCTGTGCAAATTAGGATCAAGATCAAAAAATGATGATGTGTCAGTTTTATACAAAACGCCGCGTCCGTCAACTAAAAAACTAAAATCATCCAATCGAGCAGAGGAGACACAAAATGCAACAACGTTATGCAGGCAAAGTCGTGCTGGTTACCGGCGCCGGCCGTGGCATGGGCAAGGCAATCGCCGACGCCTTCGCTGCCGAAGGCGCAACCGTGGTCGTTTCGGCGCGTACGCGCAGCTATGGCGAATCGGCCGTCGCCGCCATCATCGAACGCGGCGGCAAGGCCAGCCTTGTCGGCGGCGACATCTCCGAGCGCGCGGCGGTAAAAGCCATGTTCGACGACGCCGTGCGCGAGCATGGACGCCTGGACGTGGTGGTCCATTGCGCGGCCGACAATGCCCACGGCCGCATCGTCGACATGGACGACGATGCCTTCGACTACCTCATCAAGAGCAATGTCAATTCGCTGTTCTGGGTTGCCAAGGACGCGGCGCCGCATCTGTCCAAGGCGCCGGACAAGGGCCGGCTGATCTACATTTCGTCCGGTTCGGCCAACCGCACTTTCATTCCCGGCCTGATTCCGTACGCGTCCACCAAGGCATTCATGAATGCCTTCGCGCGCGGCCTGGCCGTGGAATTCGGCCCGATGGGCATCCTCGTCAACGTCGTCGAACCAGGCATGATCGCGTCCGACCGCATGAAAGGCGCCGTTACCGATGCGCAGTCGGCGCATATTTCGGCCGGTTTCGCCGTGCCGCGCGCCGGCGAGCCCCAAGAAATCGCATCCGCGGTGCTGTTCATGGCGTCGCACGAAGCGTCCTACATCACGGGCACCTCGCTGCTGGTCGATGGCGGCGCCAGCATGGCGCCGCTGCCAGGGCTGTCGAACCTCCTGACCAAAGAATAAACACCATGGATGCCGTTCTGACGGAGATGATTGGCCCGCACGTGCTGCTGGTCACGCTGAACCGTCCGCACAAGCGCAACGCGATCGACGTCGCCGCCGCGCGCGCGCTGGCGGCGAGCGTCCGCCGCGTCGAGCAGGACGACGACATCCGCGTGGCGATCCTCACCGGTGCCGGGGCGTGCTTTTGCGCCGGCGCCGATCTGGGCGACATTGCGGCGGGCCACGGCGACCAGCTGTCGGTCGACGGCAACGGGCTTGGCGGCTTCGTCCATGCGCCGCGCACGAAGCCGTGGATTGCCGCCGTGCGCGGCATGGCGCTGGGCGGCGGACTGGAACTGGCGCTGGCGTGCGAACTGCTGGTGTCATCCGACGATGCGGTGATGGTGCTGCCGGAAGTTCGGCGGGGCCTGCTGGCCGCGGCCGGCGGCGTGTACCGCGCGCCGCTGGCGCTGCCACGCGCGCTGGCGCTGGAGATGCTGCTGACCGGAGCGCCGATGGCGGCCAGCCGCGCGCACGCACACGGCATGGTCAACTACATGGTGCCCGACGGCGATGTGCTGTCCTGCGCCATCGCGCTGGCGGAAACGGTGGCGGCCAACGCGCCGCTGGCCGTGCGCGCCAGCCTGGCAATCGCCCGCGCCGCGAGCAACGCGGGCGAAACCGGCCTGCGCGCGCAGATGGAAGCGGCGATCGCGCAGCTTGGCGCCAGCGACGATGCGCGCGAAGGCGTGGCGGCGTTTGTCGATAAGCGCGCGCCGCACTGGTCCGGGCGTTAACAAAAAGGAGACGCAATGAAGCAGGTAATCGTAGTAACCGGCATGGGGGCGATGGGACTGGCCTGCGCCCGCGCGATCGGCAGCGGCGTGCAGCTGCTGTTGGCCGACAACGACGCAGGCCGGCTCGATGGCGCCATCGCCGCGCTGAAGGAAGAGGGCTTCCATGTGAGCGGCGAACTGCTCGACCTGGGAGAGCCGCGGTCGGCCCACGCGCTGGCATCGGCGGTGGCGGCCCTCGGCACCTTGCGCGCGTTCGTGCACACCGCCGCCATCTCGCAATCGCAGGCACTCGATGCCGAGCGTATTTATGCCGTCAACCTTGCCGGCACCGCGCATCTGCTCGACGCGATGGCCGGTATCGCCGTGCCGGGCAGCGTGGGCGTGGTCATCGCCAGCATGGGGGCGCAGTTTGTCACCGTCCCGCCCGAGGTCGAACGCGAACTGGCGCTTGCGCCCGCCGATGCCTTGGCCCGGGCGGTGCAAGCCATGCCTGGCTGGGACGACAGGAACCTGGCCTACCTGGTGGCCAAGCGCGGCAACCAGCTGCGCGTCGAATCGCAGTCCCTGCGCTGGGCGAAGCAGGGCGCCCGCCTGGTATCGATCAGCCCTGGCGTGATCTCCACCGCGCAGGGCCTGCAGGAGCTGCGCGAGCACCCGGCGGTTGCCAAAGTGGTCGCCGATTGCCCCGCGGGGCGAATCGGCACACCGCACGATATTGCCGCTGCCGTAATGTGGCTGATGGGTTCGGGCGCCACTTTCATCACCGGCATCGACCTGCGCGTCGATGGCGGCACCATTGCGCATCAGCGCTGGAATTAATCCCACACATTCAGGAGAAGCACATGCAACGGTTCAAGGATCAGGTAGCGATTGTCACCGGTGGCGCATCCGGTATTGGCGAAGCGGTCTGCCGACGGCTGGTCAGCGAGGGCGCAAGCGTCGTCATCGGCGACCGCAACATGGACATGGCCCGAGCGCTGGCCGCTGACCTTGGCAACAACGCCGTGGCAGTGCAGTTCGACGCCGGCGACGTCAGTTCGGTCCAAGCGCTGGTCGAAGGCACGGTGGCGCGCTTCGATCGCCTCGACGTCCTGCACAACAATGCGGCCATCGGTACGCCGGAAGTGCATGCGCGCGACACCAATGCCATCGATATCGATTTCGAGACGTGGGACCTGGTCATGGCGGTCAATCTGCGCGCCTACCTCGCCGCCTGCAAGTACGCGTTGCCGCACATGATCGCGCGCGGCAAGGGCTCCATTGTCAATTCCGCCTCGGCGGGCGGTTTTTCGGGCGACATGTCGCGCATCGCCTACAACGTGTCGAAGACCGCCATCATCGGCCTGTCGCGCCAGATCGCCACCCAGCACGGTCCGCAGGGTATCCGCTCCAACGCCATTGCGCCGGGCCTGGTTCTCACGCCCGCCGCGCGCGCGGTGGCGGCCGACGTCATCGAAGTCATGGGACGCCACATTCTGACGCAGGAATTCGGCGAGCCGGCCGACATCGCCAACCTGGTGTGCTTCCTGGCGTCGGACGAAGCACGCTACATCACCGGACAGACCTACGTCATCGACGGCGGCATGCTGGCGCATAACCCGGCCAATCCCGACCTGATCGATTTTGCCAACGCAAAAATCGCCGCGCAGGGCCGAAATGCTGTGGTATCATAAAACTGACGTTATGACAGTTATTGGATTTTCACTTTCAGGAAGCATCCGCCGATGACCACCTTACGACCTTTGCCGCTGCTGAACGACACCAACCGGTTCTTCTGGACCGGCGGCGCCGACGGCAAGCTGCGCATGCAGCGCTGTGCCGACTGCAGCCACTGGATCCATCCCGCCGGCGAAATCTGCCCCAAGTGCATGAGCCGAAATGTGGCGCCGCAGGTGATGTCGGGGCGCGCCACCGTCGAAGCGGTCACGCTCAATTACCAGCCATGGCTGCCTGGCGTGGACGTCCCGTACGCAATCGCCATCGTCCATCTGGACGAGCAGCCCGGCCTGAACCTGACCACCAATATCGTCGGCACGCCGCCGCAGGACGTCCATATCGGCCAGCGTGTCGAGGTGACGTTCGAGCAGGCAGAGGACGTGTTCCTGCCGCTGTTTCGCCCGCTCACAACGTAAAGAACACCATGTCCGACCACACCGACGATTTTGCGATGATCCGCGACCAGGCAAGGCGCTATCTGGATGATGCCGCCCTGCCCGAACACCTGAAAGAGATGCTGGAGGAGGCAGGCAGCTTCGACAGCGTGCTGTGGAATGGCGCGGTCGGCCTGGGCTGGCCTGCCGCGGCCCTGCAGGAGGAGCACGATGGCCTGGGCCTCGGCTGGCGCGGCCTGTGCGTGCTGGCCGAAGAGGTCGGCCGCAAGAGCGCATCGCTGCCGCTGGTCGCCAGCGCGGCGGTCGCGCAACTGCTGGCGGGCCTTGGCTTGGCGGGGCAGGGCAGCTTGACCACTCTCGCCAGCGGCGAACAGCATGCCTGCCTGGCCCTGTGCCAGCCGGGTGCGGCCGGCCTGGCGCTGCGGCCGCGCATGCAGTGGCACGGCGGCGCAATCGCGGGAACCACCGCCATCACGCCGTTCGGCGCAAGCGCGGCATGGGCGCTGGTGCCTGCCGCATGCACCACCGGACTGGTTCTGCTGCTGGTCGATCTGAGCCAGCCAGGAGTCACCCGCAGCAGCGAGCCGGCCATCGACAACAGCCGCGCAGCCGCCACGCTGGTTTTTGACGGTGCTGCCGCAACCGTGCTGGCCAGCGGTGCGCCTGCCGAAGCGGCGCTGTGGCAGGTCGCCAGCCTGGCAGCGCTGGGCACCGCGTTTGAACAGGTCGGCGGCGCCCAGGCCTGCCTCGACATGGCGCGCGACTTTGCCCTCGAACGCAAAGCCTTCGGCCAGCAGATCGGCCGCTTTCAGGCGATCAAGTCGAAACTGGCCGATATTTTCATCCGCATCGAGCTGGCGCGCGGTTGTGCGCTCGATGCGCTCGCCGCTCTCGAAGCGCAGGACCCGGCCTGGCCCAGCCTTGCCGCCGCCGCCCGCGTGGCCGCGACCGACGCTTACGAGATCGCCGCGCGCGAGACCATCCAGACCCACGGCGCCATCGGCGTGACCTGGGAAGCGATGCCGCACCACCATTACCGGCGCTCGCGCGCGCTGGCGCTCGAACTGGGCGCCGCGGCGTTCTGGCGCGAACGCCTGCTGGGCACCGCCGCCTTCACCACCGCCCATTGAGGTCGACGACATGAATCAAGCGCTCCCCCAAGACCTGCAGGCCTACCAGGAAAAAGCGGTCGCCTGGCTGGCCGTGCATGCGCCGGCTTATGCGGGCGCCGTACGCAAAGGCCTCGCATTCGAACAGGACCTGGCGCTGGGCCGCGCCTGGCAGGCGCTGAAGGCGGCCAACGGCTACGCCGGCATCACGCTGCCGGTTGCCTACGGCGGCGCCGGCCGCACCGAGCTGGAGAAAATCGTCTTCTGCGAAGCCGAGATGCGCTATGAGCTGCCGCTCAATTACTTCAGCGTCAGCCTTGGCAACCCGGTACCGATCATGCTGCGCTACGCGGCCGAAGAAGACCGTCTGCGGCTGGGACCTGCTGCCATGCGTGGCGACGAAATCTGGTGCCAGCTGTTCTCCGAACCGGCCGCCGGCACCGACCTGGCCGCGCTGCGCCTGCGCGCCGAGCCGTGCGACGGCGGCTGGAAGCTCAATGGCCAGAAGGTCTGGACCAGCTGGGCCCAGGTCGCCGAATGGGGCGTCGTTATCGCGCGAACCGACCCGACGGTGCCGAAGCACGCCGGCCTGACCTACTTTTTCCTCAACATGAAGTCGCCCGGCGTGACGGTGCGTCCGATCCGCCGCCTGGTCGACGACCCGGATCTGAACGAAGTGTTCTTCGACGATGTCTTCGTGCCCGACAGCCAGCGCCTCGGCGCGGTCGGTGCGGGCTTTCGCGTCGCGGTCGAAACTCTGATGATCGAACGCTACTCGGTGACGGACGAATCGGGCTACGGCCCGACGCTGGACGCATTCGTCGACCTGGCGAAGCGCACTTTGCTCAACGACCGGCCGGCTTTTGAGGATGGCGAAGTACGCGCCGTCATTGCCCAGGCTTTCCTCGAGCGCCAGGGACTGCGATCGATCCACCGGCGCGCGATCGCCGCCATCGCCGCCGGCAAGGAGCCGGGGGCGGAGGGCGCGATGCGCAAATTGCTGCTCGGGCGCACGCGCCAGCGTCTGGCCGCTCTCGCGCTGGACCTGATGGGCGCCGATGGCGTCCGGATGAACCACGACGCCACCGCAGTGCGCGACTTCGCGCTGTCATGGCTCGACCCGAGCCTGCGCATTGCCGGCGGCACCGACGAAGTGCTGGTCAATACGCTGGCCGAACGCATTCTCGGCCTGCCGCAAGACTACCGGCCCGACAAGGGCGTGCCCTTCAATCAGAGCTAACTGGAGTACCCATGAATTTTGACATCGATGCCGAGGATGTCGCGTTTCGCGCCGAGGTTCGGGCATTCCTGCGCGAAGCGGTGCCGGCCGACATGGCCGAACGCACGCGGCGCGGCTTCCACCCGCTGCGCGAGGACACCCGCGCTTGGACCAAAATCCTCAACCGCAAAGGCTGGGCCGGCGCCAACTGGCCAAGCGCCTGGGGCGGCCCGGGCTGGTCGCCAGTGCGCCAGTTCATTTTCGACGAAGAGGCATTCATGGCCGGCGCGCCGGCGGTCGACACCGCCGGCTTCAAGATGATCGGCCCGATCATCATGACCTTCGGCAGCGAACAGATGAAGGCCCAATATGGCCCCCGCATCCTGAATGGCGACGTGTTCTGGGGCCAGGGCTTTTCGGAACCGAACGCCGGATCCGACCTCGGCTCGCTGTCGACCAGCGCGGTACGCGACGGCGACGACTATGTCATCAACGGCCAGAAGATCTGGACTTCGTTCGTCGAGACGGCCGACATGATCTTTGTGCTCGTGAAGACCGATCCGCAGGCGCGCCAGCGCGGCATATCGCTGCTGCTGGTAGACAAGCACGCGCCTGGCATCACGATCCGCCCGATCATCGACATTGGCGAAGGCTACAGCCTGAACGAGGTTTTCTTCGACAATGTGCGCACGCCCGCCACGCTGCTGGTCGGGGAGGAGGGCAAGGGCTGGAGCTACGCCAAGCACCTGCTCGACCTCGAACGTGCGTTCAGCGCCGAATGGCCGCGCAACAAGCGCAACCTGGAGCAGCTGCGCGCGGTCGCCGCCCGAACGCCGTGTGGCGATGGCCGCCTGATCGACAGCCCGGGCTTTGCGGCACGCCTCGCGCAGCTCGACATCGACCTCGCCGCGCTCGAGTGGCTGTCGCTGCGCGCGCTGCACGACAAGCAGGGCGGCAGCAAGCTGCCGGTCGGCTCGCTTCTCAAGGTGCGCGGGTCCGAACTGCTGCAGAAGATCGGCCAGATGCAAGTCGAGGCGCTGGGCGAGCATGCAAGCTACCTGTATGCCGACCCGCACGACACCCCGGCCGGCGAGATGGACTGGCCGCCAGGGCCGGGCGATGCGCCGGGCGTGGTGGCCGACTACATGTACCGCCGCGCTACCACCATCTACGGCGGCTCGAACGAGGTCCAGCGCACCATCATTGCCCGAACCTTCCTGGAGCTGTAAATGGATTTTCAACTGAACGAAGAGCAGCAGATGCTCAAGGATAGCGCGCGCCGCTACCTGGAAGCCCAGTGCGCGTTTGCGCAGCGCGGCAAGGATGACCGCGACGGCTGGAGTGCAATCGCCGACATGGGTTGGCTCGGCATGTCGCTGCCGGAAGATGTCGGCGGCCTCGGCGCCGGCGTCATCGAAAGCGCGGTACTGATGGAAGAACTCGGCCGGGTGCTGTGCGTCGAGCCATATTGGACCGTGGCCATGCTGACCGCGCAGACGGTGCTGGCCAGCGGCGACGCCGGCAAAGCGCAGCTGCTGCTGGCGCCAATGATCGAAGGTCGGGAGCGTCCGGTATTGGCGCACATCGAGACGGCGGCGCGCGGCAACGTCGCCCATGTCGGCACCAACGCCACGGCGATTGATGAGGGCCGCTGGCGTCTCGACGGCCACAAGGTCGCGGTCGTGGGCGGCAACCTGGCCGACCAGCTGATCGTATCGGCCCGCACCGCCGGCGCCAATGGCGACCAACATGGCATCAGCCTGTTCTTGCTCGATCCGAAGGCGCCCGGCGTCAGCGTCACGGCGGTCAGGCTGATCGACAACCGCTGGGCCGCTGATATCGGGCTCGATGGGGTCGTGGTGTCGGACCTGCTGGGGGAGATCGACGGCGCCTACCCAGCCCTGCTGGCCGGCCATGAACACGGCCTGCTGGGGCTGTGCGCCGAGGCGCTCGGCGTGATGGAGGCGGCGTTGTGGATCACGCGCGACTACCTGAAGGTACGGCAGCAGTTCGGCGTGGCGCTGTCGACCTTCCAGTCGCTGCAGCATCGCATGAGCGAAATGCTGATCGAACTTGAGCTGTCACGCGGAATGGTGCACCGGGCCATGGCGGCGATGGCGGGAACGGCGCAGCAGCGTGCGCAGGCCCTGTCCGCGGCCAAGGTACACATCGGACGCAGCGGACATTTCGTGTGCGGGCAGGCGATCCAGCTGCATGGCGGGATCGGGGTGACCGAGGAATACGTGATCGGGCATTACTTCAAGCGGATGACCTGCATCGAGCATGCGCTGGGTAATTCGCACTTCCACCTGGAGCAGCTGGCGGACCTGGAGCGCGCCGGAGCGCGTTGAGGAGCGTGGCGTGCCTGGAGCGCCGTCAGGCCGCTTTTGCGCGTTTGGCGGGAGCTTTCTTTGCAGGCGCTGGTGCGGCAGCGGCTTTCTTCGCATTCTGCCCGCTGCGCAGTGTCAGGCAGATCAGCCTGGCCAGCGCCGCGTTCATTCGCTTCTGCCCGAGGCCGCGCTCCATCACATCCGGCTCGGTGGCGCACAGGCGCTCCATGGCAGCATGAAAAACGGTCGCCTCGGCGTACGCGTCCGCGCGGCGGCGGTTTTCGCCAGCCGGGTTGATGGTCAAAATACGCTGCGCGAAGCGCTCGATGAAAGGAATGTAGGTGCTCATCCTGAGCGCTTCGAAGCGAGGGTCGCCGCGGTCGGCTTCCATGTTTCGGAAACGCAGGACCTGACGGTGTTCGGCCCAGACGTTGGCAATGGTTTGCACCACATCCATGGCGCGCTGCTCGAGGTTTTCGTCGACCCAGGGCTCGTCGAAGATGGGGTGAATTGCCGCCATCGCCTGCCCGGCTACTTCGCTCAGTGCGTACAGGATGTCCTTGGTGTCGTCGAAATACATGTAAAAGCTGGCGGGCGAGGTGCCGGCTTCGGCCGCGATGGCGACCGCGGTGACCTCGACCGGCGAATGGGTCTCGAGCAGGCGGCGCGCCGCCTCCATCAATTTTGCGCGGCTTTCCAGCCCTTTGCGGCCGAGTGTCTGGCCCTGTTTGTTCAGTGTGACTTCTTTGTTCATGAAAATGTACCCGGAATGTAAGCGTAGCTGACGAAATTATATTTTTGATGTTATAGCGCATGCGGCGCGCCACGGCAAGCGTGCGAGCACCAAAACGCGCAAATTCAGACGATTCACCGGAGACCGTATGTCCAGTCCTGACAGTATCTGGTCCGCGCTAAGGCAGCGGACGTTCCGGCGGCTCTGGTGCGCCAGCGTGGCGTTGAACCTGACGATCTGGATGCAGAGCGTCGCGGCGGCCTGGCTGATGGTCTCGCTGACCACGTCGCCGCTGATGGTGGCGCTGATCCAGACCGCCAGCGCGTTGCCGTCGTTCCTGTTCGCGCTGCCGGCCGGCGTCATGGCCGACCTGCTCGACCGGCGCCGCTACCTGATGTCGGTGCTGGCCTTCATGGTGGTGTGCGCGCTGCTGCTTTGCGTGCTGTCGGTGGGCGGCGGGCCGGGGCCGTGGATGTTGCTGTTCCTGACCTTCTGCCTGGGCACCGGATTCGCGCTGCAGGGGCCGGCCTGGTTCACGGCGCAATCCGAAAGCGTGCCGCGGCCAATGCTGGCGTCGGCGCTGGCGCTGTCGGCGCTGTCATACAGCTCCGCCCGTGCGGTGGGACCGGCGATTGCCGGCGCGGTGGTATCGGCGGCCGGGGTGCTGGCGGTGTTCGCGCTCGGCGCGCTGCTGCTCGGGGCGGCGCTGGTGGTGGTCGTCTTCTGGAAGAATCCGAAGGCGGTGCATCAGCTGCCGCCCGAAAATCTCCTCTCCGGCATCAACAGCGCGCTGCGTTATGTGCGCCATTCCGACATGATGAAGGTGCAGATCGTCCGTACCGTGCTGTTTGTCGGCGCCGCCAGTGCGTTGTGGGCGCTGCTGCCACTGCTGGCCGGCAGCGGGGCAGGGGCGTACGGCCTGCTGCTGGGCAGCATGGGCGGCGGTTCGGTGGCGGGCGCGCTGCTGCTGCCAAGGCTCAAGGACAAGGTCGACATCAACCGCATGATGTCGCTCGCGGTGGTGATGTACGCGCTGGCCACGCTGGCGGCGGCATTTTTGCACAGCCTGCCCCTGCTTTGCGTGGCGCTGGCGCTGTCGGGCGTGGCCTGGATCGCCGTCGGCAATACCAACATGCTGGCGCTGCAGTCGGCAGTGCCGGGCTGGATCCGCGCGCGCTCGCTGGCCGTGTACATGCTGGTCTTCCAGGGCGCCATGGCGGCCGGCAGCGCGTTCTGGGGCGCGATTGCCACGCATGCCGGCGCCCAGGCCACGCTTGCCGCCAGCGCCGCATTGATGATGGTAGTGATGTTCGTCATGCACCGGCTGCCCGCGCGCCTCGGCGAACTGCCGGAAGTGACGGAAGCGAGCAACCCGCTGCACGGTGAGCAGGCGTTCGACGATTTGCCGGAAAACGCCACCATTGCCGTGCAAATCCGCTACCAGGTGGCGCCGGAGCAGCGCGATGAATTCGTGCGCCAGGCGTATGCCATCGGCAAAGTGCGGCGCCGCGACGGCGCCAGCCTGTGGCGGCTATATCGCGACCTGGGCAGCGAGACGAGCTATGTCGAGCGCTTCGTCGTCGATTCATGGCGCCAGTACCTGCGCCAGCGCGGCAGGGCGACGATGGCCGACCTGGCGGCCGAACAGAAATTGTGGGCGCTGCACAGCGGCAGCACGCCGCCGCGGATCGATCACTTCATCTCCGAGGCGCACCCGGAAGCGTAAATTGCCGGATCAGAGCGCGCGCAGCTCGATCAGGTCGAGATTGGCCTCGCGCGGCAGCGCCAGCACATGGGCGAGGTGGTCGGCCACCACTTGCGGCGACATGCCGGCGCCGGTAAAGGCGGCGTGTCCCGAGGCGGCGATGGCGGCGATGAATTTGTCCAGCATGCCGGGCGGCCAGCGCAGCGACGTTTCGTTGCCCGTCATCGAGCCGACGCGCAGCGTGGTGACGCGGATGCGGTCGGCGCGCAGTTCGGCGCGCAGGCCGAGCCCGAGGTTTTCCAGCGCAGCCTTCGAAGCAGCGTAGGCCGTCAGGTACGGGAACGGATGGCGCACCGATTCCGACGAGATGTTGACGATGTCGCCGCCGCCGCGCGCGCGCATCGACGGCACCGCCGCGCGGATACAGAACGCCGGGCCGATGACGTTGGTGTCGAAGGTTGCGCGCAGATCTTTGTCGCTGGCTTTTTCAAGCAGGAACGGCGTGTAGGTGGCGGCATTGTTGACCAGGATATCAACGCCGCCAAGCGTTTCCGTCACCTTTGAAAATGCACGACGCACCTGAGCCGAATCGCGGATATCGCAGGGTAGCGCTATCACATGTAGTCCCAGTTCGGCAGCGGTTTGCTGCAAGCGATCGGCATTCCGGCCGAGGATGGCCACCAGGACGCCCTCGTGTGCCAGGCTGGCGGCGATTGCGCGTCCCAGTCCCGCCGCGGCACCGGTGACGACTGCCACCTTGCCCTTCAAGCTGTTAGTCATGATTGTCTCATTTCAGCACACCACACCGGCGGCGCGCAGGGCGGCGATGGCGTCGTCGTCGAGGCCGCTCTCGATTAGTATTTCATCGGTATGTTCGGCAAAGCCGGGCGCGCTGCTCAATTTCCCGATTTCCCTTTCGTCGAACTGGCCCGGCGATACCCCGGTCATGTACGCGCTGTCGCCGTCGATATCGATGCGGCTGACAAAGCCGTTGGCGGTGGCCTGCGTATCGGCCAGTACTTCAGCGGCATCTTGCAGTGGCGCCCAGACCCCTTCGAGTGTGGTCAGCCGGACGCACCATTCGGCGTAGTCGGCGCCGGCGAAGACCTCGTTCAGGATCCCGACCAGGGCGTGCGCATTGGCATAACGCGCGGGGCCATCGATGAAGCGGGCGTCCGACTGCAAATCCTGGCGGCCGAGGTGCACGGTCAGGTCAGGCCACCAGTCGTCGCGCAGCAAGCTCAGGGCAATCCAGCGACCGTCGCGCGTGCGGTAGCTGTTGGCCAGTGCGATGGTCGCGTCGATCTGGCGATGCGGCGTCAGGGCGGGGGCGCCGATGCTGCTGGCCAGCAGCGATTGCGACATCAGGTAAGTGCCGACCTGGTACAAGGCGTTGTCGACGATGGCGCCGCGCCCGGTGCGTTCACGCCGAAACAGCGCGGCGGCGATGGCGCCGGCCAGCGTGGCGCCGCCGGCCAGGTCGCCGATCGAGCTGGGCGGCTTGGGCGGCTCGCCGCCGGCCAGGGTTAGCGCGAACGCGGCGCCGGCGCGGCACCAGGTTGACGGATAATCGAAGCCGGCGTCATCGGCCATCGTCCCTCGCAGCCCATACCCGGTGCCGCGGGCGTAGATCAGTGTTGGGTTAATCTTCAGCAGGTCGGCAGGTTCTATGCCCATTTTTTTGCGCGCACTACCGCGCAGGCTGGTCACAAACACATCGGCGCCGGCGACCAGCCGGTATAGCTGCGCGCGACCCTCCGGGTGATGGAGGTCGATGCCAATGCTGCGCTTGCCGCGGTTGCCCGCTTCGAAGAAGGGATTGACCAAGCCGTCGGCGCCAGGCAGGCGCAAATCGCGCAAGGAGTCGCCACGCGGCAGCCGCTCGACCTTGACGACGTCGGCGCCCCAGTCGGCCAGGATCATGGCCGCCGCCGGCGCGAACGTGTATTCGGCTACTTCGATCACGCGTATGCCGGCCATGACATCGTACATGGTTGCTTCCTTTCAGAGGTTGGACGGGCTGAAGTCGCGCACCGATTTTTTGACGCGCAGGCCCTCGGCCAGCCGCTGTGGCTGGAATGCGTAGCAGGCGCCGGTCATCCGGCCGGCAAACACTTCCAGGCTGGGATAGACATCGAAATCGATGCCGCGCCCACCCGCCACCATCACGCTGCGCCTGAGCAGCATGACCGCCTCCGCCAGGTCGGCATCTGCAATCGCAGTCATGTCGAGCTTGCGCAGGTTGGCGCCCTGCAGATAACTGCCGCTGACGATGGTCGAACCTTCCAGTGTCCATGTCAGGCCCACAGCGCCGTCACGTACGAGGGTGGCCTGCTGGCGCCCGTCGACCGGGTCGTCCACCCGGGCCAGGTATTCGCGCTGGCCGCCGCGCACGCCCTGGGCCAGCGCCATCAGCGCCAGGTCGTACTGATGCGTGCATTGCTGGTGGGCGTCGATACTTGATTGCGCGCGCGTCGCTACTGCGCAGCCGACCAGCTCCTGCAATTGCGCGCCTGCCTGAGGACAGGTGGTCCATGGGTGGCGCACAGCATCGGCCCGCACGGCGGTGACCACGCGGCCATCGTGCGCCAGCTCGACCTTGAAGTGGTGGAAGTCGTCTTCAAGCGAAGCGCTGACCTGGCCGTCGCGTGCATCGAGCAGTACGCGGCGCATGAACGCGCCGCTCATCCCTGCGCCTCGAGCGCGCCAATGGCGCGGCGCAGCTGGCCGGCGTCGAGCGGCGGCGCAAAGCGCGCCGCGCTCGGGCTGCGCATGGACTGCTCGGCCAGCATATCGAATTCTGCTGCGTTGGCGTCGGCGCCGAGCAGGTCGGCCAGCCGCGCCGGCAGCCCCAATTTGCGATAGAAGGCGGTCAGCTCGTCGATCATCGGGGCAGGGCGCTGCTCCAGTGTCAGCTGCACCAGCAGACCATAGGCGACGTGGGCCCCATGCAGAGTCCCCGCCGCGCGTTGCAGGTACGGCAGGCCGCGTGCAATCGCGTGGGCCACCGACAGGCCGCCGTTCTCGAAACTGATTGTGCTGAGCAGGACAGTCGCTTCGATCACCGATTCGACGTCATCGGTTACGCGGCCTTCGCGCACCGCGTCCACCGCCGCGGCGCCATGGCGGCGAATCAGGTCGTAGCAGGCCTCGGCGGCCATCAGGCCAGTATGCGAGGCCGGTGCGCCGAACAGCGTCAGCGCGCCGGCCTTGTGGCAAGCCTCGGCTTCGAATTTTTTCGAGATCGCGTCGCCGATGCCGGCCAGGAAGAAGCGCAGCGGCGCCTGGGCGACGACGGCACTGTCGACCAGCACCAGGTCGGGATTGCGCTTGAGCTGCAGCACGTCGACCATCAGATGCTGGTCGTTGTAGACGGCGATCGATGCGCTGGCCGGACCGTCGTTTGAAGCGATGGTCGGCACACACACCAGCCGTGCGCCCAGCGCGCGGGCGACGCCCTTGGCGGCGTCGAGCGCCTTGCCGCCGCCGACGCCGACGATGACGTCGGCGCCGCATTCACGCGCCGCGGCGAGCATGGTGTCGATGGCGGCGTGCGTCACTTCGCCCGGAAACGCCAGCACCTGCAGCGTCACGCCGGCGACGGCGAAGCTGCGCGCGATGCGTTCCTGCAGCAGCTCGCGCACCGCGGCGTCGGCTACCAGCACGGCGCTCTCGCCAAGATCGCGCGTATGGCGGCCGAGTTCGTCGAGCTGGCCGGCGCCCTGGATATAGCGGGAAGTGGCGGCGAAAATTCGCATGGAAGTCCTGGTCGGAAGATGGGCGGAGGACGGCGCGCCACGAAAAAACCGACACATCGTCATTTTTACAGATTATGAAATGGGACAGGGAAAGGGGCAAGTTCTATCTCGGGAAAAGGCCGAATTTTTTTGCCACGTCGGCAACCCAGAAAAATTAATCCCGGCATAACTGTTGACGTGTCAGGAAAATTATGGCCTACTACGAAAACTGACTATGTGTCAGTAATACGGCGAGCATAAGGAGACACTGCCAGCCGGATACCAACGCAACACCCATTTCGAGTAAACATAAAAGAGGGGTTGAGTAGAATGAAAAACGAACTTAAGGCAGGCTTTTCGCGCACCACGCTGGCAGCATCGATCGCGCTGGCCGTGACGGCCCTTGCAGGCGGCGCCGCCCGTGCCGATTCGATCCAGACGGGGAATCCGAAGATCGACCTGCGCTGGGATACCACCATCCGCTACACCGGCGGGGTGCGTGCCAAGGACATCAACAAGTCTTTCTATGGCCTGCCCGGTTACGATGAAACCGAGGGGCGATTCGAGAAGGGCGACATGGTCACCAACCGTCTCGACCTGCTGTCCGAGATCGACTTCATCTACGCCGAAAAATTCGGCTTTCGCCTGAGCGGCGCCGCCTGGCACGATGCCGCTTACGGCAAGACATCGCGCCGTAATCCGGCGCTGACCGTCGGCGGCGCCTACCAGAACGACGTCTTTAACGGCTACACTCAGCGCTACATCCGCAGTTCCGGCGAGGTGCTCGACGCGTTCGTGTTTGCCAACGTGGCCGTCGGCAGCGTCTCGGTCAGCGCCAAGGCCGGCCAGCACAATGTCTACTGGGGCGAGTCGCTGTACTCGATCGGCAACAGCATCGCCTACTCGCAGGGCCCGGTTGACACCATCAAGTCGGCAACCAATCCTGGCGCCGAAGCGAAAGAGCTGTTCCTGCCGCTCAAGCAGATTTCCGTGCAGGCCCAGCTGACCGATGAAGTGTCGGTGGCAGCACAGTACAGCCTGGACTGGAAGCCATTCCGCCTGGTCCCGGGCGGCACCTACTTCGCGCCATCGGACGGTTCGCGCAGCGATTTCGCCGCCAACTTCCCGGGTAACTTCAACATCGCCAACGGCGCCGACTTCGGGCCGACTGACAAGAAGGGTAATTTCGGCATCAACCTGCGTTACAGCCCGGCTGCGCTGTCAGGCAGTGTCGGCCTGTACTACCGCAAGTTCGACGAGAAGCTGCCGTGGGCCTTCACGCAGCTGCGCCGGGTGCCGGTGGCGCCGTTCGCAGCGCCGGCGGCGATTCGCCTGGCGTTTGCGCGCGATACCGAACTGTATGGCGCCAGCTTCACCAAGAACATCGCGTCGGTCAGCGTCGGCGCCGAACTGTCGTACCGTAAAAACACCGCGCTCAATTCGCCGTCGGGCTTCTCGGTCCTGCCGGCCGGTACCGACCCGACGTATGCAGAGGTCGAAGGCGCGCGCGGCAATACCATGCATGCGCTGGTCAACGGTATCTGGCTGATGCCGGAAAACCCGCTGTTCAAGGGCGGCACGCTGCAAGGCGAGATCAATTTCAGCCATCTCGACAAAGTGACAAAGAATCCTAACCGCTTCTTCGGCGAAGGTTACGCCTGCCCGGCCAACCAGTCCAAGCGTGACGGCTGCGCCACCCGCAATGCGGTCGGCGTCAACCTCGGCTTCACACCGGAGTGGCCACAGGCGTTCCCCGGCTGGGACGTATCGATGCCGACGTCGCTGGCTTACCAGGTGCGCGGCAACGGCGCCGCTCTCGGCGGCGGCAACGAAGGCGCGCTGTCGTTCGCCATCGGCGTCACCGGCAAGCTGTACTCCAAGTATGAGTTCTCGCTCAGGTATGCAGATGCCCGTGCGCGCTACAACACCAACCCTGTCACCGGGCTGGTGACGACCGTAAATGGCTCGAACGCGGTGCAGTCGGACCACGACTGGCTGGTGTTCACCTTCAAGACCTCGTTCTGAAGCATCGCCTTTTCTATCAATGTACCAGCAGGAGACATAACATGAAACGATCGAATACCGCCTTGATGATCGCCGCCGGCGTCATGCTCGCCGGCCAGGCAATGGCCGGGGCCACCCCCGAAGAAATCAAGCAGCTCGGCACCACGCTGACGCCGATGGGCGCCGAAAAAGCCGGCAACAAGGAAGGCACCATTCCGAGCTGGGAAGGCGGCATCTGCACCCCGCCGGCCAACTACAAGCCAACCATGGGCGCCGCCGGCGGCGCGCCGTTCGCCGACCCGTACCCGGAAGACAAGCCGCTGTACCGCGTCACCAACGCCAACCTGGCCAAGTACGCCGACAAGATCGACGACGCCACCAAGGAGCTGTTCAAGCGCTACGCGACCTTCGCCATCGATGTGTATCCGACGCGCCGCTCGGCATGCCTGCCGAACTGGATCTACGAGAACACCGTCAAGCGCATCAACAACCCGAAGCTGACCAGCGGCGGCGTTGGCATCACCGGCGCCCATGCCCAGGTCCCGTTCCCAATTCCGAAGTCGGGCTACGAAGTGATGTGGAACGGCCTGCTGCGCTATGAACTGCCGCACTCGCGCCTGAACATCGACGCCGGTCTGGCCAACAGCTCCGGCGTGATCACGCGCTCGTCGACCCAGACCGTCGACAACCAGAACCTGTACTGGGATAACACCATCCAGGCGGTCCCGGAAGACAAGCCGTACTGGGTGCTGACCGCGAAAACCACCTATCCGACGTCCCAGGCGGGCGTGATCCAGCTGCGCCACCAGTTCCTGCGCGCCGATAACAAGGGCAGCATGGCGTGGAGCTACATCCCGGGTCAGCGCCGCGTGCGCCTCGCGCCGGAGTTCAACTACGACACCGTGGCCACCACCTCCGGCGGCATCCTGATCTACGACGAGATCAATGGCTTCGACGGCAAGATGGACAAGTTCGACTTCAAGCTGATTGGCAAGAAGGAGATGTTGATTCCGTATAACGACTACAAGTTCCAGAATGCCTCGCTGGAAGCGACAATGGGCAAGAATCACGCCAATCCGGATCTGCTGCGCTGGGAGCTGCACCGCGTGTGGGTTGTCGAAGCGACGCTCAAGGCCGGCCAGCGCCACGTCCAGCAGAAGAAGGTATTCTACTTCGACGAGGACAGCTGGCTCATCTCGATCTACTACAGCCTGGACCAGGCAGGCAAGCCGCATCACCTGATGCACCTGGCCTCGATGCAGGAATACGAGAAGCCGGCGCCACGCGGCGGCAACTACGCGCTGTACGACCTGAACCGCGGCATTTACGGTAACCAGTCCAAGCAGTCCGGCCCGCGTCCGGAAGACACCGGCAATTACAAGGTGGCGCCACGGCCCGCGAACTACTTCACGCCGGACTCGATGGCGGGCAGCGGCGTTCGATAAGCAGGGCATAACACCGAGGTACCTCGGCACCTCATCCGCGCGAACTCGTTTCGCGATTCGCGCGGATGACGGCAATTGGTACCCGTGCAAGGCAAGGAGACTGATGTGCGTTACCTGATCATCCTGGCAGCCGCCTGCGCGCTGTCCTTCGCCCCGGCGCAAGCCGCGCCGAACATATTCAAAGATCCCCTCGATGTGCCCTCCAGCCCGACCCGGCTGACCACGTCGACCCAGCTGGCCGCGGTGACGCTGGCCGGCAAGCGCCTGGTCGCCGTCGGCATCCGGGGCCTGATCATCACCTCGGACGACAATGGCGTCAGCTGGACCCAGCGACAGTCGCCGGTATCGTCCGACCTGCTGGCGGTGCATTTCCCGACCCCGCAAAGCGGCTGGGCGGTAGGACACGACGGCGTCATTCTGCATTCCGCCGACAACGCCCGCACCTGGACGCGCCAGTTCGACGGCCGCCGCGCCGCGACCCAGCTGCAGGCGCACTTTGCGGCGCTGGCAGCCAACGGCGACGCCGACGGCGCCCGCCTGCTGGAAGAAATGAAGCTCAATTACGGCGGCGGCCCCGAACAGGCCTTGCTGGACGTCTGGTTCAGCGACCCGCTCAATGGCTTCGTGTGCGGCTCGTTCGGCACGCTGCTGGCCACCCGCGACGGCGGCAAGACCTGGCAGTCCTGGATTGAAAAGATCGAGTACGCCTCGCTGCTGCACCTGAACACGCTGCGCGGCATCGGCAGCGATGTCTACATTGGCTCCGAGAAAGGCATCGTCTTCAGGCTCGATCGTGCGCGCGAGCGTTTCGTGCCGCTACAAACCGGATACGCCGGCAGCTTCTTCAGCCTGGCCGGGCAGGGTAGTACGGTGCTCGCCGCGGGCCTGCGCGGGTCGGCTTACCGCTCGGCCGACGCCGGCAAGACCTGGAACAAGATCGATACAGGCTTGCTCGGGGCCGTCACCGCCGCCGACAGTCCCGCGGCCGGGCGCATGCTGCTGGTCAGCCAGGGCGGCGACCTGCTGCTCAGCACCGACGACGGCCTCAGTTTCAAGCCGCAGCCGGTGAGCCGGCCGACCCTGTTTTCGGGGGTGGTACAGGCGGCCGACAACAAGGTGGTGCTGGTCGGGCTGCGCGGCGTGCAGCAGGCGGCTCTCAAGTAACGTAGTTTTTCACGCAAGATCCAACGGAGTCACAGCATGGCATCAGCCCACCAATCGATTGAACTACCCGTCATCGCCGACCCAGCGATGTTCGATCGTCGCAGCGGGTCCTGGCTCGAACGATTCATTTTCAATCACCGCGCGTTGATGGTGCTGGTGTGCGCGCTGATGTCGCTGTTCCTGGGCTGGCACGCGGTCAAGCTGCCGGTCAACGCCAGCTTCGAGAAGATGATCCCGAGCTCGCACCCATTCATCAAGAACTACTTCGACAACCGCGAATCGTTGCGAGGCATGGGCAACTCGGTGCGCATCTCGCTGGAAAACACCAGCGGCGACATCTACGACAAGAACTATCTGCTCGCCCTGCAGAAGCTTAACGACAAGGTGTACCTGATGCCCGGCGTGGACCGCGCCTGGATGCGCGGCCTATGGACGTCGAGCCTGCGCTGGACGGAAATCACCGAAGAAGGCTATCGCGGCGGCGCCGTCATGCCGGACGGCTGGGACGGCGGAGCGGAATCGACGCGCCAGCTGAAGAACAATGTGGCGCGCGCCGGCATCGTCGGCAGTTTCATCGCTGACAACATGAAGTCGACCATCATCGTCGTGCCGCTGCTGGAAAAGGATCCGGATACCGGCAAGCCGCTCGACTACGCCGCCTTCTCGCAGCGTCTCGAAAAGGAAGTGCGCACGCTGGAAACGCCGCAGTTCAAGGTGCACATCGTCGGCTTCGCCAAGCTGGTCGGCGACCTGATCGAGGGCCTGTACGCGGTGATGCAGTATTTTGCGCTGTCGGTGGCGATCGCCGCGCTGTTTGTTTTGCTGTACACGCGCTGCATTCGCAGCACCGCCTTGCTGGTATGCTCCGCGCTGCTGGGCGTGGTCTGGCTGCTCGGCATCCTGCGCCTGATGGGACTGGTGCTCGATCCGTATTCAATCCTGGTGCCGTTCCTGATCTTTGCCATCGGCCTGTCGCACGGTGCGCAAAAGATGAACGGCATCATGCAGGACGTCGGCCGCGGCACCCACAAATACGTGGCGGCGCGCTATACCTTCCGCCGCCTGTTCATGGCCGGGCTGGCCGCGCTGCTGACCAATATCGTCGGCTTCGCGGTGCTGATGATCATCGATATTCCTGCCATCCGCGAAATGGCGCTGACCACCAGCATCGGTGTGACGGTGCTGATCTTCACCAAGCTGATCCTCATTCCGGTGGCGCTGTCGTACACCGGCGTGAGCGTCACGGCGGCCAAGCGCAGCGTCGCCAACCATGGCAACCCGAACGCCGGCGGCATCATGCAGTCGGTGCGCAACGGCCTGGTGCGCCTGTGCGAAAAGCGCAATGCGACGATCATGGTGCTCGTTGCCGCCGCGCTCGGCGCCGGCGCCATCGTGGTCAGTCAGGACATCAAGATCGGCGACCTGAATGCCGGCGCGCCCGAACTGCGCCCGGATTCGCGCTATAACCGCGACAGTGCGTTCGTCGCCGCCAACTACGCGCTCGCCACCGACCAGTTCGTGGTGATGCTCAAGACGCCGCCGGGCGAATGCTTCTCGTACCCGAACCTGGTGGAAGTGGACCGCCTCGGCGCCATGCTGCGCCAGGTGGAGGGCGTGCAGACCACGCTGTCGCTGGGCGACGGCATCCGCCGCGGCACCTCCGGCATGTTCGAAGGGAACCCGAAGTGGCAGGCGCTGTCGCGCAACACCACCAACCGTTCGCAGGCGTTTGCCATTTTCCAGGGCGACCGTCCTGACCTGGCCGACCGTGCCTGCAGCGTGACCCCGATCGTCGCGTACCTGGCCGACCACAAGGCCGAAACGCTGACCCGCGTGGTCAACGCGGTGGAGCAGTTCGCCGCCGAACACGATGCCCCGGGGCGCCAGTTCCAGCTTGCCGCCGGCAATGCCGGCATCGAGGCGGTGACCAATATCGTCGTCAAGAAGAGCTTCTGGACCATGCACCTGGTGCTGTACGGCGCCGTCGTGCTGCTGTGTTTCCTGACCTTCCGCAGCTGGCGCGCCACGGTGGTGGCGATTATCCCGCTGGTGCTGACGTCGATCATGTGCGAGGCGCTGATGGTGTGGCTGCAGATCGGCATCAAGGTGGCGGTGCTGCCGGTGATCGCCGTCGGCGTCGGCGTCGGTGTCGATTACGCGCTGTACTTGCTCAGCATCCAGCTGACCATGCAGCGGCGCGGCGCCACGCTGGCCCAGGCCTACGCCGCTTCGCTCGACTTCACCGGCAAGATCGTCGGGCTGGTCGGCGTGACGATGGCGGCCGGCGTCGTCACCTGGGCTTGGTCTCCAATCAAGTTCCAGGCCGACATGGGCATCTTGCTGACGTTCATGTTCCTCTGGAATATGATTGGGGCGTTGCTGCTGATTCCGTCGCTGTCGTACTTCCTGCTGCGCACCAGGGCTGACCGCGAGGGCGTCCAGGCGCCGGCGGCCACGGCGGCGGCGCCGGCCGTCAACGCCTATTCACCTACCGAGAGAACAGCATGAGCGCTATCGATACCATTCCTTTTCGCCGCATGGACGGCAGCGAGGCAACCCTTGCCGACTATCGCGGCCAGGTATTGCTGCTTGTAAATGTAGCGTCAAAATGCGGGCTGACCCCCCAGTACGAGGGGCTGGAGAAGTTGTTTGAGCAGCACCGCGATGCCGGCCTGACCGTGATCGGCTTCCCCGCCAACGACTTCGGCGATCAGGAGCCGGGCAGCAACGGTGAGATCGCCCAATTTTGCAGCATGACGTATGGGGTCGCATTCCCGCTCGCCGAGAAAGTCTCGGTCAAAGGTCCTGATCAGCACCCGCTGTACGCAGCCCTGACGGCGGCGGCGCCTGGCGCGAGCGACCCGGGGCAGGGCGCCATGCTGGCCAAGCTGGCCGGGTATGGCTTCAAGCAGGACAGACCATCGGATGTGCTGTGGAACTTCGAGAAGTTCCTGGTTGGCCGCGACGGCTCCCTGGCGGCACGCTTCAATCCCGACGTGGCGCCGGACCACCCGGACCTCGTGGCAGCGGTGGAAAAGGAACTCGCCAGGTAAGGTCACCAGGGCGACAGCGGTCCCACAGCGCGTCGCCCTTCCAAGCATCCCGTGCAATAACCGTTACCCCCTCATTTATTCCTTTGAAAACTGACGAAACGTCAGTTATAATCAAATCAGCGTAGCAGGCCGCCAATTTTCCGGGTCGTCGCGCATGAGACCGATTGACACATTTCTACTTGGGAATCTACGATGAAATTATCCGAATACAAGACCATCAAGTTCGAGCGCGATGGCAAAATCCTGCACGTGATCTTCAACCAGCCGGACACGCTCAACAGCTTCCATGGCGAGTCGCACACCGAGCTGTCGCACGTTTTTTATGACGTCGTCGAAGATCCTGACAGCGAAATCATCGTGGTGTCGGGCGCCGGCCGCGCATTCAGCGCCGGCGGCGACATCGAGTACATGCAATGGCTGTATGACAACCCGACCGCTTTCTATCGCTGCGTACGCGAAGCAAAGCGCGTCGTCATGAGCATGCTCGAATGCGACAAGCCGATCATCGGCAAGATCAATGGCGACGCCATCGGCCTCGGCTCGACCGTGGCGCTGTTCTGCGACGTCATTTTCGCGACCGACACGGCCCGTTTCGGCGACCCGCACAACAACGTCGGCCTGACCTCCGGCGACGGCGGCCAGATCATCTGGCCGCACCTGATCGGCTATGCGCGCGCCAAGCACTACCTGTTTACCGGCGAAAAGCTCGATGCGGTCGAAGCGGCCAAGATCGGCCTGATCAACAAGGCCATGCCTGCCGCTGAGCTCGACGAATTCGTCACCGGCTACGCCCGCAAGCTCGCCGCCATGCCGACCCAGTCGCTGCGCTGGAGCAAATCGACCATCAACGTCCCGCTGCGCCAGATGGCCGCGAGCATGATGGACCTGGGCATGGCGTACGAAAACGTTGCCGCCCGCACCAACGACCACGTCGAAGCCATCGCCGCGTTCCGCGAGAAGCGCAAGCCGGTCTTCAACGGCAGCTGATCGCCTTTGATGGCGGCCGCGCCTGGTTTGACAGGCGCGGTGCGCCATGTTTTAATCTAAAAGTGACGAGTATTTATTTTTTCGAACGCATGGTCAAAGAGGAAATATCATGATGAAAGTCCGTTTTCCAAAGTGGGATTTCTCCACCATGCGCGCGAAGTGGGCCCCGAGCCTCGAATTCTCGCAACGCTATAACGCTGCTTCGACCGTGCCCGCGCATATCGAGCCTTATCTCATCAAGGTGATGATGGCGGCCAAAAAAGTGCTCGATCCGAAGCACACGCAGCTGCATGCCGACCTCGATATCTTCATCAAGCAGGAAGTCCAGCACTGCAAGCAGCACGTCGCCTTCAACAAGGCCTTGTACGCGTTGGGCTACGAGGGCATGCAGGAACTCGAAAAGCCGTACAAGGACGACTACGATCGCTTTTTGAAGACCAAGTCGCTGCGCTTCAACCTGGCGTACTCGGAAGGCTTCGAGGCGATGGGTTCGAGCAGCGCCGAAGTGTTCTTCGAAGACCTCAACGAATTTCTGGAAGGCGCCGACGCCGATTCGGTCGCCATGTGGAAGTGGCACCTGGCCGAGGAATTCGAACATCGCGAGGTGGCGTTCCAGGTCTACCACGCCATCTACGGCAAGGGCCTGTTCAGCTATCTGTACCGCCTGTATGCGCTGATTTACGCCGTCAAGCATATCCGCTCGCATACCGAACGGGTGGCCGAATACCTGCTGAGCGTGGACCGCGCAAAGATGACGCCCGAGGAAGCGCAAGCGTCGGTGGCGCGGGCGAAGGAAGTCGGCTCCAAGGTCGGCAAGGCCACCTTGCCGCGTCTGATCGGCGTGCTGTCGCCATTTTACGATCCCGGTAAAAAATCGCCGTCTCCTGCCATGCTGGGCTACCTGGAGCAGTTTTAATGGCGCTGCGCGGCCTGGGGCCGTCTGACCGGCCGGCGCTGTTGATCAGCGAATGCCAGCGCGGCGTGATCGAGCGCGAGCTGTCGCCCTTTGCCACGCTGGCCGAGCAGGCCGAATCGCGCGGCATCGTCGACAAGATTGCAGCGCTGGCGGCGGCGTTTCGCGCGGCCGGTTTCCCGGTGTTTCACCTTCACGTGGCGCACCGGCCCGATTTCGCCGACGTGCCGTTGACCAATGTGATCCTGGCGCGCTCGGTCAAGCAGGGCCGCATGCGCATCGGTACGCCCGACGTGGAGACAGTGGCGGGCCTGCCGATTGATCCGCGTGATGTGTTGCATGCGCGGGGATTCAGCCTGGTCGCCTTCCATGGCACGGACCTGGATCAGCAGCTGCGCAACCGCGGCGTGAATACGCTGGTCGTGTGTGGCGTATCGAGCAATGTGGCGGTGTCGGGGTCGGCGTTGTGCGGCTCGGATCTGGGCTACCAGGTGCTGGTGCCGGAAGACTGCGTCGCCGGCGCCACCGCAGAATCGCATGCGTTCATGGTGCAGCAAAGTCTTCCACTG
Source organism: Pseudomonadota bacterium (assembly GCA_040386255.1). Lineage (GTDB taxonomy): Bacteria > Pseudomonadota > Gammaproteobacteria > Burkholderiales > Burkholderiaceae_D > JAFCUW01. Next base: position 72,505 of record JAZKFW010000009.1, read on the forward strand.
TACTCCACCATCACCACTGGCGCGGCTATCGCCGATGCCATCTCGCGCCGCTAGGCTGCCGTTTCCCCAGCCGGGGAAACGACGATTACGCCGCAATCTCTTTCAACGTCACAGATTCGTCGGCCAGCCGTTCCGGCGCGATGACAGCACGCGCCGTCACGAGCTTTTTGAGCGGTACGAACTCCAGCGGCCGGTTAATGCAATCGGCGGAAATCACCGCGCCCTCACGCAGATAGAACACCGCAAATGACTTGTTGGCCGGATCGCCGCGCAACACCACCTGGTCGTAGCCCTGCGAAAGGCCCACCATCTGCAGCTTGAGGTCGTACTGGTCGGACCAGAACCACGGCACCGATACATAGGGTTTCGGCGCGCCGCATACGACCGATGCCACGCAGCGCGCCTGCTCCAGTGCATTCGGCACCGACTCGAGCCTGATCCGGCGGCCATATACCTGGCTCGGATGGCTGCTGCAGTCGCCGATCGCAAAAATATCCGGGTCGGAGGTGCGCATGCAGTTGTCGGTGGCGATACCGTTATCGATCGTGAGGCCGGCATCCTGCGCCACCTCCTGGTTCGGCACTACGCCAATTCCGGCGATCACCAGGTCGGCTTCGATCAGGGCGCCATCGGCAGTGCCAAGCGATGCAATCGCGCCCTGTGGGTCGAGGTTGATTTGCGCTATCTGGCTGTCGGCCAGGATGCGCACGCCGGCTTGTTCGTGCAGCGACGCGTAGAATGCCGACACCTCTGGCGCGGTGACGCGCGCCAGTACCCGCGGCGCCGCCTCCAGCACCGTCACCTGCAGGCCGCACTTGCGCGCGACCGACGCCACTTCCAGTCCGATATACCCGGCGCCGACGATGACGAGCCGTTTGCCTTCGACAAAATGCGGGCGCATCGCTTCGACGTCGTCGATATTGCGAAGGTAGAAAAGATTGGATGGACGTGATCGGCTTGGCAGGCCGGGCGCGTTCAGCGGGCGCGCGCGGCTGCCGGTAGCGATGATCAGCTGGGAGTACGCCAGCCGCTCGCCATCGGCCAGCACCACCGCCTTGTCCGCACGGTCGATGCGGTCGACGCGCGAGCCCAGGCGCAACGTGACTTCGGCCTTGTCGTACGCAGCCTGCGGCTTTAGCAGCAGCGATTCGATGGTAGCGCCGCCATGCAGATACGCCTTCGACAGCGGCGGTCGGTGGTAGGGCAGCGGCAGCTCGTCGCCGATGACGACGATCCTGCCGGCATAGCCGCCCTGGCGCGCGGCGACCGCAGCCTCGGCGCCCGCATGGCCGGCGCCGATAACAATCAGTGTCTCGCTATTCATTACACTTCAAACATCGCAAAGTCGGCCTTTACGGCGCCGCACTCGGGGCAGGCCCAGTCTTCCGGAACATCTTCCCATTTGGTGCCGGCGGCGATTCCCTCAGCGGGCAAACCGAGGGCCTCGTCATAGTAGAAACCACAGAAAAAACATTGCCATTTTTTCAAAATATACTCCTTTTGTTTTACAGGATGGGCTTGACGCGCGCTATCGCACGCGCCGACAGCCAGAAGTGCAGGGCGGCCCAGGGAAAGCAGACGCCCATGACGATCGCCATCGCCGTGCGCAGCGAACCGGCGCCGCCGATATAGTCCGACAGCAGGCCGACCATGTAGGGACCGAGCCCGTATCCAATCAGGTTGGTGACGATCTGCAGGCTGGCCGCCGTCATGCCGCGCATGTTCGAATCGGCCAGGCCGAGCATCGTGCCGAAAGAGGCAGGGTAGCAGGCAAAACCGCACAACATGGTCGCGCTGAGCAGAACCATCGACACCGGGGTCGAGGTGCTCAACACGCCGATGGTCGCCATGACCAGCGCCAGGCAGCAGATCACGGTGCAGAAATCGAGCCGCCGGCGAGCGTTCGATTTTCCCAGCCTGTCGCTCAGGATGCCGCCAAGGACGGAACCGATCGCGCCGCAAAAACCGGCTGCGATGGCCGCCGCAATACCGGCCTGCTTGATCGACAAGTCATGAAAGCGCATGCCGAACGACGGCAGCCAGGCCCCGATGGTGGCAATCGCCGCGGTCAGGATGGCCGCGCCCAGCATCAGGTGCAGCATGGCCGGATTGGCGACGAAGAAGCGCATTACTTCGCCCAGGCCGGCCGGCTTTGCGACCACTTGTGTCAGGTCGGTGCCGCCGCGCTTGGGCTCCTTGACCGTGAAGAACAGTACGAACGCCAGGATCAGGCCGGGCAGGCCGGCGATCAGCATCGCTGTGCGCCAGCCGTACTGCGCGGTGACGAATCCGCCAATGAAAATACTCGCGGTCGCGCCGAAGGCATTACTGAGGAAGAAACAGCCCACCGCGGTCGAGCGTTTGTTTGGCGGGAACAGGTCGGAAATAAGCGACAGGCTGGTGGGCGAGCCGCCAGCTTCGGAGGCCCCAACGCCCATCCGCGCGAGCAGCAGGTGGATGAAGCTGTTGGCGTAGGCTGACAGCGCCGTCATGCCGCTCCAGACCGCGACCAGCACGGCGAGCAGGCGCACCCGCGACACGCGGTCGATCATCAGCCCGAGCGGAATGCCGGCCAGCGCAAAGGTGGCGCCGTAGGCCAGGCCGGTCAGCAGGCCGATCTGGCTGTCGCTGAGCCCAAACTCGCGCCGCACCGGTTCGACGATGATCGAGATCATCGAACGATCGAGGAAGTGGCAGGAGTAGATCAGCGTGAGCACCGCCAGCGCATACCAGCTGCTGGCCGGCGCCTTTGCTTGTGCCGCCGGGGCGGCACCGGCGCCGATCGTGTCGTTCATTTTCATTGCGCGTCTCCAGATTGGGGTTCGCAACCGCGCCTCGGACTAGCCCCGGTTGTCTATGCAGCTCGCTCTTCGTCGGCTTGATCAAATGATGCCATATTTTTCTGAAAAATGATACAGTGTCAGTTAATGGCAGGTTTATGGGTCACCGATTACTGAATTGACAAGGGAAGAAATGGACGACTCCGAAGACATTCTGGCGATGCTGCGCAACGCCGCCAGTGACTTTATCGGCGGGCGCTACGACAAGGCCGTGTTGCGCCGCGACTCGCTCAAACCGCGGCCGGTGGATCGCGCCTTGTGGCGCGAGATGGGCGAAATGGGCTGGCTCGGACTCGGCCTGCCCGAGGACGCCGGCGGTTCGGGCCTCGGCATCGCCGGCGCGACCACGCTGGCGGAACTGTTCGGACGCACCTTGTATGCGGCGCCGTTCGTTTCGTGCGCCAGCATGCCATCCGAATTGCTGGGCGCCCTTGGCGGCGCGCCGGCGCGTGAACTCGAGGCGATGCTGCTCGCCGGCGAGCGCATGCTGACGCTGGCCTGGCAGGAGAGCGCAAGGCAAATCGAGCCTGGCGCACCGGCCACCCGTCTCCGGGATGGAAGAATCACCGGCCGCAAACTTTTCGTGCCGTCGGTGCAGGACGACTCTGTGCTGCTGGTATATGCGGCGCGCGAAGGAGCGCCGGTGCTGGTGGCCGTTGCTGCGGATGCGCCGGGCGTCACGTTCGAGTCGGCGGCCGCCGGCATCAATAGCTACGCGGCCGTCAACTTCGACGACTCGCCGCTTTTGATGGGTAGCGTCGGCGAAGGAGCGCAGGCCAAGGCGGCGCTAGAGATGACTTTGTCGGCAGGACGCATCATGCTGTCCGCGCAGCTTGCCGGCCTGGCTGCCGGCTGCCTCGAAGAGACGATTGCCTACGTCAACCAGCGCGTGCAGTTCGGCCATCCGATCGGGGTGTTCCAGACGATTCAGCATCGCTGCGTGGACCTGCATATCGCCACCATGCTGGCCAACGCCAGCTGGCGCAACGCGCAAAGCGCCTATGAGCTTGACCCCGCTTCGCCCGGCACGCAGGCCGCGATCAGCGCCGCCAAGGCGCGCTGCGGCGACGTCGCCATCAAGGTCGCGCGCGAGTCGGTGCAAATGCACGGCGCGATGGGCTTTGCCGAAGAAGTCGACATCGGTTTCTACCTGCGCTCGGCCTTGCAGGTGTCCTCGCTACTAGGTGGCCCGCAGCAGCACCGCCGCCGCTTCGTTCAGTTCCAATCATCTTGTGAGGCTCAACATGGCTGACCTGGCCCTACGCAGCGCCCTGGCTGCGCTCCCCGACGCAGAATTTCGCGCCCGCTTTCGCGCCTGGCTGGAAGAATACTATCCGCCGGCGTGGCGCCAGGATCACCGCCGTCCATTCCTGCGCCTGCGCGGCGCCGATCTGGTCACCTGGCTGCGCCTGCTGAACGCGCACGGCTGGCGCGCGCCGGCCTGGCCGCTAGAGGCAGGCGGCATGGGGCTCACTTTTCGCAAGCAGCTGATCTATCACGAGGAAACCGAGCGCGCCAAGGTCGCCCGCATCATCGACAACGGCGAAACCCAGCTGGGACCGACGCTGATTGCCTGCGGCACCGACGACCAGCGCAGCTACTACCTGCCGCGCATCCTCGACTGCGACGACATCTGGTGCCAGGGCTATTCCGAGCCGGGCGCCGGTTCCGATCTGGCCAGTCTGCGCACGCAAGCCATACGAGAAGGTGACGTATTCGTCGTCAGCGGCCAGAAGATCTGGACCACGCACGCCACCGAGGGCACGCACATCTTCACGCTGGTGCGCACCGCGACGGGCCCGAAAAAGCAGTTCGGCATCAGCTTCCTGCTGATCGACCTGAAGGCGCCGGGCGTGACGATCCGGCCGATCGCCAACATCGCCGGCGAAGACGAATTTTGCGAAGTGTTCTTCGACGCCGTGCGCGTCCCGGCCGAGAACCTGGTCGGCGAACTAGACCAGGGCTGGAACGTGGCCAAGGCGCTGCTGGGACACGAGCGCGTGTGGCTGGGAAGCCCTGCGCTGGCAGCCACCGCACTGGAACTGGCGCAAGCACTGGTTACCGCGTCCGGTCTGCAAGGCGATCTTGGCGTGACCGACCGACTGGCATGCCTGCAGGCCGACCTGCATGACTACCGCCTGCTCTACACGGACGTCTGCAACGATATCGCCGCGCGCGATGCGCAGCCTGGCGCCGAGGTGTCAGTGCTGAAGGTCTACATCTCGGAACTGCTGCAGCGGATTACCGAATTCAGTGTCGATATCGGCGCCGAACACGGCGGCGTGATCGGCGACGTCCAAGTGGGATCGCTCGCGACCGACCTGCACTGGCAGCTGATGATGGCGCGCCCTGTCACGATCTACGCCGGCGCCAACGAAGTGCAGCGGGACATACTGGCCAAGGCCGTGCTGCGGATGCCGGTGAAAAAGTAATTTTTACAACAAGGAGACAAGCATGGACTTTGGCATTGCAGGGAAAGTGGCTTTCATATCGGGCGGCAGCAAGGGAATCGGCCGCCAGTGCGCGGAACAGCTTGGGCGCGAAGGCTGCCGCGTGGTGGTCGCTGCGCGCGGCCAGGCCGCGATCGACGAGGCTGTCGAGGCGATCAAGGCGGCCGGCGGCGAGGCAATCGGCGTGTCGGTCGACCTGACCCAGGAAGACGAGGTGCTGCGCGCGGTGCAGGTCGCGCGCGATGCGTACGGCTCGCCCGACATCGTGCTGGCCAACGTACATGGGCCGGGACCGGGCGATTTCTTCGACCACAAGGGCGAGGAATTTGTCCAGGCGTTCCGCGACCTGGCGCTGAGCGTGATCTTTTTGGCGCGCGCGACCTTGCCGCACATGAAGGAGCAGGGTTGGGGGCGCCTGGTGACAATCGGCAGCGGCGCCGCCAAGGAGCCGCCCGCGGAGCTCAAGCACATTCTGGCCAATACCGCGCGCGCGTCGGTGGTGTCGCTGAATAAATCGCTGTCGAATGAGTTCGGGCAGTACGGCATCACGGTCAACACGGTGGCCACCGGCTGGATCGGCAGCGAGCGCATGTACCAGTATCTCGACCATGTCGCGCAGGAGAAGGGCATTACCCGCGAAGGCGCGATGGAGATGCTCAAGGGGCTCATTCCCGCGGGGCGTCCGGGCGAACCGGCAGAGATTGCATCGCTGGCCACCTACCTGTGTTCGAAGCAGGCGGCCTACATGACGGGTAACCTGATCACCGTCGACGGCGGCCTGCACCGCTCCGCCTGGTAATCTACTGGCCCCACCAGCCTCGCTAACGCGTGATGGCGGGGCCTAGCGGTATCAGCTTGAACACGGCCGCGGTGGCCGTGATAGCCGCGCCTGAGGGCGGAATGCGGCCGGACGTCATCAAGGCGGTCGATTGCCGCAGGTAAGCATCCAGGTCGTCCGTCTCGATGGTGTACAGCGTGGAGAACCGCCACGTCGGCAAGCCTTCCGGGCCGAAGTGCCTGGTGACGCCGAACCGCTGCGCGCTGACGCACTCCGGCTGCTGCGCCAGGATATCGGGGATGTGGCGATGGTCGTAATAGTCGTTGTATTCAGCCTCGCGGCCGGCCACGCAGTCGCTGATGACGAGTATGAACTGCTGGGTCATGGTTGTCCCCCTGAAGGCGGCAGGTGGCGCCGCAAAAAATCCGACACGGCGCCGTTGAATGCGTCGTTGCGGTCGCCCGCGATCATGTGCCCGGCGCCGGCGATATCGGCAAATTCCAGATGCGGCAAGTGGGCGCGCAGTTCCGCCACGCCGGCCAGGCTGACCATCTCGCTTTGCGCGCCGCGCACCAGCAACGTGGGTATGCGGATCTTCTGCGCCGCTGCCAGCATCGATTCGCGCATGCCGCTGATCTTGGAATCGCGGTCGCCGCCGAACATGGCCGGGTCCCAGTGCCAGTACCAGCGGCCATTTGCGCGCAAGCGCAAATTCTTGCGCAGGCCGTCCAGGTTCGCCGGCCTTGGCCGGGTCGGATAATATGCGGCCACCGCGTCGCCGGCGCTGTCGATACTGTCGAAACCATTCGGGTTGGCGCCCATGAAGCGTTCGATCTGGTCGATACCTTCCGCTTCCAGGCGCGGCGTCACATCCACCAGCACCAGGGCGCTGGCCAGTGCCGGGTTGGCGCCGCAGGCAATGAGCGAAGTGACGCCGCCCATCGAGGCGCCCACCAGCACCGGCTTGCCGCCGACTGCCTGCGCAATCGCGGTAACGTCGCCGACCTGGCTGGCCAACGAATAGTCGCCGCCCTCGACCCAATCCGATTCGCCGTGACCGCGCGCGTCCACCGACAGCACGCGGTAGCCCTGGCTTATCAGCTCCTGTTGCGCTCTTCCCCACGAATGGCGGGTCTGGCCGCCGCCATGCAGCAGCACGACCGGCGGCGCCATGAGCGCGCCGCCGGCATCGGCCACCAACTGGTTGCCGCTGGCGCCGGTGAAGCTGCATCTGGTGATCACCGCTTGTTCAGCTTGACGTCAGATTTCTCGCGATCCCACGTCGTCGCCGTCACGCCCTGGTCGCGCAGTTCGTACTTGAGGATGCGGCCTACCGCGCTGCGCGGGAAGTCGTCGCGGAACTCGAAGTAGCGCGGCACCGCATAGTAGGGCAGGTGGTCGACGCACCAGCGGCACAGCGTTTCGGCATCGAGTTCGGCGCCGGGCTTGAGCACGATGGTGACCTTCAATTCGTCTTCGCCAAGCTTGTCGAGCACCGCGTGGGCGGCGATGTCCTGGATCAGCTCATGGCCACGGAAGGCATTCTCGACTTCGAAACTCGAGATGTTTTCGCCGCGCCGGCGCAGGTAGTCCTTCTTGCGGTCGACGAAGTAGAAATAGCCGTCATCGTCGAACATGCCGATGTCGCCGGTGTGGAACCACAGGTTGCGGTAGACCTTCATGGTGTCTTCCGGCCGCTTCCAGTAGCCCTCAAACATGATGTGCGGCAGGCGCGGGCGGACAATGATTTCGCCCGGCGTACCGTTCGGCAGTTCGACGTCGTGGTCGTCGACGATGCGCACATCGAAGCTTTCGTTGCGCAGACCCGAGCTGCCAGGGCGCGCTTCAGTGCCGAACGGTAGCAGCGAGACAACCGAGCATTCGGTCAGCCCGAAGCCTCCCGCCACCGTGTACTTCAGGCCGAAGCGCTCTTTCCAGATTGCCTGGATCTCCGGCGGGAAGGGCGCGCCCCACGCGGCGAACAGCTGGCCTTTGCAGCGCAGCATGGCGTCGTTGTCGGGCGCCTTGGCCAGCATCGGGAACATCGCTGCCAGCATGGCGACGTCGGTGGCGCCGGTGCGCTCGATCTCCGGCCAGAAATTCGATACCGAAAAACGCGTGTAGATCGACACCTGGGCGCCGACCAGCATGTTGACCAGGACGGTCGAGACCACGGCATTCATGTGGAACAGGGGCAGCGGTGTCCAGGTGATGACCTCCTTGGTACGGTTGGTCAGGCGGATCATCTGGTGCGCAAAATGGACGCAGTAGTTATGGCTGATCATGCAGCCTTTCGACGGGCCGGTGGTGCCGCCGGTGTACACCAGCATGGCCAGATCGCCCGGCTGGACGTCGACCGTCTGGTCGGCAGTGTTGTCGCTAAAGATAGCCGACCATGGCAGCAGGGCGTGCTTGAAGCCTGGCAGGTCGGGTTGCTCGCCGCGGTGAACCAGCGTGCGCAGGGTCGGCAGCTTGTCGCCGATGAACGCCACACGCTCGGCGTAGTCATGTTCGGCGATGATCACGGCGGCGCCGGCGTCGCCGACCTGGTGGCGCAGGAATTCGCCCTTGAGCGCGGTGTTGACCGGTACGCTGATCGCGCCCAGCTTGTTGATCGCCAGCCAGATGAACACCGCGTCGGCTGAATTGTCCATCAGCGTGACGACCGTGTCGCCAGGTTTGACCCCGAGTTCGGCCAGGCCGTTGGCCAAGCGGCAGGCGCGTTCGCCGACTTCGCGGAAGGTGTATTTGTCACCCAGGAATTCGATGAACGTGCGGTCGCCGTGGTTTTCCACCGCGCGCCGCAGTACGGCGTTGATGGTGTCCAGCTGGCCCGCGCTCCAAGCTGGAATTTCTGCCTTCATTGCTTCTGCCTTCATGTCGAATCTCCTGGTTTTTGTGTCTTTAACCTGTTGCTGAACAGGCCTGGCCGCGACGCTGCCGCTTCGATGGCGGGCTTGACGGCGAGGACAAATAACATCATAGTTCAGTCCTAATAACTGACACTTTACCAGTTTTCGAAATTATGTGTTGTGCTTCTTGACCATTTTTTGCATCCACTCCAACAGAAAGATCAACGCCATGCGCGAAGCCCTGATTGTCTCCACCGCCCGTACGCCGATAGCCAAGGCACATCGCGGCGCCCTCAACAACATCAAGTCGCCGACCATGGCGGCGCACGCGATCCGTCACGCTGTCGAACGCGCGGGGATCGGCTTCGACCAGGTCGAAGATGTCATCATGGGCACCGCCATGACCGCCGGCACGTCGGGCCGCAACCTTGCGCGCGCTGCGGCGCTGCGGGCCGGCCTGGCCGTTACCACCGGCGGCGCAACGGTGGACCGCCAGTGCGCATCGGGCCTGATGGCCATCTCCATCGCCGCCAAGCAGATCATGGTCGACGGCATGGATGTAGTGATCGGCGCCGGGGCGGAGAACGTCAGCGCGCTGGCGCCGGCCTACGGCGAATGGTCGTTGCGCGAAAAAGATGAGCGGCTGGTCGAGATGGTGCCGGCGGCGTACATGCAGATGATCGATACAGCCGAATTCGTGGCAAAAAAATACGGCATCAGCCGCGACCAGCAAGACGAGTTCTCGCTCGAGTCGCAGCGCCGCGTGGCGGCAGCGCAAGCGGCGGGGCGCTTCGATGCCGAAATTGCCGCCATCGCCACGTCGATGAAGGTGGTCGACCGCGAGAGCAAGGCAGTGAGTTACCGCGACAACACGCTGAGCGTGGACGAAGGCCCGCGCGCCGATACCACGCTGGCGGTACTGAACGGTTTGAAGTCGGTAGTGGAGGGTGGCAGCGTCACCGCCGGCAACGCCAGCCAGTTGTCGGATGCGGCGTCGGCCTGCCTGCTGATGGACGCCAAAGCGGTCGAACGCGCCGGCATCGCACCGCTGGGCGCCTACCGCGGCATGATGGTTGTCGGCTGCGCGCCGGAAGAGATGGGCGTCGGACCGGTCTATGCCATCCCCAAGCTGCTGGCCAAACACGGCCTGAAGGTGGCCGATATCGGGCTGTGGGAACTGAACGAAGCGTTCGCGGTGCAGGCCCTTTATTGCCGTAATTTCCTCGACATCGACCCGGCTATTTTCAATGTCAACGGCGGCGCAATCGCGCTCGGCCACCCGTTCGGCATGACCGGATCGCGCCTGGTAGGACATGCCCTGATCGAGGGAAAGCGGCGCGGCGTCAAGTACGTCGTGGTCAGCATGTGCGTCGGCGGCGGCATGGGCGCGGCGGGTTTGTTCGAGGTGTATTAAGAAGGGCCCCAGATTGACAGTGCGCTGTCAATCTGGCAGGCTGCGGCCCATGGATCACAAATATCACACTGCGGCCGGCGCCCATTTCGCCGCGCTGACCGACGAGCTGCTGCGCCTGCGCGGCCGCCTGATCACCGCCACGCGCGACCTATCCGCCGAGCGGGGATTGCAAAGCCAGTCGCAAAGCCTGATCCTGAGCGCCGTGGTGCACGCCCCCGAGCCGCCGACAGTGGCGCGCATCGCGCGCAGCCTGGGCCTGACGCGTCAGTCCGTGCAGCGCAGCGCCAATGAGCTGGCCCTGGCTGGCTTCATTTGGTTCGAGGACAATCCGCATCACAAACGCGCCAAACAACTGGTGGCTACCCCGGCGGGCCTGGACATCTACAGCCACAGTACCGACGCGCGCGGACAATGGGCCGATGAGGTGGGCGGCGCCATCGGCGAGGCCGAACTGCAGCAGGCTGCCGCCACCTTGCGTCGCATCCGGATCCTGTTGGAACAGCGCGGACGCGAGCAAACTACGCCGGCGTGACCCTGAAGCGTCCCATCATCGCCGTCAGGCGTTCTTTCTCGGTGCTTTGCTCGAGGTAGGCGATACCGGCCTGTGCGTTCGGATCGCAGGCGCGTCGCAACGGACCCGCCAGCAGTAACTGTTCCACCACATTGCGCGCGGCCTCTTCGGCGCTGATGGCGCTGGCGTGAAAGCTGCGTGAATTTTCCACGTGCTGTTCGGCCATCGGCCGGTACGCCTCGAAGGCGATTGCCTCGGGCGGGCGGTGCGCAATGCTGGACTTGAACATGTCGGTGTCGACGCCGCCGATCGGGATCTCCAGCACGCGGATCCCGAACGGCGCCAGCTCGATGCGCAGCGCCTCGCTCAGGGCCGATACCGCTACCTTGCTGCTGCGGTAGATCGAATAGAACGGCATCGGCGTGTATGCGCCGAGCGAACCGATATTGCAGATCACCCCGGCGCCGGCCTGGCGCATGCCGGGAATGACGCGCCGTGTCAGGTCGATCAGGCCGAAAAAATTGGTAGCGAAGGTGCGCTGCCATTCGTCCATACCGGCTTCTTCGACAGGCAGGTAAGGCCCGCGGTAACCGGCATTATTGATCAACATGAAGAGGTCCGCCGGCGGCTTGTAATCGCCCAGCGCGGCCATGTCCAGCTGCTGCAGTTCGATCGTGCCCGCCGCCTCGGCCAGCATCGCCTCGCCCGATCCCACGTCACGCACCCCGGCAATGACGTGATAGCCGCGCGCCGCCAGCTCCAGCGCAATCGCCTTGCCCAGCCCGCGGCTGGCGCCGGTCACCAGTACTTTTCCTGTCGCCTGCATGTGCTTTTCTCCTTTTAAAATTGACAGCACCCTGTCAAGATGGCAGAGTGGTGTCAATTGCTGAAAGATGATGGTATTTCAGTTACGGCGGCGACGCAACCAAAACAGGAGACATGCGATGTGGGATTTTTCTACCGAACCGGCTTTCCAGTCCAAGCTCGATTGGATCAAACAATTCGTCGAGGAGGAGGTCGAACCGCTCGACTGCCTGTTTCCGAGCCCGGGCGACTGCTACGACACCGGAAACGCGACGGCGCGCGCAATCGCCCGGCCGCTGATGGCGAAGGTACGCGCCGAGGGGCTGTGGGCCTGCCATCTCGGGCAGGAATTGGGCGGCCAGGGCTTCGGCCAGGTCAAGCTGGCCCTGATGAACGAAATCCTCGGAAGGTCGCTGTGGGCGCCGACTATTTTCGGCACCGCGGCGCCTGACACCGGAAACGCTGAAATCCTCGCCATGTTCGGCACCGAAAGCCAGAAGGCGCGCTACCTGCAGCCGCTGCTCGATGGCGACATCGTATCGTGCTTTTCCATGACGGAGCCGCAGGGCGGCGCCGACCCCGGTGTGTTCCAGTGCCGCGCGGTTCTCGATGGCGACGAGTGGGTAGTCAATGGCGAAAAGTGGTTCTCGTCGAACGCCTGCTTCGCCGAATTTTTGATCGTCATGTGCGTGACCAATCCGGACGTTTCAGTGCACAAGGGCGCGTCGATGTTCCTTGTCCCGCGCGGCACGCCAGGCGTGACGATCCTGCGCAACAGCGGCGTCCATGGCGAGGCGCCCGGCAAGGGATCGCACGCCTACATCCGCTACGAGCACGTGCGCTTGCCGGCCGAAGCGCTGCTGGGCGGCGAAGGCAAGGGCTTCGCGGTGGCGCAGGCGCGCCTTGGCGGCGGCCGGGTGCACCACGCAATGCGCACCGTCGGCCAGTGCCAGATCGCGCTGGAGATGATGTGCGAACGCGCGGTCAGCCGTACCACCAAGGGCTCGCTGCTGGGCGACAAGCAGACGGTCCAGGGCTACATCGCCGATTCGTGGATCGAACTCAAGCAGTTCCGGCTGCAGGTGCTGCACACGGCGTGGCTGATCGACCAGGGGCACGACTACAAATCCAATCAGATCTCCATTGCCGGCATCAAGGTGATGGCCGCCAAGGTGTTCCATGATATCGTCCAGCGGGCGATCCAGATGCATGGCGCGCTGGGCGTGTCGGACGAAATGCCGCTCGGGCATATGTGGATCTACGCGGTGATGATGGGCGTGATGGACGGCCCGACCGAGGTGCACCGGGCCACCGTGGCCAAGACGCTGCTCAAGAATTACAAGGCGGCGCCCGGCCTGTTCCCGACGACCCACCTGATCGCGCGCAGGCAAGCGGCCCGCGCCAAATACAAAGACCAGTTGTGAGGGGACTGCGATGAGTACATTACTGTCGGACTTCGACGGCCTGCTCGACTGGCCGAATATCCAGGAATGGCTAAAGGGGCAGGACGTGCCCGGTCGCGGGCCGGTCACCGCGGTCGAGCGGCTTACCGGCGGCTCGCAAAATAACATCTTCCGCTGCACCCGCGAAGGCGGCAGCTTCGTGCTGCGCCGCCCGCCGAGGCATCTGCGCGCAAACAGCAACGACACCATGCTGCGCGAGGCGCGCGTGCTGGCCGCGCTGGCCGGCAGCGCTGTGCCGCATCCGGCATTGCTGGCGGTGTGCCCGGACCTGGCGGTCAGCGGCGCCGTGTTTTACCTGATGGAGCCGCTCGACGGCTTCACGCCGATCGGTGCGCTGCCTGGCGCCTACGCCGATGATCCGGCCTGGCGCCGGGCGATGGGCCCCGAACTGGTGGCGGCGGCATCGGCGCTTGGCCAGGTCGATCATGTGGCCGTGGGACTGGCCAACTTCGGCAAGCCGGACAACTGGCACCAGCGCCAGGTGGCGCGCTGGCGTTCGCAGCTCGACGGCTACCGCGACATGCCCGGCTATCCCGGCGATGGTCTGCCGAAAGTAGACTCTATCGGCGAATGGCTGGAGAGGTACTGTCCGGCCACGGGGAGGATCGGCATCATCCACGGCGACCTGCAGTTTGCAAACGTGATGTTCCGGCGCGACTCGCCCGCGCTTGCGGGGCTCATCGACTGGGAGCTGTCGACGCTGGGCGACCCGTTGCTGGACCTGGGCTGGATCCTCACCAGCTGGACCGAGCCGGACGATCCTGCCGTCGGCGGGCGAACACCGGCCGTCACGCCTTGGGATGGCTTCATGACGCGCGCCGAACTGGTGTCGATGTACGGGCGGCTGACCGGGCGTGACATGGACAGCATGCCCTGGTACTTTGTGCTGGCCTGCTTCAAGCTCGCCTGCCTGCTCGAGGGGACGTACGCGCGTGCGTGCGGCGGCAAGGCGCCGATGGAAATGGGCCTGTACCTGCACAACTACGCACTGTGGCTGCTGGCCAAGGCCGATCAGCTGATAGCGCGCAACTGACACCGGCTAAGTCGCCGATTCGACCGCATCCGGGTTGAAGCGACGACTCCACTCGCGTACCTTCTTCCAGCCCGGCCATTCGCTGGCCGTCAGCGCAGGGTCGTCACGGAACACCTGGTTGTGCCAGATCCGCACGTCCTGCGGCAGCGCCAGCTTGGCCTCCGCCAGGCGTGCGGCGTACACCTCCGCGTCGCCGTCCTTCAGGTCGATCCAGTAGGTGGCGAAGATCTCCGCGCTGTCGTCGTCCACCGGCGTCGAGTTGATGCAGACGACCCGCACCCCGACCGGTGTGTGTTCGACGTTGATGCTCACACCCATCCCGGACCAGTGAATCACGATTGTGTTCATCGTTTCGCCTGGCGGCATCCGTCCTTCGGTCCAGCGCCTTCCAAAGCCGACCGTGGCCTGCCACTCCCACGTCCCGATATTCTCCGACAGTACGGTCGGCGAGTCCTTGGTACCGTGGGTGTACTTGAAGTGGTTGGGATCGACGATATTCTCGAGCAGCATCTGCGGGTGCAGGTGCAGTCCGGGCCAATGGTCGCGCGCCTCGGCGCCCGGTGACTCGAAGCGGTAGGCGTGCAGGTGGTCGCCAAAATCGCGCAGCGCATCCGGCACTTGCCACAGCGGCTCGCGGTTCTGGACGTCGTGCCACAGGTAGATGCAGTCGTTCTTCTCCAGCACATGCCATACCTTCAGCTGGCGCGTGCGATTCGGCGCATGCAGCTGGTACGGAATGCGCGCGTTGCGGCCGTCCGTTCCCCATACCCAGCCGTGGAACGGGCAGGCAATGCCGTCATCGACCACGCAGCCGCCGTGCCCCAGGTGCGCGCCGAGGTGCTTGCAGTGCGCCTCCATGATGCGCATCGTGCCGGCTTTGCAGCGAAACGCGACCAGGTCCTGGCCAAAGTAGCGCAGAGGCTTGACGGTGCCGTCGTTGTAGTCGGCCGACCAGCCGACCTGGAACCAGCCGGTCAGATTCATGTTCAAATCTGGATGAATCATGTGATTACTCCCCTGTTAGTGCTCCAACAGACGCACTATCTGTTTGCCAAAATTATGTCCTTGTAGCAGACCGATGAATGCTTGCGGCGCAGCGGCCAGTCCGCATGCGATGCTCTCGCGGTATTTGAGCCGGCCGTCGGCCACTAGCGGCTCCAATTCGGCAAATCCCTGCGGCCAGCAATCCATATGCTCGGTGATGATGAAGCCGCGCAGGCTCAGGCGGCTGGTCAGCAGGAAGCGCATGTTGTGAAGCGCGATGCTGTCGCCGTTGTAGCCGGCGATCAGTCCGCACAGCGCGATGCGTCCATAGGCGTTCATCAGCGGCAGCGCGGCGTCGAGACATGCGCCGCCGACGTTCTCGAACAAGGCATCGATGCCTTGCGGGACGGCCTCGGCCAGGTCGTCTTGCAGGCTGCCGGCCTTGTAGTCGACACAGGCGTCGAAGCCCAGTTCATCGACCACATACGCGCATTTTTCGGCACCGCCGGCGATGCCGACCGCGCGGCATCCGCGCAGCTTTGCCAGTTGTCCCAGCATGCCTCCCACCGCGCCGCTGGCGGCCGACACCACAACAGTCTCGCCGGCCTTGGCGTGAAGGATCCGGGTCATTCCATACCAGGCGCTCACGCCGGTCATCCCCACCGCACCGATAAATGCCGGCAAGGGGATCCGGCTGGTGTCGACCTTGCGCAGCAGCGCGCCGTCGGCCACGCCTATCTCGGCCCAGCCCAGCATGCCCGTGACCTTGTCGCCCACGGCAAAGCGCGCATCGTTCGATGCGACCACTTCGCCGGCGGTGGCACCGATCATGGTCTCATCGAGCGCTTGAGGTGTGGCGTAACTCCTGGCTGCGCTCATGCGTCCGCGCATGTACGGATCAAGCGACAGGTAGTGATTGCGTACCAGGACCTGGCCGTCGCCGGGCGCCGGCAGCGGCAGGCTTTCGAGACGGAAGTTATCAAGCGTGACCACTCCGCGCGGCCGCGATGCGAGCACGATGCGGCGATAGTGAGGCTCCGGCGCAGTCATGCTAGGCCAGCAGGGCGCGTAGTGTCGACACCAGCGCAAGCGGCTGGTCGAGCATCAGGTGGTGATGTGCTTCGGCGATGGCGATTGGCCCGCGGGAGTTGGGCAACGCGTCGACGATGCGGCGCGCGTGGTGCGTCTGAACCAGCGCGCTGGAATCGCCGTAGCAGTAGTCCACCGGCGCGATGATTTTTCCCAGCATCTCGTCACCGTCGTACAGGTGAATGTCGAGGCCGTTCAGGCCAGGGTCGAATTTCCAGCGCACTGCGTCATCGCTCTCGCGCATCGAGTGGTAGGCAATGTGGTCTAGCAGCGCCGCTGCCGGTTCGGGCTGAGGTGGCAGCAGGCGATAGCGCTGGCGCGCCGCAGCGGGGGTCTCGTACGGCTTGCCGCCGCCAACCCTGGGCGGGTCGAGGAAAATGGTTTCGCCCGCAAAAATGACAAAGGTGTCGAGCACGACGACCCGTCCGAACAGCTCGGGGCGCATGGAGGCGGCCCTGAGCGTGCACAAGCCGCCGTAGCTGTGCGCCACCACTGTGGGCGTGGCCAGGCCGAGCGCCTCGATAAAGCACGTCACGTCCTGCGCCAGCAGGGTGGCGGAGTACTTGCGGCGCCAGCCGCTGTCGCCCATGCCGGACAGGTCGAGCGCGATGACCCGATGGCTTTCGATAAAAAAGGGCGCGATGAAGTCCCACCAATGGGCATGCGCGCGCAAACCGTGCACGAACAGCAGCGTCGGCTTGTGACCGTCCTGCGCGTTCCATTCGAGGTAATGGAGACGGTTGCCGTTCGCCTCGACGTGGTGCGGTTGCGGCTGCTGGCCAATCGCCCAGGAGAACCATTCCGGCGCCTCGTCCGCCGTTTCCTTGACGCCCTGAGGTAATGTCTGATCCATGCTTGTCTCCACCTGTTCCATCCCATTCTGCGCTTGCCACATCCGGGGCCATGCGTTAGAGTATCATAAAACTGAGTATGTGTTAGTTTTAGATGGTGCACATATTTGCCGATGACCGATAACCTTTGGGTGGGTAAGACATGGAGCGATTTCCTCGCGGACGCAGCGCGATTGTGGGCGCCGCAACCTACGGCATTGGCGAGTCGCCCGGCCTGCGTTCGATGGACCTGGCCGCACGCGCCGCACTGGCGGCCCTGGCCGACGCCAGCCTCAAGCTGTCCGACGTCGACGCGCTGTTCGTCTGTACGCCTGACGATGCCTTGTCGGGACTGAGCGCGGCCGAATACCTTGGAATCCAGCCGCGTTTCACCGAAAACAACCGCACCGGGGGCTCCGCCTTCCATTCGCACGCACTGGTGGCGGCCATGATGCTCGACGCCGGCTATATCGACACGGCGCTGATCATGTACGGCAGTAACCAGCGTACCGCTTCGGGCGGCCTGATGTCGATGCGGCTGGCGTCGCCCTACGAAAAGCCTTACAAGCCGCTGACGCCGCTGTCGTCGTACGCGCTGGCCGCGGCGCGCCACATGCACGAATACGGCACCACGCGCGAGCAACTGGCCGCCGTGGCGGTGGCTGCGCGCCAATGGGCCAACCTCAATCCCGAAGCCTACGCGAAAGGCGAGCTGTCGATCGAGGACTGCATGAAGGCACGCCTTGTATCGGACCCGCTGGGGGTGCGCGACTGCTGCCTGGTGACCGACGGCGCCGCCGCCATCGTCATGACGCGCGCCGACCGCGCCCGCGACCTGCATGCGCAGCCCGTGTACCTGCTGGGCGCCGCTGCAGCCACCTGGTATTCCGGCGTCGACCAGGCCAGCGACCTGACCGTGACCGCGGCGGCGGAATCGGGCCAGCGCGCCTACGCGCTGGCCGGGGTGACGCCGAAGGATATCGACGTGGTGCAGCTGTACGACGCGTTCACCATCAATACCATCCTGTTCCTCGAAGACCTGGGGTTTTGCGCGAAGGGGGAAGGCGGGCGCTTCGTGCAGGAAGCCGGGATCGGTCCCGGCGGCCTGCTGCCGGTGAATACCAACGGCGGCGGCCTGTCCTGCTGCCACCCGGGCATGTACGGCCTGTTCACCATGGTGGAATCGTGCGTGCAGCTGCGCGGGCAGGGCGGCGCGCGCCAGGTGGCGGACGCGAAGCTGGCGCTGGCCCACGCCAACGGCGGCACCCTCTCGAGCCAGGCCACCATGGTCCTCGGCACCGCAGCTACTCTCTAGAAAGCACATCATGGAATTCGTACAGATCGAGATCGCCGACCGTATCGCCACCGTTACGCTGAACCGGCCCAAGGTCAATGCCCTCAGCGCCGTCATGTTCCGCGAGATTACCGCCGCCTTCATGCAGCTCGGCCAATCGCGCGATGCGAGCGTCATCATCCTGACCGCCCCGGGCGATCGCATCTTCTGCGCCGGCGTCGACCTGAAGGATTCGGCTCGCCGCCACGCGCGCGAGCTGGCTGAAGGTGATACCGTGATCGACCTGCTCGATCCGGGCGCTTCGCCGCGCGACTGCTTCGACGCGGTGATGGATTGTCCGCTGCCGGTCATCGGCGCCATCAACGGCATGGCCATCGGCGCCGGCGTGGTGCTGGCGGCATGCTGCGACATCGTCGTCGCCAGCGAAACCGCCACGTTCTCGGTCCCGGAGATCAAGGCCGGCGTGCTGGGCGGGGCGCGCCATCTGCAGCGCCTGGTCGGCAGCCACAAGATGCGCATGATGTACCTGACGGGCGACGCGGTGCCGGCGCAGGAGCTGTACCGCCTTGGCGCGGTGGAAGCTTTGGCGCCGCCGGACCAGCTGATGACAGCGGCGCGGGCGCTGGCAGCGCGCATTGCCGCCAACAGCCCGCTCGGACTGCGCCTCGGCAAAGAAGCCATGAACCGGGTCGAGGACATGGCGGTCAAGGAAGGCTACCGGCTGGAGCAGGACTACACCGGCCGCGTGAGCCGCTACAAGGATTCGCAGGAGGCGCGCGCCGCCTACCTCGAAAAACGCGAACCAAACTGGAGTTGGTCGTGATGCGCTACCGCCTTCTCGGCAGCTCCGGGCTGCGCGTTTCCGAACTGGCCTACGGCGTCATGAACTTTGGCACCGAGGCCTGGGGCACGCCCGACGCGGACGCCTGCGCGGGCCTGTACCGCACTTTCCGCGACGCCGGCGGCAACTTTATCGACACCTCCAACGAGATCTATGCGGCCGGCCGCTCCGAGCGCTTCCTGGGTAAGCTGGTCGAGGGCCATCGCGACGAAGTCGTCATCGGCACCAAATACAGCTTTGCGCAGCCTGGCACGCAGAACGCCAATATCGCCGGCAATCACCGCAAGAGCATGATGCGGTCGGTCGAATCGAGCCTGGCGCGACTTGGCACCGACTTCATCGATGTGCTGTGGGTGCACGGCTGGGACACCCTGACGCCGGTCGACGAAATGATGCGCGGCCTGGACGACCTGGTCAGGCAGGGCAAGGTGCAGTACATCGGCATCTCGAATGCGCCGGCGTGGCTGGTCGCGCAGGGAACCACCATGGCCGAGCTACGCGGCTGGACCAGGTTCGTCGGGCTGCAGATCGAATACAATCTGCTCGAGCGCGACGCCGAACACGATCTGCTGCCGATGGCGAAGGCGCTTGGCCTCGGCGTGCTGGCCTATTCGCCGCTGGCGTCAGGTATTCTGAGCGGCAAATACAATGCCCCGGCAGGCAGCGAAAAGCGCCGGCTGGATGTAAATACGTTCATGGCCACGGCCGACGAGCGCGCCCTCGGTGTCGCGGCGGCCGTCATGGAGCTTGCGGAGCGCCTGCAAAAGCCGGCCTCGCAGGTTGCCCTGAACTGGCTGCGCGCACAGCCTGGCGTAACGCCGATCATCGGCGCCCGCACGCGGGCCCAACTCGAGGACAACCTGGCTTGCCTCGACTTTGCGTTGACGGCGGAGCAGGTGGCTGAACTGGGTGAGGCCAGCGCGCGCCGCACGCCGTATCCGCATAACTTCATCGGCCGCACCCGCTTCATTTCGAACGGCGGCTTTTACGATAAGATCGACCGCTAGAGCGGCTCAAAAAACCCCACAAGGAGACAGACATGGTGCCATTTCAGGTTGAATGGGCGGAGCAGGATGTGGCGCGCGTACTTTCCCGCGTGCGTGATTGCCGGCTGCCCCCGGTCATGCCCGGCGTCGGCTGGAATTACGGCTGCGATGGTGACTTCATCGCCAGGTTGCAGAAGTACTGGGTCGAACAATTCGACTGGCGCGCCGCTTGTGCGAACCTTAATCGCTTTCCGCAATTTACGGCCGACATCGACGGCCTGCCGATCCACTTTGTCCATGTGGTGGGCGAGGCGCAGGGGCGCCGTCCACTGTTGCTCACGCACGGCTGGCCGGGATCGCATTTCGAGTTCTGGGACGTCATCGAACCGCTGGCTTTCCCAACCCGCTTCGGCGGACGTGCGGAAGACGCCTACGACCTTGTCATTCCCAGCCTGCCGGGGTTTGCCTTCAGCGGCAAGCCGCAGCAGGTGCTCGGACAGCGCGCCACGGCCGCGATGTGGAACAAGTTGATGATCGAGGTCCTTGGCTATTCGCGCTACCGCGCGCAGGGCGGCGACTGGGGCGCGCTCGTCACGTCATGGCTGGGGCTCGACCATGGCGCGTCGTGCGAGGCGATCCACCTGAACATGCTGGGGTTCCGCGCGATGGATCCACCGCAGAACGACGAGGAAAAGGCATGGATGGGCAAGGCCGAAATGTCGCAGCGCCGCATGTCGTCCTACGCCGGCTTGCAGATGATGACGCCGAACGCCATCGCGCTGATCGGCGCGGATAATCCGATCGGCCAGGCGGCGTGGATCGTCGAGCGCTTCCACGACTGGTCGGACCTGCGCACGCGCAGTTTCGACGAGGTGTTCGGCATGGACAAGCTGCTCACAAATATCATGCTGTATGTGATGACGGACAGTTTCGCTTCCGCTGCGTGGTTTTACCCGGGCGTGGTCAAGGACGGTTTCGGCATACTGCCGCCGGGTGTGCGCTGCGAGACGCCCACTGCGTTCGCCGATTTTCCGGGCGACGCGCTGCAGCCGCAGCCACCACGAAGCAGGGTGGAATTGCGTTACGCGGTCAATCGCTGGAGCACGCCGCCGGCCGGCGGCCACTTTGCGGCGATGGAAATGCCGGAATGGTTCGTCGAAGACTTGCAGGCCTGGGGGCGCTGAACTGGCGGCAGGTGGGCTGCGTACGGGCGCAGCCCACCTGACTCTATACGCGGACGATCACTTTTGCAGATGCCTTCGGGTCCTGCGCCATCTTGAAGGCAGCCGGGAATTGGTCGAACTCGAACACGTGACTGACCATCGGCTTCAGGTCGATCTCCTTGTTACCCAACATGCTGATCACCTCGGCGAACTCGCTCGGATACGACAGCGAACCGAACAGCGCAAGTTCTTTCGACATCAGGTGTACCATGTCGAGCGCAACCACGTCCTTGTGCTTGGCCAGCACCACGATGCGCGCGCCGTCCATCGCCATCAGCACCGCCTCCTGCAGCAGCGGGCCGTAGCCGGCACAGTCCACATACAGCTCGCACGCCACCAGCGGCTCGCCCGACACGATGCGCGGCACCGTGCCGAAGTACGCCTCCAGCTCTTCGCGCACTTTGGCCTTCGATGAATTGATGGTCTTGGTCGCGCCCAGTTGCGCCGCACGCTCGAGGCGCTCGTCGATGACGTCGATGATCGCAATCTGCTCGACGCCGCGGTGCTTCAGCGCCGACACCACCCCAAGCCCGATCGGTCCGGCCCCAAAAACCACCGCGCGCTCGCCTGGCACGATCTTGCCCAGGTTAAGTCCGTGCATTCCCACCGCGATCGGCTCGGTCAGGACCGCGCGTTCGAATGGCAGGTCGTCGGCAATAGGGAACACCGACACGCCAAGCTTCGCCTCGCGCACCAGCAAGTACTCCGCAAAGCCGCCATGGTCAGGGTCGCCCGTGCCGATCCGGTTACCGTCCTTCATCGGGTGCACCACAATGCGCTGGCCTACGGTTAATTCCGATACTTCGGCGCCGACTTCGGCGATGGTGCCGGCCAGCTCGTGGCCGAGCGGTACCGACTGGCCGGTCGGCTTGCCGATGTAGCCGGTGGCGGCGAAGTGCAGGTCGCTGCCGCAAATGCCGAAGGCGGCGATCTTGACGATGATGTCGCGCGGGCCCAGGGTAGGGTGGGCTACGTCGTCGATGCGCAGGTCCTGCAGACCGTACATTCTGACTTGTTTCATGTTGTTGTCTCCTTGTGGTTATTCGTTATGTTTAGCCGTGATACAGGTTCCAGGCGCCGTCGGTGGGCGAGCGGGTCCAGCCGGCGGACGCGGTGGCGCCGCCATCGACCGGCACCGTCAGGCCGTTCAGGTAGGACGACATCGACGAGCAGAGGAACACGACGACGTTGCCGATTTCGTCGATCGAGCCGAGCCGCGCCAGCGGTATATAGCGGTCGCGCGCCGCATTCATTGCGTCGCTGGCGTTGTCGAAGTAGGGGCTTAAGCCCGGCGTTTCGATCATGTCAGGCGCCAGCGCGTGCGCGCGAATGCCATGGCCGGACAATTCGAGCGCCATCGAACGGGTGAAGCTGATCATGCCGGCCTTGCAGGCGGCGTACACGGCGAATCCCGGGGCCGCGCGCAAGCCTTCGGTGCTGGCGATATTGATGATCGTGCCGCCATTGCCGAAGCCGATCATTGCCTGCGCTGCGGCCTGGGTGGCGGCGAGCATGCTGACCAGATTGAAATCGATATGGCGGCGCCAGCTTCGCTCGCTCTGCTTCATAAAATCGACGTGGCGCGAACCGCCGGCGTTGTTGACAAGGATGTCGAGACGCCCGAAGTGGGCGCCGGCCTGCGAAATCATCGCGGCGAGCTGCCCCGTGTCGGATACGTCGGTCGGCACGAACAGCGCCTGGCGGCCGAGCGCGCGCACGGCCAGCGCCACCCGTTCGCCGTTGACGGCGTCGATATCGGCGATGACGACGTCCCCGCCGAAGCGGGCAATCGCCATGACGGCGCCTTCGCCAATGCCATTGGCGCCGCCAGTAACGACGGCCATTTTGCCGTCGAGCCGGATCGCGGCCACCGTGTCCTTATCCATGCTGTTCTCCCGAGAAGCGTTCGCGCAGTTTAAATTTGAGGATCTTGTTGAAGGTTTCGTTACGCGGCAACTGGTCAACCAGTTCGAGCTGCTCCGGGATTTTCTGGCGCATCGAGCCGGCGGCTTCGAAGCAGGCGACCATGTCATCAAAGCTCAGGCGTTCGGCCGGGTCGCGCAGCTCGACCACGGCGCACACCCGTTCGCCACGCTCGCGGTCGGGCAGGCCGATGACGGCCACCGCGCCAACCTTCGGGTGCAGGCCGAGGATTTGTTCGAGTTCCTGGGCCGAGATGTTTTCGCCTTTGCGGATGATGACATCTTTCAGCCGTCCGGTCAGCGCCAGGTGGCCGTCGGCTCGCAACAGCCCGATGTCTCCGGTGCGAAAGTAGCCGTCGGCGTCGAATGCCGCCTGCGTCAGAGCCGGGTCGGTGTAGCCGCGGCAGACGGTTGGGCCCTTGATGCGGATTTCGCCCGGCTCGCCGTTGGCGGCCAGGCTGCCATCGGCAAGAACGATGCGGATGCTCATGCCCGCCACTGGTTTGCCGTCGCTGTGGGCCAGCTGCTCGTCGCTGTGCAGCGGTGAGCCGCCGCTGATCATCGGCGCTTCCGTCATGCCGTAACTGTGCGCCACCTTCAGTTGCAGTTCATCGCGCAACTGGTAAAACAGCGCCGGCGGCTTGGCAGCGCCGCCGCCGGACAGCAGCCGCAAGGTTGGCGCCAGCGGGGTGCCGGGCTGCTTGCGCTGGGCGTTCAACAGGCCCTGGTAATGGGCCGTGCTGCCGCCGGTGGTGGTCACGCCATGGAGCGTGAACAACGCGGACGATTTTTGCGGATCGAAGGAGGGCAGCACCAGCGCCGCCATGCCGACGCACAGCAGCATCACCAGGTACATCGAGCCGCCGACATGGGCACAGGGAAAGCTGAACGAGCCGATGTCGGAAGACGTGAGCGCGAGCGCTTGCGCCAGCGCGCGGCCGCCTGCGATCAGGCTGGCATCGGTGTGGCAGACACCCTTCGGGTCGGCGCTGGTGCCGGAGGTGTAGTACACCCAGCGCACGTCGTCGTGGACCGGGGGCCCGGCTTGCAGGTGCGGGTCCGTCCGGATGCAGGCCAGGTCGAACTCCAGCAGCGCCGGCGGTTCCGCCAGCTCGCTGGTGACGGAGCGCGCCAGCGCCGCGTAATCGCGCTCGGCGTGGGCAGCGACGATCATCAGCGACGAGCGGTTCTGCTTCAGGATCGCCAGCAGCTCCTTTTTGCCGTACAGGTGAATCACAGGGTTCTGTATCGCACCCAGGCGCGCCAGCGCGGCGGACACCAGCAGGGCGCCCACCGAAGTCGGCATCTGCCACGTGACCACGCTGCCATCGCCCACGCCATGGACCCGCAGAGTCGAGGCGACGCGCTCGGCGCCTGCGGCGAACTGCGCGAAGCTCCAGCGCTTGCCGTCGATGTCGATCAGCATGCAGGCGTCCGGCGTGGCCGTGGCGCGCAGCTGGATCAGGCCCCAGAGCGTGGGCGCAGTGAGTAAAGTATCGTTCATGCTAGTTGCGCAATTCAACCTTGCCATTGTTGATGGCGACGACGTTACGCTCGACGGCGCGAACGGCGAAGCTGACTATATTACCGTCAACCCAGATATCGGTGCGGAAGGTCTCGCCAGGGTACACCGGCGAGGTGAAACGGCCGAACAGCGACTTGATGCGTTCTGGCTGGTAAGCGCACACCGCCTTGAGCACGGCGTGGCCGGCGATCCCCCAACTGGCCAATCCATGCAGGATGGGCCGTTCGAAGCCGGCGGCGCGCGCCACCGCAGGATCTGCATGCAGCGGATTCCAGTCGCCGTTCAGGCGGTACAGCAGCGCCATGTTGCGCTGGGTCGGCATGTCGACCGTGAAGTCGGCCGGACGGTCCGGGATTGCGTGCGGTGGCGCCATACCGCGCGCAGGGCCGCCAAAGCCGCCGTCGGAACGCGCCAGCATGGTCTGCGAGATCGTGCACAGCGCCGCGCCGCTGTCGCGCTCGAAGATCTTGCGCTCGTAGCGGATGAAGGCGCCTTTGCCCTCGCCGCGGTCGATGATCTCGACCACCCGCGAGCGGCCGATGACGTGCGCTTCAGGCGGCAACGGCTGGTGCAGTTCCAGGCCCTGCTCGGCGTGCACGATGCGGACCCAGTCCAGGCCCGTGTCGAGCGTGCGCGGCCAGTAACCGGGGTGGGCCAGCACCACTCCCATGGTGGGCAGGGCGCGCAGTTCGGGCTCGAAAACGAACGGCAGCTGCTCGGCGTCCATCGGGTCCGATCCCACGCCCAGGCTCAGGGCATACAAGATGCTGTCCTTGCGGGTGTAGCTGTGAAAGGTGTCCGGAATCTGCAACGCCATCAGTTTGTCGTAATCGATCGCCATGTCAGGTGCCCTTGAATTGTGGTGCGCGCTTTTCGAGGAAGGCGCTGACGGCCTCGCGGTGGTCCTTGGTCAGGTACAGCGCCGCCTGGTTGTCGCGCTCGGTGCGCAGCACGTCTTCGAAGTTGGCGATGCCGCTGCCGTAGGCGCCTTTCATCAGCGCCATCGACAGCGGCGCACCGACGGTAAAGCTCAGGGCTGTCTCGATGGCTTTTTCCAGCAGTTGTCCAGGCTCGACCAGCATGTCGGCCAGCCCGAGCTCCAGCGCTTCGGCAGCTGGCACCACGCGTGCGGTGGCGAACATGCGCTTCGCTTCAGCCAGGCCCACTCGCTGCGGCAGGGTCCACATCAGCCCCAGGTCCGGAATCAGCCCCACCTTGGCGAAGGACGAGACATATTTTGCGCTGTTGGACGACACGACATAGTCGGCAGCGATGGCCAGCGACAGGCCGGCGCCGGCGGCGTAGCCTTCCACTGCGGCGATTACCGGCTTGGCGCCGCCGATCATCGTGCGAACCACGCGGTGGCCGAGTTCCATACGGGTGCGGCCCACCATCAGCGTGCGTTCCGCCGCCATGCCCGAGACGTCGCCGCCGGAGCAGAAATGGCCATTTGCGCCGGTCAGGACGATCGCGCGACAAGCGTCGTCCGCACTCAACGCGTCGAGCTGATCGGCCAGCACCAGCAGCAGATCGCGCGACAGCGCGTTGCGGGTCTTGCTGTTGTTGAGGGTGACGACGGCGACGGCGCCGTGCATCTCTTGCGTGACGAGTGAATTCATGACGGTGTCCTGTGGTGTGATGGTTCAGCGAGCAGCGCGCGCAGCGTGCTGACCAACGCGAGCGGCTGGTCCAGCATCAGGTGGTGCTGGCCGTAGGGAATGGTGATCGGACCGCGGCCTTTGGGCAGCCCCGCCACCGTGCGCGCGGCGCGTTCGGCGGTGACCACGGCACTATGCTGGCCGTGGATAAAGTCGACCGGAATGCAGATCCGCGCCAGCAGCGCTGCGCCATCCTGTTCTCGGTAGCCTGTCGCTGTCATTTCCGGGTCGAATTTCCAGCGCCAGCCGTCGGCCGTTTCGTGCATGGCATGGCGGGCGATGTAATCGACCAGGAAGGGCAGTGCGTTGCTTTGGTCCGGCATCAGGCGGTAGCGCGCATAGGCGCTGGCAAAATTCGGATAACTGCGGCTGCCGAGCAGCTTGCGCGGCAGCGATGGTCCGGCTTCACCGTCGAACAGCACATAACTGTCGACCAGGACCGCATGTCTGAACAAATGGGGCGCATCGGCGCAGGCGCGCAGCAGGCGCGATCCGCCGTAGCTATGGCCCACTGCCGTGACGTCGGTTAGCTTCAGCACCTCCAGCAGGCCGGTAATGTCGGCGGCGAAGGTGCCGCTGTCATAGGTTGCACGGCGCTCGCTGTCGCCCATGCCGGAAAAATCTGGCGCGATCACGCGGTACTGGTCGGCGAAGAATGGCGCGATGAAGTCCCACCAGCGAGCGTGCGCCCGAAAGCCGTGCAGCAGCACCAGCACCGGAAGGTCGACGCGCTCCATGTTCCGGCAGCGGTAGTGCAGGCGCACCCCGTGCACGCTGGCGTAGCGCGACTCCGACGGCCTGGACAGCGCCGCGCTGAACCAGGGTTCGGCTGGAGGGAAATGGATGCTCACGCTAGCGCGCCTTGAAATCGCTGCCTTTGACCAGGCGCAGCGGCGTGTATTCCATCACCAGCGTGCCGTCCTGTTTGTATACGCGGTTGCGTGTGCGTACCAAGCCAAGGCCCGGCTTGCCGTTGCTGGCGCGGCTTTCGAGCACCTCGCATTCGACGTGCACGGTGTCGCCCGCAAAGGTCGGTCCCTTGATGTCGAGTTCCATGTGCAGGAAGGCGAAGCCGACGCCCTGCAGCGCGGTCTGGAACAGCAACCCCTCGGCAAAGCAGAATACCTGGCCGCCCGGCACCAGCCGGCCCTTGAACCCTGCTTCCTTGGTCAGGAACTCGACGTTTGTAAACAGCACCTCCAGCATGCCTGTCGCCGAGATGAAGTTGACGATGTCCGTCTCGGTGATCGTTCGGCCCAGCGTTTTGAACTTGCGGCCGACCGGCAACTGGTCCCAGGTAAAGCCAAGGCCGATCGTTTCAATCTCTTCCATGTGATTCCTCAGTAGGGTTAAATCGGATCCCAGGTGGTCAGGGTTGCCGACGGCACGTTCGGGTAGAAGGAATTGCGCATCGCCGGGATCGCATGTTCGGCGATCGATTCCGGCGTCCAGCCTTCGCTGCGGTGCACCGAGCGCACCACGCGCGCTTGCGAGTACAGGTAGATCTCGTTGGCGCGCACACCGAAGATCTGGCCCGTCACCTCGGCCGCGGCGTCGCTGCCAAGGTACACGGCCAGCGGCGCGATCAGGCGCGGTTCCATGCGCTTGAGTTTTTCCATGCGTTCCGCCGCTTCCGGCGTGTCGGTCGGCACCGACGCTGTCATCGCGGTCCAGGCGAAAGGCGCGATGACGTTGGAGCGCACGTTGTAGCGTGCCATGTCCAGTGCGATGGTTTTGGACAGCCCGACCAAGCCAAGCTTGGCGGCCGAGTAGTTGGCCTGGCCGTTGTTGCCGATCAGGCCACTTGTGGACGTCATGTGCACGTAGCTGCCGCTCTTCTGGGTCTTGAAATGCGGCGCGGCGGCGCGGGCGACGAAGAACGATCCGTTCAGGTGAACGTCGATGACCAGCTTCCATTCTTCTTCGCTCATATTGAAGAAGAAGCGGTCGCGCAGGATGCCGGCGTTGTTGACGACGCAGTCGATGCGGCCAAAATTATCCAGCGCCGCTTGCACGATGCGATGCGCCGAATCCCATCCGGCCACGCTGTCGCTGGAGGATGCCGCCTCGCCGCCGGCGGCCCTGATCTCTGCGACCACGGCATCGGCGGCCAGTTCGCCGCTGGCCGAGCGGGCCAGGTCATTGACGATGACTTTCGCGCCTTGCGCCGCGAAGGCCAGCGCGAACTCGCGGCCAATGCCGCTGCCGGCGCCGGTGATAACCACCACTTTATCTTGTACGAATTGGGACATCGGATTCTCCACGGTGTGCGCCGCCGCTCCTGTCGGGCGCCGGTCAGTCACAAGAATAGCATAAAACTGATGAATCGTTAGTTATGATTATGCCGGATTTGATCGTGCAATTAAAAATCGACATCGGGCACTGCAGTTGATACAATAAAAACTGACGCATTATCAGTTTACAGCAGGCTGCAGCGAAACCCCGCCCATCAGGAGTGCGCAATGAATTTGAATCTCAATCACGAACAGCAGCTATTGAGCGATTCCGTCGGCCGGCTGCTCGCCAGCGAGTCCAGCCCGGTGCGAGTGAGGGCGGCTGAAGCGGCGGGCTTCGATCCTGACCTGTGGGCGCAGCTGATAGAGATGGGCATCCTGTCGGCGCGGGTGCCCGAGAGCGACGGCGGCAGCGGGCTGGGGCTGATCGATGCGGTGCTGGTGGCCGAGCAGGCCGGCCGCCACCTGGCGTCGGTGCCGCTGGCGGAGGCGATGGCGGCAGCCAGCCTGCTGGCTAAATTGCCGGGAATGCTGGCGGCGGGCCTGCTGGCCGACGCCCTCGAGGGCAGCCCGGTGCTGCTGCTGCCGCAGTGCCTGCGCGACGGCGAGCTGCAGGCAGTACCGGTGATCGCCGGCGCCGTCATACTGGCGCTCGACGGCGACAGCGTCATCGCGTTGCGTAACATGCCGGGCGCCGTCGAGGCCAACCTGGGAAGCGTGGCGCTTGGCTTGCGCGGCCTGTCCGGTCCCGATAGTCCGATCGCTCGTCAAGTGGTGGCAGAGGGTGCCGCGGCGCGTGACGCCTTCCTCGCCGCGCTGGAAGAGTGGAAGCTGCTGAAGGCGGCCATGCTGGCCGGCCTGGCGCGGCGCGCGCTGGAACTGGCAGCTGATTACGCCAAGGAGCGCCACCAGTTCGGCAAGCTGATTGGCTCATTCCAGGGCATCGCCCACCCGCTGGCCGACGCCCTGACCGAGGTCGATGGAGCGCGCTTGCTGGTGTGGCGCGCGATCTGGGCGATTGCCCAGGGACTGCCTGAGGCGGCGGCGAATGTATCGATGGCGTGGTGGTGGGCCACGCAGTCCAGTGCCAACGCCGTTGCGCGCGCGCTGCATACCTTCGGCGGCTACGGCGTCTCGCTCGAATACGATATCCAGCTTTATTACCGGCGCGCCAAGGCATGGGCACTGCTGGCGGGCGACCCGCGCCAGGAGCTGTACGCGGTGGCGGACCGCCTGTGGCAGCCGGCATCGAACGTGCCACTGCCCGATGCCGGCGCCGTCTTGATGTGTTTTGGCAGCGGCGACGCGGCGCGCGCCTTCGGCGACGAAGTGCGCGCCTTCTTTCGCGCGAACCTGACCGACGAACTGAAAAGCCATGCCCACCATTCGGCCGCCGGCTATCACGCCGGTTTCCACGCCAAGCTGGCCGAAGCGGGATTGCTGTTCCCGCACTGGCCGGCGCAATTCGGCGGGCGCGACAAGACGCCGTTTGACATGGCCGAACTTGGCGAGGTGTTCGAAGAGTTCAACTGGCAGCGCATTACCGGCCCGATTACCAACCAGGTGGCGCAGATCGTGATGCGGTTCGCCGATCCGCGGGTAAAGGAAGAAGTGCTGCCGCGCTTTGCCAGCGGGGCAGCGCTGGCTTGCCTGGGCTTTACCGAACCTTCCTGCGGCTCCGACGTTTTCGCGGCCCGCACGCGCGCGGTGCGCGATGGCGACGACTGGCTGATCGACGGCCAGAAGATATTCACCACCTCGGCCGACCTGGCCGACTACATTTTCCTGCTGGTACGCACCGGCGCGGAACTGCCCAAGCATGCCGGACTGACGCTGTTCCTGGTGCCGATGTCGACGCCTGGCATCGAGGTGCAGGCGGTGCACACCATGCAGGATGAGCGTACCAACATCACCTACCTGTCGCAGGTGCGCGTGCCGGACCGCTACCGGATTGGCGAAGTGGATGGCGGCGCGGCCGTGATGGCCGCCACGCTGGAACTGGAACACGGCGGTGATCAGTACCGCATCAGCTACTCGAACATGTACCGCCACGCGCTGCATTGGGCCCAGACCACCCTGCGCGATGGGCGCCCGGTGCTCGAGCAGCAGGATGCCCGCGCGCGGCTGGCCCGGGTGGCGGTGCATACCACCATTGCGCGCGATCTTTGCTACCGCGCTATCTGGGCGATCACGGAGCAGGTGCCAGGCAGGGCGTCGTTCGGTCCGATGTCCAAGCTGTTTTCCACCGAACGCTATAACGCCGATGCCGCTGACCTGATGGACCTGGCCGCGCCATGGTCGCTGTTCTCGGGTAAAGACGGCCTTGGACATGTCGAAATCGGCTACCGCCAGTCGATCGGCATGACCATCTACGGCGGTACCAGTGAGATTCACCGCAGCCTGATCGCCGAACAGGGCCTCGGCATGCCCCGTTCACGTACCTGAACCCGACATACGAAAGTATCCATGGACGACAATGCATTCACCGAATACGACTGGCGCCGGCTGATCCGCAGCGTTGGCGATAACCCGGAACGCAGCGGCCTGCTCGAGACCCCGCGCCGGGTGCAGAAGGCCTGGCAGGACTGGACCTGCGGCTATGGCCAGGACCCGGCGGAAATCCTCAAGGTGTTCGAAGACGGGGCGGAAGAGTACAACGAGCTTATCGTGGTGCGCAATATCCCGGTCTACAGCCACTGCGAGCATCACATGGCGCCGTTCTTCGGCAAGGCCACCATTGGCTACCTCCCGGACGGCAAGATCGTGGGGCTGTCGAAGCTCACGCGGCTGGTCGACTGCTTCGCCCGCAGGCTGCAGGTGCAGGAGCGGTTGACGACCCAGATTGCGAATGCACTGATGGAGAACCTGCAGCCGAAGGCAGTGGGCGTGGTCGTCAGCTGCCGCCACATGTGCATGGAAAGCCGCGGAATCCGCTCGGTGGGAGAGGAGACTCTCACATCGGCCATGCTCGGCGAACTGCAGCCGAACCTCGCCCTGCGCACTGAATTTCTGGCGCTGGCGCGGGGATGACGGCCATGGCGCCACTGGTCGCGCTGGTGACGGGCGCCGGCAGCGGCATCGGGCGCAGCATCGCCATCGAGCTGGCCGGCTCGGGCTGGCTGGTGTATGCCACCATGCGCGAGCCGTGCGGGCGCAACCACGCCGGGGCGCAAGCGCTGCCGCCGCAGGTGCGCGTGCTGGAGCTGGACGTCCGCGATGACGCGTCGGCGGCCGCCTGCGTGCGGCGCGTACTCGCTGAAGCCGGCCGCATCGATGTGCTGGTCAATAACGCCGGCATCATGTTTCAGGGTGTGAGCGAAGCGTATGACATGGACCAGGCGCGCGACGTGATGGAGACGAATTTCTTCAGCGTTGTGCGCATGAACCGGCTGGTCCTGCCTGGCATGCGCAAGCAGCGCAGCGGGGCGCTGGTGCACATCACCTCGATCGCCGGCAGCGTGGTGTTTCCCTACGCCGGCCTGTACTCCGCCAGCAAGATGGCCACTGAAGGGCTGGCACAAAGCTATCGCCACGAACTGCGCGCCTTTGGTATCGATTCGCTGGTGCTTCAACCTTGCCCGTATCCGACCGGCCTGCTCGACAGCCAGCAGACTCCGCGCGATGCCGCATGCCTGGCCGAATACGGCGACCCTGCGCACATCGCCGGCGAGCGGATCGCCGCCACGCGCGCCTGGCATGCGACTGGAAAGGCGCCGCATCCGGCGGAAGTCGCGCGGGTGCTGCGCGGCCTGCTCGACACCCCTTGCGGCGAGAGGCCTTTCCGCACCGTCGCCGGGGCGATGGACTTCGGCGTACGCCGTCTCAACACTCAGCGCGCCGAGACCGAAGACGGCGTTGCCCGTGCGTTCGGCGCCACTTGACAGGAATCGACATGAATACAGTATTTCGGCCCGGCCTGATGCAGGGCGGGCGCATTCTCATTACCGGCGGCGGCAGCGGCCTTGGGAAAATCATGGCGCTCGGCTTGGCCGAACTTGGGGCCACGGTGTATATCTGCGGGCGGCGCCAGGCGGTGCTCGATGCCGCCGTTGCCGAGATTGTGGCAGCAGGCGGGCAGGCAGCGGCATTCGCCTGCGATATTCGCCAGGGCGATGCGGTGGAAGCGATGCTCGACGCGATCTGGGCCGATGGCGGCGCGCTCACTGGCCTGGTGAACAACGCCGCTGGTAATTTCATCGCGCGCACGGAGACCATCTCGATTCGCGGCTTCGAGGCGGTGACCGATACCGTCATGCGCGGCGGGTTTTTGGTCACCAACGGCTGCGGAAAACGCTGGATCGCGGGCGGCAGCCGTGCGTCGGTGGTGTCGATACTGACGACATGGATATGGAACGGCGGGCCGTTTTCGACGCCATCGGCGATGGCCAAGTCGGCCGTCCACGCGATGACGCAGTCGCTGGCGGTGGAGTGGGGCGGCAAGGGGATTCGTTTGAATGCGGTTTGCCCTGGCGTGTTCCCCACCGAAGGGTCGGACAGGCTGGCGGCGGTGCCGGAAAATCCGATGCGCAGGGTCGGCGAGCCGCAGGAACTGGCCAATCTGGTAGCGTTCCTGCTGGCGCCGGGGATGGACTTCATGACCGGGCAGACCATTGCAATCGATGGCGGGGCGTGGCAGGCCACCGGGCAGAATTTTTCCGCGCTGGCGAAATGGGAAGACGAGGACTGGGACGCGGCCAAGAGCAAGACGCAGGCGCAGGACGCCCGGGATAAGGCTTCACGCTAGCTGTCGTTCCCGCCCGGGAGGCGGGAACGACTTTGCGCTCTAGCGTTTCAGCACGGTGACTACCCCGGCGCCACCGAGGCCGATGTTGTGCTGAACGGCCAGCTTGGCGTCTTTGACCTGGCGATCACCGGCCGTGCCGCGCAGGTGCCACGTCAGTTCGGTGATCTGGGCCAAGCCCGTCGCGCCGAGCGGATGGCCCTTCGACAGCAGGCCGCCGGATGGATTGGTCACCACACGCCCGCCGTAGGTGTTGTCGCCGTCGAGCACAAACTTCTCGGCGCCGCCTTCCGGGCACAAGCCCAGCGCTTCATACGAAATGGCTTCGTTCGGCGAAAAGCAATCGTGCAGCTCGACGACGTCGATATCGGCCGCGTCAATCCCGGCTTCCGTGTAAGCCAGTTCCGCCGCCCGGCGCGAGACCGATGCGCCGACCACGTCAAGCATACTGCCTGAATGGAAGCTGGCGTCGCCGTCGGTGACCAGCGCGATGCCGGCTATCTGCACGGTGTTGGTCAGGCCGTGTTCGCGGGCATATTTTTCAGACACCACAACCACGGCAGCGGCGCCGCAGGTCGGCGGGCAGCACATCAACCGCGTCAGCGGGCCATAGATGTGCGGCGCCTGCATCACCTGCTCGAGCGTCAGCGTCTCGCTGAACAGCGCGTAAGGATTGCGCACCGCATGGCTGCGCGCCTTGACCGAGATGCGGCCAAACAGCTCTGCGCCGACATTGTACTTTTCCAGGTAGGCCGCGCCGGCGCCGCCGAAATACTGAAGGCCGGGCGGAACAGCGTCGTCGAAGCCGCGGATCGAACGCATCGCGTCGTCGATGCGGTAGGTGATCGACGTGCGGCTGGTGTCGCCCGTCGACAGCGCGCCAGGGCTCATCTGCTCGAAGCCAAGGGCAAGCGCGACGTCGACGACACCGCTCATGACCGCCTGACGCGCCAGGAACAGGGCAGTCGAGCCGGTGGCGCAGGCGTTGTTGACGTTGATGATTGGGATGCCGGTCAACCCCAGGCCGTACAGTGCGGTCTGGCCGGAACAGGTGTCGCCATTGACGAAGCCGACGTAAGCCTGCTGCACGTCCTTGTAGGCGATGCCGGCGTCTTCCAGCGCGCTCGCGGCGGCCTTGGCGCCCATGACATCGTATTGCTCGTTCTTGCCCGGTTTGGTGAACTTCACCATGCCGACGCCTGCGATCAGGGTTTTGCTAGTCATTTTGATGTCCTTTTATTTGGAGAAGTCCAAGATGGTCAGCGCGGGTTCCGGGCGATACAGCTTCGCTTCACCCTCGGCGAGCGCGCGGGCATCGAGTTTTTTGCCGGTGCCGCCGCCTGCCAGGCCTTCCGCCGGCACCAGTTTCAATTCGCGCACTGCCTGGCCGGAGGCGAACAGGCAGTGGCCGGTGCGCTTGCCCGACAGGTCGCTGACCATGTACAACACCACTTCGGCCACGTGTTCCGGCGCGAGCTGCGCCTGCAGTTCCGGCGGCATCAGCCCGGCCGTCAGGGTCGACACCGCCCCTGGCGCCAGCGTCCATACGCGCACGCCACATTTGGCGCCTTCAAGTGTCAGCACGTTCGAAAAGCCCCACGCGCCTGCCTTCGAGGCCGAGTAGTTACTCTGGCCGAAATTGCCGACCAGGCCAGAGACGGAACTGGTATTGACGATCACGCCGCCACGGCCGTTTTCTTTCATCCACGCGAATATAGGGCGGGTGACCGCGTACATGCTCTTCAGGTTGACCTGCATGACCAGGTCCCAGTCCGCTTCTTCGAGTTTGAGCAGGCTCTTGTCGCGCAGGATGCCGGCGTTGTTGACCAGGATGTCCACCGCGCCAAACTGGTCCAGCGCGGTTTGCAGCAGCGTGGCGCCGCCGGCCACTGTGGAGATGTCCTGAGTGTGCGCGGCGGCCTTGCCGCCGGCCGCGCGAATTTCAGCAGCCACGCCTTCGGCGGAAAAGCCGCCGTCTTCGTTCTTGCCGATGTCGTTGATGACCACGGCCGCGCCTTCCTGCGCGAGCAGTTTGGCATATGCGGCGCCAAGACCGCGGCCCGCGCCCGTAATGACTGCAACCTTACCGTCCAGTAGTGCCATGGTGATTTCCTCCGATGAATGGGTGATCCGCTCAAAAATTTCGATAAAACTGATTTACAGTCAGCTTAAATACTCTGCTATGATAAACAAAAAACTGATGGTTCAACAGTTTTAATTTATCTGGAGGATGCAGTCGTGGCGCTTGACTACACATTGATGAAAAACTGGCAGATCGCGGACGTGAGCCAGCACTACACAAAGAAGGACGTGATCCTTTATGCGCTCGGCTTGGGCGCCGCCGTCAGCAATCCGGTGGCGGCTGACGACCTGCAATTCGTCTACGAACGCGGCCTGAAAGCGCTGCCGACGTTTGCCACGCTGCTGGCCGGCAGTGGTGCGTGGTTGGCCGACCCGAAGCTGTCCATTGACCTTAACAAGGTGCTGCATGGCGAGCAGTTCCTGACAATCCACCAGCCGCTGCCGGCTGAAGGCGTGTTGGTGGGCCGCGAGCAGGTCCAGGAAATCTACGACAAGGGCGCCGACAAGGGCGCGGTGCTGTACATGACGCGCGAACTGCGCGACGACGCCGGGACGCTGGTAGCGACCAGCGGCTGGTCTGTCTTTATGCGCGGTAACGGCGGCTTTGGCGGCACCGCCACGGGTCAGCCGGCGCCGCATGTGCTGCCGGCCGATCGCGCGCCGGATGCCAGCATCGACCTGATCACGCGGCCGGAACAGGCGGCCCTGTACCGCATGTCCGGCGACACCAATCCTCTGCATATCGACCCTGCGGTGTCGGCGTCGGCCGGTTTCGCGCAGCCGATCCTGCACGGCATGTGCACCTACGGCATCGCGGGCCGCGCGGTACTCAAGCTGTGCTGCGACAACGACGCCGCCAGGCTCAAGCAACTCAACGTGCGCTTCGCCACTCCGGTCTACCCGGGCGAGACCCTGCGTACGGAACTATGGAATCTCGAACCAGGACGCGCCGCGTTCCGGGTCAGGGTGCTGGAGCGCGACCTGGTCGTGCTGAACAACGGGTATGCCGAATTTACCGAAGCGTAAGAATTACAAACAGGGAGACAATGATGGAAAACGTCGAATACCGCGAAATTACCTACGAAGTGCTGGGCCCAGTGCTGCGCATTTACCATAACCGCCCGAAGCAGGCGAACTCCGAGTCGGAGAACCTGCTGTCCGAAATGGACCACGCGCTCGAGCGCGCCCGCGTCGATGACGCCATCCGCGTCGTGATCATCGGCGGCGTCGGAAAGCACTTCTCTGCCGGCCACGACCTGATCGGCGGCATGGCGACACGCGGCGACTTCACCCCCGAAGAGCACTGGCTGTGGGAGCAGGAACATTACCTGGGAAATGCTTTCCGTATCTGGGACTTCCCGAAGCCTACCATCGCGCAGGTGCAGGGCGCCTGCATCGCCGGCGGCTTCATGGTCGCCAACATGTGCGACCTGATCGTCGCCTCAGACGATGCCTTCTTCAGCGACCCGGTGGTGCACAGCCTGGCTGCGGCCTCGGTCGAAGCGCTGGTTCATCCATGGGTGATGGGCACGCGCAAAGCCAAGGAATTTCTGTTCACCGGCCAGAAGCTGGGAGCGGCCGAGGCCAAGGAATGGGGCATGGTCAATCATGTCGTCAGCCGCGAGGAGCTCGAAGAATTCACCCTCAAACTGGCCAACCACATAGCGCTGGCGCCGCCAATCGGCATCCGCATGATGAAGCGCTCGCTCAATCGCACCGCCGACATCCAGGGTTTCCGCAATTCGATCAATGCCCACTTCGACACCCACATTCTGTCGACCTCCACCCGCGAGCACATCAACCTGGCGTCGGGCGGCATGAAGACGTCGATGGAGACGGCGAAAAAAGCTGCCGGCGGTCAGTAAGGGAGCTTAAAGTGCCGCTCGATTACGACAAACTGATGGCCTGGCCCTTTCCCGAGGTGACCAGGCACTACGACGCCGACGACGCCATCCGCTTCGCGCGTGGCTTCGGCGCCGGCACCGGCGGCGACATGGCGCAGGCGGACCGGCCGTATCTGCGGCCGGGCACCAGTGTCGCGCTGCCGATGATCGCCGTGCCCTTGTGCGACGGCGAGTTCTGGCAGCAGCATCCCGATACCGGCATCGCGTGGCAGCAGATCATCCACGCCGAGGAAGCCTTGACCATGCACGCGCCGCTTCCAGCCGCCGGCACGGTCACGACTGGGCAGCACGTCGTCGATATCTTCGACCGCGGCGAGGGGAAGGGCGCAGTCATGCTGCAGGAGCAGACGGTGCGTGGCGCCGACGGCACGCTGCTGGCTACCATCGATGTCACTACCATATTGCGCGGCAACGGCGGCTTCGGTGGCAAGCCGTACCAGGCAGAGCGCCTGCAGATGCCAGCGGACCGGGCGCCCGACGCAGTGCTTGAACTCCATTCGGCGGTTGACGCTGACGCGATGTTCAGGCTCAGTGCCGACATTGTCGCCGCCGCCGGCGCGCCGGCCGGAAAATCGATGATGCGTGGGGTCGGCTGCTTCGGCACTGCGGGCCGCGCGCTGCTGGCGCTGGTGTGCGGCAATCAGCCTGGCCGGTTGAAGAAGCTGGCGGTGCGCTACACCGGGCCGATGTTCACCGGCGAACTGCTGCGGGTGGAGATGTGGCATGCGGGGCCTGGCCGCGCCGTGTTTCGCATGAGTGCCCCGGAACGCGACGCGCCGGTGCTAGATAACTGTCTGTGTGAGTTTCTGGAGGAAGCGTGAATATCAACCTGACAGGGCAACAAGCCCTCATTACCGGCGGCACCAGCGGTATTGGCCGTGCCGCGGCCGTGGCGTTGGCCGCATGCGGTTGTTCGGTAACCGTGACCGGCTTGACCGACCGCGAGGTGACGGCGTTCGAGATCGACCCTGCCTGCGCCGGGATCGCCGCATACCGCCTCGACGTGGCCGACAATGCCGCGGTGGTCGAAGTGGTTGGGAAATTCGGTCAACTCGACATCCTGGTCAATGCCGCCGGGATCGGCGGGCAGGGACCGGCCGAATTTACCGACGAAGGCTTCATGCGCTCCATCGATATCAACCTGGCGGGCACCATGCGGGTCTGCTACGCCGCCCGCGCAGCGCTGTCGCGGCGCGGCGGCGCTATCGTCAATATCGCATCGATGATGAGCTTTTTCGGGTCCGCCACGGCCCCTGCCTACGCGGCCGGCAAGGGCGCAGTCGTCCAGTTCACCAAGAGCCTGGCAGTGGGATGGGCCGAATCAGGGATCCGCACCAATGCCGTGGCGCCGGGCTGGATCGACACGCCAATGACCAAGCCGCTGCAAGACGACGCGGACCGTAATGGCCGGGTCATGGGCCGCTCGCCGATGAAGCGCTGGGGCAGGCCGGAAGAAATTGCGTCCGGCATCGTCTTCCTTTGTTCGCCGATGGCGTCCTTCGTCAATGGCGTGGTGCTGCCGATCGACGGCGGCTATATGGTAACGGGAATGTAACTCACGGGCCTTGATACAACCCGCGATTCGGCGTAAGCTGGAAATGATAAAACAACAGTTATTTGGGCGTTCTGGCCCAGACACAGGAGACAAGTATGGAAATGAATGACATGATCCTGATCAGCGTGGACGACCACGTGATCGAGCCGCCCGATTTGTTCAAGAATCACCTGCCCGCGTCGATGCAGGACCGCGCGCCAAAAATGGCGACCATGCGCAGCGGGTCCGACTCCTGGCAGTATGAAGACCGCACGGTGCCAAACTTTGGCCTGAACGCCGTGGTCGGCCGTCCGCCCGAGGAATACGGCATGGAGCCGGCTTCGTACAGCCAGATCCGCAAGGGAACCTACCAGATCGCCGACCGCGTCGACGACATGAACGCCAACGGCGTGCTTGGCTCGATCTGCTTTCCGACCTTTCCGCATTTCGCCGGCTCGTTCTTCCTCGAATCGAAGGACAAAGCCTTCACCAACTCGGTCATCAGCGCCTACAACGACTGGCACATCGACGAGTGGTGCGGCGGCGCCCCGGGCCGCTTCATTCCTCTCTCGATCCTGCCGCTGTGGGACATCGACCTGTGCGTGGCGGAAGCGAAACGCGTGGCCGCCAAAGGCTGCCGCACCATCAGCTTCCTCGACAACCCGGTGCCAAAAGGCCTGCCGAGCGTGCACAGTCCGCACTGGGATCCGCTGTGGCGAGTGATTGAAGACAATGACATCGTCGTCAGCATCCACATCGGCTCGGGCGCCTCGGCGCCGTATTCGTCGATGGACGCGCCGATCGACACCTGGATCGTCAACATGCCGATGTATATCGCCAACGCGACAACAGACTGGCTGTTCTCGCCCGTCTTCACCAAATTTCCGAAACTGAAGCTGGCGCTGTCAGAAGGCGGCATCGGCTGGATTCCGTACCTGCTCGAGCGCGCCGACTTCACGTACAAGCATCACCGCGCCTGGACCAACAGCAGCTTCGGCGACCGTTTGCCGAGCGATCTGTTCAAGAGTAACTTCATCACCTGCTTCATCGACGACCAGTTCGGCCTGCAGAACACGCGGTTCATGAACATCGACAAAATCACGTGGGAGTCGGACTATCCGCACTCCGACTCGCTGTGGCCTTCGGCGCCGGAAGCGCTGTGGCCGACGATTCAGCACCTGACACCGGAGGAAATCAACAAGATCACCCACCTTAACGCGATGCGCGAATTCGGCTTCGACCCATTCAAGGTGCTACCGCGCGAGCAGTGCACGGTAGGAGCGTTGCGTTCGCTGGCCGGCCATGTCAGCACCGCGCCGGTGTCGGGCATGGGCGGGCATAATCCCTCCAACCGCGACGGCCGCCAGGTGACCAATGGCGAAGTCATGAAGCTGTTCAAATGAATCCCCGCGCACCCGAACAGGAAGCGGTCATC
Source organism: Pseudomonadota bacterium (assembly GCA_040386255.1). GTDB lineage: Bacteria > Pseudomonadota > Gammaproteobacteria > Burkholderiales > Burkholderiaceae_D > JAFCUW01. Next base: position 112,932 of record JAZKFW010000009.1, read on the forward strand.
TCGGGCATCGGCCAGTCCGCGGTTGGCCGCAGGCTGGGCCGAACCGGCCTCGATCTGACGCTGGACGCCGTTCTGGCTGCGATCGCGGACGCCGGCATTGACCGCAGCGAGATCGATGGTATCTCCAGCTGGCCGGGGTTCAAGGCCGATTCGCCCGGCTTTTCGCCGGTGGCGATCGGCACGCTGCAAAATGCGCTAGGGCTCAAGCTGAACTGGTACAACGCCGGCAGCGAGGGAACGCAAATGAGCGCGGTGCTGAACGCCTGCATGGCTGTGGCATCTGGCCAGGCCAGACATGTGCTGTGCTTTCGTACGGTGACCGAAACCTCGGGCGCGCCCGGCGTCAAGCCCAGCTTGATCGGCGGGGGGAACCAGCGCATCAGCGGCTTTGGCGAGTACCAGCTGCCGTTCCTGGCGCCGTCCGGCGCCAACTGGGTCGCCCTGATCGCCAGCCGCTACTTCCACGAATTCGGCACCCGGCGCGAACAGCTGGCGCAGATTGCCATCAATGCGCGGCGCAATGCGTCGCTCAATCCGAACGCCGTGTATCGCGATCCGATCAGCATGGACGACTACATGAATTCGCGGATGATTTCCACGCCGCTTTGCCTTTACGACTGCGACGTGCCGGTCGACGGATCGATCGCCATCATCGTGTCGCACAAGGACACGGTGCCGAACCTGAAGTCGAAACCAATATTCGTCGAAGCGATATCGGGCGCGCTGACCACGCCCGACACCTGGGACCAGTTACCCGACCTGACGCGCTTCGCGGCCGAGGGCTGCGGCGAACGCTTGTGGAGCCGCACCGATCTCAAGCCAAAAGACGTCGACATGGCGCAGCTGTACGACGGCTTCAGTATCCTGTCGCTGTTGTGGCTCGAGGGGCTCGGCTTTTGCGGGCGAGGGGAAGCGGCGGCGTTTGTCGAGGGCGGCCAGCGCATCGCGCTCGATGGCGAACTGCCGATGGCAACCGGCGGCGGGCAGCTGTCAGCGGGACGCCTGCACGGAATGATTCACATCACCGAAGCGGTCACCCAGCTACGCGGCGATGGCGGCGCGCGCCAGGTGCCGGGCCAGCCACGCGTGGCCGTTGCCAGCAACGGTGGCGGACCGCTCGCCGGCGCGATTCTCTTGCGTCGCGACTAAGGACTCAAGACAAAAAAAGCCGGCGAATTCGCCGGCTTTTTCATTTACTGCAGTCGTTTCAGCGCGCGCCTTCGAGCAGGCCTTTGAGGTTCGTACTCATGATGCGCTGGGTCTGTGCCGGCGTGAGCGTCGATATATCCTTGAAGAAGTCGAGTGGCGAAGCCAGGCCTTCCGGATGTGGCCAGTCGCTGCCGAACAGGACACGCTCGTCACCGATCAGTTCAATCACCTTGTCGATCTTGTCTTCGTAAAACGGCGCCACGTAGACGTTACGGCGGAAGGTCTCGATCGGGTCGCGCTTGAACGAACCTGGCATCTTGTGATACACCGACTTCATGCGGCCGAGCAAGGGCTCCAGCCATGCCGCGCCATTTTCGAGCGAGGCCACGCGCACATCGGGGAAGCGGTCGAACACGCCGTGGCAAAGCAGCGCGGCCAGCGAGTCGGCGATCGGGCGGCCCATCCAGTCGAGGATTTCACCGAACGGATCCTTTTCGAACGGACGGAATTCGCCTTTTCCACCCGCGGTCCACCATTGGTAGATCTTGTCGTAGCCGGAGTCCGACACGTGCAGCACGACGAAAATCTTCGCTTCGTTGACGCGCGCCCAGAACGGATCGAATTCTTCGAAGCCCATCGAGCGACCGCCCGTCAGGCCGGTCACCGGAGCGGGTCGGATGCCGACCACGCGTGCGCCCCTGGCAAGCACATATTCGAGTTCGGCGACCGCTGCGTCGACGTCGGACAGGTTGATCATCGGGACCGGGAACAGGCGGCCGTCACGGGCGAAGCCGGTTTCTTCCGCGGTCCATTCGTTCACCGAGTGCAGCAGGGCGCGTATGACGTCAGGCTTGTGCGCCAGCCGCTCTTCGATTACCGACGCCAGCGTCGGCAGGAACAGGCCGGCCTGGATGTGCTGTTCGTCCATGACCTTGATGTGGGCGTCGCCGTTGTTGAACGCTGCCTGGGATGCAATCGGCTTACCGGTGATCTGGCGCAGCGTCAGGTTTTCCGGGTTGTCGCCGCGGTACCATTTTTCGTGCGAGCCGGGAGCGGCCACGACGTCGAAGGTAGGGTTGGGAATATAGTCGGACAACACGCCGCCAACGGCCAGTTTGGTGCGGCCGTCGACCTGCACGTACTGGAACTCCTTCTTGTACTTCTTCGGCAAATGACGCAGGAACGCGTCAGGCGGTTCGTAGAAGTGGCGATCGGCGTCGTAAATGGGGTAGTTCACTGCGGTCATGTTGTTCCTCTGCGATAGAGTGAGGGAAGAGCAGCGTCCATTCTGCTGCATGTATAACTAACTATATGTCAGTTTTTTAGCTCAGTCAAGCAAACCTGCGGGCCACAAACAGCTGCTTGCTCTAAAACTGATGATATGTTAGTTTGAAGGCCTTTGGCAAGCCGCTGTGCTGCCTTCCATATATACGTTCAGGAGAATCGTCATGTCATCCATCGTCGTCGTAACCGGCGCCGCCGGCGCCCTTGGCCACGCGGTCGCGGAACATTTCTGGACGCAGGGCGCAACCGTGATTGCGGTCGACCTGCAGCAGCAGGCGCTGGAGCAGCGCTTTGGCGGGCGCGAGCGCTTTGTGTGTGCGGCCGCGGACCTGACGGACGCGGCGCGCACCAAGGCGGCACTGGAGAACGCCATCCGCACGGCCGGCCGGCCCGACGTGTTGTGCAATATCGCCGGCGGCTTCACGATGGGCGACGCCGTGCACGCCACGTCCGAGCAAACGTGGCGCCGCATGATCGACCTGAACGTGGCAACCGTGTTCAACGCCAGTGCCGCAGTGGTGCCGCACATGCTGGAGGCGGGCGCCGGCAAGATCATCAATGTGGCCGCGGCGTCGGCCGCCAGCGGCAAAGGCAGCATGGGCGCGTATTGCGCCTCCAAGGAGGCGGTGGCCCGGTTGACGGAATCGATGGCGCAGGAACTGCGCAGCGCCGGCATCAATGTCAATGCAGTCGCGCCCAGCATTCTCGATACGCCCGCCAACCGCGCCGACATGCCGGGCGCCGATCCGGCCCAGTGGGTTGCGCTAGGCGACTTGGCCGCCGTGATGGCGTTCCTGGCCTCGCCGGCGGCGCGCGCGATCCACGGCGCCGTGGTGCCGGTCGTAGGGCTAAGCTAATGTTCGACATCAACCCGTCGTCGACTGTGCTGGGCCAGGCTGAGCGAGCGAACCGCCTCGCGAACCTGCAGTTCGGACGCCAGTTCACAGACCACATGGTGACGATCCCGTATCGCGACGGCCAGTGGCGGAAAGGGCATCTCGTCCCCTACGCGCCGCTGAGCCTCGATCCAGCCGCTTCGGTCCTGCATTATGGCCAGGCGATTTTCGAGGGCTACAAGGCGTATCGGCAGCGAGACGGCTCGATCAAGACTTTCCGCCCCAACGCCAACGCCGCACGCTTCAACCGCAGTGCGGCGCGTCTGGCCATGCCGGCACTGCCGCCGGACGTCTTTGTCGCAGCCGGCGACGCATTGATCAAGCAGGATGCGCAGTGGGTGCCGCCGAATCGCGGCGAGAGCCTGTACCTGCGCCCTTTCATGATTGCGACCGATCCCTACCTAGGGGTGCGGCCGTCGCTGGAATACCTGTTCGTACTGATCGCGTCGCCCGCTGGCGCCTATTTCCCACAGGGCGTCAAGCCTGTCACGGTCTGGATCAGCCAGGATTATGTGCGTGCGGCGCCTGGCGGCACCGGGGAGGCCAAGTGCGCCGGCAACTACGCAGCGAGCTTGCTGGCCCAGGCGCAGGCCCAGGAAAAAGGGTGTGACCAGGTGGTATGGCTCGACGCGGTGGAGCGGCGTTACATCGAGGAGATGGGTGGGATGAACCTGTTCTTCGTTTTTCAGAAGAACGGCACAACCACGGTAGTTACGCCGGCGCTCACCGGAACGCTCTTGCCCGGGATTACCCGCGACACGCTGCTGATTATGGCTCGAGACCTCGGCTACCAGGCCGAGGAGCGCCGGCTCACTGTCGACGACTGGCGCACCGGCGTGGCGTCCGGCGCCATCAGCGAGGTGTTCGCTTGTGGAACCGCGGCCGTCATTACGCCGGTGGGGCGGGTCAAGGGGAACGACGTCGACCTCACCATCAACGCCATGGAAAACGGCCCGGTGGCGATGCGCCTGCGCGAGGCCCTGCTCGATATCCAGCATGGCGTTGCGGCCGACACGCACGCCTGGCTGCACCAGGCAGCCTGACGGTCACCGATGGCGCGCCGCACCAAAGCCGATGCCCTCGCCACGCGCGACAATATCCTCGACTGCGCCGAGGCGCTGTTCGTGCGCCAGGGCGTCTCACGCACGACGCTCCAGGAGATCGCGCTGGAAGCCCGAGTAACTCGCGGCGCCATCTACTGGCATTTCGATGACAAGGTGGCTCTGTTCGACGCCATGCTGGGACGCGCCAGGATGCCACTTGAATTGGCCATGATGACGCTGGAACAGTCGGACGTCGCTGATCCATTTGGCCATTTGGGCGAATACGCCGCGCTGGTCTTCCGGCTGATTGAAGGAGATCCGAAGGCAAGCCGCGTGTATGAAATCGTTACGCTGAAAGTCGAGTATGTCGATGAGATGACTCTGGTGCGGGTGCGGCGCGGCGAAATGGCCACGCGCTGGCGCTCTTTGGCGGAAAGCCGAATTCGCGCGGCGGTTGACGCCGGCCTCGCCCGCGCGACCGTCGACCCGGTAAGTTCGGCGCTGACTCTGTGGGCGATCATGGATGGATTGTTGCGGGCGTGGCTGCTCGCGCCGGAGTCGTTCAGCTTGGTCACGGTCGGGCGGGACGCGATCGTTACTTATATCGATGCATTACGGCTGCCGCCCGCGGCGCGAACCGGGATATGAGGTTTGCTTATAAACGCCATGGGATAAGGGAATTGGCCTTAGGATGACTATGTTTGTATGATTCTATTCAATTACAATCAACATCAGGCCTAAGCCATGAACTTTATCGCGTTTTTTCCCATTGCATTGGCCGTTGCTGCATTCGCACTGCGATTCTGGCTGGGGCGGGGCGCCAGCAAATTGGTCGAGCTCCAGGCGGATCTAGCGGGAGCACCGCGGGTCCATAGTGGCTCGCCTCGCGCCGTTCAATTGCCTCCTCGTCCCAAGCCGCAGCACGGATACCTTAGCGCCGCTTGACGTGCACTTGTTAGTAGAATAATCGTTTTGGTGAGATTGCAAAATGTGAGGTTGTCGTAATCCTTTTGTTCGCCTGAGCGTGGTGCCCGCAGGCTACTTTGGTGCTTATCGCTGCGATCATCCACCAGCGTTTTTTCTCGCTTCACCATTTGGCGCCTTCGTTCGTCTCAGCGGCGGGCTTGAAGAGGCAGTCGCTGCGAGCCGGCCGCGGAGTTCTGCGGCTTCTTCCTGTGCTTGCCTCAAGGTTGTCTGGATTCGCTCCTTTTCGTGTTCGACCTTCTCCCGTTCGTAGGCTATGTCTCGCTTGGCCTGGTCACGCAATTGTTGCATCTGCTCGCCATGGGCGATCCGAACTGCTGTGATTTCAGCGCGTTCTCTCACCAATTCAATGCGAGCGTGGTCGAGCTCGGATCGTAAGTCATTTGCTCGGCGTCCGATCTCGAGTCCTTTAATCTCGGCTTCCCGAGCGATATTGCAGGCCTCATTCCGATCGCAGTCGGCTGCTTCGACTTCCTGTCTTGCCGCTGTCGTGTCGCTTCACATCGCGTCGAGCTGAGCTTGTAATTGCGTGATTTGAGTTTGCGCGCCCTCCAGCTGCGTAGCTTGCAGATCGTAGGCGATAGCTGTCGCGATATATCCTCAGTTTTCCTACGCTCGCCATCCAACTCACTTGTGCAGCGCGTAGCGATTCATTCGCAGTATTAGTTGCTTCGCTCCATAGCGCGCCCAGTGCTGCAATGCAGCTAGCGTTCAACTCGGCCGGGATCTGGTTAGGAACCTGGCCACTACGTTGCGGCAAACCGCCGAAAAATCTGCAGATATGTCATGTCGCATTCGGCAAATCACAGGGACGTCGGCCAAGCGGCTCTCAGCAGGCACGACATTCGCGCGATTTTCATCGCAAGGGGCTGCACCTCTCGATGCCCGCTGCGAGCAGTTTAATGCGTTCCGGATTAATAATGGCAACCGTGCGGTGATCGACCTGGAGCAATTCCATTTTTGTGAAACGGGCCAGAAGGCGGCTGATACTCTCGATCGTGAGTCCGAGATAGTTGCCGATATCGCTGCGAGACATGCGGAGCTGAAATTCTGTCGCCGAGTAACCCCGCGCGGCATAACGCGCGGCTAAATTCAAAAGAAATTTTGCAAAGCGCTGCTCGGCGCGCACGTTTCCCAGAAATAGCATCATCTGCTGTTCCCGGGAAATCTCGAGACTCATGATTCGGTGGAAATGGTGCAGCAACTCAGGCACGTGGCAAAACAAGTCTTCTAAAGCAAGGAACGGAATTTCACATACCTCGGCATCTTCCAGCGCAACGGCATTGCTCTCATGGAAGGTTCCATTGATCCCATCGAGGCCCAGAATGTCACCAGCCATTTGAAATCCGGTTATACGTTCATTTCCGTCGATACCCATTTGCCCGGTCTTGAAGTGACCGTAGTGAACAGCATACAGACTCTGGAAAGGCTGCCCGACCCGATACAGTGACTGAAAGCGCGCAACACGCTGCCGGCGTCCGACAATACGCTCAAGAAGGAACAGTTCTTTGCTGTCCAATCCAAACGGAAGGCACAGCTGCCTCGACCTGCAGTCAGAACAGTTGCCGATGTCCGGCTTGGTAAAATAAGTCTCAGGAAAAGAAACGGGATAATTCATTATCCTCTCCATACAACAAACGGTATTGCTGAGGTGGTTGTGAAGTCGACCGGTAGATGGCCCACTTTCGTCAATTCTTTAGCTTGAATTACCTTAGCTGCGCGATGGCTTCTCGCATCTTGATTCGATAGCGCAATGGATGTAATCAGTTCGCATTGGTTTTACAATCAAAAACAGGAACGTCACATGACAGGACAGAATATTTCTAAAAAAAAATCTATAAGTTTTAGAAATCTTTTTACGCAGCAAGTATTCGCCTGCCGCGCTCTCTCAAGGAAAGGCGGGCGAATATCGCATCGTCGGAAGAATCACCGGAACGATTCCGAAAATTAGTGTAACCCACTGTAGCTTTCAAATATCCACCGTGGGTAAATAAGATGTGTAAATGCCACATTTGTAACTTCGTTCGTCGTAAAATATTTTACAATATTCGGGCTTGCGAGACGCGACATGGTACCGCGTAAGCACGGCACGACAGGGTGATGGGAGTGATGTTCTGACAGAGGTTTGGGTGTTGCGGGGAAGAACTGAAATTCATATTTCCCGGTCGGATTGCGGTCGGGCGGCCTCGATCCGCTTCACGGGATAGCCTACAGCTTTTTTCGCATGGTCACGTTCGCGCTGAAACCGCTGTGCGCAGGTAAAAGATACCTTGGGCCTATGGGTGTTAGCCGAGCAAGGTTCGCCTGGTCGGTGAGTTCTTCGTGTGAACAGGTCGCGTTCAGGTCAGGTGCCGTAAGTCTCCGCAATATAGTTTGGCGTCGCGACGATGACGGCGAGTGCGCTGAGAGCAGCGCGTCCCGCAGAAATCTCACCGTTCTCGACGCACGCAGTGACATGGTGGAGAGCGCTCAAGGTGCGCGCATTGCTGGCCCGGCGCCGCATCGCGAGGCCCGCGTAGCCTCCATGCTCCATCGCGCTTTCTTCACGTCGAAAGGTCGCCTCCGTCTCAGCCACCAGCTTGTTCCAACCGTCCGCAAACGGGATATCCGATCGTGTCGCCAGTTGGCCTATTTGGCGGCTCAGACGCTTGCGAGCGTGTGTAAAACCAAATGCGAACGGCTGGCGCGTCAGGCACGCTCGCTGAATTTGTAAGGCTCGGTCTCTTAGTGCGCGGTACGAGTAAGTGCGGATGCCTGGCATGACTGTCTTTCCTTTTTGATTTCCGTGCGCATTGACAAATTGTCCAAGACTGTTCTTGGCAGCCGAACGCCGTGATTTGCCATTCCCGTTATTCACTGATCCCATCGCAGCATTACCCGTACTGTCAGGCGGACGGCCACTGCCCGACACGGACGGCACTCCACCGGTCTTTTTCGGCGCTGATTGAACGCTGCTGGAATGGCGAGCGCTGTGGGACGCAAACAAGACTATTTCCGATGACGCGGAAAAGCCATGAGGCAAATCAAATACGGGGAAGCTGGCCAAATTTCTGCGGATGACGCTGCGCGACCAAGGCAACGAACTGCGCGCTTGGCCGGACTTCACGCACACCACCTGATACAGTGAAATCCAGTCCCTTGTGCCCGCTATGTCCTTACCCAGCGCCGCGTGGTCGGTTGAGGTACCGGCATCGCCGCCTCGGCAAGCACCGTCTCCGTCTCGCAGCCCAAGCTTGCTTGCCTCGCTCAGCGGTGCACCAGGACGGGAATGGCGCTATGCGTCAGAACCTTTTGCGTTTCGCTCCCCAGAAGCAGTCCCTTGACACCGCGGTGGCCATGCGATGCCATGTTGATGAGATCGCAATCCCGCTCGCGCGCCGTATCGACGATGGCTTCGTAGGGGTGGTCGGAGGTCACAATCTCGCACGAACAGGGCACGCCTGCTTCGTCGGCTGATTGACTCACCTGCTGCAACCTGCGCTGGGCAAGCAAACGGCCCTCCGACTCGAATTCTCCCGGCGTGTGCTCCAGTTGGTCTGCCGCCAGTGACAGGATGTGATAGTTGGGTATGACGGTCAGGGCCACGACTTCGGCGTGCAGAGACTTTGCCAGTTGCATGCCGGCGCCGATGGCGCGGTTGGAGGCGTCGGATCCGTCAGTGGGTATCAGTATGCGCTTGTACATGGTTTTTCCTTCCGTTGGGTGCATCGATAGTTCGATCATCGACAGTGACTGGACCGGCGTTCACCAAGGATGGGATGGGCCGTCGATTTTTTCCATGATGCACATCAAATCTGGTCCTCGCTGCCGCTGTGATGCAATATTTTGTGCTGGTAGAGCGCGACTTCGGCGGCAAGCGCGCTGGAGACGGTGCTTCGAAGCGAGTGAAAAAGTGCTCATGGAGCCATGTTTTGTAGGAGCATGGGCGGCCGGGCGAGGCAGCCTTGAAATCACCGCGAGTGTTGGCGCAATCAATGGCTGGTGAGACCATAGATGCCAGCCGGACTGGCCCTGTCCGGCCCGGATGGTCGATACGTTTCTCCGGCGTGCTGCACCAGCGCTGAACGGTTGGTTACCCACATGACACCGCGGCTGTAGCGGATCACGCCCGCATCCTGCAGTCGTCGCGCCGCTGCCGTAATCGCTTCGCGCCGGACCCCGAGCAAATCGGCAATCAGATCATGGGTTACTCGCAGCTCGTCGGTGGGCGAGCGGTCAAGGCGATCAAGGAGCCATCTGCTCAGTTTCTGCTCGACCGTGCTGTGTTGGTTGCCCACCGCGGTGAGTGCGATTTGTGCGGTCAGGTCCGTGCAGTAGCGGAAAACCAGTTTCGCCAACATGCCGCCGAGGCTGACCGCCTCTTTCAGCACAAGCGTGTCCAGAGAAAACGCATTGCCGGCGCGTTGCACCACGGCATTCAGCGGAAGGCACGCGTTCGTGAGCCCATCAATCCCGACCAGTCCCTCATGCCCGGTCATTGCCACTTCCATTTTTGTTCCATCGCCCATGAGGTGGAGCAGCGAGACGACGGCGGTGACAGGGAAGTATATCCGTGTCGACCGTGCGCCGGCCACGGACAGCACTTGGCCAGCGGCGAGCAAGACGCATTCGAGGTGGTTGGCGAGCAGCCCGAATTCGGCAGCAGGCAAGGCCGCCAACAACGAGTTTTTCCTACACCAGCATTGCCCGGCGACTGCCAGCAGGTCTTCCGCGTCCAGCTGTTGCCCTGCCTGCGGGCATGGTTCAGAAGCGCCGACCTCGCCAGTTTTTACCGCCAATCCCACATCGTGTCGCTGTGACCTTGGCAGCGTTTTGCCTTGATCAAACCATTCTCCCGCTAATTTTTCCAACACCGGCGGATGCTGCACCGTGATCTTGCCGCGCCCGCATTCGATCACGCCGCTGTTGCGCAATTTTCCCAGTGCGGCGGTGATGCTCTCCCTGCGCACGCCCAGCAGATCACTGATCGTCTCGTGAGTGACGGACAATTGGTTCGACAGCGAGCGGCTCAGCCGCCCCATAAGCCAGCGGCACAGTCTTTGTTCAATCGAACTGAGCTGGCTGCCGGCGGCGGTCACTGCGATCTGTGACATCAAGCGAAGCCGGTCATCGAACAACGCGCTGTGCAGCGCGCCGCCGTCGAGCAGCGCGCGGCGAAGCACGCTCGCATCGAGCCGATAGGCCATGCCGCTGCCTTGCACGATCGCGGTGGCGCCGCCCCGTTCGCCCGGAAACAGGTCTGTGCTGACGATGCCCTCGCGGCCCACCATCGCCACTTCCGTCGATGCGCCATCTGCGGTCAGATAAAGTATCGATACCACTGCGGTGGTGGGAAAGAATGCTGCTGCTCGATGATCGCCGGCGCCATTAAGCCGGTCGCCGCGGACCAGCGGCACCGGTTTCAGCGATCGCGCGATCGCATCGAACGCCAGCGGAGGCAGTGATGCCAGCACCTCGTTGAACAATGGGTCGCAACCGGCGCCGCGCACGCTTGTACGGATGGACTCGCCCGCACGGGGTGAAGTGCTTCTCATTTCCATCGCTGTTTCCAAGTGTTGGCTTCAAGGGCGTCAGACGGCCTGACGAGGCAACTGCTGTGACGTGGGGTTGCCAGCTCAGCGCCGGTCCTCGGGCTGAGCTATCGATGCCGTTTATGCCCGGTACGCCGTTCGGTAATGCGATCGAGGTTAAAGATTGTGTCGTTAAGTAACCTTGATGCATATCAAAATTGGCAATGGGGCCTGTTCGGTGTTGTCGATTTTGATGTAGCGCATATCCAGCACCGGTATCGTTGCGCTAAGGTTGATGCGCTGCCTGTCGCAACGCAGACGGTCCCACCCACAATTTCCGGAGAGCGAATATGTCTCATTTTCCTTTACAAATCGAGCCTGTCAGCCGTATGTTGCGTGCCGACCCGTTTCGTGGATTTGACGATTTCTTTTCTGAGCTGCGCCATCTCCCGTTCCGGCGCGGCGACATGGCGCCGAGCGTGCGGATGGATGTAACCGAGTCGGAAAAGGCGTACACCGTAACGGCGGAGCTGCCAGGTGTCAAAAAGGAGGACATCAAGGTCAGTATTGACGGTAAGCGGGTAACGATAACGGCGAACACCGAGGCGCACAGCGAGGACAAGAGCGCCACATTGATTTGTTCCGAACGCTCGTGGGGCCAGTTCTACCGCAATTTCACTTTGCCGCAGGATGTCGATGACGGACAGGCAGCGGCGACGTTCAACAACGGCGTGCTGGCGTTGACGTTGCCGAAGAAAACAGGCGGCAACGGGAAGGCACTGGCGATTTCCTGATGCACTGGTCACCGGTGGCGTGCGCGGCATCGGCCTCGCCACCGGCGAAGCGCTTGCGCGGCAGGCTTCCAAGTTGCCGCCATCGATCGCAGCGATGTGGAAGCCGCCCATGCCGTCGCCGATACGCTGGGAATCGCCGTGTTCTGCTGGGACGTGGCACTGGAGCGTCAAATGCAACGAGAGCGGAGTGTGTAATGAACATCATGACCAGAATGCCTGAGCCGCCGGCGGCCCTTGCTCGCTGCGAACCTGCGCCGGCCCGCTCTCTCGACCAGGCGCTCGACAGCCAAATCGCTTGGTGGACCCAGGGCCTGTCGCCCGCTTCGCTGTTCTCCGCCGCAGCAGACTGGCTGGGGCATTTGGCAGGCTCGCCCGGCAAGCAGACGGAACTCCTGTTCAAGGCGCAGCGAAAGATGCTTCGCCTGGCATTGTTTGCCGCCTCCCGTCAGCAGCTGTCCGCCACACCGTGTATCGAACCGCTGCCGCAGGACCGCCGCTTCGAAGGGGGGGAATGGCAGCAATGGCCATTCAACATCATCTACCAGGCTTTTCTGCTCGAGCAGCAATGGTGGCACAACGCGACAACCGATGTGCCGGGCGTAACCCGTCACCACGAGCAGTTGTGGACATTTGCCGTCAGGCAGGCACTCGACATGGTGGCGCCATCCAATTTCATCGTCACCAATCCGATCATCCTGCAGACCACCATCCTGTCCGGCGGCGCCAACCTGGCCGCCGGCATGCGCAAGCTTCTCGTCGACACTTACGCCCCCATGCCGCATGCGGTGGACCGCTTTCGCCCAGGCAAGGGAGTCGCCCTTACGCCCGGCAAGATCGTGTTCCGCAATCGCCTGATCGAGCTGATCGAATATTCGGCCCAGACCGCGACGGTGCATGCCGCACCGGTATTAATGGTGCCGCCGTGGATTATGAAGTATTACATCCTGGATCTCTCGCCGTCGAATTCCCTGGTGCGCTACCTGGTGGAGCACGGGCATACGGTGTTCATGATTTCCTGGAAAAATCCCGGCGCCGGCGACCGCGAACTGGGCATGGATGATTACCTGCAACTGGGCATCATGGCTGCCATCGATCAGGTCGCCATGCGCCGGCCGGACCACCCGATGCACGCGCTCGGGTACTGCCTCGGCGGCACCTTGCTCGCGATTGCCGCCGCCGCCATGGCGCGCGACAAGGACGCGCGCCTGGGCACCATGACCCTGCTGGCCAGCCAGGTCGATTTTACCGAGCCGGGCGATCTCGGCATCTTCATCGATGAAAGCCAGCTCAATTTTCTCGATAATGTGATGGCCAGCAAAGGCTACCTGGATGGCAAGCAAATGGAAGGGGCGTTTGCCTTGCTCAATGCGAAGGACATGGTGTGGTCACGCATGATCCAGAACTACCTGCTTGGAAAGGGGCAGGGTGCAGGCAGCGATCTGGCCGCCTGGAATGCGGACGCCACGCGCATGCCGTACCTGCAACAAAGCGAGTATCTGCGCCGGCTCTACTTGAACAACGATCTTGCCCAGGGGCGTTACCGCGTTGCCGGACGGGCGGTCGCGCTGGCGGATTTGCGCCTGCCGATGTTCGTGGTCGGCACCGAGCGCGATACGGTGTCGCCCTGGACCTCGGTCTATAAAATCAAGCTGATGACCGACACGGCGCTGAGCTTCTGCCTGACCACGGGGGGACACAACGCGGGCATCGTCAACAGTCCGCTGAGTGGAGGCGACCATTTCTATCAGCTCTCGACCCGCGAGGAGAGCGGCCCCTACCTGGACCCGCAGGCGTGGCGCGCCGCGGCGCCGACCCAGGCCGGCTCCTGGTGGCCGGCCTGGGAACGTTGGCTCACCGCTCACGACAGCACGCAAGTGGCAGCCGAACCGATTCGGCCAAGCCCGGGCACCGCGCCGTGCGATGCGCCGGGAAGCTATGTGCTGATGCCCTGAAACGGCAGGCCAGGATGGCGGCCGAAGACATGATCGATTAGCATGAAGTCGGACCAGCAATATGGACCCAAGCAGGCAAGAGCTTTGCCAGCCTTATTGCCGCCAATTTACCGAGGAGTTAATATGAACCACGGATGTAGAAATGCATGCGCACTGACTTTCGCGGCGCTCGTGTTCGGTGCAGCCTCCCGGTCTTGAAATCTCCGAAATGCGGAGGATCGCCGGCGACAGGCGCAAACTCTGCCGGCTGTAGGTACTGCATGTGGCGGGCAGGTGCTGGTCGATGAGCTCGTTGCGAAGTGAGGCTGCTGGCGTGCTGCCATTCCCTGTCAATGCAGACCGACAAGAGGCGGGCATGTTAGGAGACAGATGAGATGAATGGAAAAGAATACACGTTGTACGCTGAGCGGGATGCGTACGTCATCGAAGCGATACGTCGCGCCGCGCATTGTATGACCCTCGTTGAAGGCGCCGCCGTTAGTCTCGATGGAGTAGCTGGAATAATTCATTTCGAGACTGAAGTGTATCGGCTTTGCACAGCGCTTGTCATGCTTGGGTACACGCCGGATTCGGAGCGGTAGCGCTTTCCGCATTTTCGTACCGGTGCTGTGCACTTTGTTGGTTCCTTGAAAGGAGTCGTTATGCGTCCTGCATTACTAATCGAGCGACGTCGCGAGCAGAATGATTCGCTGTCGAGCATGATCGACAGGATAGTTCTCTCGATTGATTCCGGCGGCGAGGACAAGGCGCGATTTCTGCTGATTGCGAATCAGGTGCCATCGACGATCGGGGCGAGGGTGTTATTTGATCCGGAGCACCGGCGGCGTATCAATGCGCTATCTGCGGCCGATGTTTCGCGCAGGTCGACAAACGGATGAACAGGCGCGCACATCGAATGAGGCGGATCGTGACTATTGGGGTGGGGCCGTCGGTTTCGTAATGTAGTGCTTCAGCAATGAAGCGACAAGTTCGTCGAGGACGGCGCGAGATTGTTCGTCGAGCAGCAATATGTCCGCCAGCAGCTTTCGTTCACGGGCGCGCAAATTTTCCCCGCAACGTTGCGCGGTATCTTCACGCGGGTCGGTATCACCAAAACGCAACCAATGCGCCGTAACGCCGAGCCATGCGGCAAAGACATGGATTTTTTCCTGGGTCGGTATCGCATTTCCATTCAGCCACTTGCGAACCGCGAAAATCGTGACCGAGGCGCCACGGGCGCGTTTGTTGAACTCTACCGCGACATCGCCGGGACGCGGCGAATATCCCGCTGCATTCAAGGCCGCTGCCAGGCGATCGCTGAATGCCTGTCGTTCGAGCGCTGCCGAAGTCCGGTCCATGTTCGCGCGCCGAAGCGGCGCGCCAGCTACTCGCGGCTGAAGGCGAGGCGGTACGCATCGCGGAACTGCGGCGCACGCGCTCTCAGGAAGGCGGCGAAGATACGCTTCTTGCGAAGCGCTACGCGCGCTACGTAGCGGCCCGCGCAATGGTCGACGCCAGTTTGGCGCTAACGCTGCGCCAAGCGGATTTGCTCGGTTTCAGCAAGGCATGTGGCGGTCCGCCGCCTGATGGGTTGGCAACGGGCGCCGGCGCGGCGCTGCGCGATGCGGGACTGGGCCCGGTTGAACCCGGCACAGCCTCGACAGTCAACGGACGCGCGCACGGTTCAAATCGGCTCGCCTGGTACGCATGGCACTTGCTCGAACGCGTATTCTCTGCCGGCGCGGCGGATGTGCTGGCGACACTTCCGCCGGCCAATCGGATCCTGATGTCGATGACGCGCGCAGAGATCACCCGTGTCAAGCCCGACGGTGCCGAGCGCCGGCTGCTGCGATCGTTTCTCGATGCGGCGCGCACGGCCGGCATCCAGGTCGAACTGCTGCTAGGCGAACCGCGCTGGGCGCTGCCGGAATATCACGCCGATCTCCTCGCAATCGTGAGCGATCTGCAAGACCTGCCATTCGCTGGCGTGCATCTCGATATCGAACGCGCGCAGCTTCCCGCCGCACAGCGCGCGCACTGGGCGCAGGGGATCACTGCGCTAATGCCCCGTATTAAGGCAATCAGTCCACGCCCGCTGTCGCTGTCGATCCATCGGCGCGACGCGACGCCAGCGCTGCTGCGCGCATTCAGGGCGAACGGCGCGGACGAAGTAACGGTGATGTTCTTCAACACCCGCGCATCGACGGTCGCGGCCGTTCTCGTTCCCCTCATGCAGGACCATCCGCAATTGCGGTTCAGCCTGGCGCAATCGGTCGAACCGCAGTTGGCCGATAGCGAAAGTCACGCACGATCCGATCCGGCGCGGACGATCGACACCTTGGCGGCGTTGAGCGACATCTTGGCGGCGCAGCCGAATTTCAACGGCGTCGTGGTTCAATCCCTGGATCATTTCCTGGAGCGCGTTAAATGAAAATTCAATTCAAACAGCCGCCCACTGCCTTCGAGACGAATGGACTCGCAGTGCAATACGCGCCGAGCAAGCGGGACCTGCCAAGCTGGCGCTGGCGCGTATTGGTAATACTGGTGCTTGCTCCGCTGCTGGTATTTCTTGCACGCGTGATCTACCGTTCCATCTTCGTTACCATGCCAGGCTTTGTCACGATCGACCATACCGTGATCAAGACGCCGCTGGCGGGGCGCCTGGTTCAGAGCGTTCATGTGGGCGAGAACGTGCGGGCGGGAGACGTGATCGCCCAATTACAGAATCAGGTTCTCGACTCGCAACTCGACGCGCTGACGACAGCGCTGGCTGCGGCGAGGCAGCGAGCCAAGGCCACGCGGGACACCGATGCACACGCTGCGCGGGTCGCGGCGCTGCGCGCCTCCGCGCTGCCATTGCTGCGTCTCCGGCAGCAGCAATACGATAACGTGCGCTATCTCGTCGATATGCGCGCCGCTACACAGCGCGACGACCGGTGCGCGGGTGGCGGGCGCTCTGCACGTGCAAAACGTCAATGCGTATCACAGCCGCGTCAAGCAATGGCTGCGCCGCTTCCATGGCGTCGCCAGCCGCTACTTGCCGAATTACCTGGGCTGGCGCTGGGCGATCGACGGCAAACGGATCAGCTCGCCGGAGGCACTGCTGAGATCGGCACTGGGCAGCTTCCCCGACTTAACGCTGACATAGCCAAAAAGATAGCCTGCCTTAGCGTGGGCTATTTTTTTTGCGTCCGTTGCCAGAAAACTTGCGTCCGTTTCAGTCCCTCATCGAGACCTGGTTTCGAATTCGGCCTCGATGGTTTCGCAATGGTTTCCTGGTAGGGACTGTGCGGCCCCGATGGAATTTCAAAAAAAACAGCATTACGCGCTGTCAACGACAAGCGAGGCCGCGGCAATGTCCTGGTGCCGCCATTGGCGTGCAGGAAAAACGACGACAAGGTCTGGTCGGTCGTCGCCTCGTGATTGATGGCGAGGAGAGCGCGGTCGACATCCGTCATCGAAGGCGTGCCAGTTGCGGACGGCCGGGAGGTCGCCGCCCCCGCTCAGTGCGCGAATGCGTCCAACTGACAGTTGCAGCGCGCCGCTGATGCCGTGCCCGCTGGTGCAGCCGCCGGCCAGCCGCGCGCCAAACGCCATGATCACGCCACCTGCAAATGCCACGCCAAGACGCAGCGCCGGTGACGCGCCGAACTGCTCGGCCCACATCGCCGGCACCAGCACTGCCTGGAATTCGCCGCCCGACACTGCGGCCAGCCATGCCCCGCCGACAATGCCAAAGACGAGCATCACTTCCCACTCCACCTTTGGGGTCTTATCCTGGAAGAACTTGAGCGAGTCCGTATGCGGTTTTGAGAAAAGATAGCCGAGCAGGCCAGCCAGGCGCGCGTATGCAGTGGACACGCCAAGGGGCTTGTTGGACAGGTAAAAGGTTGCCATCGACAGCAGGCCGATCAGGGCACCGACCAGATAGGGATTCCACGCACCGCCAGACGAATTCATCAGCCACTCCTAAAGGGATCAATCCTGCTTTTTCTTTTCCAGTGGGAGGCCGAGATTTTCCCAAGCGGTCAGGCCGCCGAGCATGTTGTGCACGTTGCGAAAGCCCAGTCGCCGCAGGATGCTCACGGCCAGCCCCGAGCGGTGCCCGACACTGCAATGGACGACGATCTTGCGCTCGGGCGCCAGCGGCGGGGGATGATCCTCAAGGTAGCCGACAAACATGTGATGTGCGCCGGGAATATGCTTTTCTTCCCACTCCATGTCGTCGCGCACGTCGAGCAGGTAGATTTCTTCATCGAGCATCCAGCGCGACACTTCCATGGCGCTGGTGGTGCCGAGCGCCTCGATTGGCAGGCCAGCTTCACGCCAGTCCTCGACGCCGTTGACCAGCACACCGGCAGCGCTGTCGATGCCGACCCGTTGCAGCGAGGCGATGGCGCTGTCGGCCTGCGCCGGTTGGTCCACGACCAGGAAAATCGCGGTACGCTCGTTGGCCACCCAGCCCCCGAATGTCGACAGGCCCTCCAGCCAGATATTGTAGGAGCCCTGGATGTGCGCTCCGGCGAACGCTTCAGGCGAGCGCGTATCGATCACCAGACCCTCCTTGAGCCGGTGGTGGAACTGCTTCGGTACCAGCACAGGCGCGCCAGCGGGTACGGGTAGCGGCCGGCCGGCCTCGAGGTTGACCACTTCCATATGCGAAAAGTAGGGTGGCCGCGGCAGTTTCTCGCTCACCTTCTGGTCAATGAATTCCATGCGGCTTTTCTTGAATACCGGGTTGGTGGCGCGCTCCATGCCCAGCGTGGTGTCGTCGCGTTCGGAGATGTTGCCGCCACATGCAGAACCGGCGCCGTGGGCAGGTAGCACCAGTGCCTGGTCCCCCAGCGGCGCCAACTGACGGAATACGGAGTCGTAAAGCACGCCGGCGTTTTCCGCCGTCTTGTCGGGGCCGGCCAGGTCGGTACGCCCGGTATCGCCGACAAACAGCGTGTCGCCGGTAAACACGCCCCAGCACGTATCGCCCGAATCTTTCGGATACACGGCATAGCACATGCTCTCCGGGGTATGCCCAGGCGTGGTCAAGGCGACGAAGCGGGTGGTGCCAACCTTGAACTCGTCGCCGTCGCCAGGGCGAGGTCAACCTTGCCGAACAGCGGATGGCTGCCGGCGACGATTTTCGTCCCGGCCATCTGCGCCAGGCTGGACGACCCGAACTCAAAGTCTTCCTGGCGGTGGGTTTCGAGCACGTAGGCGATGCTCAGGTTATTGGCACGGGCAAGCTGGAGGTATTCGGCGACGTCGCGTCGCGGGTCGACGAGGACTGCCAGGCCTTCGCCGCAGCCGAGCAGGTAGGCGTTATGGCCCAGTCCTTGGTCTTGACTCGTTGGAAAAACATGATCGCTCCAGGTCAGGCGGCATGCGTTGCCGCATTGGCCTCACGATAGCAAATGTCGCTTTCTGCCAGCGCACCGCAGAAACCTGACAACGCGTTACCGCGACCTTCGCCCGGTAAAGGATGTGCTCAGCAGCAGGGCGCGGAGCCAGCGTCCGGTTTGTCGAATGGGAGCTCGCCGCCGCAGCCCGGGAACAGGCCGTAATGCCGGCTGAAGTCGCCGATGAAGTCGAAATGGACCCGGAAGCGTGAATCGCGCAACATGCGCCACGTGTTGCCGCAGACCGGGAACACGCGGCCGGTCTCGATGTCGTGATGCTTGTCGAGCACGAACCGGTTGGCATTGCCTGCAATGGTGCCGCGGTACACGACCGCCTGGCCGTAGTCCTCGCACGCGCTTTCCAGGCCATCGATCTTGAACAGCCGGTAGGTTGCCGAGTGAAAGCCGATTCCTCGTGCGCGCGCCGCCAGCGCCGGGTTGGAAATTTCAAGCGGGCGGTCGGCGGTCAGGCGCGGATCCTCAAAACCGTGTTTGTTGGCCAGGCGCACGAAGTCGTTCCAGTACAGCGCGCCGCCGAGGCACTCGCCGTACAGTACCGGGTCGTTCCTGACGTCGTCAGGCACGCGCCGGTCTGCGTAGACGTCCGAGAAGTAAAACTCGCCGCCCGGCTTCAGCAAGCGGTTGACGTCGCGCAGTACGGCGTCCTTGTCGGGCGACAGGTTGACCACGCAATTGGACACGATCACGTCAAAGCTGCCTGGCGCCAAGTCCAGCTCGCCGAGCCGCTCGATGTAGCCATGCAAGAACCGTACATTGTCGTAGCCAACGGTATCGGCGTGATATTGCTGGTGGCGCCGCGCCACGGTCAACTGCTCGTCGGTCATGTCGACGCCGATGACCTCGCCGATGGGCCCCACCAGTTGCGAGAGTGCATAGACGTCGCGCCCGGAGCCGCAACCAAGGTCGAGCACGCGGCAGCCGTCCAGCAGCGGAGGGCAGACCAGGCCGCAGCCGTAATAGCGCTCCAGCACCTCCGGGTGTATCCGCGACAGCAACGGCTTGAGCCATGACGGCACCTGGCTGATGTCGCAGCACGCGCTAGTCTGAAGGTCCCCGGTATGCTGCAGGGTCTTGCCGTAGTATTCCTGAACGATGTCATGCATATTGGCTCCTGATGGTATTTACGCGCCGTGGTCCGATGCGCGGTTGTAACGATGAACGAATGTACGGTCGAGAAATTGCTTCCAGCGCCAGACCCACCGGCCCTGGTACGAAAAGGGGCCCCACGCAGCGACGGCGTGAGCGTCGCCGGTGCCCAGCAAGACCAGGTAGCGCCGCTGCGGCGTAAATGTTTTCAGCTCGCCGCCGCGCAGGGCGGCCCGCACATTGTGCGAAAGAATGGGGCCCATGCGCACCGCAAATACCCCAGCTTTAGGCAGCGGCTGTTCGAAGCTGGCGCAGTCGCCGGCGGCGAAAACGTTGGGGTGTGAGACGGACCGCAGCGTGTGGTCGACCTTGATGAAGGAATCGTCGTGCGCCAGCCCGGACGCGGCAGGCCAGTCGTGCGCCTCGGCGCCGGTGGCCCATAGCACGACATCGGCAGCGAGCACGCGCCCGTCCGCGCTGCAGACGCCGGCCTCCTCGATGCGCTCTGCTGTGAAGGAGTGGACCACGCGCACGCCATGCTGCCGCAGGTGAGCGGCGATCCGCCGGCCCGCGCCGTCTGCCAGCTGCGGCAGCAGGGCGGGCCCTTGCGTTGCCAGGACATATTCGAAAGCGACGCGCGGCGCCCATTGCGCCAGCTGGTGCCTGACCGCGAGCATGCTTTCGGTGCCGGCAGCGCCGCCGCCGATCATCACCACACGGAAGGTCGCACCGGCCGGCAGGCTGCCGACAGCGCCCCGCAGCAAATCCCAGCGTTGCTTGAGCGCGGCCAGTGGACGCATCGGCAGCAGGCGCGAACTGGCCACGCCCGGTGGTTTCGAGGTGGAGCCGATGTCGATCGAGAGCACGTCGTACGCGATCGATGCGCCGCTGGCGAGCTGCAACCGGGACCCCGCAAGGTCGATGCCGTCAGCGCGGTCGATGCGCAGCGTGGCGTTCGCCTCGCGGCACAAGTGAGCGAAATCGATGCAGCATTCGTCCCAGCTGTAGTGTCCGGCCATCCACCCTGGCACCATGCCGGAGTAGGGCGCCAGCGGTTCGGGCGACACCATTGTCACCTCGATGTCGCCGGCGTTGTCGGCAGCGAGGTCAAACAGGACCTTTGCATGGGCGTGGCCGGCACCGACGAGCAGCAGTCGTCTCATTTGGTAGTGCGCTTTTCGTCCGCGAGAAACTCGATGTCGCCGTACCATGCAAGCGCGCGGCCTCCTGTATTGTCCGTGTCGGTCGCGATTGCCAACGCCACGACGTCAGGCGCTTCCTCGCCGAACGCTGCGCGGAAATCAGCGCGCAGGTCGCGCGTCTCGGTCAGCCACTGGTTCGCCTGTGCGGCGCCGCTGCGCACGACGACCATGCGCGCCCGGTCCGTGTAGGTGTTGGGCTGGATGGTCCCGACAGGTTGCCTGTTATCCCAGACATAGTTGAGGGCAGCAGCGGGGATCCGCTGACCGTAGAGCGATTCGGCCACCTTCATCTTCATGCGGGTAGATAAAGGCAAGCGTGAAGCTGGATAGTCGAACATCACGTAGATCCGCGCAGCATAATCGTCGCCGCTCTTTTGTGTCATGTCGGCGCCGGCCACCGGTGCCGCCACTTTCCATCGCCACCGCAGCAAGGAATAACGCCTGATATCGACCCGCACTGTATGGATCAGTCCCGACATCGACTTGTCGGCGTCGGCCCTGAGCACGGTCTGGCCCTCGTCCGGCGCCAGGCTGTATCGCGTATCGGGAGCCTTCTGCGATGGCTTGAGTACCTTCCATCCTTCGATAGCGGTGCCTTGCGCCATGGTTGAAAAAGCCGGCACGGCAGGCGCCGCGCGAGCCACCCACGGGCCCAGAGCGAGGATGAATAGCGCAGTTGCATGCAACGTTTTCATGCGAGCCACCCTTCGGGAATATGGACCAGGTCCTGCGGCTCATCGATGTCATGCACAGTGGCCAGTTCGCATAGCGTCAGGCCCAGGGTACTTGCGCGGGAACGCGTTTGCGCCATCACCTTCGAGGTGCTCCAGTCAATACCATCGAAAAGCCCAACAGCCAGGCGCGACAGGCCGACCAGCGCATAGCCGCCGTCTGCGGCGGGGGCAAAAACGGCGTCATGCGCAAGCAGCGCCGCCGCAGCCTGGCGCAGCACCGCCGCATCGAGCGCCGGCGCGTCGGTGCCGGTGAGGATCGCAATGCGGTGGCGCGCAAGCGCTCGCGTGAAGGCGTGCTGCATACGCTGGCCGAGGTCGCCGTCGCCCTGATCGGTCAGGGTGACGGCAGGGTTGCTGGCGGCAAGCTGGAACTGGGGATGGCTCGTGTCTGGCGAACAGCACAGCTCGACCTGGCCCAATGTCGATGCCAGCGCGCTGGCGAGGGTATGCTCGAGCATGCGCGCGGCCAGCCGTGCGGCGCCACCGTGGCCGAGCGCGGGCGCAAGTCTGGTCTTGGCATAGCCGGCAATGGGGGCTTTGGCAAATACCATCAGCAGGCATGATTCGTTCAACGTTGGTACTCCTTAGCAAGAACTTCTGCGCCCGTACCGAACCAGTAGCGCAACCGCAGGCGCCACATCAGGAAAATGGTGCGCCAGACGCCGCGCGATTCCCAGCGGCGGCCGGAAGTGATGACGCGCTGTTTCAGGCACAATGGCGCCGATTGGCGTTTGAGACGGTGCGATATTTCAATGTCTTCCATCAACGGCTGAGCGGGGAAGCCGCCCACTGCGAGATACGCGTCGCGCCGCACGAAGATAGCCTGGTCGCCGGTGGCAATGCCCGTCACCCGCGAACGCCAGTTCATCATGAATGCGATCGTGGCGAGCATCGGCGCGCTGCCGGCGATGTCGACATCGAAGCGGCCCCATACGTGTTTGCCGCTCCTTAACGCATCCACGACGAGCAGATCGGCGTCTGCAGGCAATACCGTATCCGCATGGACGAACAGGAGGATTTCGCCGCGGGCGGCGGCGGCGCCGGCATTCATCTGCGAGGCGCGCCCGCGCGGGGCGCCAATCACCTTGTCGGCCAGCGCCGTTGCGAGCGTCATGGTGGCGTCCGTGCTGCCGCCATCGGCGACGATCACTTCAGCGCCGCGTGCGCACATGGCCTGCAAGGCAGCCAAGGTCGCCTCGATGCCCGCTGCCTCGTTCAACACTGGCACGATGATCGACAACGGCACGGCGGGCGCTTGATGGTCCATGTCAGGCTGCCCTGCGCCAGCGGTGGAAGCGCGCGGCGAACGCCAGCAGCCGCTCGGGGGCGTGCGCGCGTTTCCACTCGCCGGCCGCGTACTTGTTCGCTTCGGCCATGGTCGGATAGATGTGGATGGTGCCGAGGATCTTGTTCAGCCCAATGCCGTGTTTCATCGCGAGCACATACTCGGCCAGCATCTCGCCGGCGTGTGCGCCGACGATCGCCACGCCAACAATCTTGTCGCTGCCTTTTTTCGTGATCACCTTGACGAAGCCCTCCGCAACCTCATCGGTAATGGCCCTGTCCAGCTCATTGATGCCATATTTGGTCACTTCAACATCGAGCCCCTGTTCGCGCGCTTCGGCCTCGGAGACCCCGACCCTGGCCGCCTCAGGTGCCGTAAAAGTGCACCATGGGATGACGGTGTAATCGGCCTTGAATCGCTTCAGGCTGCCAAACAGGCTATTGACCGCGGCGTACCAGGCCTGGTGGGCCGCGGTATGCGTGAACTGGTAAGGGCCTGCAACGTCACCGCAGGCGTAGATGTTCGGATACAGCGTCTGCAAGTAGGCGTCGGTCTCGATCGTCTTTTGCGGCGCGATCGGGATGCCGAGTTCCTCCAGCCCGAAGCCGGTGGTTCTGGCGACGCGGCCGACGGCGCACAGCAGCGCGTCGAAAGGCAGCGCGCTTTCCGCGCCCGCATGGCGCACGATCAGGCGCTTGCCATTGCCGTCCGATTCGCAGCGAACCGCTTCGTGCCCGGTCAGGATGCGCACGCCGTCGCGTGCCATCGAGCGCGCCACCAGCTCGGCCACGTCGTCATCCTCGCGCGGCAGCAGGCGCGCGCCTTTTTCGACCTGCACCACGGTCGATCCCAGCCGCGCGAAAGCCTGGGACAGCTCGCAGCCGATCGGGCCACCGCCCAGGATCACCAGCCTTTTCGGCAGTTCGCGGATTTCCCACAGCGTGTCAGAAGTGTAATAACCTGCCGCCTCCAGGCCCGGAATGGGCGGCACGAACGCGCGCGCGCCGGTAGCGATCACGATTGAGCGGGTTGTCATGCGCCTGCCGTCGACCTCGACTTCCCACGGCGATACGATCTTCGCATGGCCAGTGACCACCTCCACGCCCAGGCCGGTATAGCGCTCGATCGAATCGTGCGGAGCGATCTTGGCGATGATCCGATGCACGCGGGCCATGACATCGGCAAAATCGAATTCCGGGTCGGCCTTGCCGATGCCAAGCGACTTCGACTGGCGCGCTTGCTTGACAAAGCCAGCGGTGCGGATCAGCGCCTTCGACGGTACACAGCCAAAATTGAGGCAATCGCCGCCCATCTTGTTGCCTTCTATCAGCGCGACTTTGGCCTTGGTTGCCGCCGCAATGTACGAGGTGACAAGCCCCGCGGCCCCGGCCCCGATCACCACCAGGTTGTATTCGAACCGGGGCGGTTTCCGCCACCGCTGGTAGACCTTGCGTGCCTTGACCAGGCCGAGTACCTTCTTCGCCGCCAGTGGCAGCACGCCCAGCACGGCAAACGAGGCCAGCACCGACGGCGACAGGATGCCGGACAGGCTGTCGATCGCGGCCAGCTGCGTTCCGGCGTTGACGAAAGCGATGGTTCCGGCCAGCATGCCGAGCTGGCTCACCCAGTAAAAGGTGCGCACGGGCAGTGCCGTCAACCCCATCACCAGGTTGACGAGGAAAAACGGAAACAGCGGCACCAGCCGCAGCGTGAACAGGTAAAAGGCGCCATCTTTCTTGACGCCCGCATCGATCGCGTCGGCTCTTGCCTTGAAATGCGAACGCACCCAGTCGCGCAGCAGGTAGCGCGACGCCACGAAGGCGAGGGTGGCGCCGATCGTCGAGGCGAACGAAATCACCAGCGTGCCGATAACCAGGCCGAACAGGGCGCCGCCGGCCAACGTCAGGATCGCCGCGCCAGGCAGCGATAGCGCCGTCACGGCGACGTAGATGGCAGCGAAGATGCCGATCGCCCGGACCGGCATGGCGTCGTAATATGCCTGGAACGACTGCTGCTGCGTCTTCAGGAATTCGAGCGTGAGGTATTGGCCGAGGTCGAACACGACATAGGCAAGCGCCAGCGATGCGATCAGCGCGAGTCCGGCCAGCCGCGCCCGATTCATGCGAGCGCGCCGCCGCAGCTGCTGCCCTGGCCGGCCGTGCACCCGTAGCAGTGATCGGCGATCGCAATCGTTGCGCCTTCGGTATCGTGCTTCAGCAGGTCATCGAGGTGCGGGCGCAGACTATCGCCGATCGGCGCCGTCATGCCCAACATCTGGTTGAAGTCGCAATCGTACAGGTAGCCTTTCCAGTCCACGCTGACCATGGTGCGGCACATCACGCTGTCCAGGTTTTTTTCTTGATAGTTCGCTTTCAGCAGCTGCATGTACCCGGCGAACTGGCCTTTCGACACCAGCGTCGAGCCGAAGCGCTGTATCGGCATGTTGACGATCACGAACAACTGATTGAAGACGATGCCGAAATGCGCCGCCAGTTCGCGCTTGTAGTCCGCTTCCAGCTGCTGCTGGCCGGGCGGCAGCACCGCGCCTTGCGGGTTGAACACCAGGTTCAGGACCAGGCCGGTTTCCGGTTTCCCGTATCCCAGCGCGTTCAGCGCCTGCAATGCGGCGATGCTGCGATCAAACACGCCATCGCCGCGCTGTTTGTCGACGTTATCCTGTGAGTAGCACGGCATGGATGCCGTTATTTCAACACTCTCGGCGGCCAGGAACTCGGCCAGGCCTGCGTGGCCGGGTTCGGAAAGGATCGTCAGGTTGCAGCGGTCGATGACCCGCACGCCCAGCGCCCGCGCCTTCTGCACGAGGTAGCGGAAGCGCGGGTTCATCTCGGGCGCGCCGCCGGTCAGGTCGAGCGTGGCCAACCGTTTTTCGGCGAGCACGCGGATCACGGCGTCGATGGTTTCCTCGTCCATGATCTCTGTTCGGTTCGGGCCCGCGTTGACGTGGCAATGAACGCAGGTCTGGTTGCATTTGTACCCGAGATTGACCTGCAGGGTGTCGAGGGACCTCCGCTGCAGGCTCGGAAAATCAGTTTTGCGAAGCAGGGGAAGGGTGGCGTGCATGTTGGATCCTTTGTAAAACGTAAATGACCGACGCGGCCACTAGCGCTGCAGCACCGCGATCCAGTCGCGCTGCTGGTCGGTTAGCGCCGACTGGGGCGTGAGCATTGCGTATTGCAAAGCGGTGCGGGTTTCCGGCTCCTCGGCCGGCCGTTCGGCGGCGAGCACGGACTGCAACAGCCGCACCACCTTGTCGAGGCTGCTTTTGTACAGGCCGAAAATTTCCGTCGCCTTGACGTGCTTCGCCGGGTCATCCATCCAGCAGTCATAATCGGTCGCGATGCCGATCGTGGCGTAGCACATCTGCGCTTCGCGCGCGAGGAACACCTCAGGCACATTGGTCATGCCCACCAGGTGGCAACCGCTCTGGCGCAGGAAGTGGCTCTCGGCGCGCGTGCCCAATCGCGGCCCTTCGACACAAGCGTAGGTCACGCCGGTATGGAGCGCGATGCCGAGCGTCGACGCGTGTCCTGCGACCCACCCCACCAGTGCGCCGCTGACGGGATTGGCCGTCGAAACATGGACCGCAACCCCATCGCCAAAGAACGTCTGGGCGCGGCGCCCGCGCGTCCAGTCGAAATACTGCTCTGGCATTGCCAGGTCTCCCGGGGCGATTGATTCGTCGAGGCTGCCGACTGCCGAAATGCCCAGGATTTGCGTCGCACCCAGCGATTTGAGGGCGAAGATGTTGGCGCGGTAGTTCACCTCGTGCGGCAGGTGCTGGTGGCGCTCGCCGTGCCTGGCCAGGAAGAGGATGTCGTGGTTCCCCATTTTGCCGCGCACGACGGGAGAGGAGGGCGCGCCAAAAGGCGTTGCCACCTCCTCGGTGTCGCTCAGTTCAAGCTGGTCCAACTGGTAGATCCCGGTACCGCCAATAATTGCGAGCATGTTTTCTTTCCGTTCAAGGAGGGACGATGGACCTTGCCTACGCTGTGCCGATCCGTGTTGCCAATAAGTTCGCGAGTGCGGGAAACCGGCTGGCATCGCTGGTGACGACGCCGAAACCGACGCCACCGATCTCGACCATGCGTGCAAACAAGCCCTCGCCACGCGCTTCGCCCGGTGCTGCCCGTTTCCCGACCGGTGGGAGAACGAGCGTCACCCTGCCGAACTCGCGCGTTTCAATGACGATATGGCTGCCGCGACCGCCCGGCACCGGACAGGGGGAGACAACGCGGATCACGCCCAGCTCGCCCGTCAGCGCCAGGCCATGGGCGGCCAGTGCCGTGGCCAGCAATGAAGGCGCCAGCGTAGCGGTGCTGTTTAGCGCTGAGGGTTCGCCGATGACGTGGGCCAAGGCCACTTCGCCCCAGTTGAGGTTGTCCTGCTGGTCTGGCTGCGCCACCCAGATTCCGAAGGCGACGAGAACGGACAGGGCTAGCGCCAGGCCGCCGGGGTAGCGTTGCACCAGCTGGGCGATTCGCTGGCGCAGGCGGTTCAGGGGCCTCGAGCGGCCTCGCGTGAGTTCTGTCTGGAGCAGAATGCGTCCGGCCAGTTGCTCGGGAACCTGCACGTTCAGGGCGCTACGCAGCAGCGCGTCGTCGCGGGCGGCCGCAGCAGCAACCGAACGGCATGCAGGGCAATCGGCCAGGTGCTTCAACAGCGCGGCATCTTGAGCAGACGGATCGGCCAGCAGCGTGGAGCGCGCAGTGAGGCAGTTCATCATGTAATCCTTCCAATTGTCGAGCCCGTGCTGGCATCCCCGCCTGACAGGCGTTGCCGCAGCCATTGGCGCGCGCGGCTGAGGCGCACAGCCATGGCGCCCGGTGTCGTTTGATTCAAGACCGCCAGTTCCTCGGCTGTAAAACCGCCGAGCACCTGCATCAGCAGTGGCTCGCGCAAGTTGTCCGGAGCGCTGGCCAAGGCTTGTCGCACGCCATAGATCTCGTCCATGCCGATGCCGTCGGCGGCGAGCTCCACGCCGTCGAGGTCGACCGTCTGGAGCTGCTTACGCTCGAGGCGGCGCAAAAACTCGCGTCGCAGAATCGTGAACAGCCATTTTTTCAAGGTGATCGGGTCGTTCAGGCTTTCCCAATTAGCCCAGGCGCGCTGAAAACACTCCTGGACCAAATCCTCGGCAGCGTGGCGGTCGCGCACGAGCCAGAAGGCGAAACGGTACAGGTCTCCCGAGAAGGTCTTCACTGCGAGTTCGAATTCGCGGGTGGGCGAGCTCATGGAGCCACCTCGCAGACGGGATAGTGCATCCCTCGCGATTGCGGATCCTGCAGCTTCGATCGTGTAGTCATTCAATCTTTCGGGTGCGAACAGCGCTGTGACCACGCCACAAAATTGCGATCACAGCATCAGCGAGTCCAAATTTCGTATCAGACATGCATAAGACCGGCCGTAAGTCCGAAAACTAACACGCGAATAAAAATATGTTCCACAGCGGGTCCACCCGCGTGGCGGCATTGGGCACTGGGGCCACATTGGATTGCCGACCAGCCAGTTCGATCGAAGGGCGGTGTGCACCCGCACGATCATGTCCTTATTGTTACTACCGTCCTCGCCTCCATCAATTCAATGGCTTAGCTCACTCTGCATCAAAAAAGCTCCACCCTCGGCTGGTTCCAGGTCAGCCGATCAAGACCGGCCCTGTCGTAGACACCCCGTGGTGCGGCGGCGATGCGAACCGCGGCGCCGGCGGCATGGATTGTTGACGTCTATCCTCACGCACCGCGCAGGAAAAACAGCGTGGTCATGATCAACCCCGTTGCGACGATAGCGGCCCGCAGTACCGGCGCGGAGATGCGCCGTGCGATACGCGCGCCAAAATAGCCTCCCGCAGTGGCCGCTGTCATCATCACCAAAGCCTGCGGCCACGCGATGACGCCGCCCCAGGCATAGACCGCGACAGCGATCGACGTCAGCAACGCCGACGCCACGTTCTTGATGCCGTTCATCGCGTTCAGGTTGCTTTGGCCGAGCAAGCCGAACAGCGCCAGCAAGAGGATGCCGAGGCCGCCGTTGAAGTAGCCGCCGTAAATCGAGACGGCCAGCATCCCGGCGGCGGATCTTGTCGCCGAGGCGTGGCCGGTCTGGCTGGATTTAACTTTGCGCAACAGCAGCGGGGCGCCCGCAAACAGCACCGTTGCCACCAGCAACAGCCAAGGCACAACCTTGCTGAAGGTGCGATCGTCCGTCACCAGCAACAAAGCGGCGCCGATCGCCCCGCCCACCAGGCTCAGAATGGCAAGGGCCGGCAAGGACAAACCGGGAGGCGCCTGCAAGTCTTCGCGAAAACCCACGGCGCCCGCAGCATACCCGGGCAACAGGGCGACGGTACCGGTGGCATTGGCGACAATCGGCGGCAGGCCTGTAAGCACCAGGGCTGGAAGCGTCAGGAAACTGCCGCCGCCGGCGACTGCGTTCAGTGCGCCGGCGACGAAGGCGGCAGCGAGCAACAGGAGCAGGTTGGAAAGCTCGTTCAGCAAGGATCGTCCTCGAAAGTTACGCACGCAATGTCAGCAGTATTACACGGCCATCCAGCTTCGCGCCCAGCTGAACAGGCACACCTGGTCAGACAATCTCCCTGATCAGCTCCATGACCGCGCGGGAAGCCAGCGTCAGCTCGCCGTGGCGCGACATCGCCAGCGCCATGTAGCGCGGAACCACCGGATCGACAACCATGGATGGCTGAAGCGCGCAATCGGCTGACGCGTCGGCGATGGCATATGGCCCGAGCAAGGCGTACATACCGCCGTCGGCCACCAGGCGTGTCTGCATCCGCAGCGAGTCAGCTTCGAGTATCACGTTCAGCGAGACGGCACGTTCGTTGGCGATCTGGTCGAGGCGGTCGCGCCAGCTGTTGGGTCGGCAAAACATCACCAGCGGCAGGTTGTGCAGCGCTGAAAACGGCACTGTCGGCTGCGCCGTGAGTGGATCGCCGGCCGCGCCAACGAGATAGGTGGCCGCCTCGGTGAGGTAAATATCGCCGCCCTTTGGCGTCGCGCTGTGCCGGAACAGGATCGCCAGGTCGACGCTGCCGTTCTCGAGCCACGTTTCGAGCTGCGCGCCCTGGCCTTCGCGCACCCGCAGCTGCACCAGCGGATAGCGTTCCCTGAGGCGATAGAAGAGGGTGGTGACGAGCGGATGCGCGGTGGACGGCAGCATGCCGATGCGGACCAGGCCGATCGGCTTGCCCGTGGCGGTATGGATGTCGTAGGCGAGCTGGTCCGTGCTGGCCATCCAGGCGCGCACCTTGGGCGCAATCCGTTGCCCCAGTTCGGTCAGCACGACGCCGCGTCCGGTGCGCTGGAACAGCCGGCCGCCGCACTCCTTTTCCAGCTCGCTCATCTGGCGGCTGACATGCGGCTGGCTGGTGCCGTGGATCTCGGCCACCTTGCTCAGGCTCCCAAGTTCGGCGGCTTCGATGAATAATTTCCAGGCGGCGTAGTCCACGGTTGTCCTCGCGTCGATATGTCTATTCAGTATATCTGGAATGCGCGTTTGGCCAGTTCCCGCATGGCTGGACCAGTCATACACTGGCTTCACGCTGTTTCACTTTGAAAGGAAAATATCATGCAAAACATCGATCTCCGCGGCCTCGTTCCCGCTCCCGTTACCCCATTCACCCGCGAGGGCGCCGTCGACCATGACGCCATCCAGCGCCTCGGCTCCTGGCTCGGCAGCATCGACGGCGTCAAAGGCCTGGTGGTGCTCGGTCACGCCGGCGAAGGCACCTTCCTGTCCCAGGACGAGCAGGCCGCCGTCATCGACAGCTTCAAGAAATCGGTCGACGGCAAGCTGCCGATCATCGCCGGCATCACGCTCGAAGGCACCCAGGTGGCGGTCGACGAGGCCAGGCGCGCCGTCAAGGCCGGCGCCGCCGCCGGCCTGGTCTATCCGTCGCACGGCTGGCTGCGCTTCGGCTACCAGAAAGGCGCGCCGCAAGACCGCTACCGCGCGATCTACGAGGGCAGCGGCCTGCCGCTGATCCTGTTCCAGTACCCGGACGCCACCAAGGCCAGCTACAACCTCGACACCCAGCTCGAGATCGCCGCGCAGCCGGGCGTGTTCGCGATGAAAAACGGGGTGCGCAACATGCGTCGCTGGGACGTGGAAATTCCGATCATCCGCCGTGAAAATCCCGACCTGCAGATCCTGACCTGCCACGACGAATACCTGCTGCACACGATGTTCGATGTCGACGGCGCGCTGGTCGGCTACGGCGGCATCGCCCCCGAGCCGCTGCTCGAACTGCTCGCCGCCGGCAAGGCCAAGGATTACGCGAAGGCGCGCGCCGTGCACGACCGCCTGATGCCAGTCACCCGCAGCGTCTACCACCGCGGCTCGCACATGGAAGGCACGGTGGCGCTGAAGCACGCGCTGGTCGAACGTGGCATCCTCGAACACGCGACGGTGCGTTCGCCATTGCTGCCGCTGGAAGCTGGCGCCGAGGAAGAAATTATCGCAGCGATGCGCTCGGCAACTCTCGGCCGCGTCGCCGGCAAGCGCTGATTGCCGCCCCTCGCGGGCGGATGGGCAAGGCGGAGCAGCCACGCTCCGCCGGCCGCATCGGAGGAAACATGAAGAGTATCGGCACGTTACTGGCGACCTTTGTCGCCCTGACTTTTACGCTATTGGTGATCGCCGTTGTTTATCCAGGCGCGTTCGTTTTCGTGGAGCAAACTGCCGCCTTGTTACCCTTACGGCCTGCCTGGTAAGAACATGCACGGTTTGCCCACGTCACAATATATCGAGGAACGGTTATGAAAAATTATTCCAAGGCGCTCATTGCGGCTGCCGCAATGACTTTCTCCACGCTGGCATGCGCCGACGCGTATCCCAGCAAGGTAGTCCGGATTATTGTGCCGTATCCACCAGGTGGCACTGTCGATGTCGTGGCCCGGTCGATCGCCGCACACCTCTCCGCCAGTCTCGGCCAGCAATTCATCGTCGATAACCGGCCGGGCGCGAACGGAACGCTCGGCAGCAGCCTGGCGTCGAAAGCCGATCCGGACGGCTATACCTTGCTGGTGCAGGCGTCTACCTTCGTCGCCGCGCCGATGCTGATGAAAAATGTCACCTACAACATCGACAGCGACTTCACGCCGATCACGCAATTGGGCGCGGTGCCCTTGCTGGTGAGCGCTTATCCGGGCATTCCGGCGAAGACGTTCCAGGAATTCATCGCCGCGATCCGCGCCACTCCCGACAAGTACACCTTCGGTACCTCGGCCGAAGGGTCGGCAAGCCACCTGGCGGAAGTGGCGATCCGCCGCGATGCGAAGCTCAATTTCCTGATTGTCCCCTACAAGGGAACCGCGCCGGCATTGACCGACGTGATGGGCGGCCACACCAGCGCGATGGTGGACGCCTTGCCTTCGACCCTGCCGCACGTGAAAAGCGGCAAGCTGAAGGCGCTCGCCGTGACCAGCGCGAAGAGGGTGCCCTCGCTGCCGGATGTTCCCACGGTTGCCGAGTCGGGCCTCGAAGGTTTCGAAATGGTGTCCTGGTATGGGCTGTGGGGCCCGGCGAAAATGCCGGCCCACTTGGTGGCGAAGATTAACCAGGAAGTGGGCAAGGCGCTCAATTCGCAGCAAGTGGCGAAGAATCTCGGCGCCCAGGGATTTATCGTTTCCGGCGCGGGACCCGAGCAGTTCAAGCCGTACATCAAGAGCGAGTCCGAAAAGTACGCGCGGCTCATTTCGTCGGCAAAGATCGAACTGCAAAAATAGTATTACGCAGTCTCGGCCAAATCATGAATAAAAGGAGCCGATACTTCATGCCTGACATATCCGTCTCGGCGCTGGCGGGACTGGGAAGCCTGCCGCCGCTATTTGCATCGATCATGGCGTGCCGCTGACTGCGCGATACGTCATATGTTACAACATTGGTTGGACTGCCGGCATCGGTAGCGAGGCCGATGAAGACCTGGTGTGGTATCCGGATTCTATTCCCGTCATTGCCTCCAGAACGAAAAAATAGCCCACTTTCACGTGGGCTATTTTTTTGCGAGGTCCGAAGCGATATCGGAGTGCTGCCAACAGCGAGCGGACTCAGCTCCCGATGCGGCCGCCGTCATTTTTGGTGATGACGATGGTTGCCGAGCGGGGCCGCTTGCCCGCGCCATAGCCGGCATTGCTCGGCCATTGGCTGGTGTATTTCGACGGATCGGCCAGGTTGGCCTGGTCGGTATTCTCGCCAGGGTGCTGGATATTGATGAACATCGACTTGCCGTCCGGCGTTTCGCACAGGCCGGTAATTTCGCAGCCGACCGGCCCGACCAGGAAGCGCTTGAGGGTATTGGCGGTTGGCGCCTTGCCGACGAAGGTGTCGACGTCGAGCGTGCCGCCGGCGGCCTTCGGGTAGCTCAGCGTCGTCTTGGCGCCATCGCCGACCTGGCCTGGCAATGCCGCCAGCATCATGCAGTTCGTCACGTCGGTGTAGGCGCCGTCGTCGGTCTGGAACCAGCAGATGCCGGTGTAGGGACTGAACACGAGGCCGTCCGGGCTGGAAAAATCCTGGTCGCCAGTCAGCTTCGACAGGTTGACCATGCTCAGGCTGGCGCCCGATTCCGCGCCGAACAGGTAGACGTCCCAGGTGAACGTCACCGCCGCGTTGCCGCCGGCGCCTTCCTTCATGCGGACGATGTGGCCGTTCGGATTGCCCGATTGCGACGTCGTCCCTTTCAGGTCGGTGTAGGCGCGCGGATTGGGGCCGTTCGGCGCCAGCTGCGGCGCGGCGCCAGGCTCGGCACGGCGGTTGCTGTTGTTGGTCAGCGCAAAATACACTTCTCCATTGGCGGGGTTGACCGAGCACCATTCCGGACGATCCATCATGGTGGCGCCGACGGCATCGGCCGCGAGGCGCGCGTTGACGCAGATATCGGCCTGGCCGGCAAAGGCGTACGGCGTGTAGCCGGAGATGGCGGCATTGCTCATCGTCAGCTCGATCCACTGGCCGCTGCCGTCCGCCGCATATTTCGCGACAAACAGCTTGCCGCTGTCGAGATACTTGTCGCCGACCGCCAGCCGATCGGTGGCGGTCGCGTCGGCCGCGCTCCACAACGCGGTCGATACAAACTTGTAGACGTATTCGTTGCGCGAGTCGTCGCCCATGTACACCACCAGTGGCTGGCCGACGGTGGCGGGGCCGAAGGCGGCGCTTTCGTGCGCGTACCGTCCCAGCGCCGTGCGCTTCTTGGCCAGCCGGGTCTTGTCGTAGGGATCCATCTCGACGACGTAGCCCATGCCGTTCATTTCGTTGCGGTAGTCATCGACGCCGTCGACAGAAGTGCCGAGTTTGCTGTTGTTCCAGCGCGCGTACTTGTCGTCGGCGCCGCCGGTTTCCCAGCCGTGGCGCGACGCCGCGCCCTGGTTGCGGCCGTAGCGCTTGAGCGAGACGACGCTCTTGTCGTTGCCGCGCGCCGCATCGTCGGCGCCGCCGCGGGTGAAGTAGCCATTCCAGTTTTCTTCGCCGGTCAGGAAGGTGCCCCATGGCGTCTTGCCGGTACCGCAGTTGTTCAGCGTGCCGCGGGTGCGGGTGCCGGCCTGCGAGTACTTCGTCACCATCAGCGCGTTGCCGCGCGCCGGCCCGCTGATCTCGACCTCCGTGAGCGCCGTGATGCGGCGGTTGAACGCCGAGTCCTTGACGTAGCTCCAGGCCGTGCCCGACTTGCGCACTTCGACGACGGCGACGCCGTGAATCGCCGTTTCCTTGTCCACTTCCGCGGCCGGCCGCGGCAATGTCTTGGTGCCGCCATTGGCGTGCAGGAAAAACGACGACAAGGTCTGGTCGGTCGTCGCCTCGTGATTGATGGCGAGGAGAGCGCGGTCGACCGCCGTCACCGAAGGCGTGCCAGTTGCGGAAAGGCCGAACAGTTCCATGCCGTCGTGATGGTCGCCGGCGCGCGTCTCGAAGTCGGTGTCGGTGCCGTCGTTCTTGTATGCAGCGGTGGTAGCCGACAGCGGATCGCCCAAGGCGTAGACCACGCTCGCGGTGTAACCGGCGGGCACGATTACCGAGTCGGCCAGGCTTTTCGACACGGCGCTAAAACCGAGCAGCACTTCGACCGGCGCCGGCACCACCGGCGGCACCACCGGCACCACCGGCACCACCGGTGTCGCCGCCACGTCGCTGCCGCACGCGCTCAGGCCGAAGCTGCCGAACAGCGCGGTCGCCGCCGACGCCATGCCGCCCCTGAGGACAGAGCGGCGGCTCAGGCGGGCGTCGAGGACGGTGCTGAAATTTTCATTTCCCGATTCGTTGCAGTCGACGTCATCCGGATCGGTGAGCGATCGAGAAAAGTCATTCGGTTTGTTCATGGGCGATTCCTCCGGTAGTGATGGGTGGGCTAGACCGGGAGGAGTCTACGAGGTCAATGTGACAGGCGGATTACCTCGTATGGAAATGTTAACGGGGGCGCCGTTCAGCCGTGGGCCAGCGCCTTGCCGGCGCGTGCGGCGAGCGGCGCCGCCGCCGGGGCGATCTTGAAGACGCTGACAGCGTCTTGCAATCCGGATGCCTGGCGGTGCATCGATTCGGCGGCCGCGGACGCCTCTTCGACCAGCGCGGCGTTTTGCTGCGTCACCGAATCGAGGTGCGCGATGGCGTCGTTGATCTGGCCGAGGCCGATATTCTGTTCGCCGCCGGCAAGCGCAATTTCGGCGATCAGCGCATTGACTTTCTGCACGCTGGTGACGATGTCGTCCATCGTACTGCCGGTTTCGCCGACCAGCTTGCTGCCGGCATCGACGGTGGCCACCGACTCACCGATCAGCTGCTTGATTTCGCGCGCGGCGGCGGCCGAACGCTGCGCCAGATTGCGCACTTCGGACGCGACGACGGCGAAGCCGCGACCCTGCTCGCCGGCACGCGCCGCTTCGACTGCGGCGTTGAGCGCGAGGATGTTGGTCTGGAAAGCGATGCCGTCGATGACGCCGATGATGTCGACGATCTTGCGCGACGACGCGTTGATCGAGCCCATCGTCGCGATCATCTGCGCCACCGCCGCGCCGCCACGCTGTGCCTCGCCGGCGGCCTGGCCGGCCAGAACGCTTGCCGCGCGCGCGCTGGCGCCGTTCTGCTGCACCGCGCTGGTCAGTTCTTCCATCGACGATGCGGTTTCTTCCAGCGAACTGGCCTGCTGCTCGGTACGGGATGACAGGTCGTGGTTGCCTTCGGCGATTTCGCTGGCGGCGACGCCGATCGCATCGGTGGCCTCGCGCACCTTGCCGACGATCGCCGCCAGGCTGTCGTGCATGCGCTTGAGCGAAGCGAGCAACATGCCGATTTCATCGCTGCCGCGCGCCTCGATATGGGTCGACAAGTCGCCCGACGCGACGCGTCGCGCGATGTTCACCGCTTCGTTGAGCGGGCCGGTTATGCTGCGCACCAGCGCGACCATGATGGCCGCGCCGATCGCAACAGTCAGTGCCACGATGACCGCCAGCTTCAGCGTGGCCGCGCGCTGCGCGGCCGCCGTCTCGGCGTTCAGCCGCGCGGTGACGCTGCGCACGCCGGACTGGATGTGGGCCACGATCTCGTCGATCTTTTTGGTCGGCGCCCGGTCCATGCCCTTGACGAGCGCATCGACGATCTTGAAGCTGTCGTTGTTGGCGCTGTCGTATTGCTTCAGCGCGGCCAGGTACCTGGTGCCGAGTTGCGCATGCTCGACGATCGCTTCGTCCACCAGCGGCGTGCGCATGCCGAGCCGGTCGAGCAGCCGCTTGACGGTGGCGAGGCTGGCGCCGGTCTTGTCGGCGCTGGCGCGAAACGACTTGGTGTATTTCTCCAGCTGAGCCGGATCGTTGCCGCGCAACAGGATGTTCTTCCATTCCTGCACCTGGATCTTGAACTCGACCTGCGCGTGACGCGCCGTGTCGACCGCGTCGGTCAGCATCGCCGCCTGCTGCATCGCCAGCGCACCGCGCTCATCGGCGGCGCGCAACGCTTGCCAACCGCCAAAGCCGGTCACCAGCAAGGCCATCACGAAAAAGCCGCCGAGCACTGCCAGGCGTTTGGCGATTGTCAGGTTTTTCAGGCTCATGGAAGGATCTTTCAAGGATGATTGAAGGCGTGCTGCGCCGCATCACAATAATGGGGGGAAGCAAGGAGAAGCGGAAACGGAAACCTGGCCGTCTGGGTCGATTGCAGCAATGCGGCGGCCGGAAGGTTGAATACCGGCGGGGACGAGGCCGGGGCTGCGCCGGTGACACGGGCTGCGATTCCAGCATATCACCCGGTACGTTGCCATGCAACAATATTCGCTGGCTGACGCGCAGCCGGCGTGGCGTCAACCGCGCTCTGCGTCCTGCGCGAGGAATTCGGTGCCGACGTTAAACCACGCCTCGCTCGGCAGCACCCGTTCCGCCAGCGGCAGCAAGACATCTTCTTCGCAGGCGAGTCGCTGCAGAAGATTCTGGCAATACGCCTCAACGAGCACGTTCACGCCGGACAGTTCTTGCGCTCCAGCACAGGCGCCGGGCCGCAAGGCGGCGCGGATCCGCGGCAGGATGGCCAGGCCAATCTGGCACAGGTGTTCGAGATTGCGCAGCGATTCGCCTGCTTCGGCGCTCGCCACGCGCAGTGCAGGTAAAAGGCAGTCGTCGAGCCTGCGCTGATGGTGCGACTCGGCAAACGCGATCAATTCTTCGGAGAGCGCCGCCAGCAGCGCGCCGTCGGCCGCTTCGCAGTTGGGCCGCTGCGCGAGCGAATCCTGCAGCTGCCGGATCGACGCGCGTGCACGCGTTTGCTCGATTCTGAGGGTCAATAGGGCGTAGGTAGCAACCAGCATTGCCGTCTCCTTCAACTGTCCGCAGCATTGGCCAGTGTAGGCACGCCATGTGACGGCAAGGTGACATATGCGGTCATACAGCCGTCATATTCGCGCTATAGACTCGGCACGTTCAAAACCACCACACAGGATAAAAAATGAAAATCAAACTGATCTTGAAATCGGTCGTCGTCGGCGTGTCGGCGATGGTTGCTCTGTCGGGCGCCATGGCCGCCGACATGACTGGCGCCGGCGCTACATTCCCGTACCCGATCTATGCCAAGTGGGCCGAGATGTACAAGAACACCACCGGCAATGGCCTGAACTACCAGTCGGTCGGCTCTGGCGCCGGTATCAAGCAGATCAAGGCGAAGACGGTGGACTTCGGCGCATCCGACATGCCGCTGAAGGCGGAGGAACTCGACGCCGAGGGCCTGATGCAGTTTCCGGCGATCATGGGTGGCGTCGTCACCATCGTCAACGTCGAAGGCGTCGCTCCGGGCCAGATGAAATTGACGGGACCGGTCGTTGCCGATATCTATCTGGGCAAGATCACGCGCTGGAACGCGCCCGAAATCGCCGCGCTCAATCCCGGCATGAAGCTGCCGGCCGACGAAATCACCGTGGTGCACCGCGCCGACGGCTCCGGCACCTCGTTCCTGTTCACCGACTACCTGTCGAAGACCAATGCCGAATTCAAGACCAAGATCGGCGCCGGCAGCGCCGTCAAGTGGGCCGTTGGTGTCGGCGGCAAGGGCAACGAGGGCGTCGCCGCCAACGTCCAGCGCATCAAGGGCTCGATCGGCTACGTCGAGTGGGCGTACGCGAAGAAGAACAAGATGTCGCACACGCAGCTGAAAAACAAGGATGGCGTGTTCCTGCAGCCCGATGACGACAACTTCAAGGCCGCCGCCGCCTCCGCCGAGTGGACCAAGACGCCCGGTTTTGGCATCGTGCTGACCGACCAGGCGGGCAAGGCCAGCTGGCCGATCACTGGCGTGTCGTACATTCTGATGCACAAGAGCCAGGCGGACGCAGCCAAAGGCAAGGAAGTGCTGAAGTTCTTCGAGTGGGCCTACAAGAACGGCGGCGCCGCAGCCGCTGAGCTCGACTATGTGCCAATGCCGCCAACCGTGGTGACGCTGGTGCAGGGCGCCTGGAAAGCGCAACTGAAGGACGCTGCGGGCAAATCGGTGTATTGATGTCCCCAGTGCGATAGCTAGCTTGCGCGCGGCCTGCCGCGCGCAAGCTGCTTTCCAGCGTATGCTGCCGAGGGCGCGTCGCGCACCCCCCACCGCCATGACGAGCACCCTCATCCTGATTGTTGAAGACGAGCCCGCGGTCGCCGAACGCGTCAAATGGTCGTTGCGCGATAGCGGCTGGGACTACTGCGCGGTTGCCGATGCGGCTGCGGCGTGGCAGGTCCTGCAGCGCCGGCAACCGCATCTGGTCTTGCTCGACTGGACGCTGGCGGACGGCAGCGGCCTGGAACTGCTCCTGCGCATCCGT
The DNA here is from genome assembly GCA_040386255.1 of Pseudomonadota bacterium. GTDB lineage: Bacteria > Pseudomonadota > Gammaproteobacteria > Burkholderiales > Burkholderiaceae_D > JAFCUW01. The sequence continues at coordinate 152,550 of JAZKFW010000009.1, forward strand.
CGCGAACGCAGTCTGCGCGGGCTGCCGGTGCTGGTGTTGTCCGCAACAGCCGGCGAGCAGGACAAGGTCGACGGCCTCGATAGTGGCGCGGACGACTACGTGACCAAGCCATTTTCCCCGCGCGAACTGCTGGCACGGTCGCGCGCCTTGTTGCGCCGAAGCGGCTATTGTCCCGCAAGCCCGGCCATCGCGGTCGCCAACATTGTGCTCGATCCGCTGAGCTTTTCAGTGCTTATCGATAATTCACCGATCGAGATCAGGGTGGCCGAATTTCGCCTGCTGGAATTACTGATGAGTCGGCCCGGTCAACCATTTTCGCGTCAGCAACTGCGCGAGCGCCTCCAGCAGGCCGGCGGCAGGGTCGATGATCGCACCGTCGATGTCCACGTACTGCGGCTGCGCAAGGCGATGCGCGATGCCCGCGGCCTCGTCAAGACGGTCCGCAACGTTGGCTACATGCTGGCCGCATAGCGAAAAACTTCACAAGCAGCAACAAAGTTGCCGATGTCATTATCCTGAAGCATTTGGCGAGCACTATGTGTCGTTTCGGGCTTCAACCGAGCACGTCGACATTGTTTTGGCCTGGCTTCCGTGAAAAAAATCTTATCCGCAACAGCCATCCTGGGCGCGCCCGCCGCGCAGCAGATCGGTATCGTCGACGACGATGGCCTGCCGACACGTACCGACCTGTATGCCCGTCGCGGCCGTCAGCGGTGAAGGCGCCAACGTCGCTTCCAGCGGACATTTCCGCACATTCCCAAGGGCGCCGGCCCGCGCCGGCCGCGCCTCCTTTCACTGTTCGAACGGCGATAGCACGTTCGGCACACAGGACCTGAACACATTCCATGTCAATGCTGGTTACCCGATATGCGCGCCTGCCGGGGCGATTCCTCTGGCCCATGTTGGCGCTGCTCGCGTGCGCCGCCATCTGGTGGGTCACCATCGCCCGCGCGAAGGTCGAATGGGACCGCGCCAACGCGACGATCGTCAAGGACGCCGGCGCCTACGCCAAGGCTTACGAACAGTACATCACGCGCTCTGTCGGCCAGATGGACCAGGTGACGATGCAACTTAAACATAGCTGGGAACACACGCGCAATCCGAGCCTGATCGAGGACTTGAAGCGCGACGGCATGTTTACCGACAGCGCCTACGTCGCGGTCAGCGTCGTCGACCGCGACGGCGCGGTGCGCTCCACCACCCATGCGGACGCGGCCAGTCCGAACCTGGCGGCCACGCGCTTCTTCGCCCATCACCGCGACAGCATCTCGACGGCCCTGCGCATCGGCGTTTTGCCAGCCGAACTCGCGTACGGCCGCCAGGTGGTGCTGTTCACCCGGCGCCTCGACACGGCCGACGACGAGTTCGATGGCGTGGTGGTACTGGCGGTCGACGCGCGCTACTTCACCTCCTTCGTCGGACCGGCCACACTGGGCAAGCACGGCATCGTGGCGCTGGTCGGCTCGGAAGGCAGGCTGCGCATCGAGCAACGCGGCGACGGCACCGTGGCCGATACCCGCGCCACCTCGATCCTGCCGGCGCGCGCGGGTATCTGGCGCAGCGTCTCCGGGGTCCAGCAGCTCGATGCCGATGGCGGGTTTGCCGACGGCGTCGCGCGCGTCCTCGGCTGGCGCCACTCGCCGGCCTATCCGCTGGTGGCGCTGGTCGGCCTGTCGCACCCGGACGCCGTCGCCGCCGCGCAACTGTATCGGCTGGAGGGTCGCAACACGGCGATTCTGGCGAGCGCGTGCCTGCTGCTGCTGGGCGCGGCGGCGGCGGTTGTGTCAGCCCGCGCCACGGCACGCCGGCGCGAACAGGACGAGGTAAGGCATGCGTACCGCACCGCGACCGAAAGCGCCAACGACGGCTTCTACATGGCTGCCGCGGTGCGCGACCGCCAGGGACAGATCGTCGATTTCCAGATTGTCGACTGCAACGAGCGCGGCGCCTTTTTCTATGGCATGCAGCGCGACGAGCTGGTGGGCAACCGCCTGTCGTCGATCGACAGCGGCTTGTTCGGCGAGGAACTGGTGGCGACCTACCGCACGGCGATGGAGAACGGCTTCCACGAAGACGACCGCCGCATGCCAAACGACAACCGCCTGAATATACGCTGGGGCCATCGCCGGATTGTGCGGGTCGGCAACGGCCTGGCGGTGACGCTGCAGGACGTCAGCGAGCGCAAAGCGCATGAAGCGCAACTGGAACGGCTGGCAAACGAAGACAGCCTCACCGGCCTGCCGAACCGTCATTGGCTGCTCGGCTTCGTGCCGCGCGCCATCGACAACGCGCGTGCCGCCGGTACCGGATTCGCGATCCTGTTCATCGATCTCGACGAGTTCAAGCACGTCAACGATTCGCAGGGCCACGCCGTCGGCGACCAGCTGCTGCAGGCGGCCGCGCGCAGGCTGTCGGCGCTGCTGCGGCCGAGCGACCACGTCGTGCGCTTTGGCGGCGATGAATTCATCGTGTTTCTCGACCCGTACGAAGGCGATCCGCAGGTGGCCGCGATCGCGGCGCGCATCGTGGCGGCGTTCACCAATCCCTTTTCGGTGGCCGACGATGCGCAGGCAATCGGCGCCTCGGTGGGCATCAGCATCTTTCCGCGCGATGGCAGCGACGCCGAAACCCTGATCAAGCATAGCGACATGGCGATGTACGCCGGCAAGAGCGAGGGCAAGGGACAGTTCCGCTTCTTCGACCCGGCGCTGTCGGCGACGTTGAAGACGCGGGCGCGGCTCAAGCACGGCCTGCTGGAGGCGATCGAGCGCCAGCAGTTTCTGCTGTACTACCAGCCGCGCGTCGATACCCGCACCGGCAAGTTGCTCAGCATGGAGGCGCTGCTGCGCTGGCGCCATCCGGTGCTGGGACTGGTGCCGCCCGGCGACTTCATTCCGCTCGCCGAAGCGAGCGGGCTGATTCTGCGGATCGGCGAGATGGTGATCGACATGGCATGCGCCCAGCTCGCCGCATGGCAACGCGACGGCGCCGATGTCGTGCCGGTATCGATCAACGTCTCGCCGAAACAGTTCAAGCGGGGCGGCGTGCACCAGCACCTGACGGCCGCGCTGCAGCGCCACGGCGTCGAGGCCGCGCTGCTCGAGGTCGAGATCACCGAGTCGGCCATGATGGGCGACCAGGATGACATCATTGCCGAGCTGGCGGCGATCCGCGCGCTCGGCATCAAGCTGCACGTCGACGATTTCGGCACCGGCTATTCGTCGCTGTCGCAGTTGCAGCGCCTGCGGATGGATGTATTGAAGGTCGATCGCGCATTCACCGCGGAACTGGGTAAATCGCGCGAGGGGAGGATCTTTTTCCAGGCCATCGTGTCGATGGCGCACGCGCTGGAGATGTCGGTGGTGGCGGAAGGGGTCGAGACCGCACAGCAACTGGCGATCCTGCAGGCGCTCGACTGCAATGAGGTGCAAGGCTATTTCATCGCGCGCCCGATGCCGGCCGACGCCATGCTCGCGCTGATGGCGCGCGGTTTCCTGCTCCAGTCAGCCGCGGCAATTGACTGCGCAAGCTAGTTTCCAGGTTCATTCAACGTACTTACTTCAGGAGAAACACGATGACGATTTCGAAGCGCAAGGTGGCGGCGCCGACAACAGTAGCGGCCGGCGCCGCCAAGCCAGCCAGGCCTCCCGCGCGCCGCAGTTCAGCTGCCACGGCGACCCCGACGACAGCCGCGCCCGACCAATCGCCGGTTCCGCCAGTTGCCGCGCAACGCACGCGCAAGGCTGCGCCGGACGAAAAGCGCATCCGCACCAGCTTTGCGCTGCCCGAACGCCAGATCGCCTTGTTGGGCGAACTCAAGAAAAGATGCCTGGGCTTTGGGTTGAACGTCAAGAAGGGTGAATTGTTGAGCGCCGGCCTGCAGTTGCTCAGGCTTCTTCCGGAAACGGCGCTGGAAGCGGCAATCCTGCCGGCGATGCGATCGGGCCGCCGGCCTGCGAACGACAAGAAGCGGAAGAAAGGTTGAACAACGAGGCTATGTGCGCGTTAAGTCGGGGATGTTGAACTAGCGCCTGCGGATGAGGTCTGAACCAGATCATATGCCGTCGGAGCCAGCGTGGAAGCGCGTCATTTCAAGCAATTCCTCGAGCAGGCCGATGGCTTGTCGCCGGCCCAGCGGGCCGAGCTGGCCGACGCCCTCGATCGCCGCGCGCGGCGGGAGCGAACCGTCGCGGTGATCGAGGCGGCGCGCGCGCCGCATCCCTGCCCGCGCTGCCAATCGCCGCGGGTCCACCGCGACGGCCACAAAAACGATCTGCAGCGCTATCGCTGCCTCGACTGCGCCCGCTCCTTCAACGACTTGAGCGGCACCGCGCTGGCGCGGCTGCGTCACAAGTTCAAATGGCTGGCCTACCTCGACTGCATGCTGCAATCGGGCACGGTGCGCCGCGCCGCCGCCGCCGTCGGCGTCGACAAGACCACCAGCTTCCGCTGGCGCCACCGCTTCCTGCACACGACGAAGTGCGACCGCAGCGTGCCGTTGGCCGGCATTACCGAAGCCGACGAGACCTATTTGCTGGAATCGCAAAAGGGCTCGCGCACCTTGAGCCGGCCCGCGCGCCGGCGCGGCGGCAGCGCCACGCGGCGCGGCCTCTCGCATGAGCACGACTGCATCCTGGTGGCGCGCGACCGGTCCGGCAGGACAGTCGACTTCGTCACGGGCCGCGCCCCGCTACGGCCAGGCCACTTGCACAACTGCCTGCCGCCCGTGGTGGCGCCGGATATCCTGCTGGTCACCGATGGCCACGCAGCCTATCGCAGCTTCGCGCGCAAGGCGGGCATCGCCCATCGCGCCGTCAACCTGTCGGCCGGCGCGCGGGTTGCCGGCGCTCTGCACGTGCAAAACGTCAATGCGTATCACAGCCGCTTCAAGCAATGGCTGCGCCGCTTCCATGGCGTCGCCAGCCGCTACTTGCCGAATTACCTGGGCTGGCGCTGGGCGATCGACGGCACGCGGATCAGCTCGCCGGAGGCACTGCTGAGATCGGCACTGGGCAGCTTCCCCGACTTAACGCGCACATAGCCACAACGATCGCCGGCGAAGCGGGGGGCGGCGATGTCATCGGTCTGTCATGGCGCGTCGCTAGAATCAAGCGGCTTTCTCCTCACTAGGCCGTCATGACCCGAAAATCGATTCTTGTCCTTAGCGCCTCGGCCGGTACCGGGCACACCCGCGCCGCTGAAGCCTTGCGATGCTACGGCAGGACCAGCGCATCCGAGGTCGCGGTCGTCCATCTCGACGTCCTGCAGTTTGTATCGCCCTTGCTGCGGATGGTGTACACCGACGTCTATAACGTCGTCGTCAGGCGCGCGCCCGCATTGTGGCGCCGTCTCTACCGCGTCACCAACCGTGCCAGGCAGGATGGGCCAGGCCACACCTTGAGGCGCTGGGCCGAACGCATCGCCAGCCGCTCGCTGCGCAGGGAGATCGCGCAGCGCCAGCCGGATCTGATCATCTGTACCCATTTCCTGCCGGCGGAGATCTTGTCGCGCCTCGCCGGCAGCGGCGTTCTGCGCTGCCCGGTGTGGGTGCAGGTCACCGACTTCGACCTGCACCAGATGTGGGTGCATGAGCATATGGCGGGCTACTTCGCCCCCAACGACGAAGTGGCGTTTCGGCTGCGCGAACGCGGCATCGCGGAAGCGGCGATCCACGTCACCGGGATCCCCATCATGCCGGCGTTCGCCCGGCAGCTCGAGCGCGACGGCTGTGCGCGCGAACTGCAGATCAAGCCGCACGTCATGACGTTGCTGCTGATGGGGGGAGGGGCCGGCCTGGGCAGCGTGACGGAGGTCGCGCAGCGCCTGCTGGCATTGCACATCAATTTCCAGGTCATCGCGCTGGCAGGCAAGGATCCGTCGACACTGGCGGCATTGCGGCAACTTGCGCAGCGGCACCCCGGCCGCCTCGCCGCGCAAGGCTACACCGACCGGATCGAGCGGCTGATGGCCTGTGCCGACCTGGTCGTGACGAAACCGGGCGGGCTCACCACCGCCGAGGCGCTGGCGATGGGACTGCCGATGATCGTGATCGCACCGATTCCCGGCCAGGAAGAGCACAACGCGAATTACCTTCTCGAGCGTGGCGTGGCGCTGCAGGCCTTCGACCTGGTCACCCTGGAGTACCGGGTGCGTTATTTGTTCGCGCACCCGGCCAAGCTGCAGGATATGCGCGCCAAGGCGAAGGCGCTCGGACGCCCCGAGGCCGCCACCCGGGTGCTGGCCACCGTTCTTGGGCAGCCGGCACAATGACGGCGCCGCTGTTGCAGTTATCGCTGACCGTCGGATTTGTCCTCGTGCTCGCCTACTTTTTTGCGAAAGTCGAGATTCACGTCGAAGGCGACGCGGGCTGGGCCGCCAATTTGCCGACATGGCGCATCGAATCGCACTGGCTGCTCGATCTGTTGTGGGGCGGCCGCGCGATGACCGGCTACCATGCCTGGGTCTTTCCGTTCATCGCGCTCTTCTTTCACGCTCCGGTATTTTTCATGGCCGAATGGTCGTGGCCGATGGAGGCACGCATTGTTGCCGCCATCATGCTGTTCTGGGTGGCGGAGGACTTCCTCTGGTTCCTCATCAATCCGGCTTTCGGATGGCGCCGCTTCAATGCAGATTGGGTGCCGTGGCACAAGCACTGGCGGTGCGGCGCGCCTGTCGATTACTGGATTTTCTCCGGCATCAGCGCGGCACTGTTCGCGTATTCGTCCGGCTATTTCCCCACGCCGCCGGGGATATTCAACTGACCTGGCGCCGCCGGCAGGTCCAGCGCATGACATATCCGCGCGCACAGCTCGGCGGACGTGCGCGAGATTACTTCGTTCGGCACGCAGAATTTCTCGGTCAGGCGATCGTGATCCTCGAAGCCGTACGACACCATGAACGGGTGCATGCCCGTGCTGATCGCCGCGTGAAAGTCCTTGTATTCATCGCCGCATATATAGGCGCGTGCCGGGTTCACTTCAAAGCGTTCCCGCGTCAGGCGAAATTGCGCCGTCTTGCCCTGCCTTAGCGGAACATGGTCAAAGAAATCGAACTGGTCGACGTCGATGTCGTGTCTGGCGAATAGCAGGCGCAGCGTTTCCAGCGGCTCGTTCGTGATATTCCTCGTGACCAGGCCGACAATGACATCGGGCGCGGCGATGAGCGAGTTGATCAGGTCCGCAATGCCCGGGTAGAGCTTGGCTTCGCAGCGATAGACGTCGGTCAGCGACGCGACGATTTTCTTGCGCCCTCGCTGGCGCATGTTTTTCTTGATAATCGACGGGAATTCCTTGACGCCGCCCAGATATTTGAACAGATGGTGGCGTTTCTGAAAGCTCTTTTCGGCCCCAAGGGCCATGCCATTGAGGGCGAATGCCTGTTCGATCGCCGGGTAGGCGTCGATCGTCGTTCCATCCGCGTCGAGGATGATAAGTCGTTTGTTTTGGAACATGATTCTCCACGGCCGGCGCCGTCGTTGGCTGCCAGATCGAAAATAGTGGTCCTCGAACTGCAGTAAAGGGGAGCGTAGAACTTCGTGTGGGACGCAGCCATTCTGGAGAAGGCGGATGACATGTTGATGACATGCCGCGCGCGACGGTCGTGGCGCCGTTACCGCAGCCGAACTGGGCGTCATCGTCGGGTAACAATTGGCGGGTAGACTATTTTTCTAATGGGAAATAAAAATTTCCCGTTGTCATTGTAGTTTGTGCGATTTATGAATGCCGCAAGCAACCAGCTACGGCCACCCGAATATTAACCCTCTCCCGAGCCCATGAAATTTGCACATTTGAATATCGGCGCACGATTGAAACTTTCTTTTACTGTCGTCCTGTTGATCATGGCAACGATGTCGATCGTCGCGCTGTGGCGTCTGCAGGCCGCGGACGCTTCAACGTCCGAACTGGTCAACGAAAGGCTCGCGAAACAGCAGCTCACTTCCGCGGTGCTGGGCCTGGCGCGCTTGAATGGCGTGCGCACGGCGGCGATCGCCCGTAGCGACAGCCTGGAAGTGTCCGATTACTTTCAGGCTCAGCTGAACGCGGGCGAGGCGGCCCAGGCGGCCGAGGAGCTGAAACTGGCCAGGTTCCTGTTCGACCCTGCTGAAAAAGGCAGGGTCGCCGAAGTGGCGGACGCGAAGAAGGCTTACCTGGCTGTCCGCTCCGAACTGATCAGGTTGAAGGACTCGGGGCGAACCCAGGAAGTGGCCGAATTGGCCGATACGCGCCTGGAATCGGCTTTCCGGCGCTACACGGCAGCGCTTGCCGCACTGCTGGCGCTGCAAACGGCGCAGTCGCATCTGGTCGCGCTGGAATCGGCGGAGCAGTTTGCGCTGAGCCGGCACCTGCTCGTTGGCCTTGGCGTGGCCGCCGTCGTGATCGGCTTTGCCCTGGCATGGGCGCTCACGCGCAGTATTGTCCATCCACTGCGCGAGGCGGTCAGCCTGGTGCTGCGCGTCGCGGGCGGCAATCTGCGTCCTGCCGCAAGCCATTCGAGGACGGATGAGATCGGCAAGTTGCTCGACGCCCTTGGCGCCATGACCTCGCGGCTCGCAGCGACCGTCGGCAACGTGCGGGAGGGCGCCCTGGCGATCGATACGGCGTCGCGGGAGATTGCGAGCGGCAACGGCGAGTTGTCGCGGCGCACCGAGCAGCAGGCAGAAGCACTCGGCCAGACTGCCTTCTCGGTCAGAAAACTGACTGCCACCGTCAAGCAGAACAGCGCCAACGCGCACGAGGCCAATGTCCTCGCCAGGCAGGCGTCGAACGTGGCCGGCGAGGGCGGCAAGGTCGTCGCTGACGTGGTGGAAACAATGGATGCCATCAGCGGATTTTCCAGGAAGATCGTCGACATCACCACTGTCATCGACGGCATCGCGTTCCAGACCAACCTGCTCGCGTTGAATGCGGCGGTCGAGGCGGCGCGCGCGGGAGACCATGGCCGAGGGTTTGCGGTGGTCGCGGGCGAAGTGCGCGGGCTGGCACAGCGTTCGTCGATCGCCGCGCGCGAAATCAAGTTGCTAATTGGCGATTCCGTCGCGCAAATTGAAACCGGCAGCCGTCTGACCGCCGCCGCCGGCGAGACGATGGCCGAGATATTGCAGAGCGTCAGGAAGGTCACCACCATCATGGCGGCGATCAGCGATGCCAGCTCCGAGCAGGATGCGAAGATCGGACAAATCAACAGTGCGATCATCCAACTCGACGCGGTGACCAAGCAGAACGCCGAACTGGTGGAGGGCGCCGGGGCGTCGGCGGCGGCGATGCACGTCGAGGCGAACGACCTGGCGATACTGGTGAGCCAGTTTCACATCGCCGATGGCGACAAGCCCTTGCTCGAACTTGCACGCGGCGCCTGAATTGCTATCGGTCGCATGGGCGGTCCGGTTAGTTACGATGTATCTGGCCGGCCGTGCTGATACCGTGCGCGAATCTTGCGGGCGGCGAACACGCGGACGTAGTCGGTGACACGCGCCCTGGCTTTCAGGTCGGCGTAGAGTTCAGTATAGACATCGGCGATTTCCGCTGCCGGGCGCGCCAACTCGCGCGCAATCGCCTCGATTTCGCGGTGAGCGCGCAGGCGCTCGCCGGCGTCGCGATATTGTGCCAGCGTCTGGTCGGGGATGTCCGGTGTGTCACTATTCGGGTTCATTGGCGGGTCCTCCGAGACATGCGGCAATGTGTGTGGCGGCGCGCTAGCGAGGTATGCCGATCCGTTCGAATCGCTTCCACAGCCTGATGATCGTGCGGTCGTCGTTCGTGGTTCGCGCGGCGAGAAATCCCCTGACAAAGCCGACGTTGGCCGTCAGGTCCGGCTGGGCCGCCGGCAGGTCGCTTAACAGCCGATCCGCGACAGTCGCATCGTTCAAGAACCCAAGTTCATCTTGCAGGCCAGTGAGCGACTTGATGTAGGGCTGTACTTTTCCGGGCGAGAACAGCGATCCGAAGAATTCGGCGGCATAGCGGGTTTTTTTGGCGGCAATGCGCACCCGATGACGCGCCTCGGGCGTGGCCTCGCTGAGGCCGTCGGCGCGTGCGCGCAAGCGGCGCTGGTCGCGCTTCAGGGTGGCGCGGGCGAATTTGGTCACAGGCTGCGCCAGCCTGTTGGCCGATTCGTTCATCATTTCTTCGTCGTCTTGCCAGCCCGCTGCCTGCACCCAGCGGCTGACAGCGAGCATCAAGTGCGTGTACCGGGGGGAGCCGACCGCGGCGGCAGCGGCGACGTGGTGCTCTCCTGCCTTGGCCTTGGCGGCGCCTTGCACGCTGTCGATTTCGGTGGGGTCCGGCAAGTCCTGCGCCACGGCCGGCAGTGTCGAACCGGCCAGCACGTCCCAGTCGCGCGCGTCGCCAAGTTCAGTGGCCAGCCAGTCGAGTTCTTGCTGCAAGTCTGCCGGGAGGCGCAGCAAGCGCTTGTACATGCTCAGCGCCGAGCGCAGGCGCCGCATCCCGACGCGCATCTGGTGCAGGCTTTCGACATCGTGCCGTTCGGCGACGCCGTCGGCGTTGTCCTGGATGTGCGCCAGGGTGTTGAAGGCAATTTCCTGGAACGCTTGCTCAACGCTCATGGCGGGCTTCAGCTCCAGCCTGGTGGCCTTGATCGCGGCCGGCGCCGTCGGATCGAGCAGGGCATAACCGCGGTCGGCCTTGCTCTTGCTGGCGATTTGCAGCGGGATATCCTTCTGCAGGGCCAACGCGAGGTCGAACAGATGAACCGGGTCGCCCGATTTCAGTTCGAGCTCGAATTCATTGATGGGCGTGTTCTTGCCGCCGCATTCCACCCGCCCCTGGTCGAGCGCGCATTCGATATGTTCGCCCTCCGCCGGATGCAGTTCCCACGCCGTACGCTTGACGTTGGTCGTGAAGACCGGCGCCAGGCCATTTTTTTTTGCCGCTGCGTCGCGCACGTGACGACGGATCGCCTTGTCGTCGACCACGTCGCGCAGGCGGCCCAGTTCCGGCAGGGCGCCGTTCACCGGAGACTCCCATTCGTTACGGGCATGCAGGCCGCCGTGCACTGTGCCGCCGCTCTTGATGTTCTGCACCCAGCCGCCGTTGACGCGGCGCACCCGCAAGCCGATGTCGCTCTGCCGCAACTGCAAATCCGGCGTGTCGAAATACGTGTCGGAGACCGTTTGTTCGTGCGGTTTGGATGCGCCTTTCCCGCTGAACAACGGGTGCCGCACAAGCGCATCCTTGAATTTTGGATTGATCGAAAGCTTCAGTTCCACTTCCATCATGCGAGCTCCATCCGTTCGTAGGGAGATAGTTGGACCGCAGGTTCAACAGTAAGTGCCAGCGATTCAATTGTTATTTGCCGGCGACGAGTGCCTTTGAACAACTCATGAAATTGTTGAATTTGTCGGCCAGGTCGTCGGCAAGGACGTCTAGGTCCTGGCACGTGCCGGCGGCGATGATTTCCTGAAACCGACCATGAAAGCTGGCGTTCGCTTGCTGCCAGAGGATGTGGGCGTTCCGAAATTCGCTTGCCCGGATCGATTCGGTTGATTGCGCCTGGATGGCCATGAGATTCCCCGATTGATTGCAAAGCAGATGAAAGATTGGTTCCAGAATACTCCTCATATGTGACCGGCACGTTTCAGAATGCTGCAGAATGCGCCAGCCAGCAACGCTGGCCGGTAGCGGTCGCCGCTGCCAGTAGCTCATGTTCAGTTGATAGATTGCCGATGGCGTGGCTCGGCCGGTATATTTACAGCCGATCCCCTTGTGATTTTGATGCCAATGCTCATCTATTGACAATGATGAAACAAAAGCTCAATTGGCGCCGGCCACTCTTTTATCTGTTGTTGCCGATCTTTTTCATCATGGTGTTTCTCGGCTTCCCGCTGCCGGTCGCGCCCCCGCCCTCGACCAACCCGTCGCAGGAAATCTCCACCACCGTCAAGAAGAAGAAGCGCGTGCGCCTGTTGCCGCAGGGCCGCGCGGCCGATGACGATCCGCCGCAACCCTAGCGGCCGCGCAGCCAGGCGCCAGCAGCCCGGTACGGCGAGTTCCGGTCTCGTCGCCAAGCCGGAACTCTGCCTTGCAGGGGTCGGCGCTCCTAGTAACTAAGGTTCAGCTGGTAGATCGCGGTTGTCCCGCTCACCTCATTGCCAACGATCAGCAGAGGCTTGCCGTTGGGCGACTTGTCCGCCATGATCAGCGCCAGGCCTTCCGGACCGCGATCGCCGGTGAGGGCGTTGCGGGTGTTCAGATAGGTGGTGAACACAGGCGCCGCCGGCACGCTGATGTCATACACCATCACGCCGCCGACCCGTTCGAGGCCGATGAACGCATACGTCTTGGCGCCAAACACGCCGACGACGACGCCTTCCGGCTCCGGCCCCTTGCTTGGGCTGCGCGAATCGAGGTTGTTGTTATCGTGGCTGGCGTTGAAATTGACCACCGACAGCGCCTTGGTGCGCTGTTCGAGGTCGTCACCCGAATCGAACACCAGCGCAATGCCCGTGGTCCAGATCGAGAATGAGCGCGCGCCGAACGAATACAGCTCGGTGCACTGGCCGGCGGCGTTCTTGCCGGTCTTGCTGCCGTCCGGCGCCGACGTCACGCGCAGGCGCCCCAGGTTCGAGTCGAATGTCAGCGTGGCCGCGGCGGCGCCGAACACGGCCGGATCGAGTCCCAGCGGACAGTGCTCGCGCACGCGCCGTTCTTCGTTGAAGCCAGGCCAGTCGGCGCGGGCGTCGCCTTCGTTGGCGGTGATCAGGTAGTTGACGCCCTTGATGCTGAACGAGGCCATGCCGTCAGGGAGGTACATGCCTTTGACGGGCTGCGGCGCGATCTTGATTGCCGGCGTGCCGCTGTTGGTATTGGTGCCGCCGTCTTCATCGCTGGCGTCGAGCCCGAAGCCGGCGACGTTGTGGTTCTTGGTGCCTAGCGGCTTGATGGAGCTGACCTTGGCGGTGGCGATATCGACCACGGCGATCGCATTGTTTTCCTGCAAAGTCACGTATGCCGTCTTGCCGTCCTCGCTGACAGCGATGTATTCCGGCTCCAGATCCTGCGCAGCGTTGGCGCCGGGCCCGAAGATGCGGATGCCGGCCGAGCGCAGCGCCGCTTCCTGACCGATGAACTGCTTGAAGTCGGCGGTGGCTACGGTTGACGTGCCAGCGCGGTTGACGGTGATGACGCTGACCGAGCCTTCGGGATCGACCGAATCGGCCAGGCCGTAGCTGTTTGGCTCGCCTTCATTGGCCACCAGCAGCGTTTTGCCGTCGGCGGTGAATGTCACCATGTCGGGCAGGGCGCCGACCGTGACTGTATGGAGCAGCTTCAGGTCGGCCGCATTGTAGAAAGCGACGACGCCGGGCGACGTCTTGACCTTGGCTTCAACCGCCAGCGCGACCAGGCCGTCGTGCACTGCCACACTGTTGACGCCGCCCCCAAAAGCCGACACGCTGATGGTGCCGAGCAGCTTGGGCGCCGCCGGATTGGCCAGGTCGAGCACATCGACGGAGCCGTTGGCGCCGTTGACGACGAACAGGCGCTTGCTGGCTGCATCGTAGGCGGTAATTTCCGCTGCGCCGAGCACGGCGCCGTCATAGGCGCCGATTTTTTCAAGGGCCAGCGAAACCGGGGTGGGCGCGAGATCGTCACCGCCGCAGGCCGTGAGCATGCAGGCCGTGAGGACGAGGGACAGCAAGGGGCGTTGGCTGCGAAGGAACATGATCACCTTAACTTATTGAAAAGCTAAAGTATGGTGATCGTGCATGACCGCGTTATGACATTGCCATGCACTCTATGCAAGAAGATTCGCCGGCGCCGACAATTTCGGCGGTCTCATCGAAAAGGAAACCGGAGTCCGGCGTCCCCGTCAGACCCCTGCGGCGCTGTGCGCGAGTCACCGCAGCAACAGCAGCGGTGTGACGGTGACTCCGAATCGCGGTTTATCAGTCAGGGCCAGCTCCCTGAGTTGCAAGTGCTGCTGAAATAACTATTTGAAGGCATCCACCGCAGCGCGGCCCACCGCCGGGTCATCCGTAAAGAACCCATCGATACCAGCCTTCAGGTACGCATTGATCTCGGCCGCCGCATCGCCGCGCTGCGACAAGGAGGTTACGTCCGGGCGGCGCATGCTCACCGGCAGGAAAGGATTTTCGGGCCGCAATGTCCAAGTATGCACTTTAAGACCGGCGGCCCGCGCATCGCCCACGAAGCTGGTTGCCGCGCCAAGCTCATTGGCCGCGGTGCGCGGGATAATCACTTCCTTGTAGGGCGACACCACGTCCGCATACAGGGCGATTTCCTTCAGGCCTGCCGGCGTCACCAGGTCGGCATACGTACGCGAGCTGCCCGACGCCACGAAGTCGTAGGGCGCATTTCGCGGCGCGCCGTTGGGCGCTGGCGGATTCTTCGGATTGTCGATCAGCTGCACAATCCGCATGTCGGTCAGGCCGCGCAGTTCCTTCAGGTTGGCCACTTCGAACGACTGGATGTAAACCGCGGCCGCCTTGCCGCGGTAGCCGCTGGCGACCAGCTGGTCGACCAGGCGTTTTTCCAGCGGCAGGCCGATCGACTTGAAGTAGGTGGGATGCTTCGTTTCCGGGTAGATGCCGATCACCTTGTTGCGCGCCAGGCTCTCCTTCTTTACGAGATCGATCACTTCCTGCAGGGTGGGCACCTCGAACTGGCCGTCGTAGGCGGCGTTGGCCGGCCGGTTGGCGGGTATGCGTTCCTTTGCCCTGAGGGTCTTGAGCTCGGCCAGCGTGAAGTCTTCAGTGAACCAGCCGGTGACGGGGATGCCGTCGATGTTCTTGGTCGTCTTGCGCGCCGCGAACTGGCTGGTGCTGGACACGTTGGTGGTGCCGGTAATGTCGTTCTCGTGGCGCGCGACCAGCACGCCATCCTTCGTCGCCACAAGGTCGGGCTCGACCACATCGGCGCCGTCGTCGATGGCCTTGAGGTAGGCGGCCAGGGTGTGTTCAGGCCTCAATGCGGAGGCGCCGCGGTGTGCGGTGACTGTCGGCGTCGGCGGCCAGGCGGCGCCGGGGTTTTGCAGGTCGGCCGTGGCGCCGCCGCAGGCGCTCAGCATGGTGACGAGAGCGACCGCGAGGCTGGCGGAAAGAATGGAAGGCACTGGCGATGAAGGCTTGTCGAGGCAGGCATGATTCATGTTTGGCTCCGTGTAATGATTAAGAAATATTGCATACGCTATAAGAGACTAGCAAGCCTTCGTGACCGTAGCGTGACCCGCGGCAGCGGCGACCATCGATTCCCCGGTCTGTCCGACGCGATACCCAAAGCACCGCTACTCATGTCCCGGCATTCAAACGCACTTATCGGGAGAGCGCTGTATGAGCGCTACCAAGAGCAATGTCGTCGTCGGAATCAGCGCGAAGGGCAACGGCGCGCAAGGCAGCCGCCCCCGGTGCGGCGTCGATATGAACCGCGCGTTCGGCTTGACCATCAGAGGTGGGCCGGATCCGCCTCCGCTTGCTCGACGAGGGCTTGACTCTGGCTTGATGGTGAACGCGAGTTCGTCGCGCGGTAGCCCAGATATTGCGCCTCGTCTTCAAGGCGTGCTCAACATTAACGCCGCGGCGCGTCACTAAGTATTTGCTAAGTGTTCCCCTTTACTATTGCCTGGCCGACTCCATCATTCGATGCCGTGCGCTCCCACGTTCCTCATGCAAAGGTCAAGACATTGCTTCAACCATTCCGTTCCGGCAGCAGGGCAATATCTGTCAGCCTGCTTTGCGTTCTGATCGTCGCGTTGCCGACAAGCGCGGCCGGGCCGCGGAGAGAACCGCGGCCGGCGGCGGCCGATATCGCCACCGATTTCAAGGCGCTGGCGCAGCAACGGCCATGGAAGTGTGCCGCGCAGCCAAGCGGCGATGTGCCGCGCACCCGCTGGGAAGCGGCCGCCCCCGAGTGCGCCTGGCAGAACCGGCTGCGCATGCGCAGTTGGAGCGGGCCGGGCGGCGCCAGGCCGGGCATGTGTGTCGGCGCGCAGGCGCAGTGGTGGGCGTGGGCGCGCCGCGCGGGAGCGCCAACGGCCTGGAGAACATCGTGGGAAGGCCACAGCATCGTCGATGAAAGCGGGCCGGAAAAGCGCATCGTCATCCTGCGGCGCCTGCCCGGCGGCGACTGGAACGTGACCGAGTGGCGCTGGAATCCGTCGACGCGCGCCGCCACCCGGCGCTGGCAGGAAGGGCGCTGGAAGTTGCTGGCCGAGCGCGCCAGTCAGTTGCGCGCGCCGGCGCCGGCGCCACAAGGGCCGCTCGAGGCGCGCATGCTCGGCAGCGTGCTGGACGCCAATCTCGGAGCGCGCGCAGGCGAGGTAGCCGGCCAGACCTGGCAGTGGCAGGGCGACGGCTTGTGCCTGACGGTGGACGCCGTCGGCCTCGGCCAGCAGATCATGCAGCTGCCGTACGCGATCGACGACAGCCGCCGCGAGCAGCGCGCGGCGATGCAGCTGCAGCTGGCGCGGCGCTATCCGAAGGCCACCTGGCTGACCGATTTCACGCTGGTGCCGGCGGCCGCGCATGCGCGCGGCGGCGCCAAGTTCTACGCCGTCTGGCTCGAGCAGGCTACGCTGAAAGGACAGTTGTGGATTCCGACCAGGGGCGACGGGCCGCTGGTGCGGGTTCGCATCACCACGGCGCTGCCGCCGGCGCCCGGCGGGCAAGCCGATCCGCAGGCCGTCGCCCGCGGCGCGCAGGCGATGCAACGCGAACTGATGGGACTGGCCTCCCGCTGGGCAGCCCAGCATGAATGACGAAACCGGCGGCCTGCCGTTATGGATGCTGTCGCCGCTGGCCGTCGTCGGCGCCGGCTTGCTGCTGTCGCAGGTGATCGGCGTGCTGATGCAGTCGCGCGGCTGGCCGAAATTGTATGGCGCCGTCATCGCCGGCCTGATCCTTGGCGTGAGCGGCCTCGGCATGGTCGATGCCGCCCTGCTGCAGCAGTTCCAGGAACTGTTCAACGCGGCGTCCGCGCTGGTGCTGTTCGAAGTGGGCCGCAAGATGGACTTGGCATGGCTGTGGCGCAGCGGGCGCCAGGGCGGCGTGCTGGTGCTCGGCTGCGTGCTGCGCGGCCTGGGAGCCTGGGCCATCCTTGTCGCGTTCGGGCTCGGCTGGGGCGAAGCGGGCTTCATCGCCGCCATCCTGATCGCGGTCAATCCGGTCGTCTTCACGTCGATGGTGTCGGACTCCAGCGCCAGCGGCGTGGCCACTTACGCCGCCGCCAATACGGTCGGCATCAGCAACCTGATTGCGCTGCTGGCCTTGTCCGGTTCGCTGGCATGGATGCGCAGCCACAACATCAATGCCGGCTTCGGTTTTTCCGCCGAGCTGCTGCGCCAGGCGAGCCAGCTCGCGCTCGGCGCAGCGATTGCCGTCTTCTGCTATGGTCTGTATGCAATTGCCACGCGCATTTCGAAAGCACAAGCAGGGTTGCGGCCGGGAATCTTGCTGGCGGCGCTGATGATGGACCTGGGGCTTTGTTCCGTGACCTCGTCCAGCGCGCTGTTGTCGTTGCTGTTGATGGGACTGCTGCTGCGCAACGTGGAGACGCGCGACAACGTCTTCCAGGCGCAGGTCAAGACGGCGCAGGACATCGGCTATGCGTTGCTGTTCATGATGTCGGCAGCGCTGGTGCAGGTCCAGCAGCTGTTCGAATGGGTGCCCTTGCTGGCGGCAGTGCTGGTGTTTGCGTCGCGCATCGGGCTGACCCGGCTGGCCTTGATGCCGAGCGGCGCCTGGAGCGGCGACAAGAAGCACGCGATATCGCTGTCGCTGTGCTCGCTGGTCGGCTTCGGCTCATTGGTGGTGGACAATTCGCTGACGGGCGCATCGTACATGAGCGAGGCGGCGGCGAGCGTGATGGCCGCGCTGCTGGCGCTGAATGTCCTGGCGGGACCCGGCCTGACCTGGTGGGGGCTGAAGCTCGCCGGCGAGACACACGAAGGAGATAACAAGCATGGCTGATGCCATCCTCGAACAACAGCGTTTCGACACGGCGCAGGCGCTGGCAGTGGCCGGCAAGGGGCCGGCCTACCTGCCGCCGTTCATGGCCTCGCAGCTCGGCACGATGGGCATCGAACTCGAGCTGATGGTGCTCGACCGCCTCACCTACGACCTGATGCCGGCCGCGCCGGACATCCTGCGCCTGCTCGACATGCAGAGCAAGAAGTGGGTGGCGACGCCGGAAATCACCACCTCGATGCTGGAGGTGGCCACGTCCATCCTGACCGGCTATGACGGCGCCGCCGCCGAGATCGAGGAGATTCGCGCCAGCGTCCAGCGCGCCGCCTTCCAGGTCGGCGCCGCCATCTCGGGCGGCGGCGCGCACCCGTTCCAGAAGTGGAACGAACAGCGCATCTACCCGAAGGAGCGCTACCGCGAGTCGGCCAAGAAGTACGGCTACCTGGCCAAGATGTTCACCGTCTTCGGCATGCACGTCCACATCGGCATTCCCAGCGCCGACCAAGCGATCCGCGTCTGCGCCTGGCTGACGCAGCGCGCGCCGCTGTTCATCGCGCTGTCGGCCAATTCGCCGTGCTGGCAAGGCGAGGATTCGGGCTTTTGCAGCGCGCGCAGCAACGTCGTCGGCGCCTTTCCGATGAGCGGCACGCTGCCGTCGCACATCCGCAGCTGGCAGGATTTCGAAAAGCACTTCGAGCGCCTTGCGGCACACGGCATCGTCAACAGCATCAAGGATTTTTACTGGGATGTGCGGCCCAAGCCCGAATACGGCACGGTCGAACTGCGCGTCCTCGATACGCCGCTGCGCCCGGCCCACGCCGCGGCGCTGGCCTGCTACGCGCGCGAGCTGTGCGTCGAAGCGGCCGATGCCGAAGGCCGCTGGCCGCGCGACGATTCGCGCGAGCTGTATGCCTGGAACCGCTTCAATGCGGCCAAGGATGGCGTCGAGGCGCTGTGGATCAACCCCTGCACCGGCGCGGCCCTGCCGGTCAGGCAGGTCGTGCAGGACGACCTGGCACGGCTGGCCGGGCGCAGCACCGATCCCGGCTTTGGCGATGCCTGCCGGATGATCGAGGAACTGCTGCGCGGCGGCGGCCAGGCGCGCTGGCTGCGCTCGCACATGGACGCCGGCGCCGGCATGAACGACGTGTCGCGGGTGGCCAGCGAGATGTTCGAGCAGCCGTCGGCCGCGACAGCGGCGGGAGCGCGGTCATGAGGGTGCTGCTGGTCGAAGACGATCCGATGATCGGCAACGTGCTGCAGCAGGAGTTGCGCGACGCGAGCTACGCGGCCGACTGGGTCTGCGACGGCTATGCCGCCTTGAGCAGCATGGCGGCGCTGGACTATTCGCTCATTCTGCTGGACCTGGGACTGCCCAAGATGGACGGCATGGAAGTGCTGCGGGCGATCCGCCTCGCCCAGAACGACGTGCCGATCCTGGTGCTGACGGCGCGCGACGCCACCGAAGACCGCGTTGCGGGGCTCGACGGCGGCGCCGACGACTACCTGGTCAAGCCGTTCGCGATGAGCGAGCTGCTGGCGCGGATGCGCGCGCTGACGCGGCGCAAGGGCAGTGTGGTCGGGCCGAAGCTGTCCAACGGCGTCGTCAGCCTCGACCCGGCCACCCACGAAGCGCGCGTCAGCGGCATCGACGTGCGCCTGACTGCCCGCGAGTTCTCCCTGCTGCAGTCGCTGCTGCTGCGCCCGGGCGCCATCCTGTCGCGCGCGGAACTGGAGAACCGGCTGTACGGCTGGAACGAAGAGGTCGAAAGCAATGCCGTGGAGTTCCTGATCCACGCACTGCGCAAGAAGCTGGGAGCCGAGATCATCAAGAACGTCCGGGGGGTGGGATGGATGGTTTCGAAAGGCCGCTAGCGGCCTCGCTGAGGTTGAAGCTGTCGGTCTGGCTTACCCTCGCGATCGTGATCATCGCCGCTGCCGCCGGCGTGATCTCGTTCGTCTCGGCCACGCAGGAAGCGAACAAGATGCAGGACAGCCAGCTGCTGCAGACCGGCTTCCTGATCAGCCGTCTCGATGCGGTGCCGTCGTCGCCGCTGGCGCGCGAACGCGCCGGCGACGTCGATTACGATGCGCGCGTGGTGGTCCGTTTTCTGCAAACCGGCCCTGGGCGGCCGGCGGACCCGCCGCCCAGGGCGCCGGTGTTTTCGAATGAACTCGGCGACGGCCTGCAGACGGTATTGGTCGGCAGCGAGCGATGGCGGGTGTTCGTCAAGACCAATGCCAAGGGCGTGCGGGTCGCGGTGGGCCAGCAGACGAGCGTGCGCGACGCGGCGGCGCGCGCCAGCGCGTTGCGCACGTTGATGCCGATCCTCGTCCTCGTTCCCGTGCTGGTGATGCTGGTCGGCGTGCTGCTGCGCCAGATGTTCAAGCCGTTCCGGGCGCTGGCCGACGAACTCGGGCGCCGCACCGAGGCCGACCTGGGGCCGTTGAATCACGCCGGCCTGCCGTCGGAAGTGTGGCCGTTCGTCGTCGCGATCAACGCGCTGCTGGTGCGGATGGGCCGTTCGCTGGCCGTGCAGCGCAGGTTCATCGCCGACGCCGCGCATGAATTGCGCTCGCCGTTGACGGCGATGTCGCTGCAGGCCGAACGCCTTGGCGCGGCGAACATGCCGGGCGAGGCCCGCATCCGCCTGCAGGCGCTGAGCGCCGGGCTGCAGCGCACGCGCATCCTGCTCGACCAGTTGCTGACGCTGGCCAGGACTCAGGAGTCGCGTTCGGCGTCGACCGCGCGAATCTCGCTGCAGCATGTGATCCGCGAGGTGCTCGAGGACCTGGTGCCGATCGCGGAAGCGAAGAATATAGATCTCGGCGTCATCGGCGACGCCGATGGCGAAGTCGATGCGCGCGCCGTCGACATGAAGGTACTGGTCAAGAATCTGCTCGATAACGCCGTCCGCTACACGCCCGAGGACGGACGGGTCGACATTACCGTTCGGCGCGAGCAGGGACGGGTGCGCCTGCAGGTCGATGACACGGGGCCGGGGATCGCGCCGGAAGAACGCCAGCGGGTGTTCGATTCATTCTACCGGGTGCTGGGCAATGGCGAAATCGGATCCGGGCTGGGACTGGCGATTACCCGCACCGTGGCCGACAGCATGGAGGCCGTCATCGAACTGTCGGATTCGCGTCCGCCTCTGAGCGGCCTGCGCGTCACGGTCACCTTCAAGGAAGCTTGCTGAACCCGGCTTGTGTCAAGCTGCCTGGCCTCTACCGGTACTTGTCGTAGATCGCAGCGAGCTCCTTGCTGTCGCGCAGAGCCTTGATGGCACGGTTGATCTGCGCCACCGGGTAGGGGCTCTTTTTCGACACCGCGCAAGAGGCCAGGTAGCGCTTCACGACGAGCGGCTCCTGCGCGCCGACGGCGAGACCGTGGCGGCGCTGCTGGTAACGCAAGAACAGTTCCCCGGTCAGCGCGTAATTGAGCCGGCCGGCGTCGAACTTCATCAGGTTGCGCGTCAAGTCGACGGCGTCCTCGCGGACGAAGCCGTCGCCGAGCGCGCGCGTCAGGTCGGGGTATTCGAAGCCAAGCACGGTGCCGATCGGAATACCGCGCAATGGCGCCAGGCGGCCAGGGCGCGGCACGCGCGAACTCGACAGCAGCAGCAGCGCGTTGGGCATGAACGGTTCGCTCCAGTCCAGTTGTCCCGCCATCCATTCGGGAAGAAACTGGCACGCCAGATGCCCCACGCCTTGTTCGAGCACGCCCGGGATGCGCTTTCGGGGCATGACCGTAAATACGGGTTCGGCGTCCAGTTCCCGCGCGATCGCGATGCCCAGATCCCGATGGATCCCTTCGAATACCTTGTCGTCGGCGATGAGGGCCATCGGCATCGCGGTGCTCGCATCGACCAGGATCTGCAGATCCGGACCGGCGCAGGCGGGCGAGCACCATGCAAGTGGTACCGCTAAGGCCAATGCTCTGACTACGTCCATTCCTGCCGTCCGTTCTGCGTCGATCTACCGCGACGCGATGGTCCTACCCGGTCTGCGCCTCGCGCCGTTGCGCGGTGTTGGCCGGCACGGCGACGACGCAGAACCGGCTCTTGCCCTTGCGCTTGGACGAATACAGCGCCGCGTCGGCTTCGTGCGCGAGCGAATCGGCAGTGGCATCGGCGCCGCCGAGGGCCACGCCGATGCTGGCCGATATCTGCAGCAATTGTCCGCACACCGAAAAAGGCTTCCTCAACACTTCCAGGATCTTGCTCGCCACAGCTTCGCAGTTCTCGATATTGCCCACACCTTCGAGCACGACGGTGAACTCATCGCCGGCCAGTCGCGCCAGCATATCCGATTCGCGCAGCGCCGATTTTACGCGTGCGCCGAATTCGATCAGGACCGCATCGCCGGCGCTATGCCCCAAGGTATCATTAATTCGCTTGAAATTGTCCAGATCCAGGTACATCAGCGCCAGCTGCGTTCCCTGGCGTCTGCCCAGTGCGAGCGCCTTCTCCAGGTGGAATTCGTACATGCGGCGGTTCGGCAGATTGGTCAGCGGGTCCGCATTCGCCAGTGCCAGCAGCTGCCGCTCATGTTCGCGCGCCGCCGTTGCATCGGTCGACAAGACATAGATGCCGACAACCTGGCCGTCGCGGTGGTGCGGAATATAGGTCGAGTTCAAGATGCGTTCATGGCCTTTGCGGTGCACCTTCGCTTCGATATTCGACATGTGGCCGGCCAGCGCCTGCGCCAGGCCGATCTTTCGTTCCTCGAAATAGCTGGCGCCAAACACCTCTGCCACGGTCTTGCCGATCATGTCGGCGCTGCGCTGGCCGAGCCATTCCTTGTAGATCGCGTTCGCAAACTGAAATCGAAACCCGGTGTCGAGGTAGGCGATGAGTACCGGGACGTTGTCGGTGATCGTGCGCAGCATCTGCTCACTGCTCTCGAGCTTGTCCTGCCATTCGATCAGGTCGGTGATGTCGTTCAGGGCGACGACGGCGCCCAAGCGCTCGCCCGATGGACTCAGCAGGCGTCGTCCGCTGGCCAGCAGGGTGCGCCGCTTCAATCCGCGCGGCGCGATCACCATGCGGACGTCCTTGACCGTTTCACCGGCCAGCGCCCGTAACAGCGGAATATCCGACGGCGACATGCGGGTCTTGCCATCGGCCTCGAACAGGTCGTAGCGTTCGGCCCACTCGCCGGCATCGACCTGGCCGGGTGGCTGGCCGTGAATCTCGCGCGCAGTCCTGTTGAAGACCGTCAGTTCGCCGTCGGCGCCGCAAGCGACCACGCCGACGTCGACGGTCTCGAGCACCGCGTCGAGCAGTTCCTGCTTCTGCTCGAGGGCGCGGCGCGCATGAAGCGGCGCCGAGACGTCGTTCAGGAACGCGCTGAAATAGGGCATGCCGCCGAGGGTGAACGTACTGATGGTCATCTCCACCGCGATGTCGGCGCCCGACTTGGTCTTTGCCTGCAGTTGCAAGGTCTTGTTCAGCTTGCAGCCGAAGCCGGCCTGGCCGAAGCGCGCCATTCCCGCCTCGTGCGCGGCGCGAAATTCCGCGGGAACGATCGTTGACGATAGCGACTGCCCCAGCACCTCGGCGCGCGACCATCCGAATATCCGCTCGGCGGAGTTGTTCCACTCGATGACGCGGCCGTCGGCATCTGCCGCGACAAACGCGCTGAACGAGGTTTCAATGATCGTGCGGACCCGCTCTTCGCTGCTGCGCAGGCTCGCCTCGGCCTCGGCACGCTGTCGAATCTCGCGGCTCAGCGCATCGTTTTTCTCCTGCAGCGCGAGCGTGCGTTCCCGCACCCGCTGGTCCAGCGATGCATTGAGTGCATGCAGCGCGTTTTCGGCGTCGTTACGCGCACGCACGACCGCATCGCGATTGAGCTCATGTTCGACCAGCTTCGCCAGCGATTGCAGCATCGACAGCTGGGCGTCGTTCAAGGTGCGCGGTTTCGTATCGATAATGCACAAGGTGCCGGCGGCGAAGCCCTCATGCGTGCGGATCGGGTGGCCGGCGTAAAAGCGGATGTGCGGCGCGCCGAGCACCAGCGGGTTGCCGGCGAAGCGGGGGTCTTGTAGCGCATCGGCCACAATCAGCGTTTCGTCGGACTCGATGGCATGACTGCAAAATGCGAGCGAGCGGTGGGTTTCGCCCACTGCCAGCCCCTGACGCGACTTGAACCACTGGCGGTCCTGGTCCACCAACGACACCAGCGCGATCGGCACACCGAACGCGGCGGTGGCCAGCACGGTGAACTGGTCGAATCGGTCTTCCGCGGGGCTATCGAGGATGCCCAGCGTGCACAGCGACCGAAGCCGGAAGTATTCGTTAGTTAATTTATTGTCCATCAGAGCACCGTCGAGTCGAGCGGCCTCTCGCGAGGCACACAAATAGTCATCCGGTGTTTGGGCACGTGGGCGGGATGTTATTTTCACAGCGGGAAGTCGGCTGGATGCCTATGGTATCGCGACGCTTGCCCAAGGCATAGTTTTATTTCACGTTGGCAATGATTTTCGTTGGGCGATGGGCGTGAATCGTTTATACAGCCGCCGAGTTGACTTTGTTGATTTGCCACTAAACCGGGTTGCGCAGCAAGTTTAGTATTGGTTCTGGCGAGGTAGCAAAGAGGTTATGCAGCGGCCTGCAAAGCCGTCCAGATGGGTTCGATTCCCGTCCTCGCCTCCAGAATCAGCCAAATAGCCCACTTTCGAGTGGGCTATTTTGTGCTTGCCACTGCCATCTGGCCGGGTGACAGTCGGCGGGTCCGGAACCTCCTGCCGCCTCGCCTTGCCTAACAAGGGCGAGGTGAGGGAGGACGTCATGGATCGTCAACAATTTGGCCGCTGCATCGCGGCCTGTAACGGCTGTGCCGACACGTGCGATTCCTGCGCGGCGGCGTGCCTGCTGGAAGCGGATTGCAAAACGATGGCGCGCTGCATCGCGCTCGACATCGATTGCGCCCAGTTGTGCCGGGTTGCCGCCGGGTTCATGGCGCGCGGCAGCGAGGCAGCGGTCGACTTGTGCCAGGCGTGCGCCGACGTGTGCGACATCTGCGCGGGGGAGTGCGGCAAGCACCCGATGCAGCACTGCCAGGATTGCGCGGCGGCGTGCAGCAACTGCGCCGACGAATGTCGCCGCGTCGGTGGCATGCCGGCAGCGGATGCGCCTGGCGCGGGTGCTGCGTCATCGGGCCTGTGATGGCGCTGTCGCGGCGCTGCGCAATTGGGTCCCCGCGTTCGCGAGGACGACGGTTTCTCCGCAACTTCGCGCACTACTTCCTGAACGTGTCGCCGAAAAAGTCGCCCTTGTTCCAGGTCGGTTTGTCGGCTGCGTTGGCGATTTCCAGCGCGATGTTGTAGTTCAGCTGGGCAAAGCGGGCCGCCGCATCGAAATTGAACGGCAGCTTCAGGTCGTCGCTCGGCTGATGGTAATGCTTGGCCAGAAACTCGCCCCAGATCTTCGCGGCGTCCTCATTCTTGTTGAACGAGGCCATGCCGGGCACCAGGAAGATGGAAGGAATGCCTTGCCTGACGAACATGTAGTGGTCCGAGCGGGTAAACAACCCCAGCGCCGGCCACGGGTCTGGAATCAGCGCCAGTCCCATCTTGCCGACCCCGCGCGCGACCGATCCCTTCAGGCTCGAATGCTCGGCGCCGAACGCCACCACGTTCTTGAAGTCGAACGACAGCAGCGGCATGTCGAGGTTGACGTTGGCGACGATCGAGCCGGCCGGCACGGTCGGATTGGTGGCGAAGTAGTCCGACCCCAGCAAGCCCTTCTCCTCGCCGGTCAGGGCGATGAACAGGATCGAGCGCTTCGGGCGGGTGGCCGACTGGCTGAACAGGCGCGCCGTTTCGATCAGCGTCGCCACGCCGGAAGCATTGTCCATTGCGCCGTTGTAGATGTTGTCGCCGCTTTTTTCCTTCACCTGGCCGATGTGGTCGAGGTGGGCGCTGAACACCACGTACTCGTGCTTGAGGCGCGGGTCGCTGCCCTCGATCATGCCGACGACGTTGTGGCTGCGCACGTCGCCGAGCACGCGCTTGTGCGACGCCAGCAGCGACATCTTCAGGTCCACCTTGGGCAGCGGCTTGTTGGCAGCGGCCAGCGCGTAGATGTCGTCGAGCCTGGCGTCGGCCTGGGCAAACAGCTTCTTCGACGCCGCCACGCTGAGGGCGACATCGTCCTGCATCGACGGCAGGCTGTGGGCCGGCGTGCCGGCGGCGTCGACCCACATCATGCTGGGGAATGCGTTGCGTTCGAGCGTCTTGGCGAACGGGATTGCCTTCTCGGCCTCCGGCGTCCACAGCGTGACCATGCCGACCGCGCCAAGCTGCGCGGCCAGCTTGCGCTTCTCGCGGCCGCTGCCGAAGTGGGCGCCTTCCTCGGTCGGGAAGCGGCTTGGCTTACCCTGCAGGACGACGACGATCTTGCCCTTGACGTCGATGCCGGCGTAGTCGTCGTGCTGGAAGCGGGCGGCGCGGATGCCATAGCCGGCGAACACCAGCGGCGCGGCGGCGGCCGGGCGCGGCTCGAGCGCATCGGCGCCGATCACGTATTCGCTGTCGGCGGACAGGCGTTCCAAGCCGGCGGCCGAGCGCAGTTCGACGACGGACGATCCCGCCACCGAGCGCGACGAGCGCAGCGCGACGCCCTGCAGGAAGCTGTCCTTGCCGCCCTTGGGCGCCAGGCCGTACTGGGCGAACTGCGCGGCGACGTAACTGGCGGCGATATCGTAGCCGCGGGTGCCGGTGTCGCGCCCTTCGAGCAGGTCGTCGGCCAGGAACGAAAGGTGCGCCCTGATCGCGGCCTTGTCGGCTTTCGGCACGCTGGCGGCATTGGCGGCGCCGCCCGCGGCGAGCAGCAGCATTCCCGCCGCGACTGCAGAACGATAGCCCATCATGGCGTCGTCCCCGGCGCGCTGCGGAACGGCCGCAGGATGTCCTTGGCAATGCTCCAGCGGTGCACTTCGGACGGGCCGTCGTAGATGCGGAAGGCGCGCACGTCGGCGAAGATGCGGGCGACGATGGTCTCGTGGGTGACGCCCTGGCCGCCCAGCACCTGCACGCTGCGGTCGACCACGCGCCAGATCGCTTCCGATGAGATCACCTTCGCCACGCTCGATTCGTGCTTGCCGAGGTGGCCCTGGTCGAGCACCCAGGCGCAGTGCCAGATTGCCAGGCGCGTCACGTGCAGGTCCATCTCGTTGTCGGCCAGCTGGAAACCGACGCCCTCGTGCTGGCCGAGCGACTTGCCGAACGCCTGGCGCTGCGCGGCGTAGCGGGTGGCGACGTCGTGCGCGCGGCGCGCCTGGCCGAGCCAGCGCATGCAGTGCGTCAGGCGCGCCGGCGACAGCCGCACCTGGGCGTAGCGGAAGCCTTCGCCGGCGGCGCCGAGGATGTCGGCCGCCGGCACGCGCAGGTTTTCGAAGCGGATCACGCCGTGGCCGCCCGCGAAGCACGAGTCGAGCGAATCCATCAGCCGCTCGAGGATGATGCCCGGCTGGTCCATATCGGCGAGGAACATCGTCGCGCTGCCGTCTTCGAGCTTGGCCATGATGATCGCGAAGGCGGCGCCCTCGGCGCCGGTGATGAACCACTTGACGCCGTTGATGACGTAGTCGTCGCCGTCGCGCACCGCGGTCGTCTGCAGCATGCTCGGGTCGGCGCCGGCGCCGGGCGACGGTTCCGTCATGCAGAAGCACGAGCGGATCTGGCCGGCGGCGAGCGGGCGCAGCCAGCGCTCCTGCTGCGCCGGCGTGGCGACTTCTTCGAGCAGGTGCATATTGCCTTCGTCGGGCGCGTGGATGTTCAGCGCGACCGGCCCGAGCGGCGAATAGCCGGCTTCCTCGAACACGATCGCCTTGGCGCGGTGGTCCAGCCCGAGCCCGCCCATCGCCACCGACACGTGACTCGACAGCAAGCCGGCCTCGCGGCCCAGCGCGACCAGTTCGCGCCGCAGTTCTTCGGTGGGGCCGTGCGGCGTGCAGCGCGGATCGCTTTCGAACGGGATGATCTTGTCGGCGATGAAGCTGCGGGTGCGCTGCTGCAGTTCGAGCAGCGCGGGAGAAAGCGCGAAGTCCATGGGGATCCCGGTAGGAGTGGTTGGCGGGACGGCGGATCGCCGCCCCGGGTTGCTGCAATATTACTTCAGTTGCGGCCGGCCAGCTGCGCCATGATCTCGTCTTCGAGCCCGGGCGCCACCGTCCACAGGCCCAGCATGCCCTTCGCGGCGATCGGCGCGCGCAGTTCGCGCATCGCCGTCATCACGAAACCGAACCGGCCGGCGGAGAAATCGCCGAACGCCAGCTCGTGCGGCGGCAGCAATCCCGCTGTCGATTGCAGGACGATCGACGCCGCCGTCGACGCGTCGCAGCGCAGCAGGTCGTCGAGCACGCCGACGCCGATGATTTTGCCTCGCGGCAGATCCGCGGCCGAGCGATAGCCGGCGGCGGCCAGCGCGTCCGCGTAAGGCGGCTGCCGGCACAGCTCCAACGCATATTTGGGGAAGCCCTGCGCGGCATGGATCGCCAGCGCGCCGCGGTAGTTGGTCGGCCAGCTGCGCGTTTCGATGCGGTTGGCGCCGACGGCGAGGAGGGTGGCCCAGGGCTGGGTCATCGTGATCGCTTTGAGCATGGGTCGATGTGGCGTTGGACGCCGGATTGTTGAACATGCAGTAGAGCACAAAAGCGGCGCGCTGGTCGCCGCCGATGCGCTGGCGAGCTCCTCTTTGGCCGGGATTGCACGCGCTTTTACAAATGGTTGCGAATGAAATTTTTAAGACCTTTCGCGTGCGCGCCTTGAGCGGTAGTCTATTGCCATGTCACACGTATGCACATTTTCTTGAACGCGCGCCGTCACGCGTTGCGCGCGTTGCGTTGCCCGACGCCGGCGGCCGCCAGGCCAGCCCCCGGGCCGCGCTATCCAACCTAACAGGAGCTTTCCTTGTCTGACCAAAAAAATCCCAAGCCCGAAACAGTCATCAAAGTCATCGGCGTCGGCGGCGCCGGCGGCAACGCCGTCAATCACATGGCGTCCGCGGGGCTCTCCGACATTGAATTCATTTGTGCCAATACCGACGCGCAGGCGCTGTCGCATACCGGCGCGGCCACCCGCATCCAGCTCGGCGAGAGCGGCCTGGGCGCCGGCAGCGATCCCGTGGTCGGCCGCGAGAGCGCCATCCGCGAACGCACCATCATCGCCGACGCCCTCAAAGGGGCGAACATGGTCTTCATCACCGCCGGCATGGGCGGCGGCACCGGCACCGGCGCCGCCCCGATCGTGGCCGAAGTGGCGCGCGAGATGGGCATCCTCACCGTCGGCGTGGTCTCCAAGCCGTTCGAATTCGAAGGTGCGCGCCGCATGCGCGTGGCCGACGAGGGCATCGCGCTGCTGTCGAAATGCGTCGACTCGCTCGTCATTGTCCTCAACAGCCGGCTGGAAGAGGTGCTCGGCGACGACATCACGCAGAAACAGGCGTTCCGCGCCGCCGACGAGGTGCTGAGCAAGGCGGTGTCGGGCATCGCCGAAATCATCAACGTGCCCGGCATGATCAACGTCGACTTCGAAGACGTGCGTACCGTGATGCGGCAGACCGGCACCGCGATGATGGGCTCGGCCGAGCATTCCGGCGACGACCGCGCCGTCAAGGCGGCCGAGGAGGCGATCGCCTGCCCGCTGCTGGACGGCTCGAACCTGCAGGCGGCGCGTGGCCTGCTGGTCAACATCGCCGCCTCCGAAGAGACGCTCAAGCTGCGCGAGACCAAGCTGGTGATGAACGTGATCTGCGCGCAGACGAGCGACGACGCCATCATCAAGTTCGGCGCCGTGTTCGACGATTCGCTGGGCGACGCCATGCGCGTGACGGTGGTGGCGACGGGATTGTCGCGGCCGGCCGAAGTGGCGCCGCCGGCGGTGCCGTCGCCGCTGTCGCGGCCGGCGCCGGGGCAGCCGAGCGTCGCCAACGTGGTGCGCGCCGCCAGCATGCGGCCGACGCCATCGTACGCGCTCAATCGCCAGAGCACGCTGTCCGGGTCGGCGACGGCAGCGCGCCCTGGATTCGCGCCACGGCAGCCGGCGTCGAACAGCGGCGAAGATGGCGAGCAGGCGGCGTCGCAGACCGCGTCGCCGGGCAACCACTAACTCCCTCCGGCGTCCGTTCCCGCGGGGTCAGTGCCGGCAATCGTACACGGACTCGGCAATGCGTCGGATTTACTGATGAGCTTGTGTCCGAATGCCGGCACTGACCCCGGTGGATTTATGGGGCGGCGTTTTGCACGCCGGCGCCGCGCCGGTCCGCCTGGCGCCGCTGGTGCGGCATGCTGGAAGGGCTAAGTTCGGCCGCAATGCGTGCCGCTGTCTCAGCGTCGCTCGCGCGCAGCGCCTCGACCAGTTCCATCGGCGATGACGGGCACGCAAAAATCAGCACGTCGCCCTCGTGGCACAGCGTCAGCCCGAACCGCACCGCTTCGTGGATATTGAGCTTGCAGTGGTGCTCGTGGTGGGCGCCGGCCTCGTCGCGCGCGCCGTCGAGGATCACGCGCGCGGTCTCGCCCATCGGGCGCCCGCGGCCGTCCGATTCGTACACCACCAGCGCATGGAAGGCGCGCGCGCAGGTCCTGCCGATTTCGCGCAGGTCGGCTTCGCGCCTGTCGCCAGGCGCGGTCAGCACCGCCACCACGCGGTTCGCCCCCATCGAGGCGCCCATTTCGCCAAGCGCCGCATAGGCCGCCGGATTGTGGGCGTAATCGACGATCACTTTCACGCCGCGCACATCGAAGCTGTTCGCGCGCAGCGGGTTGTTGCGCCCGTTCGACACGAAAGTGGACAGGCAGACGGTGATGTCGACAATGTCGAAGCCGGCCGCCAGCATGCCGGCCGCGGTGGCCAGCGCATTGGCGATGTTGAACTTCGCATGGCCGCCCAGCGACACCGGCATCAGCGCCGCTTCGATCAGCGAATGGCGGCGGGTGCTGTCGGCGAGGATCACGGCGCCGTCCTCGAGATAGGCGGCGCGGCCGCCGTCCTCGAGGTGGCGCAGCAGGGCCGGATTGTCGGCATCCATCGAAAAATAGAGCACCTCGGCGCCCTTGCGGCGGATCCCGGCCATCGCCAGGCACAGAGGGTCGTCAGCGTTGAGCACCAGCGCTTTCGACGCCGCGCGCGCCACCACGCCCTTCACCCGCGCCAGGTCGGCCAGCGTCTCGACGCCGTCCAGCCCGAGGTGGTCGGCGCTGACATTCAGGACGACGCTGACGTCGCAGCGGTCGAAGCCGAGACCGCGCTTGAGGATGCCGCCGCGCGCCGTCTCGAGAACGGCGATGTCGACGTCGGGCGCGCTGAGGACGTTACGCGCCGACCAGTAGCCAGAGCAGTCGCCTTTGACCACCTGCACGCCGTTGATGAAGACGCCCTCGGTGGTGGTGGCGCCGGTCGAGTGGCCGGCCAGGCGCGCGCCGTGCGCCAGCATCAGGGTGGTGGTGGTCTTGCCGTTGGTGCCGGTGACGGCGATGATCGGGATGCGGCCGTCGGTGCTGCCGAACATCGATTCGACGATGGCGTCGCCGGCGTCGCGCGCCTTGCCGCGGCTCGGGTACTGGTGCATGCGGATGCCGGGGGCGGCATTGACCTCGATGATGCCGCCGCGCTGCTGCGACAAGGGCAGCGAGATGTCGCGGCAAACGATGTCGATGCCGGCGACGTCGAGGCCGATCTTTTGCGCGGCGCGCACGCACAGCCGGCGCGTGCAGTCGGGCAGCAGGTCGGTGACGTCTTCGGCGGTGCCGCCGGTCGACAGGTTGGCGTTGCCGCGCAATTGCACCGTGCGGCCAAGCGGCGGCACGTCGTCCAGCGCGAAACCCTGCTCGCGCACCAGCATGTCGGCATGGTCGTCGAGCGCGATTTCAGTGAGGATGTTGGAGTGGCCGGCGCCGCGCGCCGGGTTGCTGTTTTCCAGCGCGACGAGCGCGCGGATCGAACGAATGCCGTCGCCGATCACGCTCGGCGGAAGCCGGCACGAGGCGGCGGCCACTTCGTCGCCGGCCACCAGCACGCGGTAGTCCTGGCCCTCCAGGAACTGCTCGACGATGACGCTGCGGCTGAACTTGCGCGCGTGCGCGAACGCCGCCGTCACCTGTTCCGGCGTGCGGCAGGTCGTCGTCACGCCCTTGCCCTGGTTGGCGTCGAGCGGCTTGATGGTGACGGCGCAGCGCAAGCGCCGCGCCGCCAGCACGGCGTCGGCGGCCGTGGTCACTGTCTCGCCCTTGGGGACGGGGATGCCGGACTGCTCCAGCAGCGCCTTGGTCAGCTGCTTGTTGCTGGCGACGTGGACGGCGATGTTGCTGGTCGCGCCGGTCATGGTCGCCTGCAGGCGCCGCTGGCGGCTGCCCCAGCCGAGCTGGAACAGGTTGGCGTCTTCGGTGATGCGCACGCTCGGAATGCCGCGCCGGCGCGCCGCGTCGAGCACCGCCGCGGTGCTGGTGCCGATGGTGCGGCGCGCCGCGGTTTCCTTCAGCAGCGCCAGCGGGTCGCCGAGTTCGAAAGCTTCGCCGCGCGCCAGCGCGCTGACCGCATCGATCGCCACGCGCAGGGCCAGCTCCACCACCTTTTCGAGCTGGTAGGCGCACACCACGCGGAACTGGCCGGGGGCGCCGGCGACCTTGCGGGTGCGGCCGAAGCCGGCCGGCGAGCCGGCCAGGCATTGCAGCTCGAGCGTGACGTGTTCGACGATGTGCGCCATGTAGGTGCCGTCGCGCAGGCGCTGGACGAAGCCGCCGGGACGGCCGACCGAGCAGCGGTGCCGGCTCAGCGACGGCATCAGCGCCAGCAGGGCGTCGACGAAGCCAGGCACGCTGTTCGACGCCACGCCGTCGAGTTCTTCCAGGTCGAGGATGGTGAGCAGGCATGGCTTGTCGGCGTACAGATTGGGTCCGCGCAGGAACCGCTGTTTGATGATCTTCATGATTGCGCAGTCCTTTGGGTGATGATGTCGAGGAAATAGCGAAGCGGCTCAGGGGGCTCGCCGGCGTCGCCGGGCGGCGCGGCGAAGCTGTAGCGCGAGCCGGACGGCAGCAGGTGCAGGCGCACGTCGATCAGCTGCGGGCAGCTGCGGTTGCGGATGTCGGTGACGTTGGAGATCACGTTGCGCCCGTCGACCACCGTCCCACATCTTGTCGGGGATGCGGCTGGCGGCGGTGATGACGACGATGCGGCTGCCGGCGCCGCCACACAGTTCGATGAAACGGGTCAGCACTTCCTTGTCGTCGACGCGGTCTTTGCCGCCGCCGATGATGACGAGGTGGCCGTTGCGCGCCCTGGCGCCGGTCACCAGTACACCTGGTGCGAGGCCGGCTTGGTCGCGCACAGCCAGACCGCGGCGATGCGGTCGGCGGCGCCGTAGGCCGCGTTGGCCAGCTCCTCGCCGAAGATGTCGGGGTCGATTTCGTCGTAGGTCCACTGCATGCCGGCGCGCTCCATGCGCCGCGCCACTTCGCCGCGCAGGTGGTCGACACCGTCGACGATGGCGGAGGCGGTGTACAGCAGCAGGGTGCCGCCCGGCGCCAGGCGGCCGGTGGCGGCGCTGACGATCGCCAGCGACAGGCCGGCGCCGAGGTCGCCGCCGCCGTCGCGGTAGGCGCGTTCGCCTTCGTCGACCAGGTAAGGCGGGTTGGCGACGATCAGGTCGAATGTGCCGTCGATGTTCGCCAGCAGGTCGCTGTACTCGGGCAGCACGGCGGGCGTATCGGCCAGCAGCGCGTTGACGCGGGTGAGCGCCAGCGCTGCGGGATTGATGTCGACGGCGTGCACCGCAGCCGCTTTGCACATGCGCGCCAGCTCGATGGCGCCGGCGCCGGCGCCGCAGCCGATGTCGACGCAGCGCGTGACGCGGCCGGCCAGGTGCGGCACGCAGGCGCGCAGCTGGCGGGCAAAGCGGTAGGTATCGGGGCCGAAGAATACCGAGTCCGCCGCCACCGTCGGGAAGGCGGAGTGGAAGTAAAGCTGGTCGCCGAGCGAGGACACGCGCACCGAACTGCGCAGGCCGTGCGCCGTCTCCTCGATGACGCCGGCTTCGCGCATGGCGCCGAGGATCGCGGCGGGGATCAGGACCGGATTGAAGGGTCGGTTCCAGCCGAACACGTCGGCAAGGCTGCGCGCGCGTTCGTTGCCGGGACGGGCGTTGACCAGCCCGATCGTCGCCGGGGTCGGGGTGACGAAGCGGTAGTTCACGCGTTGCAATTCGCGGCCCAGGTCGACCAGGGCCATGGCCGGACCCGGCAGCAGGCTTGCGGGCGCGTTCTGTTTTTCTTTGACTGCGGGGAAATCCACCATCTCATGCTCCGGCAAAATCGCGTCGCCACTGTCGCTGACGAAAGCTTACATCGTAGCGAAAAAGACAATCATTCACCGTGGGTATTTCAGCCACGCTTGTGTAGGACACGTCCGTCAGGAATCACACGTGTTTTTCATTCCGCGCATGGAGATTTCCCATTCGAAATAACGTGTGGGAGGCAGCGTGAAGGGATGTGAAAATTTTTTTCAACCCATCTTGAATATGTGATTTGTGCGCATTATTATTCGCAAATTGTTGGTATCAAAATACCGTCCGCAAGCGTTTTCGGGGCGCCTTTCCAGAAAGGGAGAATGCAATGGAATCGAAACTGAACAGCGACGAGATGAACGCCTTGCAGTCTCTCGATCCGGACAAGCCGGCCGGCGCCGCCACTTATCGCGACGGCGACCTGCCGCAGCGCTTGTTCGCCTTTAACCTGGTGACCCGCCAGCCGTCGGGCACGACCGTGCTGACCAGGCATGGCGAGCGTGCGCTGTTCCGCCAGGCGTGCCTGGCGGCGCTGCTTTCGCTCGAGCGCGGCGGCGGCGCCGCGATGCCCGGCGGCGTCAAGAAGTGGCTGCTCTCGAGCGGGTTCATCAAGTCGGTCGGCAGCGACGCGCTGCCGCCGTCGATCACGCCGCGCGGCAGGCTGTGGCTGGCCTCGTTCGAGGCCGACGAGGCCGTGGCAGAGACGCCAATGACCGCGATGGATTTCGAACGGCGCCGCGCCTGAGCCGACGCGGACGCGTCAGCGCTCCTGCCAGCGCCCCATCGCCGCAAACGACAGCGTGACGTGGCGGTTCGCCTGCGACAGGAAGCGCAGCTCGGCGCCGCTGTCCTGCAGGTGCAGCAGTTGTGCGGCCATGACGTCGTACATCGGCAGGTTGCCGTTGGGGCGGGCGCACAGGTGATAGCGGACGATGCCGTGCTCGCCGAGGACGTCGATGTTGACGGCGGAGTCGAGGCGGATGCGGTATCGGTCGCCGGTACTGCCGCCGATGACGTGGAAGTAGCCGTGCGACTGGAACTCGCGGCGCTGCTCAGGGTCGAGCAGGCCGATCAGAAGCGAAAGGGCGCGCTGCTCCGCACGGGCGCGCTGCAATGCCTCGTGCCGCAGCTTCTCGCGCGTGCGCCGCGCTGCCTGCCACCATTCGGTGCAGCGCGCGAGCAGCCACTTCGCCCTGTCCAGGCTGAGCAAGTCAGCCTCCGACGATGCGCGGCACCATCACGACTTCTTCGAGCGTCGGGTCGAACGCCGTGATGGCGCGCTTCGCATCGGTCCGGCGGGTGGCGCCGAAGGCGGCGTAACCCTGCTTGGCCAGGCGGTCGAAGGTCTTCTGCGCCGCCGCGATCTCCTTCGCGTTGGACATGCTCCAGGTCATTTGCCGGTGACCGGAGTCGTCCATGATATTCATTGCGCCGATGGGCGCTTCCTGTGCGTTGTCCATCATTCCTCCTCATGAGCTGCCACGTTAGCCGAACCAGTACCTGCAGTAGACACCGGCGCGGCAGGCAAAGTGGCGCGTGATCAATTAAGAATTTGATGTGGATCAAGGAATTTTGTGAACAGTTCCGAGAACCGCTCATCAATACCTGCGTTTTGTTGCCTTGGCCCAATACCGTTTCCGTGCGTGTTGGCACTATCGGACACGGGCATCCAGGCCTGCCCAGGCCGGCGCCGTGGTCGCGGCGCCAGGTCTAAAACGGCGACTCTACGCAAGGAGAAATCTTGGATACTACTTTGAGCGATGCAATGCAGGCGGCGCCGGCGGGCGCCAGCTACCAGCCGAGCATGCTGGCGGTGAACGGCAGGATCGGCCGCCTGCGCTATTTCACCTTCAGCTGCGTGCTGGCGGTCGCGGTCATGCTGGTGGCGGTGACCAGCTTCTTGCTGTTTTCTCCGGGCATGGCGATGCTGGTGCTGGCAATTTCCTATCTGGCGTTCATCCCGGCCTCGTTTGTCCTGATGATCCGCCGCCTGAACGACCTCGACCGCTCCGGCTGGTGCTCGCTGGCGGCACTCGTGCCGTTCGTGAACCTTGCGCTGGGGCTGTACGCGACCTTCGCGCGCGGATCGGCCGGTCCCAACCGTTTCGGCCCGGCTCCGGTGGCCAATTCGCGCGCGCTCGTCATGGCAGCGATCGGCGTGCTGCCCGCCGCCTTTGCGATCGGCCTTGCCGCCGGCATGATGGGAGTGAGCTTTCGCGCGCTGGCGTGAGACAGGCGCGCGCATGCTTTCATGGTATTTTCGACAAGCTTAATATTGTAGAATTTTGTCCACAGATTCTGTGGGTAAGATGACCATGGAAAAACGGCGCTTACCAGTACGCGCGACCTATTTATCGGGCTGCCTAAAATTGAGGCAATTGCCACCCTCCAGGCGAAAAAAGGGCGGCGGCATCACTGCCGTCGCCTTTTTTCAGACTGTCGCTGCGATTAGCGCACGACGTACACCTGCACCGTCCGGCTGGCCCAGTTGCCGGCGGCATCCTTCGCCACGGCCTTGATCGCGTGGTAGCCGGTCATCCAGCGGCGCGTGGACCAGGCGAACGCCAGCGTGCCGCCCTTGCCGTTGCTCACCAGCGCATTGTCGATGTAGATCGACTGCGTCAGCGCGGCCGCGCCGCTGTTGTCGGTGGCGCTCACGCTGATCGTGACCGTGCCGCTGACAACGCCCGACACCGGATTGTCGATCTTCACCACCGGCGCGGTGGTGTCCTTCGCCGGCGCCGGCGCCGCGTTGGCGACGTTGACCGACACCGGGCTCGACGCGGTGGCGTTGCCCGCCTTGTCGAACGCCGTCGCGACCAGCGTGTTCATGCCGTTCGGCACGCCGGTCGAGTTCCAGCTGAAGCTGAACGGGGTTGCGATGTCGGCGCCGATCACGGTGCCGTTCGCCTTCAGTTCGACCCGGTCGACGCCGACGTTGTCGGTGGCGTTGACGGCCACCGTGACGGTGCCGCTGACGCTGGAACTGGGCGCCGGCGATGTGATCGCGGCGGTCGGCGCCTGGTTGTCGGCGACGTTGACCTTGGCCAGCGCGGCCTTCACGCCGGCGGCGGCGTCGACGCGGCCATTGCCGAACAGCGGATCGCGCCCGGCGGCGCCGAGTTGCGCCGCCGAGGCGAACAGCGCCTGCTCGATCTGCGCCCCGTCCAGCGACGGCGCGGCGGCCATCATCAGGGCGGCGACGCCGGCGGCGACCGGGCTGGCGAACGAGGTGCCGTTCCAGCCGCCGTAAGTGCCGCCCTGCGAGGTGGTCCAGATGTTGGCGCCGGGAGCGGACAGCGAGACGAAGGCACCGTAGCTCGACCAGCTGGCCTTGGCATCGTTCGAATCGGTGGCCGACACCGCGATCAGCGTGCCGGAAGGGGGGATGTTTTCGTCGACGCCGTTATTGCCGGCGGAAACGAACACCAGGCCGCCCTTGTTTTTCATGTACTGCGCGGCGCTCTGGACGGTGGCGCTGCCGGCCAGCGGGCCGTAGCTGACGTTGGCGATGCGGGCGCCGTGGTCGGCGGCCCAGGTGATGCCGGCCGCAATCGTGCTGGTGTAGGCGTAGCAGCCGCCGCCGGCGTCCTTGTAGGCGACGCGGATCGGCATGATCCTAGCCTGGCCGGCGACGCCGGCGACGCCGGTGCCGTTGTTGGTGCGCGCTGCCGCCGAGCCGGCGACGGCGGTGCCGTGGCCGCAGACGTCGGCGGTGTCGGTGTTGTTGCCGTGCGTGTTATAGCCGGGCACCAGGTTCGGCACCAGGTCCGGGTGGCTGCCGTCGACGCCGGAATCGAGGATCGCAATGGTGATGCCGGCGCCCTGGGTGGTGTCCCAGGCGGTGGCGGCGCCGATTTTGCCGAGGTGCCATTCGCTGCCGGCGTACGGATCGGTCACTGCCA
Source organism: Pseudomonadota bacterium (assembly GCA_040386255.1). Classification (GTDB taxonomy): domain Bacteria; phylum Pseudomonadota; class Gammaproteobacteria; order Burkholderiales; family Burkholderiaceae_D; genus JAFCUW01. The sequence goes on from JAZKFW010000009.1 coordinate 190,679, forward strand.
GCGAGCTTTCGACGCGGCGGTCGAGTTCGACGTACTTGAAGGCGGGATGGCGGCGCAGCCGCTCGAGCATCGCCATTTCGGAGGCGCCGGCGGGCAGGTCGACCACGTGCAGGTTGCTCTGGCCCATCTTGCGGCGCTTGCCGCCGCCGTGGCTCCTGAGGATCTTTTCGATGTCGTCGCCGGACAGGCCGCTGCGCGCCTCGAACAGGATGCGGCCGCGGGCGTACTTGTGGACGCCATCGGTGAAATCGGCGGCGCCGGCGGCAGGCAGGCCGACCAGCATCGCCGCCACCGCGGCGCCGATGGCGGCGGCCAGCGCACGTGACGAGGCGATGGCCGAAGGTGCGGAACGTGGAATCAAACGAGTTTTCTGCATGCGGGGGTTTCCAGGTAAGAGCTCAGGGAGAGGGCGAAACTTGCGGCGATGGAAGAGGCCGCGGCTGCATGCCGCAAGGCATCAAAATGGCAATGATGAGATCGGCAATATTCGCCGGATATCGAACACGGACCGATGTTTGCGGCGTCCGACAAACATCGGTAACTGTTTGATTACATGAAAGTTGTCGCCGGATTACGGGCAAGCGAGCGCTTGCTGGGAAAGACCGCCGATGGCGGCGAGCGACGGGATGATGTGGTTGCCGTTATGTCAACCTGGCGCCGCGAGCGCGCGCCTTTCCTGTACATACAATTCGTACAATTGAGTTCGTGAACTGTCTGTGCTGGACAACGCCGGCGGCGCTGCCAGGCGAGGCAAAAAGCGTCGGCTGAGGCGTCGGCTCAGGCGGCCAGCACGCAATTGCGCCCTTTTGCCTTGGCGCGGTACATCGCCTCGTCGGCGCGATGGATGGCCTGGTCGAAGCGCTCCAGCGGCAGCGAAGCCGCCACCCCGGCCGAGAAGGTGATCCGCAGTTCCGGGTCGATCTCGCTGACGCGCATGGCGGCGATGCGCGCCACCATCCGTTCGATCACGGCGAGCGCTTCGTCCAGCCGCGTGTCGGGCATCAGCAGCAGGAATTCCTCGCCGCCCCAGCGCGCCAGCGTGTCGGCAGCGCGCAGCGTCGCGCTGGCTTCGCCGGCGAACGACTTGAGCACGGCGTCGCCGACGGCATGGCCGTACTTGTCGTTGATCGCCTTGAAGAAGTCGATGTCGATCAGGGCCACGCAGACATGGTTCGGGCAGGCCGCGCGGCGCTGCTGCTCGACCGCCAGCAGCTCGTGCATGTGGCGCCGGTTGGCCAGCAGCGTCAGTTCGTCGGTGGTGGCGAGCGTGCGGATGGTCTCGACCGCCTTGACCAGCTGCGCGCGCAGGCGGTGCAGCTCGCCCGTGATGGCGGTGACCGATACCATGCCGAAGGTGGTGAGCGCAAAGTAGACGCTTTCGGTGTAGAGCGGGTGGCGTGCCGGGTTCGCCAGCACCAGCGCCGTCATCGTCGCCGCCAGGCCGGCGATGGCGCAGGCGCTGAGCACGACGGTCTGGCGCGGGCGCAGCGAAAACGCGCAGAACACGATCACCACCGGCAGGCCGATCAGCATCGCCCCGCGCAGCGAGTCGAGCACGGCGTACAGCACCAGGTCGAAGACGATCGCGAACTGTGCCTGCTTGAGCGCCAGCTTCCAGTTCGGAATGTTAAACCTCGGCGCGCAGCGCAGCAGGATGTAGAAAATCAGCAGGCTGGCGACGCCGAGCGCGGTGGCCAGGTCGCCCTGGATCGGCGGGACCACGCCGGCCGCTTGTTCGCGCGCCAGGATGACCAGGCAGAAGCCGTACACCAGCGCGGTCGACGCCCAGTACGCCATTACGCGACGCATCTTGGGCGTGGCGCCGAAAAGGAGACGGGTGAGGTAGTGAACCAGGCGCATCGCGATTCTATTGCTACAGAGAATTCGTTAGTCTACTTTACTGCTTGTAAGTAGCAAGAAAAGAATTGCGCTAAAGACAGTCCTTTGCGCCGCTGGCAACACAATCAACGCGGCGATTCAAGCAAGCTGATCTGTAATGCTGCTGAGCATAACACTTGCGCGACCCGGACGAAACCGCTGTTCGTCGACGCGCCGGCGCGTCGTCGCGCAAGATGTTAGCGCTGGTGTCAGGTCTGACATTCGGACATTCAAGAGCGAAATGTCCGAATGTCAGACCTGACACCAGCTTTTCAAGAGCGAAATGTCCGAATGTCAGACCTGACACCAGCTTTTAGTTTTAGGGGGCAGGTATCAGCGCGGGCCGTGGCACTCGGCGCCCTTGTTGGCGGCCAGCAGGTAGGCGATGAGCGCAGCGCGCTCGGCGCGCGCGGGCACGGCGCCGCTGGTCATCGTACTGCCGGGGACGGCCTTGGCCGGATCGGCCAGCAGGCGGTCGAGCGTCCTGGCGCTCCAGACGATGTCGGCGCGCTTCATCGCCGCGGAATAGTCGTAGCCGGGCACGCTGCCGGCGCGCCTGCCGATCAGCCCGCACAGGCGCGGGCCGTCGATGTCGTAATGCATGGCGTGGCAGCCGGCGCAGCGCGCGAACGTCGCCTTGCCCAGCGTCAGGTCGGGACCCGCCCGGGCAACCGTGGCGGCCACCAGCGACAGTGCTGCCAGTAACAGTGAAGTGCGCATGCAGCGTTGGACGCCGGCGGCTTGCCGGCGTTCCGTTCATCGCCGCCGGATTTAGAAACGGTGACGCAGGCCGACGGTGAACTGCTTGTCGCCCGTGCCCGGCTCTTCGCTGTTGCCTTCGGTGTAGGCGGCGCCGTTGTGGTTGCGGATGACGGCGTACGAAGTGTAGACGTCGCTGCGCTTGCTGAACGCGTACATGTAGGCCAGCGCGTACTGCTGGGCATCCTGGTTGAACGCGGTCCTGTCGTCCTTGCGCACATACGTCGAGACGACGGTGCTGGCGCCGAACGGCACCGACACGCCGAGCAGCAGGTCGCGGCTGTCGGTCGACGCGGTCGGCCGCGCGCCGCCGAAGGTGGCGGCGGTGCTGTTCAGCGGCGCGCTGTTGAGGCCCTTGTTCACTTCGTAGCCGAAGTAGCCCCTGGCCGCGCCGAAGTCGTAGTTTGCGCCCAGCAGCGTATTCCTGGCGTTGCCGGCGCCTTTCAGCACGGCCGTGTCGTTGTTGCGGTTGTGGTGGGCCAGGCGCACGTTGAGCGGGCCGGCGCCGTAGCCGAACGAGCCGCCGACGGCGCGGCCGGCGGCACTGTCGCCCGCCACTTCGCCGGCCTGGACCATGAAGTCGCCGCTGTAGCCGTTGACGACGTTGCTGCGGTACAGGATCGAATTGCTGGCGCGGAAACCGGTCGGCGCCATCAGGTTGTTGGAACGGGCGATGCCGTTGCGGAACGGATCGACGATGGCGTTCAGCGTCGTAAACAGCGGCGTGTCCTGCAGGCCGAGCGAGACGGCGCCGAGCTTGCCCTTGACGCCGACGATGGTGTGGCGGCCGAAGATGGTGTTGTTCTGGGTCGAGATGCCCATGTCGGCGCGGATGCCGCCTTCGATGACGAAGAACGCCGCCATGCCGCCGCCGAGCTCTTCGGTGCCGCGGAAGCCCCAGCGGCTTTGCGTCGCCATGCCGCTGGTGACGCGGGTCGAGGTGCCGGCGACGCCGCCCTTGTCGACCGAGATGCCGATGTCCATCACGCCGTAAAAGGCGACGTTCGACTGGGCGAAGGCGGCGCCGCTGCACAGCAGCAGGGCGAGGGCTGGGATCGTTTTTTTCATGGTGTCTCCGGAATTGTTCACTGGGTTTGGGTGAAATGGATGAAGTTCGGGCGTGCAGGGGCCCGGCCCGCCGCCTCGGGGAAGGCGGCGGGAGCAGGCGTGCGTGCTGGACGGGGGTTACTTGCGCAGTTTGGCCAGCTCGTCCTGCAGCTGCTTGACCAGCGGGCCGTGGCCCTCGCTGGCGAACTTCTGGACCGCCGGCTTGGACAGCTCGCGCATGCGGGCCATTTCCTTGTCGTCGATGACGGTCACCTGCATGCCTTTGGTCTTCAGGTAGGCCAGCGCCTTTTCGGCGGCGGCGCGGCTGTCGGTGCGCTCGAAGTTGCGGGCGGCTTCAGCCGATTGCTGCACCGCCAGCTTTTCCGCGGCCGACAGCTTGTCCCACCACTTCTTGCTGGCCAACACGATCCACGGGCTGTAGACGTGCTTGGTCAGCGACAGGTACTTCTGCACTTCGTAGAACTTGCTCGACTGGATGGTGTTGACCGGGTTCTCCTGGCCGTCGACGGTGCCGGTCTCGAGCGCGGTGAACAGTTCCGAGAACGGCAGCGGCACGGCATTCGCGCCGAAGGTCTTGAACATGTCGATGTAGATCGGGTTCTGCATGACGCGCAGCTTGACGCCCTTCATGTCCTCGACCCTGGCGATCGGGTGCTTCTTGTTGGTCAGGTTGCGAAAGCCGTTTTCCCAGTAGACCAGGCCGACCAGGCCCTTGCTCTCGAGCTTGGCGGCGAGCGCCTTGCCGAACGGGCCGTCGAGGATGGCGTCGGCTTCCTTCTCGTTGCCGAACACGAAGGGCAGGTCGTAGACGCCGAAGTCGCTGACGATGCCGACCAGCGTGGCGGTCGAGCCGACCATCATTTCCTGGGCGCCGCCGATGAGGGCGTTCTGCATCTGCGGGTCGCTGCCGAGGCTGGCGTTGCCGAAGCCTTTCATCTTGAACTTGCCGCCGGTGCGCTTGGCGAGGTCGTCGGCAAAGAACTTGGCCGCGCGGCCCTGGTTGCTTTCCTCGGCCAGGCCGTAGCCGAAGCGGATGATGCGCGGGCTGAAGTCGGCGGCGATGCTGGACGCGGCGATGCCGGCAAAAGCCGAGATGACGAACAGCGATTTGATGATATTTTTCATTTTCATGGTGTCTCCAGTGGTGGTTTTTATTAGTGGGCTAGCGGAACCAGGTCATCGGCATGGTGATGATGCCCGGGAAAATAATGAACAGAATGATCAGCAAAATGTAGGTGAGCAGGAAAGGCCAGATGCCCTTGGTGGCGCTTTCCAGCGAAATCTTGGCGACGCCGCACACCACGTTAAGCACGGTGCACACCGGCGGATGGATCAGGCCGAGCGTGCCGACCATGACGAACATGACGCCGAAGTAGGTCGGGTCGATGCCGGCCTTGAGGGCGATCGGCATCAGCACCGGGCCCATCACGAGGATGGTCGGGGTCAGGTCCATCACGGTGCCGACCGCCAGCAGCAGCAGCATCACGGCGGCCATCAGCACGCGCGGGTCGTCCATCATCGGCGCCAGCATGTCGACGACCTGGCTCGGCAGGTCGGCCAGCGTCACCATATACGACGACACCAGGGCGCCGGCGCACAGGAACATCACGGTGCTGGTGGTGCGGGCGGCGTCGACCAGCAGCTTGATCAGCGCGGCCAGCTTGACTTCGCGGTAGACGAACAGGCTCACCAGCAGCGAATAGACGGCGGCGACGACGGCCGCCTCGGTCGGCGTGAACAGGCCGCCGCGCAGGCCGCCGAGGATGATCACCGGCAGCATCAGCGCCCACAGCGCGTCGACGAAGGCGTGCTTGCGCTCCTGCCACGAGCGCTTCGGCTGCGGAATGACTTTCATGTCGCGCGCCAGGATGGTCCAGACGACCAGCAGCGCCACGCCCATCAGCACGCCCGGGACGATGCCGGCCAGGAACAGGTTGCTGATCGAGGTGTTGGTGGTGACGCCGAAAATGATGAACGGCATCGACGGCGGGATGATCGGGGCGATGATGCCGCCGGAGGCGATCAGGCCGGCCGAGCGCGGCACCGAGTAGCCATGGTCGCGCATCATCGGAATCAGGAGGGTGGCGAGGGCGGCGGTGTCGGCGATGGCCGAGCCCGACAGGCTGGCCAGCAGCACCGAGGCGGCGATCGCCACGTAGCCGAGGCCGCCGTTGATGTGGCCGACGAAACTGACCGCGAGGTTGATGATGCGCTTGGAAATGCCGCCGGCGTTCATCAGCTCGCCGGCGAGGATGAAGAACGGCACCGCCATCAGCGGGAAGTTGTCGGCGCCCGAGAGCAGGTTCTGCGCCACCAGCTGGGCGTCGAAGAAGTCGAGGTGGACCATCAGGGCGACGCCGGTGAGGATCAGCGCGAAGGCGATCGGCATGCCCAGGATCATCAGGAAGATCAGCGAGCCGAGGAAGATGGCGAGGGTCATTCGGCGCTCCCGTGTGGATGGGCAAGGGTGACGGCCGGTGCGGGCGGCAGCGGGTCGCCGGGCACCATCGCCTTTGGTGAACCGAGCACGATGCGCACCAGGTTGGCGGCGACGATGACCATCATCGAGGCGGCGCACACCAGGCCGGAGGCGGCCATGAAGGCGGTCGGGTAGCGCAGCACGGTGGAGTAGGTGTCCATGCCGATCACCGTCTGCGACCAGCTGCCTTCAAGGAACAGCCAGAGGCCGTACAGCATCAGCAGGTGGCTGAGCACGGCGCAGGCGCGGCGCAGCGGACGCGGCAGCTTGGCCTGCACCATTTCGACGCCGAGGTGGCCGTGATGGCGCAGCGCCAGGATGGCGCCGAGAAAAATGAGCCAGACGAACATCAGGCGCGCCAGTTCTTCGGCGGCGGCGAACCCGGTATCGAACAGATAGCGCAGCACGACGTTGCCGAAAACCAGCACGACCATGATGAACAGCGCGAGCGCCATCAGGTATTCGACGGTGCGCTCGAGGCGCGGGACAAGCAGCTTCATGGGGGTCTCCGGTTAGTGATTGTCTGGTTGGGCGTGCCACTGCGCGATCGCCTCGACCAGCTCGGCCGGTGCGGCGTGGATGTCGAGGCGCAGGCCGCGCTCGTCCGGCTGCAGCGGCTCGAGCGCGGCGAACTGGCTGTCGAGCAGCGACATCGGCATGTAGTGGTTGGGGCGGGCCTGCATGCGCGCGGCGATCAGCTCGCGCGGGCCGTCGAGGTGGACGAAGACGAGGGCGGGGTCGGCGGCGCGCAACAGGTCGCGGTAGCGCCGCTTCAGCGACGAGCACGACAGCACCAGGCCGGTGCCGGACGCCGCCGCGGAGGCGATCTTGCCCTGCAGCGTCAGCAGCCAGTCCTGGCGGTCGCCGTCGGTCAGCGGCTGGCCGGCAGCCATCTTGGCGACGTTCGCGGCGGAATGATAGTCGTCGCCTTCGGCGCAGGCGAGGCCGAGGCGGGCCGCCAGCAGGCGCGCGATCTCGCTCTTGCCGCAGCCGCTGACGCCCATTACGACCCAGCGGGCCGGAGCGTGGGATGGTTGTTGCTTGGTCTTCATGATGTCTCTGGAGGTGCGGCTTGATGCCGACTAGTTATGTTTGATAGCGCTAACATTTCGAGGCAAGTCTACCGGATCGGATGATTTTGTAAAGAAGAATTAATGCTGCGTCGCACCAAAACCACAGCTCTCGGCGGCTGAGTTGATGGCGTAAAAAGTGAAGCTGCGCGTGCTGTGTGCGGTATGATACCGTTATCAACTTTCTGTGCTGGACATGGCTGATGACGAAGAGCGAAACAGGCAAGGGGGCGCCGAAAGGCCGCGCCAGCGGACGCAGCACGCTGGCCGAGGTGGCGGCGCGCGCCGGCGTGGCGACGATGACGGCGTCGCGCGCGATCAGCCAGCCCGACATGGTTTCGCCGGCGCTGCGCCTGCGCGTCGAGCAGGCGGTGGCCGAACTCGGCTACGTGCCGAACCGCGCCGCGCGCGCGCTGGCGTCGGCGCAGTCGAACGTGATCGTGGTGCTGGTGCCGTCGCTGTCGAATGCGGTCTTCACGGCGGTGCTGGCCGGGGTCCAGGACGCGCTCGATGCCGACAACTACCAGATCCTGATCGGCAACACGCGCTACTCCGATGCCGAGGAAGAAAAGCTGCTCGGCATCTATTTGCAGTCCAATCCGGACGGCATCCTGCTGTCGGGGCTGACGCACAGCGCGCGGGTGCAGCAGATGCTCGATGCGTGCCAGGTGCCGGTGGTGTCGATGATGGACCTGGCCAGCCGGCCGGACCAGATGTCGGTCGGCTTTTCGCAGCAGCAGGCCGGTTACACGATGACGCGCTACCTGATCGACAAGGGGCGCAAGCGCATCGGCTTCATGGGCGCCCAGCGCGACGAGCGCACGCTCAAGCGCGCCGACGGCTACCGCCAGGCGATGCACGAGGCCGGGCTGTACGACGCGAAGCTGGAAGTGATGCCGGCCGACCCGTCGACGATTGCGCTCGGCGCCGAGCTGCTCGGGCGCATGCTGGCCGGCACGCCCGACCTGGACGCCATCTTCTGCTGCAACGACGACCTCGCGCACGGCGCCATCTATCAGTGCCAGCGGCGCGGCATCGCGGTGCCGCAGCAGCTGGCGATCTGCGGCTTCAACGATTTGCCGGCATCGGCGTGGATGAATCCGTCGCTGACGACGATCGGCACGCCGCGCTACCGGGTCGGTTTCGAGGCAGCTTCGCTGCTGCGCGCGGTGATCAAGGGCGAGACGCCGGCGGCCACCCAGATCGACCTCGGCTTTACGCTGATGGCGCGCGAAAGCGCCTGACGGCAACTTCTCCCCCGGGGTCAGTGCCGGCATTCGGACACGGGCTCGGCGCTACGGCAGCGCTACTGAAGTCCCCGGGGTCAGTGCCGGCATTCGCACACGGGCTCGGCGCTACCACCTCTCGCTACTGAAGAGATCGTGTCCGATTGTCGGCACTGACCCCGCCTGGAAGGTCGACCCCGCCTGGAAGGTCAGACCTTCTTGACGAACTCGGTCTTCAGGCTCATCGCGCCGAAGCCGTCGATCTTGCAGTCGATGTCGTGGTCGCTGTCGACCAGCCGGATGTTCTTGACCTTGGTGCCCATCTTGACGGTGCCGCCCGAACCCTTCAGCTTCAGGTCCTTGATGACGGTGACGGTGTCGCCGTCGGCGAGGACATTGCCGGCGGAGTCGCGATACACGCGGGCGCCTTCTTCAGCGGCTTCGGCAGCCGTGGCGCTCCACTCGTGGCCGCATTCGGGGCAGGCCAGCTGCGTGCCATCGTCGTAGGTGAATTCGGAATTGCACTTGGGGCAGGGTGGCAGCGCGCTCATGGAGTCCTCTGAAAAGCACGCAGTATACAGCGACCTCCGCCCCGAGCGTGCGCGCGCAAAGCATGTTAGATTACTCGGGTTGTTCCGCATCTGTGGAACGCCTCCGGAGCAGACCGATGCTTGGTTTTACGGCCCTGGAACTGGCGCGCATCCAGTTCGCCTTCACCATGTCGTTCCATATCCTGTTCCCGGCGATTACGATCGGGCTGGCCAGCTACCTGGCCGTGCTCGAACTGTGCTGGCTGCGCACCGGCCGCCAGGTCTACGTCGACCTCTACCAGTTCTGGCTCAAGATCTTCTCGGTCAACTTCGGCATGGGCGTGGTCTCCGGCCTGGTGATGGCCTACCAGTTCGGCACCAACTGGAGCGGGTTCTCGGAATTCGCCGGCAGCGTCACCGGCCCCCTGCTGGCCTACGAGGTACTGACCGCGTTCTTCCTCGAAGCGGGCTTTCTCGGCGTGATGCTGTTCGGCTGGACCCGCGTCGGCCCCGGCCTGCACTTCCTCTCGACCTGCATGGTGGCGCTCGGCACCTTGATCTCGGCGACCTGGATCCTCGCCTCCAACAGCTGGATGCAGACGCCGCAGGGCCATGCCATCATCGACGGCATCGTGGTGCCGCAGGACTGGCTGGCGATCGTCTTCAACCCGTCGTTCCCATACCGGCTGCTGCACATGAGCGTGGCCGCTTTTCTCTGCACCGCGCTGTTCGTCGGCGCCTCGGGCGCCTGGCACCTGCTGCGCCGCAACGACACGCCGGCGGTGCGCAAGATGCTGTCGATGGCGATGTGGATGATCGTCATCGTCGCGCCGATCCAGGCGGTGATCGGCGACTTCCACGGCATCAATACGCTCAAGCACCAGCCGGCCAAGATCGCCGCCATGGAGGGTCACTGGGAAAGCAAACCCGGCGAAGGGCTGCCGCTGATCCTGTTCGGCATCCCCGACATGGAGGCGGAAACGACCAGGTACGCGATCGAGATACCGCGCCTGGGCAGCCTGATCCTGACGCACAGCCTGGATGGCCAGATCAAGGGGCTGAAGGAATTCGCCAAGGAAGACCGGCCGCCGGCGACTATCGTGTTCTGGTCGTTCCGCATCATGGTCGGGCTCGGCTTTGCGATGATCGGCCTCGGCCTGTGGGGCCTGGTCAAGCGGCGCGGCGGCGGCATCTTCACGTCGCGCCCCTTCCTGTGGGCGGCGTTGCTGATGGGGCCGAGCGGCCTGGTCGCCATCCTGGCCGGCTGGATCACCACCGAGGTGGGGCGCCAGCCGTGGGTGGTGTACGGCCTGATGCGCACCAAGGACGCGGTGTCGGCGCACGCGCCGGAGACGCTGGCGCTGACACTGGGCATGTTCGTCATCGTCTACCTGTTCGTGTTCGGCGTCGGCATCGCCTACGTGCTGCGGCTGGTGCGCGGCGGGCCCAGCCATTTCGAAGCGGTCCATCCGCCCGAAGGCGGGCCGGGCCAGGAGCGCACACCGGCGCGGCCGATGTCGGCCGCCATCGACGAATCGGAACTGAAGACGGGGAGACACTGATGGACATCGATCTTCCGGTCGTCTGGGCCGTCATCATTTTCTTCGGCGTTTTCATGTACGTCGTCATGGACGGCTTCGACCTCGGCATCGGCATGCTGTTCCCGTTCGTGCCCGACCGCCACGACCGCGATGTCATGATGAATACCGTCGCTCCCGTGTGGGACGGCAACGAGACCTGGCTGGTGCTGGGCGGCGCCGGCCTGCTGGCGGCGTTTCCGCTGGCTTATTCCATCATCCTGTCGGGACTGTACCTGCCGCTGATTTTCATGCTGCTCGGCCTGATCTTCCGCGGCGTCGCCTTCGAATTCCGCTTCAAGGCGCTCGATCATGAACGCCACATCTGGGACAAGGCCTTCATCGGCGGCTCGGTGACGGCGGCGTTCTTCCAGGGCGTCGCGCTCGGCGCCTTCTTGCAGGGCATCCCGGTGACCGGGCGCGCCTATGCGGGCGGCCCGCTCGACTGGCTGGCGCCGTTCCCGCTGCTGTCCGGGGTCGGCGTCATGATCGCCTACACGCTGCTCGGCAGCACCTGGCTGATCATGAAGACCGAGGGCGAATTGCAGAAGCGCATGATCCATGTGGCACGCCCGCTCAGCCTGATGCTGCTCGGCGCCATCGGCGTGGTCAGCGTCTGGACGCCGCTGACCCATCCGGAAGTGGCGGCGCGCTGGTTCAGCTTTCCCAACATGCTGTACTTCGCGCCGGTGCCGCTGCTGGTCGGCGCCGGCACCTTCTGGCTGCTGCGCTCGCTCACGGGCGCGCGGCACCGCAGCCCGTTCGTCGCCGCGCTCTGCCTGATTTTCCTCGGCTACACCGGCATGGCGATCAGCATCTGGCCGAATATCGTGCCGCCCTACATCACCATCTGGACCGCGTCGTCGCCGCCGCAAAGCCAGGGCTTCGCGCTGGTCGGCACACTGGTCATCCTGCCGTTCATCCTCGGCTACACGGTGTGGTCGTACTACGTTTTCCGCGGCAAGGTGCGGGTCGGGGAGGGCTACCATTGAAGGCGCGCCGGTGGCTGTCGCGCTTCGGCTGGCTGCTGGCGATCTGGGCGGCCAGCGTCGCCGCGCTGGCGCTGGCGGCCTGGTTGATGCGCCTGCTGATGCGCGCGGTCGGCATGCAGTGAGCGCGCACAAGCCGCCACGCTGAAAAGCCCGTGTCCGTGGCACAATGCCATTACTTCCCCACGCCTGCACAGGAGACCGGCCGATGACCCCGTATCAAAGTTTTATCGACGCGCGCGACTTCCTGCAGCGCCACCGCACCGATTACGACGCCGCCTACAACGGCTACCGGCCGCCGGCGCTGACGACCTTCAACTGGGCGCTCGACTTTTTCGACGTCCAGGCGCAGGACAACGACACGCCGGCGCTGTGGGTGGTCGGCGAAGACGGCAGCGAAGAGAAGGTGACCTACGCCGAGATGGCGGCGCGCTCGAACCTGGCGGCCAACTACCTGCGCGAGCGCGGCGTCAAGCGCGGCGACCGTGTGCTGCTGATGCTGCCGAACCGCGTAGAACTGTGGGAAATCATGCTGGCCGGGATCAAGCTCGGCGCGGTGCTGGTGCCGACCAGCATGCTGGCGGCGCCGGCCGACCTGGCCGACCGCCTGCAGCGCGGCGAGGTCCGCCATGTCATCGCGCAAGCGTCCGAGTGCGCCAAGTTCGACGGCCTGGCCGGCGACTTCACCCGCATCTCGGTCGGCGGCAAGTGCGACGGCTGGTTCGAGATCGGCCGCCGCGCCGGCGCCGACGCCGCGTTCGAGCCGGACGGCCCGACCATGGCGACCGATCCGCTGCTGCTGTACTTCACTTCCGGCACCACCGCCAAGCCGAAGCTGGTGCTGCACAGCCACCAGAGCTATCCGGTGGGGCACCTGTCGACGATGTACTGGATCGGCCTGCAGCCGGGCGACGTCCACTGGAACATCAGCTCGCCCGGCTGGGCCAAGCACGCGTGGAGCTGCTTCTTTGCGCCATGGAACGCCGGCGCCACGGTATTCGTCTACAACTACGAGCGCTTCAGCGCCACGGCGGCGTTCGAGGTGATCCGGCAGTGCGGCGTGACCTCGCTGTGCGCGCCGCCGACGGTGTGGCGCATGATGATCCAGGAAGACCTGGCGCGCTGGCGCCTGCCGCTGCGCGAACTGGTCGGCGCCGGCGAGCCGCTCAATCCGGAAGTGATCGAGCAGGTCGAACGCGCCTGGGGCATCCGCATCCGCGACGGCTTCGGCCAGTCCGAGACGACGGCGCAGATCGGCAACACGCCGGGCCAGGTGCTGAAGCCAGGTTCGATGGGGCGCCCGCTGCCCGGTTACAAGATCGCGCTGCTCGACGTCGACGACCAGCCGGCGGGCGAGGGCGAGATCGCCGTCGAGCTGGCGCCGGAGCTGGTCGGGCTGATGCTCGCCTACGAGGGCGACGCCGGCAAGACCGCCGACGTCATGCGCGGCGGCTATTACCATACCGGCGACGTCGCCACGCGCGACGACGATGGCTACTATTTCTATGTCGGCCGCAACGACGACGTCTTCAAGTCGTCCGATTACCGCATCAGCCCGTTCGAACTCGAGAGCGTGCTGATCGAGCACGACGCGGTGCTGGAGGCGGCCATCGTGCCCAGCCCCGACGCCCTGCGCCTGTCGGTGCCGAAGGCATTCATCACCTTGCGCGCCGGCATAGAACCGGGCAACGAGGTGGCGCAGTCGATCTTCGCGTTCGCGCGCGCGCGCCTGGCCGCCTACAAGCGCATCCGTCGCATCGAATTTCGTGAACTGCCGAAGACGTTTTCGGGCAAGATCCGCCGCGTCGAACTGCGCAAGCAGGAAAGCAGCGGCGCCGACGACGACCGCCCGGCCGCCGAGTACCGCGAGGACAACCCGTCGTAACGGCGCCGTCTTCCATTTTTTTTTGAAAACCACTTACCGCTCCATGACCACCTCCGCTAACAGTTCCAAGTCCAAGTCCAAGTCGCCGCCGTGCAAAGTCCAGCTGTCGCCGGTGCACGGCAATGGCGTTTTCGCCACCCGCAAGATCGAGGCGGGCGAGCGCATCATCGAGTACACCGGCGAGCGCATCGACTGGCCGGAGGCGCTGCGGCGCACCGACGCCAGCGACGGCCCGTTGAACCACACCTTCTATTTCAGCCTCGACGACGGCAACGTCATCGACGGCGGCAGCCGCGGCAACGACGCGCGCTGGATCAACCACGCCTGCGAGCCGAACTGCGAGGCCTACGAGGAAGACGGCCGCGTATTCATCCACGCGCTGATGGACATCGAACCCGGCCAGGAATTGAACTACAACTACGCGCTGGTGTTCGAACCCAGGCACACGGCGGCGGTCAAGGCCGCTTTCGCCTGCCGCTGCGGCACGCCGGGCTGCCTGGGTACGATGCTGGCGCCGAAAAAGCGCAAGTCGCGCGCCAAGACCGCGGCTTAGCTGGTGACGGTACTGGCGCTGGCGACCGCCGAGGGCGACATGAAAAGCGTCATCGGCGCGCAGCAGTTTGCGGTGGTCTCGAGCGCCGCGGCATTCAAGCCTGACCGGGATCGCCAACCGCCGCATGTTCGTCGAGTCGCTGCACCTGGCGATCGAGCGCGCACGCCGCAGCGGCGCGCCGATGGCGCTGGCCTATCTCGACATCGATCACACTAAGCGCATCAAGGACAGCCACGGCCACGCGCCGGGCGACGAGTTGCTCCAGGAGTGCGCGCGGCCTGACGGTCAACGTGCGCGCGATCGACACCGTGGCGCGCCTGTCGGGCGACGAGTTCGTGGTCATCTTCGAAGACCTCAACAGCGAGCGGGAAGTGACGGCGGTGGCGGCGAAGATCGCCGGCGGTGCGGCTGCCGTTCGAGCTGGCGGGCGTGCGGCTGGCGGTCACCGCCAGCGTCAGCGTCCACGGCTGGTAGTTGTGCGTGCTAGGTCCGCCAGACTATTAGCCGTCTTTCCCGCGCAGCAGGCGGGAATCCCTACCTCGTTATCGCGGTGGTTGCGCGTTCCTTCACTACGCACAGGTGGTATGGATTCCCGCCTGCGCGGGAAGTCGGGTTCGCCAATGGCGAGCACGACGGTTCACGACGCGATCACAGCCCGATCGGGTAGGTTTCCGGCGCTTCGCCGGTGTCCCAGTGGCTGGTGGTCTCGAGCGGCTGCACCGCGTCGGTGGTGTCGATGTGGATGACGGCGTCGAACTGCTGCGGCAGCTGCGCCGTGAAATAGTGGCTCTGGCGCTCGGTGCGCGGCAGGTACAGCACGCCGATGGCGCGCTCGAGGCGCGCTTCGAGCAGCACCGCGCGCGCCGCGCTGCCGGCGCCGAGCGGCAGCATGAAGTTGCCCAGGCCGGTCTGGTGGAACACATCCTCGTAGCTGCCCGGCAGCGCCGGCCGCACCTGCTTGCGCTCGGCCGGCCCGTCCCAGTCGGACGCCGCGGTGACCCAGCCGTCGTAGGTCGAAAAGCCGACCAGGAAGGCGGCGTCGCCGTGCTGCTTGCGCGTCAGTTCGCCGACGTTCCATTCGCCGAGCCGGCCGATTTCGGTGGCGCGGGCGTCGCCGACGTGCGAGTTATGCTCCCACACCACCACCTTGACCTGCTTGTCGCGGGTCTGCGCCAGGTGCCCGGCCAGCGCGTCGAGCGTGTCGGCCATGTGGCGGTCGCGCAGGTTCCACGACGACACGCGGCCGCGAAACATGGTGCGGTAGTATTCCTCGGCGTTTTTCACCAGCCGGGCGTTCTGCTGGGCGTAGAAGAAGGCGTCGCTGGCGGCGATGCCGTCGCGCTGCATGTAGGCGGCGGCGCGCTGCTGGATCTGCTGCAGCTGCGCGATCACTTCGCGCTGGCACGACTCGGAGCTGCCCAGCCCCGCGGCGTAGGCGTACTGCTGGCTGTCGTCGCCGTAGTGGTCGAAGCAGGCGTAGCGCTTGCGCGCCTCGTGGGCGCCGTCGGGGTCGACCTGGTCGAGGTAGCGCAGCACTTCCTCCATCGACGTAAACAGGCTGTACAGGTCGAGGCCGTAGAAGCCGGCGCGGCTGGCCGCCGGCTGGCCGTCGTTCCACGCGCGCAGCCAGTCGATGAAATTGACGACGTCGGCGTTGCGCCACATCCAGCTGGGGAAGCGCTTGAAGCCGCCCAGCGCGCTGACGGCGTCGCCGTCGCCGCCCTCGGCGCGCACGTAGCGGTTGACGCGGTAGGCGTCGGGCCAGTCGGCTTCGACGGCGACCGCGCTGAAGCCCTTTTCGCTGATCAAGCGCTGCGTGATGCGGGCGCGCTGCTCGTAGAATTCGTGGGTGCCGTGGGTCGCTTCGCCGAGCAGCACGAAGCGGGCGTCGCCGATCAGGTCGAGCAGGGCGTCGTAGTCGCCGGCGCCGCCGTCGAGCAGGTGGGCGCCGGCGGCGATGGCGCCGGTCAGGGAGGACGTGGAGGTGGACATGGTGGAGCGGTCGCTTGTTCAGTGGTTGGCGTGACGGGGCGGGGCCGACGCCTGCTGGCGCCAGGCCAGTGCCAGCAGGTCCTGCACTTCTTCGTCGCTGGTCTGGTCGAAGTGGCGGTACCACTGGCTGACGGCGTGGAACTGGAACGGCATCGCCAGGCACACCATCTCGTCGACTTCGGCGGCCAGCGCGGCGACGCTTTCGGGCGCGCCGACCGGGACCGCCACCACCAGCTTCGCGACCTTGCTGTGGCGGACCACCTCGACGGCGGCGCGCAGCGTGGCGCCGGTGGCGATGCCGTCGTCGACCAGGATCACGCAGCGGCCGGCCAGCTCGGGCGCGGGGCGGCCGGCGCGGTAAAGGCGGTCGCGACGGGCGATTTCGGCCAGCTCGCGCTCGCTCGCTTCCTCGATGTCGTCGGCGGTGACGAGGCCCGATTCGACCAGGCCGGACTGGATGACGCGCACGCCGCCGGCGCCGATCGCGCCCATCGCGTACTCTTCCTGGCCGGGCATGCCGAGCTTGCGCACCAGCATGACGTCGAGTTCGACGCCGAGCGCCTCGGCGACGGCAAAGCCGACCGGCACGCCGCCGCGCGGCAGCGCCAGGATCAGCACGTCGGGCCGGTTGGCGTAGCTCGACAGGCGCTGCGCCAGCAGTTTGCCGGCATGGCTGCGGTCCTTGAAGCGGTCTGGAGCCGGCATGTGATTGCCTCCTCGTCGAGCAAATACGTTAGACAAGAATGACACGGGACAGTTGCAGCACAATGTTGAAGGGAGCGCCGCGGCAGGCTTGCCCGCGGCGCGGCTTGGCTACTGGATGGTCAGCTGCCTGGACGGCGTGGCCTGCCGCTTCGGCAGAGTCAGCGTCAGCACGCCGTCTTCCATTCTGGCGTCGGCGGCGGCGTCGTCGACGTCGGCCGGCAGCATGAAGCTGCGCACGAACTTGCGCGCGCTACGCTCGGCGTAGACGACGGTTTCGCCTTCGCGCTGCCCGCTTTCCTGCCTGACCTCGGCCTCGATGGTGACGCGCTGGCCGTCGACGGCGACCTTGACGTCTTCTTTCTTAACGCCGGGCAGTTCGGCCTCGACGCGGAACGACTTGTCGTCTTCGGCGACGTTGACGCGCGGACTGGCGAGGCTTTGCTCCGGGAAGCGCCCCAGCGCGGCGGCCTGCGCCGCCGGGGCGATGAAGTCCTCGAACATGCTTTCGACCATGCGGCCGAGCTGGTCTTCGATCGAGCTCGGGCGATAGCGGGCCAGTGGCGAGCCGGTCCTTCTGATGAGATTCATGGCAACCCCCTCGATATCAAGTGTTGACGGGCGCTGCGCGCCCGCACTGTCGTTATATGACAGGCGGAGGGCGTTTTCAAGAGGAAGACGGGGCGGCGCTAGCCGAGATTTTCGCGGTGGAAGCGCAGGTGGTCTTCCATGAAGGTCGAGATGAAATAATAGCCGTGGTCGTAGCCGGCGTGGCGCCGCAGTTCGAGGCGCTGGCCGGCCTGCGTGCAGGCGCTTTCGAATACTTCCGGGCGCAGTTGGCTGGCGAGGAATTTGTCGCCGAGGCCCTGGTCGATCAGGATGCCTTGCGGGAAAGGCGCATGCATCATGCGCATCAGTTCGCTGGCGTCGTAGCGGCTCCACGCCTGCGGGTCGGCGCCGAGGTAGCCGCCGAACGCCTTCTCGCCCCAAGGGCACAGCGAAGGCGCGGCGATCGGCGCGAACGCCGAGACCGAACGGAACAGGTCGGGGTTGCGCAAGGCCAGCACCAGCGCGCCGTGGCCGCCCATCGAGTGGCCGAAGATGCCGGTGCGCTCGGCGTCGACCGGCAGCGTGCGCAGCACCAGTTCGCGCAGTTCGAGGATGTAGCTGTACATCCGGTAGTGCTTTTTCCACGGTTCGGTGCTGGCGTCGACATAGAAGCCGGCGCCGACGCCGAAGTCCCAGGCGTCGGCTTCACCGGCGACGCCGGCGCCGCGCGGGCTGGTGTCGGGGGCGATCAGGATCATGCCTTCGCGCGCGGCGTAGCGCTGGGCACCGCCCTTGGTGGGGAAGGTTTCTTCGTTGCACGTCAGGCCGGCCAGGTAGAACATGGCGGGCAGGCGGGCGCCCGGCGCCACGCGCGGCAGGAACACCGAAAAGCGCATCGGCAGGCCGATGGCGGCCGAATCATGGCGGTAAAAACGCTGCACCCCGCCGAAGCAGGGGTGTTCGCTGATGAGTTCTGGCATACGGCATCCGGATCGTGGTCGAGTGTCGCAGTATGCCTTGTCGGCACAATCTTTGCCAACGCGATGCTAGCGGCGCGACGGCAGCCCGAGCTGGCGGGCGACGGTGGCGCGGATGGCGTCGAAGTCGTCGCCGCCGGCCCGCAGTGCGGCCGCCAGCAGCAGGTAGCGGGCGCGGACCTCGAGCTCGGTCGGCGTTTGCTGGCCTGCCAGCCGCGGCGCCAGCGGCGCGAAGGTGAGGATGCCGGCGGCGTAGTCGCGCGTCAGCGCGCTCCAGGTACCGATGCGCACGCCCGCGTACATCAGCTTGCCTTCCATCAGCGGGCAGCCGCCGGCCATGCAGGCGAAATAGAACATGGTGTCGGCGTCGTCGCGCAGCACGCCCATGGTCTTGAGGGCGATGTCGTGGACGATGGCGGCGCGCCGGTAGTTGCCGGTGTACGGGCTGCCGACGGACGACCACAGCGTGCGCGGAATGCTGGCGCCGTTGGTGATGCTGCCTTTCGGCGCGTCCCAGCGCCGCCCCCGCGGATCGGTGTACCAGAACGCTTCGAGCAGCGCCATGTTGCTGTCATCGCCCTCGTCGCTCAACCATTCGGTCTTGGGATTTCCGGAGAAGCTGCCATAGAGCATGATGAATCACCTCCTTCATGCCAGTACAGCATGGCTTGGAGGAGGCCGCGTGGGGCTGGCGCAAAGGCCGGCGGCTCAGACCAGCTGCAGCGCCCCCACCAGGGCGCCGAAGGCGAGCAGCCACAGCAAGTGGAGCCTGGTGCGCCAGATGACCAGGCCGCTGGCGAGCGCGAGCAGCCAGAGCGGCCAGTCGCGGGCGGCGTCGCGGCCGGCGGCGCCGAGGATGAAGCTGGTCGCCAGCAGCAGCGCGATGACGATCGGCGCCATGCCCTGCTTGAACGCGCGCACGGCGCGCAGTTCGCGGTTGCGGTGGCCCCACTGGGACGCCACGTAGGTCAGCACCGTCGATGGAATCATGATGCCGAGCATCGTCACCGCCACGCCCAGCAGGGCGGCGGTCATGCTGCCGGCGTTCATGCCGACATGCCAGCCCATCAGGGCGACGAACAGCACGTTCGGGCCGGGCGCCGCCTGCGCCAGCGCAATCGACTCGTTGAACTGGGCCTGGGTGAGCCACTGGTGCTGCTCGACGAGGAAGCGGTGCATTTCCGGCGTGGTGGAAATGGCGCCGCCGACCGACATCAGCGACAGCATGAGGTAGTGGAAGAACAGGTTGGCCCAGTCGGCCCAGCCGAGCACGAGGTGCAGCGGCGGGCTCATGCTGCGAGCCTGCGATAGGTCAGCACGCAGCTGAGGCCGCCCAGGCCGAACAGCACGTAGATGAGCGGGCACTGCAGCAGCGCCACCAGCACGAAA
The DNA here is from genome assembly GCA_040386255.1 of Pseudomonadota bacterium. Taxonomy (GTDB): domain Bacteria; phylum Pseudomonadota; class Gammaproteobacteria; order Burkholderiales; family Burkholderiaceae_D; genus JAFCUW01. The sequence goes on from JAZKFW010000009.1 coordinate 210,302, forward strand.
CCGGCAGCGGCAATCGCCACGCACCAGGCCAGCGGCATCGGATTGCGCACCAGCGCGACGGAAAGCTTGAGCCCGGCCGCGCCGATCAGGCCGGCCGATACCGCCGCCATGCCGCGCAGCGCGCCGGCGACGCGCGGATCGGTGGCGACCTGGGCATGCAGCATGGCCAGCGCCAGGATCAGCACCAGCGGCACCGTCAGCATGCCGGCCAGCGCCGCCATCGCGCCGGCCAGGCCGAAGTAGCGCCCGCCGATCATCATCGACAGGTTGACGACGTTTGGGCCGGGCATCACCTGCGCCACCGCCCAGTCCTCGATGAATTCGTCCTGCGTCAGCCAGCCCTTGCGCTCGACCAATTCGCGCTCGACGACGGCGAGCACGCCGCCGAAGCCCTGTAACGCCAGCAAGGTGAAGGAAACGAACAGGTCGGTCAGCGAGCGCGGCGCGGACCGCGGGGGAGAAGGGGAGGGAATCATGGTGCCATTATCGCGTCCGCGCCGAGCGCTGTCCATGCCTGCTGGCACGAACTATCCAGCACCTCCAGCGGGGTCAGAGTTAGCTCTGACCCCGCTGGAGGTGCCGCTGAAGTGTTGCTTCGCGGCTAGTGCGCGTGGCGTACGCCGCCCGATTTAGGATGGTGTTAGTGTGCGTCAGAGTGCCCGATGAGGCCGCTGAAATTATGCAAATTCGATGGAAATGTGACATTGACTTTACAATTTATTGTTGGATACTCTGTAGGCAACACGCGTCCCCGTCTTTACAACTGCAAGGAACCGCGATGACTCAAGTCCCCGATCCGATGGCCGGCAACTTCGCCTTGGATGAACCAACTTATGAGCGGCGCGACCTGCGTTGCCGCGATATCGTCGATCACGCGATTGCAGTTCAGGAAACGCGCAACACGATGTCGGCGTTCGAATACATGAAGTCCCACGACATCGCCGCCGAGGTGATCGAGCGCGTGCTGCTCGATCCCGAGCGCCGCCGCGGCATCGACGAATAATCGCTCGACCCCGCCCGCGGCGCGACCTGCCGCGCGCTCAAACCATATTAAAATGTTATCAAAACTCAGTCGGTTCAGCTCGTCTGAATCGCAGGGTTATGCACAAAAGAGTCCTGCAGGAATTATCGAGAAATTTATTCTCGCTTTCTCCATTGACTTTGCAACCCCTTGATTTCATTGAATTAATTTAGTGCCTTCCGAACGGGCATTTTGTTGAAACCCGCATCGTTAGAGGCTTGCGCCGTGTCAAGGGGCGCTTATCCACAAAGTTATGCACAGTCGCTGTGGATATCCTAAAAAGTGCTTTAGAAACGGCCACTTACGTCACTTATGCGTTTTTGATAAGCAAACCCGGCCGGATTGGCCTCGCTCGGGCGGCAATCAAATTCGTAAAATCCCGGGATTCTGCTTGCGCTCAACAACTGGACGGATGTACAGTATTATTCCTTTCCAGTTTGGATGCATGCCATGTCCGTAGTTGCCGTCCCTGTCGCCCCGGATGACCCGTATGCCAGCCTGAACCGCGAGCAGCGTGCCGCCGTCGAGCACGACATCGGTGCGCAGGATGGCATGTCGCGGCCGTTGCTGGTGATTGCCGGCGCCGGGTCCGGCAAGACCAACACGCTGGCGCACCGGGTGGCGCGGCTGATCCAGAGCGGCGCCGATCCGCAGCGCATCCTGCTGCTGACGTTCTCGCGGCGCGCCGCCAGCGAGATGACGCACCGCGCCGGCAGCGTGCTGCACCGCGTGCTCGGACTGCGCGGCAGCCAGGCGCCGACCAGCCTGCCGTGGGCCGGCACCTTCCACAGCATCGGCGCGCGCCTGCTGCGCGAGTACGCCGGCCGCATCGGCCTGGAAGAGTCGTTCACCATCCACGACCGCGGCGACTCCGAGGACCTGATGGGCATGGTGCGGCACGACATCGGCCTGACCCAGACCCAGAAGCGTTTCCCGCTGAAGGGAACCTGCCTGGCGATCTATTCGCGCGTGGTCAACAGCCGCGACCCGTTGCCGCTGGTATTGCAGAGTACCTTCCCGTGGTGCAACGAATGGGAAGCAGAACTGAAGGCGCTGTTCGGCGCCTACGTCGATGCCAAGCAGGAACAGAACGTGCTCGACTACGACGACCTTCTGCTGTTCTGGGCGGAGATGGCGGCCGACCCCGAGCTGGGGCCGGAACTGGGCGACCTGTTCGACCATGTGCTGGTCGACGAGTACCAGGACACCAACCGCTTGCAGGCGGCGATCATCACCGGCATGAAGCCGGACGGGCGCGGCGTGATGGTGGTGGGCGACGATGCCCAGTCGATCTATTCGTTCCGGGGCGCCACGGAACATTCTCGATTTCCCGAAGCAGTTCTCGCAGCCGGCGCAGATGATCACGCTCGACCGCAACTACCGTTCGACCCAGCCGATCCTGGATGCCTCCAACGCGGTGATCGACGCGGCGCTGGAGCGGCACGCCAAGAACTTGTGGACCGACAAGGTGTCGACCGTGTTGCCGCAGCTGGTGCTCATTCCCGACGAAGCCGAGCAGGCGCGCTGGGTGTGCAACCGCATCCTCGAGCACCGCGAAGCCGGTGTTGCGCTGACGCAGCAGGCGGTGCTGTTTCGCGCGGCCAGCCACAGCGCAGCGCTCGAACTCGAACTCATGCGGCGCAATATTCCGTTCGTTAAGTTCGGCGGCCTGAAATTTCTGGAAGCGTCGCACATCAAGGACGTGCTGGCGGTGTTGCGCTTCGCCCAGAATCCGAGCGGGCGGCTGGCCGGTTTCCGCGTGGCGCAACTGATTCCAGGCATCGGGCCGGCCAACGCCGCGAAGCTGCTCGACGCGGTGGGCGAAGCGGCCGAGCCGGTCGCGGCGGTAGCGCAATTCGTGGCGCCGACCAAGAGCAGTGGAGACTGGCAGGAGTTCGTCGCGCTGTTTCGCGCGCTGCGCACGCCCGGCCTGCGCTGGCCGGCGGACATCGAGCTGGTCAAGAACTGGTACATGCCGCACCTGGAGCGCATGCACGACGACGCGCAAGTACGCGCGGCCGACGTCGAGCAGCTGACGGCGCTGGCCGGCGGCTATGGCACGCGCGAAAACTTCCTGGCCGAGATCACGCTCGATCCGCCGGAGGCGACCAGCGACCGCGCCGGCCCGCCCTTGCTCGACGAAGATTACGTCATCTTGTCGACCATCCATTCGTCGAAGGGGCAGGAGTGGAAATCGGTGCACGTGCTCAATGTTGTCGATGGCTGCATCCCGTCAGACATGAGCACCGGCAACGCCGACGACATCGAGGAGGAGCGCCGCCTGCTGTATGTGGCGATGACGCGCGCCAAGGAACATCTGCACCTGGTGGTGCCGAACCGCTTCTTCATCAAGCAGCAGGCGCAGATGGGCGACCGCCACGTGTATGCGGCGCGCAGCCGCTTCATCAGCCCGGCGATGCTGAAGCATTTCGAGGAGTGCGTGTGGATTACCGCGGAAACGCAGAAGAGCAGGAAGCCGATGCCCGACAGCGTGCGCATGCTGGTGCGCGACCGCGCGCGCAAGGCGTGGAAGTAATTTTAAAGGGGAGTGGCGACCGCGATGTATTGCTGGACGGCGCCGTCAGCATCCTTGATCGCCAGCACGGAGCAGTGAAGGCGGCAGGGACCTTCCGCAAGCGTAATGTCGATGTCGCCGGCCCAGAAACCATCCTGCGCCAGGGCGGCGGTCATCTCTCCGGCGAGCACTTCGGGGAACGGCTGGCGGTGGACTGCGTGCAGGTCGCGGCCGCGCAGTTGTTCGGGTGCCAGGCCGGCGAATGTGCAGAAGAGCGGGTTGGCGTCGACGATGCGGCCCCTGGGATCGAGCGTAAGGACCATGGCGTGGCGGTCGACGGCGGCCTGGAGCTGCTTCGCGCGGCCCAGTTCGTCGAGCGCGGCATTGCGGGCCTGGGCAGCGGCGGCGAGGGTAGCGTAAGAGCGCAGCGATGCGATGACGGTGGTGAACAGTTTGCGGGTGGTGAGGTCGGTCTTGCTCCAGAAGTCGCTGATGTCGTAATCGACGATGATGCTGTGCTCGAGCGTCTGGCCCGGCTGGCCGGTGCGCAATACGATGCGGACGAGATCGTTGTGGAGCGTCTCGCGCACCTGGCGGGCGAAACGCAGGCCGGCGTCGGCCGTTTCCATCATGACGTCGAGCAGGATCAGGGCGATGTCGGGCGTGTCGCGCAGCTTGGCCAGCGCCTCCTTGGCCGAGTAGGCGTGGAAGAAGCTGAGGCGGCGGCCTTGAAAGTTCGTATTGCTGAGTGCGAATTTGGTGACGACGTGGACATCGACGTCGTCATCGACAATCAGGATGCGCCAAGGCGCCGCCTCGTTGGCGCTGACGCCAGGTAGCGAATGCTCCTCATCCTCGAGGAACAGGTCGGGATCGTTTTCGTTGACGTGATCGGCTTGCATCTGCCAACACTAAGACAGTGCAGGCGCTTTGTCAAAGCAATTCCGGACGCATAAAGTTGCTGTGGAAATCGAAATTTTGTTGACTTATCCCCCGTTGTAGGAATTTGTAGGAATATGCCTCGTCGGGGGTTGCAGGTCATAATGCTGTGGCGCGCAAGTCGTTGATTTTATTCCGAATTAAATTTGCCTCCAGAATGGGCATTTTGTTGAAAACCGCATCAATACTAGGCTTCCGGGGTATCGGAAGTGCTTTATCCACAACGTTATCCACAGTTCGTGTGGATATCGGGAAAAGTTGAATAAAATCCGTGGGTTAGGTCACGCGTACTACATTGGGGGCGCTTGATTCGTGGGAACATTAGTTTCCTAATTCAATTATTTTTATGCGACGCTCGGCGTCAAGTTGGGCATGCCATTCTGGAGTCAGTACGTCAACTCCGTTTTGCCGTCCGCATCTATGTATGGGATCATCGATTCATACCACTGCAGTGTTTGGTTTTTTGCAGAGCGCTCGCAACGATCTCTCGGCTGTGATCCAGGAACGAGGCAAACTGGGGCACGCCCTGCAAGGCGAGGAAAGTCGGATCGGTGTTGTGAAGTTCTTCGTAAATCCCTTTCACTTCTTCGAGGTACGGCAGCGCCAGTTACGCGTTGCCGCTATTTTTCAACGCAGTGATGAAGTTGGTCTTAATGAGCATCCACGGAATGTCAGGCGAAAATGCGTTCAATTTGCCAGCGGTGCCGTACCACTGCTCGCCTTGAGCAACATTTCCGGCAATGACGGCCGCGGTGGCCACTTGCTGTGCGTTGTAGGCTGTCGCTTCGCGATCAAACAAGCCGCGCCAGCAATTGAGCGGATCCGGCCAACGCTGCAGCCACGAGTTCGCCAGTGCGGTCAGGTGCATCGCATCCTGCATAAATGCGCATCCTGAGCGGCCAGATACGGCGCAGCGCACTTCAATGCGCCTTCGAAATCGCCGGTTTCCAGTTGGCTAACGGCTTGCTCGAGCTCGCGTGGGGTGGCGGCGGGAGTGGGGGGCGGTTGCAATTCCCCGCCCATTGCGCATTGCCGAATCAAGTTGTCGGCAAGGGCGATGTCAATCATTATGGGATGTCCGACTTGACGTTCCTTGGTCGTCTTAATACGGCCATCGGTCGATATTTCAATGTTGTTGACGGCAAGGTAGGCCTTGCCGCTCGATCGGCAAAGCGTTAGATCGATGGTCGAGTAACCTTGCTCCGTCACCGGCGCGGATGTCAGCGCGTTCAAGGTTTCTCTGGGGTCCGAATGCAGTTGGGTGGGCTTCGAAGTCCGACGTGTGGGTGATAAATGCGTGTCGGAGGGGTAGTTTGGTGAGTTTACCTATTTGAAAAAATTGGATATTAGCATTTGATTTTCTATTGATATCCCAACATGCTCAGGCACATCTATCTATATCGCATTAACTTTGCGAGCCATGACTTCGAAATTTTTAGTCCGTCGCGAATATCAGAGTGATGCGCTCCAGGAGACGTGGCCTGAGCGGAGTCATTTTGTTGTCACGCGTGGATCAACGTAGGCTGAGTCGATCACCTCACCTTTTTTGCGCATTGCTTCCTCCATCTTGGCGCGGGATTCGGCTAGTGTCCGGAGTTCTTTCGGTAAGATCTCGCGCCAGTTCTTTCGATCCGAACTATCCACGTAGCTACGAAAATATTCCGCTTCGCTTTGAATATCAAAACTTACGAGGTAAGCTCCTGGCTTCAATGGATCTTGCAACGAGTTCTCTCGAGTGAACTTCAGACTTAAATATGTTTGATCTAGGTAAAACTCCCAAACGGTTAGGCTTGGGATGCGCATCCATTCATTAAGCGATGGAATATAAGATGCATCTAACGTTGTATACTTTTTATTTTCCAATAAATATTGCGTCATGGATTTTCCCCTTAGTCGCGCCATGCCGCGAGGAATGATACTTCGCCATCCTGCGTTCGTAATGTTCCTAACTATATTGAAGAACTTTAGGCGTGCGTCATCATGTAGGATAGTTCCCGAACCATCGATAGATGAGTTAATGTGAAATTCAGAAATTCCCTCCTCTCGCAGATCTACATCCTCTGATCCTGTGATACTTATAACATGGTCAATGGAAAACGGTTTGTGTCCGACCAAAATTAGTGCCCTGCCTCGTGATTTTGGGGTAAATCGAATGGTGTAGAAGTTTATCCCGGCGGGCTGCTCGTCAACTTTTAGGTTGGGGGCATTTTTTGCGGAAAATGTACTGCCGCGTTCGCCTACTACTATCTGAATGGGCAAATTGTTAGACATGGCAGTTCCTATTAACGACGTGAACATCAGGAGCATTGCGAGTAGGTTTTTTATCATGGTCACAAATCGGCACTCTTCCGTTATTCTATATTGCGTTATCCTGCTGAAATTTTGGGGAGTCCGGTAGGTCTACCCAATTTGCCATTACTCCCAGAGCAGATTCCATAAAGTCCTTTCGCTTTCTCATGAGCCCGTGGAATTTTTCAGCAGCTTCGTTGATCCAGTCCATCCGGCTCACAAAGTCTTCGAGCTCAGTGTTTTTTGGAGCCACTGACTTTACGCTTGAGTGTATCGTGCTGCATTTGTGTGTAAAAACCAGCTCGAGCGCGGGACTTGCCCAACGCGCGTACGGCGCCCTTTGCCGCTGAATCCATGTTGCGAACGCGGAGTCGTCGTAGATCAGTGGTTGCAAGATCACTCGTTGTTCATGATCAGCGATCGCCATTAGATGAGATAGTTGGAGGGACTCCCTTTCTCGCCCTTTCGGTGTGCGCTGTATCTCTGCTACTAACTCAAAAGCTTCTTTAATTTGCGTTGACGGTGCAAAATATTTAATTTTTTCTAGTGCCTTGGCCTTCCACGGTATTGAGTCCATTTGCTTTTTTACAGCTGAGGTATACCTATTAGCGTTGCGCTGTTGAATGCACATCGCGAACGATTTTGGATGATTGTTGTGATACCAATGCCAACCGCTGATATCACAAAAAAGCCACAAATTTCCTTTTCCCAGTCCTTCATGAACAGTCTTGGTAACCAGCGTCATCGTCCTGACTTGAGTAGAGTCGAGCGCACATGCCACCGTTTTACTTGCGAAGGCACCTAAGGCCATCCAGTAGTATCGGCCCTTCAAGTTTTCGTCGCCCCCCTCCTCTAGTTCGAGATAGAAGCGGGCATATGTGGCGGCGATTCGTCGAGCACGCACCACGAAATCTTCGATAAGGTCGCCTTGATATTCACCGCTCTCAACGCAGAGGCGTATGGTACTAAACTGCTGTGCCAATGACCATATTGTGTGGCAATCGCATTTAACATCGACGCATGACTTCGGCGTCGTGTTGGTCTTCGCTTGTTTCGTACTTGCGTCACCCATGAGAGTCCTCGTGCGTACGTTTCGATATTGTCTAGACGTTCTTACGTTTTATTTCAAACCAGCGAATAGCAAATGTGAGATCAGCGCTGTTTGTTGTACCAATGCGGTCCGTATGACCGTCCGTCCCGCTCCGGGCGGTGTGTTTTCCGTCGGGGCCTTCAATTGTGTATGGGATGAGGGACATCGGTGCGCCGGTTGGGTCGCGGATCAGGAACAGCTCGTCGTACTGCTTAACCGTGGTGTCTGGTAGCCTTCGCAAGTCGGCTGCCTTAGTGTCACCGCCATCAAACAAATGCTCGCCGCCCTTGACCGTGAAGTTTCCCGGGCATGCGAAGGTGATGTCACCGCCCTCGAGCGTGATCGCCGACTGGCCTGCCTGGATGACGATCTTTTGCTTGGCGTTGATCGCGATGGAATCGTTGACCGAGATAACCGTGATGGCCTTGTCGGCCAGGATTTCGAGCTGGTCGGTATGCGACTGCAGCGACAACGGGCCATTGCCCGCGAACGCCTGGATGCCGCCGGAATGCGTGAAGAACGCTGCGGCGCCGCCTGCGACGGACGCAACCGTATGGCCGGCGGTGTAGTGCGTATCGGACTGTGTCGTCCAGTGCACGTTCTGTCCGGCGTAGAGCACCGTCGATGCCGGCGTCGCCCAGTTGATGGTGCTGGCCGAATCCATCAGGATCAGCGGTGCGCCAAATTTTTCCACCGGCTGGTCCGGGTCCGGATCCCTGCTGCCTGCCTTCGACTTGAACGCGCCGTCGTATTTGCCCTTTGCTTGCGGGTCGAGCAGGTCGGTGAATTTTTCCTGCGCCTCCTGGGCATCCTTGCTGGCAAGCGCGTTTTGCTGAGCCGCGGCCTCGCTCAGCGCCTTGCCAAGCTCGGTGGCGCCCTTGAGCATGGACAGGGCTTCGGCCGCATCGAGCTGGGTCGAGCTGACGCCGCTACCCTGGCCGGCGCGCGCCGTCGTGGAGATCAGCACGCCGTCGCCGCCGCGAACAACTCCCCAGGCGTCGGTGCGCAGTTCGAAGCCGCTGCCGCGGTAATTGCCGCGCTGGGCGGAGCCGGCCGGCTGCTGGATCAGGTAGCCGAGATTGAGTTGCGTCGCCGATGTGCTGGTGGCCAGCCGTGTGCGCAGTTGCGACTGTGTATCGTCGATCTGCCACTGGTTGTAGCCGCCGCCATCGAAATTGTTGCTGTGGATGCCGGACAGTACGCCGGCGTGGTTCACGCCCGAATCGACGCCGGCGGAATAGGGCGGCTCGTCGCTGCCGGTGTAGAGCTGCGATACTATGACCGGCCGGTCGACGTCGCCCTCGGCGAAATCCACCAGCACTTCGGTGCCGATGCGCGGTGTGAATTGCGTGCCCCAGTTCGGGCCGGCCTGCGATTCGGCCACGCGCACCCAGGCGCCCGAGGAATCGTCGCCGGGGGCGTTGCCGGCTGGATCGGTGTTATGGGCGACGCCGCCGACGTTCGGGCGCGTCCCCCGCTGCCAGGCGAACTGGATCTTGACCTGGTGGTCGCGCCCGGTTGTCGCCACCGCTCCCGGCAAGCCCACTACCAGCGCTGTCTGCGCGCCCATCGATGTATTTCTGCGCGCGCGGATGGCCGCGGGAATGACGGCAACCGCCTCGCGCACGCAGCCGAAGGTGTTGCGATAGGTGCCGTTCTCGAGCTGGGGTTGCTTCGCCCTCGCCAGCGCGGGGTCGAAGTTGTTGCGCGCTTCGTGGGCGACCCACAGGACGGTGTAACGTTCGTCGCCGAAGCGTTGATGCTGGGTCAGCTCGAATCCGTGCCCAGCCGCCAGCTGGCGCACCGCACCGGCGCCTTCGAATCGCTTGTTGTCGAGCTCGTGCGACAGCAGCACCAGTTCGCCATGCGTCTGGGCGGCGGATGCGTCAGCGTGGCGCCGCTCGCCGCTGCCGTTGTGCAAGGCCAGCACCGGCAATTCGCCGGCATCCAGTCCCGACGAGCGCTCGCCCGCATGGGCAATCAATTGTTCGGGATCCCAGCTGCTGCTGGTGACCGCGTTCGGCTGAACGCTGCGCATCGCTGCGAACTGGTCGATCGCATCGTGCGTGTCGGTGGCGCGCACGCCGTGGAAGCGCAGCGCGGTGTCGCCGGGCATGTCCGGGGCGATGGCCTTGCTGTCGAATATGATCAGCTTGTGCTTTGCCTGAGCGGTAGCGGCGGCATCGGACTGCTCGTGACCAAAGCGCCAGCTGAGCCCTTCGGATGCCAGGATGCGCTTCAGAAAATCGAAGTCGGTCTCGCGGTACTGGGTGCACATAACGCGTGGCGCAAGTTGCTGGCCGACGTCGAACTCCAGCCGCACCTGCGGGTAGTCGGCCAGCAATTCGATGGCGATCTCGTGGACGGTCTTGTCCTGGAAGATGTAGTTGTCGCTGCGTTCGCGCAACAGGTGCAGCGCCGGTTCCAGCCGCAGCCGGTAGCGCGCAACGCCGCCGTCGGCGCCGACCCAGCCGGCATCGGTGCAGATGCCGTGCCACGCGCGGCGGCTGCCGTTGGCCTGCAGCAGCTTGACGGTGATTTCTTCGCCGAGGAACTGGTCGAGTTCGAGATCGGTCGAAACGCTGAGGGCGTCGACGTCGAAGCAGAACAGTTCGTTGACGGCTTCGCGGCCGGTGAAGCGTTCCGCCATCAGCGATTCCGGCAAGTTAGAGTCTTGCGCCGTGGCCAGCGTGATCAGGCGGGCGTTCTGGCTCAGGCCGGTGCCGAACAGGCCGAGCGGGGAGGGCAGTGGCGCGGCCATCAGGAAGCGACCGCCACCAGTTCGAGCTTCAGGTCGCGCATGCCGGAAGGCACATACACGGCGATCGATTGCGCCTGCAACATGCGCTCGTACATCGGCCCCTTGCTGTCGAGCGTGAAGTAGCAGGTGTCCGGACGCACCGGCACGGCAGCCGGTACTTGTGGCGCATGCTGCAGCCGCACCCCCGGCATGGCGGAGAGCACGAATTTCTCGACGTCGTCGGGCGCGCCGACCTTGAAGCGCAGCGGCACCACGTCGACCAGTTCGAGCGCCGGCATGTCGGCCGCCACCGCCAGGTAGAACGCGGTGCGCTCGTCGATCTTGCCGGAGTCGAGCACGCCGTGGTGGTAGGACGGCTTCTTCTCCGTCAGGGCGATGGCAAAGTATTTCGACGAGATGACGGTGTCGAGCAGCTCGCGGATGATCTGGTGCAGCTGTGCAAACGACGGGCCGGGATCGGCATGCTGGTAGATGGGCAAGTCCGCCAGCACGTAATTTTTCGAAAACGTCATCAGCGCGCCGGCCAGGCTGAGCAACTGCTGGTACAGCCGCTCCGGATGCAGCGTCGGATGCTGAAAATAGTGTGTCAGCGCTGCGAACGCCGAGCTGGCCGTGTGCAGCAGCCAGAAGGTGGACATGTCGCCGGAGCGGTATTCGATGACGTTCTTGCTTGGCTCGCGATGGTGGCCGTGCAGCGCGCTCACTTTTGCCTGCAGCGCGTCCATCAGCCGCCGCAGTTGCAGGAACAGCAGCGGCGCACTGCGGATCGACAGGCTGGGCGGGATGAAGGTCGGATCGACTTCGAAGCCGCCGGTCGATACGCGCCGCAGCCGCACCAGCGGAAAATTGACGTACGAGTCGCGCGGTTCGGATTCCGACACCAGGCGCAGCGTTTTCTTCAGGTAGGTCAGCTCGGCCAGCGCGGCCTGGGTGTACAGGTCGGGTGTTTCGCTGGTGCTCTGGGCGTAGCGGGCGCTGTTGTTGGTCTGGCCCGCCGGCGTGAAGTTGCCGCCGAAGTGTTTCAGCGCCGGCAGGGCGGCATGGAAGGTGACGGTCTGGCCCGGGCCCAGTTCGCTCAGGTCGACCGCTTCAGGCAGGCTGTCGTTGCCGGGCGCGCTGTAAATTTCGCCGTCGGGAAAGATCAGCGACAGCTCGAGCACGCGCAAGGTGTTGCTGGCGAGCGCCTCGCGGTCGAATTGGGCATGCGCAACCCCCCATGCATACGGGTGCAGCGCCTTGACGCTCTCGTGCAGCCGATGCTCGTGATACTGGTCTTGCTGCTGGAAATGTTGCGGCCGCAGGAACAGCCCTTCGCCCCACAAGACTTTGCTCGCAGTACTCATCATGATCCTTGGTTCAGGAGAGAGGCGGCGCGTCGGCGCCGCGTGGTGGTTTGATCCAAGAAACCATTTCACCGGGAAATTGCTTGCCCGCTTTTGTTCCCGATCAAGCCAAACGAGTTCGGTAGGCAATAAATTCACTACCTGGCGCCGCCGTTGCGCGCGAAAACCGGGAGCGGAAAACGTGGAAGAATTGCTGCCCTACTATGAACGCGAGCTCGGCTTCTTGCGCCGTTATTCGCGCGAGTTTTCCGAGCGCTACCCGAAGATTGCCGGGCGCCTGCTGATCGCCGGCGAGGTCTGCGAGGATCCGCACATCGAGCGCATGATCGAGTCGTTCGCGCTGCTCAACGCGCGCATTTCCAAGCGGCTCGACGACGACTATCCGCAATTTACCGAGGCGCTGTTCCAGGTGCTGTATCCGCACTACCTGCGGCCGTTCCCGTCGTGCTCGATCGCCCACTTCGATTGCGGCGGCGGCGCCGTCCAGCTGACCGCCGCCAGCGAAATCGCGCGCGGTACCGAAATGACGACGCGCCTGGTGCAAGGCACCGTCTGCGTCTTCCGCACCGCCTATCCGGTCACGGTGGCGCCGATCGAGCTGAGCCGCGCGACGTTTGCGGCGATCCTCGAAGCGCCCGAGGCGGTGCAAGCGCCGGCCGGCGCCAGTTCCAGCCTCAGCCTGACGCTGCAGACCACGACCGAGCAGGTCTCGCTGGCCCAGCTCGGCGTCGCTTCCCTGCGCGTGTTCATCGACGGCGAGCCATCCTTTTGCGCGGCGCTGCGCGACGCCTTGTTCATGCGCGCCGTGAAGGCGTATGCCGAGGCCGACAACAGCGGGCGCTGGATTGCACTGCCGACGATCCCGGTGGCGCCGGCCGGCTTCGCCGAGGACGACGCGCTGATCGCCTTCTCGGCCCGCTCGCATCCGGCTTACCGGCTGCTGACGGAATACTTCTGCTTCCCCGATAAGTTCAACTTTTTCGATATCGACCTGGCCGCCGTCAGCGCGGCCTTGCCGGCGGGAACGCGCAAGGTCACGCTGCACTTGGCGCTGGCGGGCCTGCGGTCCGATTCGAACTCGGCGCGCATGCTGGGGACGCTGTCGGCCAACAACGTGCTGCTCGGCTGCACGCCGGTGGTCAACCTGTTCCGCCAGCGCGGCGAGCCGATCCGGCTGACGCACACGTCCGAGAGCTACCCGGTACTGGCCGACGGCCGCCGCGCCTTTGCCTACGAGGTCCACTCGATCGACTCGGTGAAACTGGTGCGGCAGACGCCGCAGGGCGAGTCGGTGGTCGAGTTCGGCCCGTTCTACTCGCTGCGGCACGGCCAGACGCCGGAGAAGAATGGCCATTACTGGGTCATGCGGCGCGACGACGTGCTGTCGGAAAAGAGCCCGGGATTCGAAATGGAAATCTCGATCGTCGACATCGACTTCGATCCGGCCGCGGTGGAGACCGACACCCTCAGCCTCGACCTGACCTGCACCAACCGCGACTTGCCGGCTTCGCTGGCTTACGGCGTGCGCGGAGGCGACCTTTTCCTGGCGGGCGGCTCGCACATCCGCGCGGTGAGCTTTCTGCGCAAACCGACTCCGACGCAGCGCTTTGCGCGCGGCCGCGGCGCGCACTGGCGGCTGATCTCGCACTTGTCGCTGAACCACCTGTCGCTGTCGGGCGGCGGGCTTGAAGCGTTTCGAGAAATGCTGACCTTGTACGATTTGCCGCGCTCGCCCATTTCACAGCGCCAGATCAGCGGCATCGAGGCGATCGCCCACAAGCCGGCCAACGCCTGGCTGCCCGGCAATCCATTCCCTTGCCTGGTGCGCGGTGTCGAGGTGCGCCTGACGATCGACGAGGAAGCTTTCGTCGGCAGCGGCATCCATGCGTTCGCCCACATCGTCGAGCGGTTCCTCGGGCTGTACGTGCATGCCAACAGCTTCACCCAGCTGGTGGTCGTATCCAAGAAAAATGGGGAGGAACTGCTGCGATGCTCACCACGAAGCGGCGATTTGAACCTGGTGTAATCGAACGGCTGTTCGCCGAGCCGCAGCGTTTCGAATATTTCCAGGCGGTGCGGATGCTGGAACTGTGGCTGAAGCGCCACGGCGTGCAGCACGAGGGCGCGGTGGCCAATTTCCTGCGCTTCCAGAACTCCGTCTCGCTCAGCTTTCCGCCCAGCCAGATCGAAGCGATGCAGCCGGAGCCGCGCGAGCTGGCACGTGATGCGCGGTCGCTGGGCGAGGCGCTGCAGCGCGCCGAGCTGAAGTACATCCGCGTCACGCCCTCGTTCATGGGCATGCTCGGCATGGCCGGCAGCTTGCCGGCCCACTACACCGAGCGCATCGCCGCGCACCAGCTGTTCGACAAGGACGAAGGGCCGCGCGCCTTCCTCGACACGTTTTCCAACCGGGCGCTGGCGCTGTTTTACGAAGCGTGGAAGAAATATCGGCTGGAACTGAAGTACCAGCTGGACGGCAAGGACCAGTTCCTGCCGCTGCTGCTGGCGCTGGGCGGCGTCGGCCACCCCGCGCTGCAACAGCGCATGGACGATGGCGACGGTGAGGGCCTGCTCGACGAATCGCTCGGATACTTCTGCGGCGCATTGCTGCACCGGCCCACTTCAGCCGGTTCGATCGCGCGCGTGCTATCGGAGTATTTCGGCGTGCCGGTATCGATGGAGCAGTTCGTCGGCAACTGGTACGCGCTGCCGCTGGCGCAGCAAAGCACGCTGGGCGGCGCCAATGCCGTGCTTGGCGCCGGCGCCGTGGTCGGCGCGCGTGCCTGGCAGCGCGACCTGCGGCTGCGTCTGACGGCCGGTCCTCTGGCGCGCGCCGACTTCGTCGCATTCCTTCCCGGCGGCAAAGCGGCGCGCGTGCTGACCAAGATGCTGACCATGTTAACCGGCCTCACCCTCGAGTACGAGGTGGAGCTGGTGCTGCGCGCAGCCGACGTGCACGGCGTCGAGTTGCATTCGGCGCGCGAAGGCGGCCTGCTCGGCTGGGATACCTTCCTCGGCGACAGCGCCGGCGCGGTGGACCGCCGCGACGTCCGCTACGAGATCCACGCGACGTAAGAACTGGTGTCAGGTCTGACATTCGGACATTCGAAATATGAATGTCCGAATGTCAGACCTGACACCAGCTTTTGGCGTTCGGCGCGCGCAGGCGGGCTGCTGGGCTGTGATACCTTTCTCGGCGACAGCGCCGGCGCCGTCGATCGCCGCGACGTCCGCTACGAGATCCACGCGGCGTAAGCGCTGGTGTCAGGTCTGACATTCGGACATTCGAAATGTGAATGTCCGAATGTCAGACCTGACACCAGCTTTTGTCGGCTTTTGGCGAGCGGCGGTCAGGCGCGCCGTACCAGCACGGCGCAGCGGTAGTGGCTGTCTGAATTGCTCAGGCATAAGACCTCGCCGCCGTTGGCAAGCGCGTCGTGGCCGGCCAGCGCCAGGGCCGCGACCGGGCCGACCGCGCCGACCGTTCCGCAGCAGGCGCCCACGCTCATCATCTGGGTCGCGAGGTCGAGCTGCGGCAGCAGCGCGCTGGCCACGCCCATCAGCTCGCCGATGCGGGTCGGCCGCAAGTCGGCGTCGGCGCAGATGGCGGTGACGGCGCCCGGCTCGGTCTTGCTCTCCTGGAGTGCATGGCGGCTCAGGCCGCTCAGCATCTCGACGTTGATGTTACCGGGGGCATCGGCCGACAGCGGGCGCTGGCCGTCGCCGGCGCCGTGCAGCGCCGCCACGCCATCGAACTCGAGCAAAGGCGCCTGGGTGGCGTCGGCCAGCAGCAAGCCGGCCGCGCCTTCGCCCGGCACCTGGCCGCGCGGGGTGCGGCCGGAAAACAGGATGCGGCGCTCGCTCCAGTCGCGCACGCTGTCTTCGCCGATATATGAGTCGCACGCAATCAGCAGCGTCAGGCCTTGGGAAGCCGCCAGCTCATCGACCAGCGACAACGCGCCGGTGTCGACGTTCGCCAGCTGCAGCCGCTGCGCCGGCCAGCCTTGCTGCTCGACCAGGTGAAAGTACCAGTCGGCGGCGGCCTGGCGCTGGGCGCCGGGCCAGCCGGCCGGCAGCAAGGGGCGCAAGCGCAGCACCGGCAGCGCGATGCCGGCGCGCTCGGGCGGACTGGCGGCCAGGAAATCGGGCAGCCGCGGGTGCAGCAGCGCGTGCTCGGTGAGTTCGGCCACCACCGCGCCGCCGAGCGACAGCGCGCGCCATTGTTCTTCGCTGAAGCTCAGGTCGTCCATGCCGCGCGACGCCAGCCACGGCATCATGACGTCGCGCACCGACAGGTCGTCGGCAGACTCGATGCGCCCGCTCAACACCGGATAGCCGGCGTCGTCGGTCAGCTCGCTGTCGAGTTCGCACGGCGCCGTGTTCGACAGCAGCGACTCGGCCAGCTCTTCCAGTGACTCGCCGCCACGCAGGCGGACCGCGCCAGCGGCGATGCCCGGCAGCGGGCCGCGCTGGCTGCTGCTGTCGATGCCGGCGGCGGCGGCCGGCGGCGTTGCTGCCGCAGGCGCCGCGGCGCGCGCGCGCAGCAGGTTATTGCCCAGCCACAGCGCCAGCAGGATGGCGACGGGAACCCCCAGCAATAGCTGGCCGATCGCCATGCCCGACGGCGTGCTGCCCGATGTTCGCCAGTAAACCACCGACGCCGTCCAGCAAACGGCGAAGACGCCAACGGCGAGCAGGCTGTTGCCAACCCACGAAGGTGCGGAGCGCAGCGGATTTTCCATGGCTAGATGAGGTCCTTGGTGGCCTGCTGGCTGGCAATCAACGTGGCGCCGCAGGCGGTGACGTCGCCGTGGCGCGCCACCGGCTTGCCGTCGACGATCAGGGTGGCGTCGCCGGCGGCGATCGGGTTGGTGCCGTGGCCGGGCAGCGGGCAGGTGGTCTTGTCGCCCATGCGGGCCACCGCCTTGTCGCCGGAAGTGGTGGTGGGCGACGCCTCGATGACGGTGCCGCCGTGGGAAGTCTTGTCGCCTAAGCGGATGAATGCACCTGGCATGGGGCGGCTCCGAAGAAGTTTCCGGCCGGGAATGGCCGAACATCGACTATCGTAGCCGTCTCATCTTGCTCTGACTTGAAGCTGAGCAAGAATCAGCGCCGCGGGCTCCTTGCTTAAATATGCGCTTTCAGGCGGTTCAGTTCGGCCAGAAAGCGGTCGCGCGCCAGCCCGGGCGGCCACGGTTCCCACGCCTGGCCGCCGTACACTTCGGCGAGCGGATCTTTCTCCAGCGGCGGCACCGTGATCTTCAGTGTGTGCAATACCTCGTGCGCCGACCATCCCACCACGTGCACCGCCTCGCTGGCCGCCGCCAGCCGGTCGGCGCGCTTGTGGACGGCGTGCTCGTCCGGCGTCCAGGCCGGCAGGCCGTAGCGCAGGAACACCGCGCGGTCGAGCCGGGTGGTCAGGTCGCGAAAGCCGTCACCGAGGAAAGGCTTGAGCACCGAAATGCAGTCGAAGCCGAGCAGGCCCTCCTCGGCGTCGTGCAGCAGTTCGCGCAGTTCGGCCAGCGGCGCCAGCGGGGCAGGGGCGGCGGCGCGGCGCAGCAGCATTACCGTGATCGAGTGCTGCGCCACCGACAGCGGCAAGGGCCAGGCCGAGTGCCCACCCCAGCGGTAGGTGCGCGCCAGGCCGAGCGCCAGGTCCTCGTCTTCCCAGTCGCCTGGGGTCGGGTTGAGCAAGTCGAGCCGCTTGCCGGAAGGCATGCGCACCCACGCGCGGGTGTGGTCGGGAGAGGAGAAGCTGGTCATGGCGTAATTTTACACAGTGCCGCGTCCGGCGCGATTGCGGCGCGATTTGATCTGCAACTTGCCGGTCTTTGCGCAAGCTCCGTGGCGGCCCGGAATAATGTCATCACGCATGCAGTTTTTTGGACCACAATGACAGGCGGCGCGGCTGACAGGAGTGGCGGATGAGTGAAGCGATGGAACGGATCGATTGCGATGTGCTCGTGGTGGGCGGCGGCATCAACGGCGCCGGCATCGCGCGCGACGCCGCCGGGCGCGGCCTGCGCGTGCTGCTGTGCGAAAAAGACGATCTCGCCGGCCACACCTCGTCGGCCTCCAGCAAGCTTATTCACGGCGGCCTGCGCTATCTCGAACACCGCGAATTCGGCCTCGTGCGCAAGGCGCTGATCGAGCGCGAACTGCTGCTGCGCAGCGCCCCGCACATCATGTGGCCGCTGCGCTTCGTCATGCCGCACGACGCCCACCAGCGCCCGGCGCTGCTGATCCGCGCCGGCCTGTTCCTCTACGACCGGCTGGCACGGCGCGAATTCCTGCCCGCCTCGCGCGGGGTCACGCTGGCGCGCCACGCGGCCGGCCAGGTGCTCAAGGGCGACTTCACGCGCGGCTTCGAGTATTCCGACGGCTGGGTCGACGATGCCCGCCTGGTGGTGCTGGCCGCGCTCGACGCCCGCGAGCGCGGCGCCACGGTGCTCACGCATACCCTGTGCAGCGGCCTGCGGCGCCATCCGCTGCACTGGAGCGCGACGCTGACCGCGCACGATGGCCGCAAGACGCACGTCAGCGCGCGCTGCCTGGTCAACGCCACCGGGCCGTGGGCCGACCGCTTCATGCAGGACGCCACCGGCGCCGCGCCGGCCAGCCATCTGCGCCTGGTCAAGGGCAGCCACATCGTCGTGCGGCGCCTGTTCCATCACGCCTACGCCTACATCTTCCAGCATCCCGACGGGCGCATCGTGTTCGCCATTCCGTACGAGCGCGAGTTCACCCTGATCGGCACCACCGACCTCGAATTCACGGGCAGCCTCGACGACGTGGCGATCAGCGCCGGCGAGGTCAAGTACCTGTGCCAGCTCGCCAACCACTACTTCCGCCAGCAGATCGGCGCCGCCGACGTCGTGTGGTCGTATTCCGGCGTGCGCCCGCTGGTCGACGACGTTGGCGCCAGCGCGCAGGCGGCGAGCCGTGACTTTCACCTGGCGCACGACACCGCCGGCGCGCCGCTGCTCACCGTCCAGGGCGGCAAGATCACCACCTTCCGCAAGCTCGCCGAGGAGGCGGTCGACTGGATCGGCCCCCTGCTGGGCAACCGCAGCGGCGGCTGGACCGCGCACGCCTGCCTGCCCGGCGGCGATTTGTTCGGAGAGAGGCCGTCAAACCGCGGCGTCCTCGAATTCGACCAGTGGGCCGCCAGCATGCAGCAGCGCTACGGCTGGCTGTCGCCGGCGCTGGTGCGCCGCTATGCGCGCGCCTACGGCACCCGCATCAAGACCCTGCTCGACGGCTGCCGCAGCGTGAGCGACCTCGGCCCCGAGATCGTGCCCGGCCTGTACGCCGCCGAGGCGGACTACCTGATCACCCACGAATGGGCGTCCAGCGCTGCCGATATCCTGTGGCGCCGCTCGAAGCTGGGACTGCACCTGCCTTCGGGCAGCGCCGAAAAGCTCGATGCCTGGATTGCCGGCCGCAAGGCCGAAGCGCCGGCCACGCAGCTCGACGCCCAGGATTGATCAGCGCGCGACGATGCGATAGCGCAGTTCCATCGTGTCCTGCACCGTCATCGCTCCGGCCATCACCGACATCGGCGTGATGCCGAAATCGCTCTGACGCAGCTGCAGCGTGCCGCTGGCGGTGACGGTGCCGGCGCCGTGTTCGACGCCGACGGCGGCGGCGTCCACCGTGCGCGTGACGCCGTGCAGGGTGACGGTGAGCCTGACACCTTGATCCTTGAGCTGTTCCGCGTGCAGGGCGACGACCGGAAAGCGCTCGGCATCGAGCACCCTGGCGAGCATGTTGGCGCGGGTGCCCTCGATCGCGGCTGCCGACGGCGTCGTATCGAGTCCGGCTTCCTTTCGCAGCGCCGGCTCGTCGACGCTCATCTGGTCGAGCCGGACGCTGAAATCGGCGCGGCCCGCGGCCGGCGCCACGAATCCGGTGATGCCGCGGCTGGCCACCACGTGATCGTGGCCGAGCCGGGCCAGCGGTCCGCCGCGCCGCACCGTGACGGCGATGAGCGACTGGGCCGGATCGATCGCCAGCACTTTCGCTCCCGCCGCCGCCGCATCGCGGTACCAGGCGGCGGCGTTGTCGCCGGCCGGCGGCGGCGCCACCGGCGCGCGCGCGCATCCTGCCAGCAGCGCGGCAAGGAGCAGGGCGCGCGTCGGCGTCATGCTATCTGGCGTTGGTCGTCAGCCACGCGTCGATCGCCGGCAAGCGTTCGGCGCGCACCTTGATCCGGTCGCGGATACCGGCAATCGCGGTGTCGGCGTCGCGGCGCGCGCCGGCCGCCAGGTGGGCTTTGGCGTAGGCGTCGAGCTTGTCGATCGTCGCCGGGTTCGCCGATCCGGCCGCCAGGCGCGGGAAGAAGCGGCTGCGCGAGGTTGCGTCGACCCGCTCGTTGACCTTCGCCATATTGGCCAAGGCGAAATCGAACGCCAGGTCCGGATGGCGATGCGCGACCTGCGCCAGCATCGCCGCGCTGTTGGTGACGCCCGGTTCGTCCGTCATCGCCAGCTCCAGCGCGCGCCGCGCCAATGCCGCGTCGGCGGGCGACGCCAGCAGTTCATACATGCCGTCCTTGATCATCGGCGACCTCTCGGCCTGGGCCGAGCGGTGCAGCTCTTCCCAGGCGGCGCCGTCGGCCCGCGCAGCCACCACCGCCATCACGGTCTTGCGCAGCGCGGCCGGCAGCGCCTGCGGGTCCGAGGCCTGCGCCGCATGGCGACGGCGCGCTTCCGCGACCGTGGCGGCATCGCCAAGTTCGCTGAGCGTATAGATCAAATTGCTGCGCAACGTCGCGACAGTGGCGTTCTCGCCGGCGCGCGCATCCCAGCCGACCTGGCGCAATATCGGCGCCAGGCGCGCGGCCGCGTAGCTGTCGAAGCGCTGCTGGCGCTGGCGGTCGCCGGCGTAATGGTCGTGGATCGTCTGGAACACGTCGGCGATCTTGCCCCATACCTGCGGGTCGGCGTCCAAAGTGGCGCTGTTGGCCAGGGCGAGAAAGTCCGACGCCGGCTGCAGGCCGGCGACGCCGAGCGACCAGCTGTCGGCCAGCAGGCCCATCTGGTCGATCGGCGCCAGGCCGGCGAAGCCGGCGGCCAGCGCGCTGAAATGCCTGGGCGCGTACAGCGTGCGGTAGTAGCCGCTCTGGCCGGCGTTGACGATCACCGTGCCGCAGCCCGGCACGCTGACGCTGGCCTTGCCGTTGGCGACCAGCGTGCGCATCTGGCGCGTTGTGCCGGCCGCCTGCAGCGTGACCGGCACGCGCCAGCGCAGCGGCTTCTTGCCCGGCTGGTCGCGGCTGAATTCGGATTGCGTCAGCTCGACGCGCGTGCTGCTGCCGACGCAACTGGCGCCGTCGACCCGGATCAGCGGCACGCCCGGCTGCAGCGTGAAGTCGTGCGCGATGGCGGTGACCGGCTTGCCGGCGGCCCGCTCGATCTGGCGCCAGAGGTCATTCGACACGGTGTTCTTGTAGGCGTGTTCGCGCATGTAAGCGCGCACGCCGTTGCGCCAGGCTTGTTCGCCGACGTAGTTCTCCATCATGCGGATCACCGATTCGCCCTTCAGGTAGGTGATGTCGTCGAACGCCTGGCTGGCCTGTTCGACCGTCTCGACGTGCTGCACCACCGGATGGGTGGTGGCGACCGAGTCGCGCTCCATCGCCTGCTCGCGCACGTTGACGGCATTCAGGGCGGTATTCCATTCCGGGTGCAGGCGCTGCGTCATGCGGCTTTCCATCCACGAGGCGAAACCCTCGTTGAGCCACAGGTCGTCCCACCACTGCATCGTCACCAGGTCGCCGAACCACTGGTGCGCCATCTCGTGGGCGACGGTGGCGAACACAGTCTGCTTGTCGCCCTGGGTCGAAATCGCCGGGTCGAGCAGCATCGCGTATTCGAACGTGAAGATCGCGCCCCAGTTTTCCATCGCGCTGAAGAACTGGCTGCGGCCCGGCGCGGCGATGTTGTCCAGCTTCGGCAGCGGGTAATGCACGCCGAAATATCGGTTGAATTCGCCAAACAGCACTTTCGACGCGTCCAGCGCGAACGCGGCCTGAGCGGCGCGGCCCCTGGGCGTCACGACCCCCAGTTCGGTGCCATCGACCTTCGTCGTCACGCGGTCGAATTCACCGAGGCCGAAGAACAAGAGGTAGGTCGACATTTTTGGCGTCGGCGCGAACGTCACCAGGCTGCGTCCGTCCGCCAGCGCGGTGGTTTTCGCCGCCGGCATGTTACTGACCGCCATCTGGCCGGCCGGGATGGCCGCCTGCAGCGTGAAGCTGGCCTTGTAGGCCGGCTCGTCCCACGAAGGAATCATGCGGCGCGCGTCCGAGTTTTCGAACTGCGTGTACAGCGCGCGCTTCTTGCCGTCGACGCTGTCGTAGTCGATCGAGAACAGTCCCACCGCCTGCTGGCCGATCAGGCCTGTGTAGTCGAGGGCGAGGCGGTAGCGGCCGGGCGCCACTTTCCTCGCGAAGCGGAAGGTCGCGGTCTGCGCCTCGGCGTCGACGCTGGTGGTCGCGGCCATTGCCGCGCCGCCGCCGCCCGGTGCGAGGGTGGCACGGCTGAACGCCAGGTCGGCCGCGTTCAGGGTGATCGAATCGGTGGCCGTCAGCACGTCGAGCGTGATGGTGACCTTGGCGGCGAAGGTGGAGCGGGCGGCGTCGGGCGCGATCGATACATCGTAATGGGTGGGGCGCGCGCTGCGCGGCAACTGGGTAGTGGCGAGCGCGCTCGGCGCGGCGCCTGGCGCGGCCTGGAGCGGCTGGGCCGACAGGCCGGCGAATGCGAGTATGGCTGCTGAAATCAGGCTGCGATGCATGAATATCCTTTTGCGGTATGGCCCGGCGCGCGCGGGACTCTAGCAGTCACACTAAGGTGAAATGGCAGGCCTGTCAACGCAGGCGTGAGGGGCGGGCGGCGCCGGATCGGCTATGATCATGCTCTGTGAAGGCGGCCAGTCCCGCCTCGACCGTACCCATCTTGGAGACCGCATGAAACTCTACATCAGCACCTTTGCGCCGAACCCGCGCCGCGTCACCATGTTCATCGCCGAGAAGGGCATCGGCAGCATCGAGAACGTCATGATCGACCTCGCCGCCGGCGAGCACCGCAGCGCGTCGTTCATCGCCAAGAACCCGCTGGCGCGGGTGCCGGCGCTGGAATTCGACGACGGCCGGGTGCTGTGCGAGACGCGCGCGATCTGTACTTACCTGGAAGGGATGTACCCCGAGCCGAACCTGATGGGCGAAGGCTTCGAGGAGCGCGCCTTCATCGAGATGGCGGACCGGCGCGCCGAGCTGCACCTGTTCGCCGGCATCGCCAACTGCGTGCGCCATACGCATCCAGGCCTGGCAATGCTGGAGCAGCCTCAGTTTCCCGAGTTCGGCGCGTCGCAAGGCGAAAAGATGCGCGAAGCGGCACGCTGGCTCGATGGCGAGCTGGCCAATCATCCGTATGTGGCGGGGCACCGATTCACCGTGGCCGACATCACCGCGTTCTGCGCGCTCGAATTCGCGCGCGGGCTGATGAAGTTCAGGCCGGCGGCGGAGGGGATGACCAACCTGCAGGAGTGGCGCGACCGCATCGCGGCGCGGCCCTCGGCGGCCAGGCCCTAGGCGATGCGCTTGAACCAGTGCTGCTGCGGGAAGATCGCCTGGTAGCTCGCCGCCAGCTCGTCGCCGTCGGCGATGTCGCGGTCCAGCCCGAGTACGCCGAACAGCGACAGGCTGTCGTGAAACAGCCGGATCACGCGCTGGCGCAGCATCGGCCCGAAGTCGGGCAGGGCGCGCTGGCAGATGATCAGCTGGAATTCGTTGAACGACGCGTCCGTCACCAGGTTGTACTGCGCCCACGTGATGCGGCTGCGCAGCGACGCCAGCAAGGTCGCGCGGCCATCGCGCACATCGAAATAATCGGTCAGCCGGGCCGTGCCGCCGCTCCTGAAATAACTCTCCTGGTATAGCTCCATGCGCTCGGCCGGAAAACTGGCCAGGCTCGCCGCCGCCAGCATCTCCTCGTTGGCGACGGTGGCGTAGATTTCGGTGCGCAGGTGCAGCTGTTCCTCGGCCAGCAGGATCGCCAGCGACCACGCCTGCTCCGGGCCCGCGCATTCGGCCAGCCACACTTTCGGCACCGCGGACGCGCGCAGGCACGACGCCAGCACGATGCGCAGCTGGCGCGCCTGCTCGGGATCGTCGAACAGCGCCGCCGGCTGCACCGACAGTGCGCGCAGCAGCGCCGTGCCGGCGCCGGGGTCGTGCAGCACGCGGTCCTGCAGCGACGAGACGGTGTTCAGTCCGCGCGCCTGCATGACGTCGTGCAGCTTGCGCCGCAGCGTAGGCCGGTCGTAGGACCTGAAGTCGTAGCCGAAACGCTGGAACAACGCCTCCAGCAGCAGCTCGATCTCAAGTTCTTCGGTCGCCAGCCCGCCTTCCATGGTCAGGTACGCGGTCAATGCAGCCATACCCGCATCAGCGACAGCAGCTGCGCCACATCGACCGGCTTGGTGATGTAGTCGGAGGCGCCGGCGGCGATACACTTGTCGCGGTCGCCCTTCATCGCTTTCGCGGTCAGCGTGATGATCGGCAGCGACTTGAACTTCGGAATACGGCGAATCGCGCGCATCGTGTCGTAGCCGTCCATCTCCGGCATCATGATGTCCATCAGGACGATCTCGATGGTCGGATCCTTCTCCAGCACTTCGATGCCGTCGCGGCCGTTTTCGGCGAAGGAGACCTGCATCTGCTGGCGCTCGAGCAGCGACGACAGCGCGAAAATATTACGCAGGTCATCGTCGACGATCAGCACCTTGCGTCCGGCCAGGCCGCCGTCGGCGGCATGGATCTCTTCGAGCATGCGGCGCTGCAGTTCAGGCAGCGAAGCGTGCGAACGGTGCAGGAACAGCGCCGTTTCGTCGAGCAGGCGCTCGGGCGAACGCGCATCCTTGATGACGATGGTCTTGGCGTAGCGCTTGAGCTTCGTGACTTCCTTGCGGCTCAATTCCTTGGCGGTGTAGATCACGATCGGCAGGTCGCGCAGGTTTTGCTCCTTGCCGATCACGTCGAGCAGGTCGAAGCCGCTGATGTCGGGCAGCGTCAGGTCCAGCACCATGCAGTCGAAGTGCGAGGTGCGCAGCGCTTCGAGCGCATCGGCGCCGTTCTCCACCGCGACGATGCGCAGGTCGGAGTCGCCGATCAGCGAGACGATCGAATCGCGCTGCATCTTCTCGTCGTCGACCACCAGCAGGCTGCGCTTGCCGCCCATCAGGAACTTCTGGATGCGGGTGAATTCTTCCTGCAGCGCTTCGCGACCGACCGGCTTGTTGATGTACGAGATGGCGCCCTGGCGCAGCGCGCGTTCGCGCTCGCGCAGGCTGGACATCACGTGCACCGGGATGTGGCGCGTGCTCGGGTCGCGCTTGAGGCGGTCGAGCACCGTGAAACCGTCGATGTCGGGCAGGTCGAGGTCGAGCAGGATCGCCGACGGCAGGTAGTCGCGCGCCATCGACAGCACCGAGTCGCCAAGGTGGGTGACGATGCCCTTGAAGTTCTTCTCGCGCGCGAATTCGAGCACGATGCCGGCGAAGGCCTCGTCGTCCTCGACGATCAGCACCGACGGGTCGCCCGGCGCAATCAGGCCGCGGTCGTCGAGCATCGGGTTGTATTCGACCACCTGCACCGAGCCGCCCGACATGGCGGCAGGCGCCACTTCGTTCTCGAGCTGCAGCGTGTTGGCGTACACCACCTGGGCCGGAGGCGGCGCCATGCGCGCCGGCTGCGGCTGGCGCGCCTGGTCGTAGTTGATGAAGCCGGCGCGGTTGTAAGGCAGGAACAGGGTGAAGGTGGAGCCGGAGTTGACCACCGATTCGACCCGGATCTCGCCGCCCAGCAGGCGCGCCAGTTCGCGCGAAATCGACAGGCCAAGGCCGGTGCCGCCGTACTTGCGCGCGGTGGAGCCGTCGGCCTGCTGGAACGCTTCGAAAATGAGCTGCAGCTTGTCGGCGGCGATACCGACGCCGGTGTCCTTGACCGAGAACGCCAGCACCGCATCGGCGTGCACCAGGTTCGGGTGGTCCGACGTCCAGCCGCTGGTGACCAGCGAAATCTGCAGCGCGACCTGGCCGTGGCTGGTGAACTTGAACGCGTTCGACAGCAGGTTTTTCAGCACCTGCTGCAAGCGCGTGGTATCGGTCATCACCGCGGTCGGCAGGGCGTCGGCCAGTTCGACCGTGAAGCCGAGGTGCTTGGCTTCGGCCATGTGGCGGAAGGTGCGGTCGACGTAGTTGCGCAGGTTCGAGAAGCGGTACTCGGACACGTCCAGCGTGACGGTGCCGGACTCGATCTTCGACAGGTCGAGAATGTCGTTAATCAGCGTCAGCAAGTCCGAACCGGAGCCGTGAATGGTCTTGGCGAACTCCACCTGCTTGCCCGACAGGTTGCCCTCGGGATTATCGGACAGCTGCTGCGCCAGGATCAGCAGCGAGTTGAGCGGCGTGCGCAGCTCGTGCGACATATTCGCCAGGAACTCGGACTTGTACTTCGACGACAGCGCCAGCTGGGTGGCCTTTTCTTCCAGCGCCAGCTTGGCCTGCTCCACCTCGCGGTTCTTACGTTCCACCTCGATGTTCTGCTCGGACAGCAGGCGCGCTTTTTCGGCCAGCTCCTGGTTGGTCTGCTGCAGCTCCTGCGCCAGCGACTGCGACTGCGTCAGCAGCGACTCGGTACGGCTGTTCGCCTCGATCGTGTTGAGCACCACGCCGATCGATTCCATCAGCTGGTCGAGGAAGGACAGGTGGGTTTCGGTAAAGCGGTCGAGCGAGGCGATCTCGATGACCGCCTTGACCTGCTGCTCGAACAGGATCGGCAGCACGACGATGTTGGTCGGCGGCGCCGCGCCCAGGCCCGACGACACCACGATGTAATCGCGCGGCACGTCGGTGAGCCAGATGCGGGTCTTCTCGACCGCGCACTGGCCGACCAGGCCTTCGCCCGGCAGGAACGAGGTGGCCAGCTTGCGGCTGGAACGGTAGCCGTAGCTGGCGATCATGCGCAGGCGCGCGTCCATCTCCTGCGAGTCCATCATGTAGAACACGCCGTGGTGGGCCGACACCAGCGGCGCCAGCTCGGACAGGATCAGCTTCGTCACCGCCTGCAGGTCGCGCTGGCCCTGCAGCAGGCGCGTAAAGCGCGCCAGGTTGGTCTTGAGCCAATCCTGCTGCGCGTTCTTCTGCGTCGTCTCTTTCAGGTTGCGGATCATCTCGTTGATGTTGTCCTTCAGGTAGGACACCTCGCCGCGCGCCTCCACCTGGATCGAGCGACTGAGGTCACCACGGGTGACGGCAGTCGCGACTTCCCCGATGGCGCGCATCTGGTTGGTCAGGTTGGCCGCCAGCTGGTTGACGTTCTCGGTCAAGTCTTTCCAGGTACCGGCCACGCCGGACACGTTCGCCTGGCCGCCCAGCTTGCCCTCGGTACCCACCTCGCGCGCCACCCGCGTCACTTCCGAAGCGAACGAGGACAACTGGTCCACCATCACGTTGATGGTGTCTTTCAGTTCCAGGATCTCGCCCTTGACGTCCACCGTGATCTTCTTCGACAAGTCGCCGCGCGCCACCGCGGTCGTCACCGCCGCGATGTTACGCACCTGGCCGGTCAGGTTCGACGCCATGAAGTTGACGTTATCGGTCAAGTCCTTCCAGGTGCCGCCGACGCCCGGCACGTAGGCCTGGCCGCCCAGTTTGCCCTCGGTACCGACCTCGCGCGCCACCCGCGTCACTTCCGACGCGAACGAGGACAATTGGTCCACCATCACGTTAATCGTGTTTTTCAGCTCGAGAATCTCGCCCTTGACGTCCACCGTGATCTTTTTCGACAGGTCGCCGTTGGCCACCGCGGTCGTCACGTCGGCGATGTTTCGCACCTGGCCGGTAAGGTTACCCGCCATCGAGTTCACGCCGTCGGTCAAGTCTTTCCAGGTGCCGGCGACGCCCGGCACGTTCGCCTGGCCGCCCAGCTTGCCTTCGGTACCGACTTCGCGCGCCACCCGGGTCACCTCGGATGCGAACGAGTTCAATTGGTCCACCATCACGTTGATGGTGTTTTTCAGTTCCAGAATCTCGCCCTTGACGTCCACCGTGATCTTCTTGGACAAGTCGCCGTTCGCCACCGCGGTCGTCACGTCGGCGATGTTTCGCACCTGGCCGGTCAGGTTACCCGCCATCGAGTTCACCGAGTCGGTCAAGTCCTTCCAGGTACCGGCCACGCCCTTCACCTGCGCCTGGCCGCCCAGCTTTCCTTCGGTACCGACCTCGCGCGCCACCCGCGTCACTTCGGACGCGAACGAGGACAGCTGGTCCACCATCACGTTAATCGTGTTTTTCAGCTCCAGAATCTCGCCCTTGACGTCCACCGTGATCTTCTTGGAGAGGTCGCCGTTCGCCACCGCGGTCGTCACCGCCGCGATGTTACGCACCTGGCCGGTCAGGTTCGACGCCATGAAGTTGACGTTGTCGGTCAAGTCTTTCCAGGTGCCGCCGACGCCCGGCACGTAGGCCTGGCCGCCCAGCTTGCCCTCGGTACCGACCTCGCGCGCCACCCGCGTCACTTCCGACGCGAAGGAACGCAGCTGGTCCACCATGACGTTGATGGTGTCTTTCAGCTGCAGGATCTCGCCGCGCACGTCGACGGTAATTTTCTTCGACAAGTCGCCGTTCGCCACCGCGGTGGTCACTTCGGCGATGTTACGCACCTGCGACGTCAGGTTACCCGCCATCGAGTTGACCGAGTCGGTCAAGTCTTTCCAGGTGCCGGCCACGCCTTTCACCTGCGCCTGACCGCCGAGCTTACCTTCGGTACCGACCTCGCGCGCCACGCGCGTCACTTCGGACGAGAACGAGGAGAGCTGTTCGACCATCGTGTTGGCGGTGGTCGCCGCGCGCAGGTACTGGCCCTTGAGCGGATGGCCGTCCACTTCCAGCGCCATCGTCTGCGACAGGTCGCCTTTCGCCACGGCGCCGATCACGCGCGCCATTTCGGTGGTCGGGCGCACCAGGTCGTCGATCAGGGTGTTGACCGAACTGATGATGGTGCCCCAGCCGCCGGCCACGTTCGGCACCGCCGCGCGCTGCGTCAGGCGGCCTTCGCGGCCCACCACGCGCGACACTTCGGTCACCGCCTTCACCATCTTCTCTTTGGTCTCGATGATCTCGTTCAGGGTGTCGGCGATCTTGCCGGCCACGCCGGTCCAGTCGGACGGCATGCGCGCGGTGAAGTCGCCCTTTTTTAAGGCCATCAGCGTGGAGAGCAGCAGCTTCGCGTCTAGCTCTTCAATGAAGTCGCTCATGTTATTCATCGACATTATCCTCGGTTCTTGGGGGTGGAAAAGGCGGCCGGATCGGGTTGCCGGCTCGTGGAATAGGGGTGTTCTGGATGGCGGCGAGCAGCATCGCGGGCAGCGCCGACGGCGGCGCCGGCTCGCCCAGCAGGGCGCCCTGGAACTGGTCGCAGCCGAGCGCGTCGAGCACCGCCAGCTGCTGGGAGTTAGCGACGCCGAGCGCCACCACCGACAGCCCCAGCGCGCGCGCCAGGTGGATGATCGCCGCGACCATGTCGGCGCCGCGATCGTCGCCGGCGTCGGGACCAATCGCGCGCACGAACGCGCAGTCGATCTTGAGAGTGTCGAACGGCAGGTCGCGCAGCGTCGTCAGGGAGGCGCCGGCGCTGCCGAAGTCGTCGACCGCGAGGCGCACGCCGGCCGCGCGCAGGGCGTTCAGCGCCGGCTTGACGTCGTCGGCGCCGACCAGCAGGTGTTCGGCGATTTCAAGTTCGAGCCAGCCGCCTTCGATGCCGCACTTGTCGAGGTGGGCGGCGACGCGCTCGGGCAGCGTCGGCTGGATCTGCAAGGCAGCCAGGTTGACCGACATGGCCAGTTGCGGCAGCGCCGCCTTGCGCCACAGCGCGGCCTGGGCGCAGGCGGCGCCGATGGCCCAATCGCCGACCTGTTCGAGCAGCTTGCGGTCGGCCACGCGCGGCATGAAATCGGCCGCGGCCAGCAGGCCCTCGCGCCGATGGCGCCAGTACAGCAGCGCCTCGACACCGGCGAGGGCGCGCGTGCGCACGTCGGCGCGCGGCTGGTAATGCAGTTCGAGTTCGCCGTTATCGAGCGCCAGCTGCAGTTCCTGCGCCCAGCGCGCGTGCTCGACTTCGCGCGCGTTGAGCTCCTCGCGGAAGTATTCGATGCTGCCGCGCCGGTGCTGCTTGGCGTGGTACATCGCCGTGTCGGCGTTGCGCAGCACGATGGCGGCGGTGGCGCCGTCCTGCGGATAGAGGCCGATGCCGATCGACGACGAGGTGCGCACCTTCTGGCCGCCGACGTCGAAGGGCTCGGCGTTGGCCTGCTCGATCTTGCGCGCCACCAGCGCCGCGTTGGCCGAGGCGCCGGCGCCTTCGAGCAGCACGACGAATTCGTCGCCGCCGAGGCGCGCCACGACGTCCGACGCCCGCACCGCCGCCAGCAGGCGCGCGGCGACCTGGCGCAGCAGCTCGTCGCCGGCGTCGTGGCCGAGCAGGTCGTTGATCCGCTTGAAGCGGTCGAGGTCGAGAAACAGCAGCGCGAATTCGCTGTGATGGCGCTCGGCGTGGGCGACCGCGTGCTCGAGCTGCTGGATCAGCGAGCGGCGGTTGACCAGGCCGGTGAGCGCATCGCGCACCGACAGCTCGTGGGCGCGCGCCTCGGCCAGCTTGCGCTCGGCCACTTCGAGTTCGAGTTCGGCGTTGATGCGCTCCAGATCCTGCAGGCGCTGGACGCGCAGGTCCTGGTACAGCGTCGACAGCTCGTCGGTCTTGGCCACCAGTTCGAGGTTGTTGCGGGTGAGGGCGACGAACACCGCCACCTTGGTCTGCAGGATCTGCGGGATCACCGGCGTGAACAGGTAGTCGACCGCGCCCTTCTGGTAAGCCTGCAGGCGATGCATTTCATCGGCGTAGTGGGCGGTGATGAAGATGATCGGCACCGCCGCCGAGCGCGGGTGCGAGTGGATCGCGTCGGCCGTCTCGAAACCGTCCATGCCCGGCATGTTCACGTCGAGCAGGATCACCGCGAACTCGTGGGTCAGGACGTGACGCAGCGCCTCGTGGCCGGAGCTCGCCGTGATCAACTCGTACTGCTTGTCGCGCGCCGGGCCGGCGAGCAGGGTCTCGAGCGCGAACAGGCTCGCCGGATCATCGTTGACAAGTAGCACTTTAGGAATCTGCACCGGTAGACAGGACCTGTTAGAAAATATATATGTCGCTCAATATGTTGCTTTTGGACACGTCGCACGATACTCTTGTTTGCGAGCAAGTCAAGACAGTTGCTATGTCGCAAGTGGCAAGGACCGCCTATTTAATCACCACGAACAATTCCGTAATCAGTAGTCCGGGCAGATTAGCTTAAAAAAAATTTCCTGGGCGCACGGAACGTTGTGCCTCTACGCTGCCGTACGTGCCGCCGCAGTTCGGCACTTGTTGTGAGATTGGCACGGTCATGCGACCTGCCAAGTGCTTATGATGGTCGTGCCCGCATCGATTCCGGTCCGCCCGGGTAGCCGCCGCCTGCGCGTTAGAAGAAATAATTCAATTCGGCAGCGATCGGGGCTTGAGTTTTAACAAAAAGTCAAATACGATGTATTACCAATCAGGCAATTTTAGTCCACCTGTCGCGGGAGTGCACATGGTCGAGATGAGTCAGTTAATCAAGTTGGTCAACAGCGACAAGGAGAACGATTGGAGCGCTGCCTTGGTCGACGTGGCAAAGTCCTTGGGCTTCGACTCCGTGATGTTTGCCGCGGTCCCTTCCAAACACGCCAGCGTCGAATCTTCCTTCGTGCACAGCAACTACTCTGAAGAGTGGCGGCGCCATTATCTGCAGCAAAAGTTGTACGAAGTGGATCCCACCGTGCACCACAGCAAGACCAGTGTTCTGCCGCTGGTGTGGGAGCCACACACGTTTACCCAGCGTGACGAGCACGCCATGTATGAAGAAGCCAGCGGTTTCGGTATCCGTTCCGGGATTACTTTCCCCGTGCACGGGTGCAATGGAGAGACGGGGTTGATCAGCTTCGCGAGCGACACTTTGCCAGACGAATCTTTTAGCGACCATCTGGTGCACTACATGGCTGACCTGTCGCTGGTGCGCGACTATGCGTTCCAGTCGTCATTGCAGTTCGTCCGCGGGCGTATCCCGGCCGAGCCGGTG
Source organism: Pseudomonadota bacterium (assembly GCA_040386255.1). Classification (GTDB taxonomy): domain Bacteria; phylum Pseudomonadota; class Gammaproteobacteria; order Burkholderiales; family Burkholderiaceae_D; genus JAFCUW01. The sequence continues at coordinate 242,473 of JAZKFW010000009.1, forward strand.
CCCCATCTCACCAAACGTGAACTTGAAGTAATCAAATGGGTGATGGCGGGAAAATCATCGTGGGAGATTTCCCGCATCACCAATTGCGCCGAAGCAACTATCAACTTTCACATTTCAAACATACGCCAGAAATTCAACGTCAATACCAGGCAGCAAGCGCTGGTCAAGGCGATCGCCCTTGGCATCATTACGCCAGAAGATCCACATCGCTAACCTTGCCGTCGACATAGAGTTTCACCAGCAGCGCCACCGGCGGTGGTACCCCGAGACCGGTTTCGAACCGGCTGCCACTTGACTGGGTGACACCGAAACGGGCCCAAAAGGTGGCCTGGCTTTCGCGCTTACTGATGCGAAACTGGCGCAGCCCCATCTGGCCCGACAGGCGCGTCGTCGGGCGCACCGAATCATTCGCCGCGACCGATAACGGCTCGTCAGCGCGCAGCATCTGGATGTTGTAGTCCGGGTCCATTTCGTCTCCTAGGAATGGCAAATATCTGCAGTATTACAGCTCCTTCCGTCCGTTCCAGCTATCAACTCTGCTAGTTATGCAAATCCAATATTTGCGCGACTCTGCATGCACGTTGCATAACTTTTAAACGGAAACGGGGGCTGAAATGGCAATGCAAATCCAAATCGCAGCACGCAAGGACTTCAAGTCGCCGGACCTGTGGGCAATGCACAAGTTGCGCGCCAAGGTCTTCAAGGATCGTCTCGGCTGGGAGGTTCCGGTCCTGAGCGGCATGGAAATTGACGGTTACGACGCGCTGGATCCGTTCTACATGATGATCCGCGATCCTGAGGCCGAGACGCTGCGCGGGTGCTGGCGGCTGCTGCCTACCGAGGGGCCGTACATGTTGAAGGATTCCTTTTCCGAGTTGCTGCACGGCGAAGAGGCGCCGCACAATGCCCACATCTGGGAGCTCAGCCGATTCGCCATCGAGACGGACTGCGATTCACGCTACAAGGTGTCGCAGATAACGATGGAGTCGTTCATCGCGATGACAGAGTATGGCCGCCGCAACGGTATCGATCGCTTTGTCACGGTGACCACGACCTCGCTGGAGCGACTGGTAACGCGCGCCGGCTTCGTTACCGAACGGCTCGGCCCGCCGGTACAGATTGGAATCGAACAGGCCGTGGCGCTGTATATCGACGTCGAGGCTACCTACGATATCCTCTACCGCAATCATCGGCTTGCCTCCTGAGCCTTGAGGGCCGCCGGGCAGGATGCCGGCGGCGCCCTGGCCAAGCGGCCAGTGCGAGGCTGATTCGATGGTGGGTGAACGGCCGATTTCCCTCGTAAAAAATTGCCACCAGGATGTGTTTACACCCGTCATTAATAGTATATTGGCAGAACGGTGCGCGGTAGGACCGGCCGCACCCGGCGACGGGATTCGACGATGACGCAAGCGATTTCGCCCGGCATGGGCAGCGCGGTGAGCGGGGTGAGACCCGCGCGCCTGGTTTTCTGGGGGGCGGGACTGGCTTTTTCGCTGCTGGTGGGCGCGCTGTTGTATACAGTGGCCGCGCGCACGGTGGAAGGCGATGCCCGCCAGCGTTTCAACGGCATCGCGCGCGGGGCCCAGTCGGCGCTGGCGGCGCGCCTTGCCACCTTCAATGACCTGGTGCGCGGCACCACCGCGCTGTTCGAGGCATCCGACGAGCCGGTGACGCGGCTGCAGTTCCACCGCTATGTCGCCGCGCTCGACATCGAGCGCAATTTCCCCGAGGTCGAACTGATGTCGTTCAACGCCAGCGTCGACGACGCCGGCCGCGACGACTTTGTCGCGGCGGTGCGGGCCGACCGCAGCCTGCGCCCTGACGGCTACCCCGATTTCGATATCGGCCCGCCCGGCCGGCGCCCCCACTACCAGGTGCGGATCTACGTCGAGCCGGCGCGCCGCTTCCGCGAATACTTCGGCGCCGACCTCATGTCCAACCCGACGATCGCGCGCGCGCTGGCGCACGGCCGCGATACCGGCCGGATCAGTTCTTCCGGCGTGCCCGTCAGGTTCGACGCGCCGTCCCCGCACATTGGCCTGGGCATCGGCCGGCCGGTGTACCGCAAGGGCATGCCGCTGCAGGACGTCGCGGCCCGGCGCGCCGCCTTCCTCGGCACGGTGGGCGTCGAATTCAGCGTGCCGGGGCTGGCGCAAGGGGTGCTCGGACGGGTCGGCATGCCCGACATGCACCTCGCGCTGTATGCCGCCCGCGGCGGTGCCGCCGGCGGCCCGCTGGCGATCGCCGCCGGCGACCGGCTGCTGTTCGACGGCGGCGCGCGCGCCGGCGACGACAGCTTCGAGGCGGTGCTGCCGGTCGGTTTCAACGGCAATCTGTGGAAGGCCCGCTTCAGCCTGCCTCCGGCCGCCCTCTACAGCCAGTTCGACCGCGCCTTTCCGTTCCTCGCGCTGGCGATCGGGCTGGTCGTCGGCCTGCTCGTGTACAGCCTGTTTTTCACGCTGTTCTGGTCGCGCCGCGCCGCCGTCGCCCAGCGCGTGCTGCTCGACACGGTGCTCGACAGCGTCGACGCGCACGTCTACATGAAAGACCGCGAGCGGCGCTACACCTATATCAATGCGCGCACGGCCGCGGCGATGGGGCGCCAGCCGCATGAGGTGATCGGCAGGTTCGACCGCGACGTGCTGCCGGCGGCGCTGGCCGACGCCTATTGGGAGCAGGACCGCAGCGTGTTCGAGAACGGCGTGCATACGGCCGTCCAGTATCAGTTCACCCAGCTCGATGGCGAGGTGCGCCAGTTCTGGACCGTGAAGGTGCCGGTGATGGAAGCGGGCGAAGTGGCTGCCGTGATCGGGCTGTCGACCGACGTCACCGAGCTGCACGACCTGAAGGCGCAGGCCGACGCCGCCAGCCTGGCCAAGAGTAACTTCCTGTCCAACATGAGCCACGAGATCCGCACGCCGATGAACAGCATCATCGGCATGACCCATCTCGCGCTGAAGTCGGCCGCCACGCCGAAGCAGCGCGACTACCTCGAAAAGATCTACCACTCCAGCCAGCATCTGCTCGGCATCATCAACGACATCCTCGATTTTTCGAAGATCGAGGCCGGCAGGCTGGACCTCGAAGTGATCGACTTCTCGCTCGCCACGCTGATGGAGAACATCGCGCACCAGCTGGGCGGGGCGGCCGAGGCGCGCGGCCTGGCGCTCGAGTTCGACATCGCGCCCGGCCTGCCGCGGCAGCTGCGCGGCGACCCGCTGCGGCTCGAGCAGGTGCTGCTCAACTTCACCGGCAACGCCATCAAGTTCTCGCAGGACGGCGTGGTGCGCATCGGCGTCGGCGCGCTCGACGATTCCGAGCACGACACGCTGGTGCGCTTCGAAGTGCGCGACCACGGCATCGGCATGACGGCGGCCGAGGTGGGCGAGCTGTTCAAGGCGTTCCACCAGGCCGACCCGTCGACCACCCGCAAATACGGCGGCACCGGGCTAGGGCTGGTGATCAGCAAGCAGCTCGTCGAGCTGATGGGCGGCAGCGTCGGCGTCGACAGCGCGCCAGGTGCCGGCAGCACCTTCTGGTTCACCGCGCGGCTCGCAAAAGGCGTCAAGTTCGCGCGCGCGGTGCCGGAGCCGGTGCGGCGCGAGGTGCTCGACCAGATCGCCGGCGCCCGCATCCTGCTGGTCGAGGACAACCTGTTCAGCCAGCAGGTCGGCCAGGAACTGCTGGAGGAGGCCAGCGCCATCGTCGTCGTCGCCGGCAACGGCAAGGAAGCGATCGACGTGATGCTGCGGCGCCGCTTCGACTGCGTGCTGATGGATTTGCAGATGCCGGTGATGGACGGCTTCGAGACGACCCGCATGATCCGCTCCGATCCGCGCCTGCGCGACGCGGTGGTGATCGCAATGACCGCCAACGCCGGCCGCGACGACCAGGCGCGCGCGCTGGCGGCCGGGATGAACGAGTTCGTCACCAAGCCGACTTCGCCGAACCAGCTGTTCGACGTGATCGCGCGCTGCCTGCGGGCGCGCGCGCCGGCGGCGGTGGAGGCGCCGGCCGCGCGCGCGGGCGCCGCCGAGCCGGCGGCCGCGCCCATGTTCGACATGGGCGCGCTGTCGCTGACCTTCGGCGGCAACCCCGACAAGATGCGCAAATACGCTTTCATGTTCCTCGACTCGGCGCGCGACGGCCTAGCGGTGGTCGGCGAGGCGCTCGCGCGCGGCGACATCGAGCGCGCCGCCGACACCGGCCACCGGATGAAGTCGGCGGCGCGCGCGGTCGGCGCGATGGCCTTCGCGCAGCTGTGCCAGGGGCTCGAGGACCTGCGCGGCGGCGGCTCGGTGGCCGAGGCGAACGTCTTGCTCAAGCGCATGGTCGCGCTGCGCGAGCTGCTGACCGAGCACATGGCGACCGAGCTGGGCGAACCGGCGCCTGGATGAGCGCGGCCCTACCGCCGGCGCCCTAAAAATAGTATGCTGTGGCGCTGCCGACCCGGCCCATTAACGGAACACCATGGCATCTCCCGTCACGCCCGGACTTCTCATTCTGCACGGTAACGAGCTGGAACAATTGCGCGCCGCGCTGTTCGGCTGGCTGCGCAAGCACCCGTTGTCGCCGCTGGAATCCGAGATCATCCTGGTGCAGTCGAACGGCGTCGCCGAATGGCTGAAGATCGCGCTGGCCGAGCAAACCGGCGTCTGCGCCGCCACCCGGGTGGCGCTGCCGGCGCGCTTCTTGTGGGAAGCCTACCGCGGCATGCTCGGCGCCGAGCGCGTGCCGAAGCGCTCGCCGTTCGACAAGGCGCCGCTGACCTGGCGCCTGATGCGGCTGCTGCCGGCGCTGCTGCCTGGCGACGGCTTCGCGCCGCTGCGCCACTTTCTCGGCGACGGCGACCCGGAACGCCGCCTGCAGCTGGCCGAACGCCTGTCCGACCTGTTCGACCAGTACCAGGTGTACCGCGCCGACTGGCTTGAAGACTGGGCGGCCGGGCGCGACCAGCTGCGCAACGCGCGCGGCGAGGCGGTGGCGCTGCCGGACGAACAGCTGTGGCAGGCGCAGCTCTGGCGCGCCGTCAACGACAGCCTGGCGGCGCCGCTGCGCCAGTCCGGCCGCGCCACCATCCACAGCGAATTCGTGCGCGCCAGCGAGGAGGGCGCCGCCCCGGCCGGGCGGCTGCCGCGCCGCGTCGTCGTCTTCGGCATCTCGGCGCTGCCGTACCAGACCTTGCAGGCGGTGGCGGCATTGTCGCGTCATTGCCAGGTGCTGCTGGCGGTGCCCAATCCGTGCCAGTTCTACTGGGGCGACATCATCGAAGGGCATGAACTGCTGAAGGCGCGGCACCGGCGCCAGCAGCCGCGCGGCGGCGTCGACCTGTCGCACGTGCCGATCGAGGACATGCACACGCACAGCCACCCGCTGCTGGCGAGCTGGGGCCGCCAGGGACGCGATTTCGTGCGCATGCTCGACGAATTCGACAGCGCCGCCGAGGGGCGCTTCGAGAACATGCGGGTCGACCTGTTCAGCGAAGGCGAGGGCGACACCCTGCTCGGGCAGGTGCAGGCGGCGGTGCGCGACCTGCTGCCGCTGGCGGAACACCAGTGGCCGGCGCCGGCGGCGAGCGACCGCTCGATCGAATTTCACGTCGCCCACAGCGTGCAGCGCGAAGTCGAGGTGCTGCACGACCAGCTGCTGTCGTGGTTTGCCGCTGGTTCCGAACCGGCCCTGCGGCCGCGCGACGTGGTGGTGATGGTGCCCGACATCGATACGTTTTCGGGGGCGATCCACGCCGTGTTCGACCAGCACAAGCGCAGCGACGCGCGCTTCATCCCGTTCGAGATCGGCGACGTCAAGGACCGCAGCGTCAATCCGCTGCTGGTGGCGCTCGAATGGCTGTTGCGCTTGCCGCAGCAGCGCTGCCGGCAAAGCGAGGTGCGCGACCTGCTCGACGTGCCGGCGCTGGCCGCGCGCTTCGGGCTGGAGGAAGAAGACCTGGCCACGCTCGGCCAGTGGATCGAAGGCGCCAGCGTGCGCTGGGGACTCGATCAGCAGCACCGCGACGGCCTCGGACTGGGCTCGGCGGGCGAGCAGAATGCCTGGATATTCGGCGTGCGGCGCATGCTGCTCGGTTACGCGAGCGGCGCCGGCGCCAGTTTCGGCGGCATCGAGCCGTACGCCGAAGTGGGCGGCCTCGATGCGGCGCTGGCCGGCTCGCTGGCGCAGCTGATCGAAACGCTGCTGGCCTGGCGCGCCAGCCTGGCGCTTGCGCGCACCCCGGCCGAATGGGGCGAACAGGCGCGCGCGCTGCTGGCCGCCTTCTTCGACGGCTCGGAAGAGGCCGACCGCCTGACCCTGGCGCAGCTGCGCGAGGCGCTGCAAAGCTGGCTCGAGACCTGCGACAACGCCGAATTCGCCGAAGCGGTGCCGCTCGCCGTGCTGCGCGAAGCGTGGCTCGGCGCGCTCGACGAGCCGACCCTGAACCACCAGTTCGTCTCCGGCGGCGTGACCTTCTGCAGCCTGATGCCGATGCGCGCGGTGCCGTTTCGCGTGGTGTGCCTGCTCGGCATGAACGACGGCGACTTCCCGCGCCGCGCGCGCCAGGCCGATTTCGACCTGCTGGCGCTGCCCGGCATGGCGCGGCCGGGCGACCGCTCGCGCCGCGACGACGACCGCTACCTGATGCTCGAAGCGCTGCTGGCCGCGCGCGACAAGCTGTACGTCAGCTGGGTCGGGCGCAACGTGCGCGACAACAGCGAGCAGCCGGCCTCGGTGCTGGTGTCGCAATTGCGCGACTACCTGAAAGCGGGCTGGGACCTCGACCTCGGCTTGATGACCACCGAGCACGCGCTGCAGCCGTTCAGCCGCCGCTATTTCGAGCAGGGCGGCCTGCCGACCTACGCCGGCGAGTGGCGCGCCGCCCATGCGTCGGCGGCGGCCGCTATCGACAGCGCGCTGCCGCCGTTCGAGCTGGAGGGCGAGTATCGCCTGAAGCTGGCCGAACTGGCCAAGTTCCTCAAGCAGCCGGCGCGCTACTTCTTCCAGCGCCGCCTCGGCGTCTGGTTCGCCGACGCCGATGCGCTGGGCCAGGACGAGGAGCCGTTTTCGTTCAACGCGCTGGAACGATACCTGCTGGAGGACAGCCTGCTCGACGACGGCGGTGCGCCCGAGGCGCTCGACGAAGTGCGCGCCGGCCTGGCCGTGCGCGCCGAACGGCTGGGACGCGAAGGCGTGCTGCCGATTGGCCTGATCGGCCGCAAATGGCAGGAGCAGCTGATCGAAGGGCTGGTGCCGGTGCGTACCGCCTGGCTGACGCTGGGCGCGCGCTTCCAGGCGCAGGCCCCCAAGCTGCCGATCAGCCTGCGCTTCGACGGCATCGAGCTCGATGACTGGATCGACAAGCTGCGCAACGGCGAAGACGGCGCCGCATGGCTGATGCAGATCTCCTCCAAGGTGCTCGACAAGAAGGGCGCGGCGCGTGGCGACAAGCTGATCGGCGCCTGGCTGCGCCAGCTCGGCGCCGCGGCAGCCGGCCATCCGGTGACCGGCTACCTGGTCGCGCGCGACGCCATCGTCACCATGGCGCCGCTCGACAAGGACCATTCGCACGCGGTGCTGGCTACCCTGGTGGCGTTGTGGCGGCAGAACCTCGACCAGCCGCTGCCGGTCGCCTGCAAGACGGCGCTGGCGCTGCTGCGCAACGGCGACCCGCGCGCCACCTATGACGGCGGCTTCGAAATGTCCGGCGAGGTGCAGGACCTGTGCCTGGCGCGCCTGTGGCCCGACTTCGCCGCGCTCACTGCCGGCGGCGCGTGGCTGGAAACGGCGCAGTCGCTGTATGGGCCGCTGGCCGACTGGCTCGACGCGCATGTCGTCATCGCCCCGCTCGACAGGGAGCAGGCATGAGCGAACTGCTGAAGCCGATCGACTTTCCGCTGCACGGTTCGCGCCTGATCGAGGCGAGCGCCGGCACCGGCAAGACCTGGACCATCGCCGCGCTGTACGTCAGGCTGGTGCTGGGCCACGGCGGCGACAATGGCTTTGCCCGCGCGCTGATGCCGCACGAAATCCTGGTCATGACGTTTACCCGAGCGGCGACGCGCGAGCTGTCGAACCGCGTTCGCGAGCGGCTGGTGGAGGCGGCCGCTTTCTTCCGCGCGGAAGATCCCGCGAACGATCCCTACTTGTCTCCGCTCGCGGCGTCCTATCCGGGCCATGCCGAACGCCAGCAGGCGGCGCACCGTCTGATGATGGCCGCCGAGACGATGGACGAAGCGGCGATTTTCACCATCGACGCCTGGTGCCAGCGCATGCTGCGCGAGCATGCCTTCGACAGCGGCAGCCTGTTCGACGAAGAGCTGGTCAGCGACGAACACGCGCTGTTCGAGGACGCCGCGCACGACTACTGGCGGCAGAACGTCTACCCGCTGAACAGCAATGCGCTGTCCGCGCTGATGGGCTGCTGGCAGGATGTCGGCGCGCTGAAGCAGTCGGTGCGCGAACTGGTGCGCCGCGTGCACCTGCTCGGCGACGTGCCGGACGAAGCGCTGGCGGCGCTGATCGCGCGGGTCGAACGCGCCCAGCGCGAGGAGCTGGCGCGCCTGAAGGCCGGCTGGGTCGAGCGCGCCAACCAGATGGAGCAGTGGATCGCCGGCCAGCGCGCGGTGGTGCCGAAGTGCTTCAACGGCAGCAAGCTGCGCGCCGAGTCGCTGGTCAAGTGGTTCGATGCGCTGCGCGCCTGGGCGCAAGACCCCGCGCAGGTCTTGCCGGTGATGACGGACACCGCCTGGCACCGGCTGACGCCCGACGGTATCACGGACGCCTGCAGCAAGGACTTCAGTGTCGCCGCGCCCGAATGCTTCGAGCACACGACCGCCTTGTGGGAGGCGCTCAAAGCCATCCCGCCGCTGTCGCACGCTTTGTTCCGCCACGCCGCGGCGAGCATCGCGCAGCGGATGGCGGAGCTGAAGAAGCGCAGCCGCCAGTTCGGCTTCGCCGACATGCTGGAACGGCTGAAGGCGGCGCTGGAAGGCGACAACGGCGAGCAGCTGCGCAAGCGCATCGCCGCGCAGTATCCGGTGGCGATGGTCGACGAATTCCAGGATACGTCGCCCGACCAGTATGCGATCTTCAACCTGCTGTACCGGGTCGGCGACAACGACCCGGCGCACGGGCTGTTCCTGATCGGCGACCCGAAGCAGTCGATCTACGGTTTTCGCGGCGCCGACATCAACAGCTACCTTTCCGCGCGCGCCGCCACCGAAGGGCGCCACTACAAGCTCGGCACCAACTACCGCTCCACCGCGGCGGTGGTGGAGGCGGTCAACCAGCTGTTCCTGCACGCCGAAAATGGTTTCGCCGCCGGCGCCTTCAGGTTCAAGAAGGGCGACGTCAATCCGCTGCCGTTCGACGCGGTCGACGCGCAGGGCCGCAAGGAGCGCCTGGTCGGCGTCGAGGGGCCGTTCCAGGCGCTGGCGGTGTGCAGTTCGGACCGCGAGGACATGCGCGCCGACGACTACCTCGAGTTTTTCGCCCATCACTGCGCCGAGCATATCGTCGCGCTGCTGAACGACCCGCAGGCCGGTTTCGAGAAGGAGGACGGGTTTGTTCGGCTGGTGCCGGCCGATATCGCGATCCTCGTGCGCAACCGGCGCGAGGCGGCGGCGGTGAGGCAGGCGCTGGCGCGGCGCAAGGTGCTCAGCGTCTACCTGTCCGACAAGGACTCGGTGGTCGACAGCGAGGAGGCGGCCGACGTGCTGCGCTGGCTCTACGCGGTGGCCAATCCGCTCGACGGCGGCCTGGCGCGCGCGGCCTTCGCAACGCGCACCGCGGGGCTTTCGCTGGCCGCGCTGGCGCGCATGTCGTCCGACGAACTGGCGTGGGAAGAACGGGTCGAGCAGCTCAAAGCACTGCATGTGGTGTGGCAGCGCCAGGGCGTGCTGGCGATGCTGCGCCGCTTCGTGCACGAACTGAACCTGCCGTCGACGCTGCTGCAGGAGGCCGGCGGCGAAAGGCGGCTGACCAACCTGCTGCACCTGGCCGAGCTGCTGCAGACGGCCAGCAGCGGGCTCGATGGCGAGCAGGCGCTGATCCGCTGGTTCGCCGAACAGGTGGCCGGCATCGGCGAGGGCGGCGACGAGCGCGTGCTGCGCCTCGAAAGCGATGCCGAACTGGTCAAGGTGGTGACGGTGCACAAGTCGAAGGGCCTGGAGTACCCGCTGGTGTACCTGCCGTTCGCGGTCACCGCGCGCAAGACCGACCGCCGCAACCGCAGCTTCTTCGAGTTCGTCGATAAAGACGACCAGCGCAAGCTGGACCTGGGATTGTCGGAGGCCGCGCTGGAAGCGGTCGACCGCGCGCGCATCGAGGAAGACCTGCGCCTGCTGTACGTGGCGCTGACGCGCGCGCGCCACTTCCTCTGGCTGGGCGTGGCGGCGGTGGCGGCCAAGAAGGCGGGCGAGAACAAGCTGCACGAATCGGCGCTCGGCTACCTGCTGGGCGGCGGCGCGCAGATTGCGGCGGCCGACATGCACGGGCACTGGCAGACGCTGCGCGGCGAATCGAGCGCCATCGACCTGAAGCCGCTCGCCGCGCCGGAAGGCGTGACGCTGCTGGCGCGCGAGGAAGTGCTCAAGTCGTTGAAGGACGCCGCCGTGTTTTCCGGCACTTTTGAACGCAACTGGTCGGTCGGCTCGTTCACGTCGCTGACGCGCCAGACCGGCAAGGCGCCGATGCACGCGCAGGAGGAAACGCTGCTGGAAGAAGAACCGAAGCAGGCGCCGGCGCGAACCGACGACGCGCCGTGGCACCGCTTCCCGCGCGGCTCGGTGCCGGGTAACTTCCTGCACGAGCAGCTCGAGTGGATGGGCCAGGAGGGCTTTTCCAGCGTGCTCGATCCGCATTTCGACACGCGCCTTGGCGCCAGGTGCGAGCGCGCCGGCTGGGGCAACCGCAAGGAGGACGCCATCGCCTGGCTGCGCGAAATCGCGACCACGACGCTGCCGCACCTGGACGCGCCGCTGGCGGAACTGGACGGCGTGCTGCCCGAGATGGAATTCTGGTTCCCCAGCCAGCACCTGAAAAGCGCCCGGCTCGACCAGCTGTGCGCCGACCGCATGCTGGGCGGCGTGGCGCGGCCGGTGCTGCCGGAGCGCCAGCTGCACGGCATGCTGAAGGGCTTCGCCGACCTGGTGTTCGAACACGAGGGGCGCTACTGGGTGCTGGACTACAAATCGAATTCGCTCGGCGCCGGCGACGCCGCCTACAGCCGCGCGGCGATGGCGGCCGCGATGGCGGCGCACCGCTACGACATCCAGGGCGCGATCTACATGCTGGCGCTGCACCGCCTGCTGCGCAGCCGGCTCGGCGACGACTACGACCCGGCGCTGCAGCTGGGCGGCGCCATATTCATGTTCCTGCGCGGGATCTCCAACCAGGCCACGCGCGGCTGCTACCTGCTGGAACCGGACCTCGACCTGCTCGATGGCCTGGAGCGGCTGCTGGACGACCAATGATGAAACCTGAGTCCGACATGAACGCCCTGTGGGCGGCGGTGGACGCGCTGACCGAGGCGGGCGAGCTGCGCCGCCTGTCCGGCGCGTTCGCGCGCTTCATCGCCTCGGTGGGCCATGCGTCGCCGCCGCTGATGCTGGCGTGCGTGCTGCTGTCCGAACTGGAAGGGCGCGGCCACAGCTGCCTGATGCTCGACGAGCTGGTGGACGATCCGTGCGCGCTGACCGGCTGGAGCGAAGAGCAGTGGCAGACGCTGGCCGCCGCCGCCGCGCCGCTGCCGAAAAGCGTCAAGGCCTGGAGCGCGCTGCTGGCCGGCGCCGAACAGGTATGGCAGGCGGGCGACCTCAGTTTCGACCAGCCGCTGGTGCTGGACGGCGCGCGCCTTTACCTGCGCCGCTACTGGCGCGACGAGACGCTGGTGGCCGGCAGCATCGGAGCGCGGGCGCGCCAGGTGCGCCTGGTCGATACAACTAAAGTGCGCGGTACGCTGGACATCCTGTTCGCCTCGCACCGCGAAGCCGAAACGCCGGACTGGCAAAAGCTGGCCTGCGCGATCGCGCTGCGCGGCTCGGTGGCGATCATCACCGGCGGCCCCGGCACCGGCAAGACCTACACCGTGGCGCGCCTGCTGGCGCTGCTGTTCGCGGTGGCGCCGGACGCCGGCGGCCTGCGCATCGCGCTGGCGGCGCCCACCGGCAAGGCGGCGGCGCGGCTGAAGCAGTCGATCGACAAGGCGCTGACCGAACTGGCCGACAAGGTGGGCGAGGCGCTGCCGCTGCGCGAGCTGACGGCGCGCATGGGCGCCGCCCGCACGCTCCACAGCCTGCTGGGCGCGCGGCCGGACACGCGCGCTTTCGCGCACCACCACGGCAATCCGCTCGACGTCGACGTGCTGATCGTCGACGAGGCGTCGATGGTGCACCTGGAGATGATGGCGTCGCTGCTCGATGCGCTGCCGGCCGGCGCCACGCTGGTGCTGTTGGGCGACAAGGACCAGCTGGCGTCGGTGGAAGCGGGCGCCGTGCTGGGCGACCTGTGCCACGATGCCCAGGCCGGCGGCTACGACGCCGCCACGCTGGCGTACGCGCTCGAGGCCAGCGGCGAAACGATCCCGCCCGACTTTGCCGGCGCCGCCGGCGCGCTGGCCCAGCAGACGGTGATGCTGCGCCACAGCCGCCGCTTCGGCGGCCCGATCGGCCAGCTGGCGCTGGCGGTGAACGCCGGCGAAGTGGCGCGCGCCGAGGCGGTGCTGCGCGGCGGCGACGACGCCGTGCGCTGGATCGAGCAGGCGCAGCAGCATCACGTGCTGCAGCTGGCGGAGGAAGGCTACCGGCCGTACCTGGAGCTGCTGCGCGCCGGCGGCGCCGCCAGCCATGACGGCTGGGCGAGGTCGGTGCTGCAAAGCTTCGAGTCGTTCCGGCTGCTGTGCGCGGTGCGCGACGGCGAGTGGGGCGTGACCGGGCTGAACGCGGCGATCGAGCAACGGCTCGAGGCGGCGCGCCTGATCCGGCGCCGCGGCGAATGGTACGTCGGCCGGCCGGTGATGGTCACCCGCAACGACTACGGCACCGGCGTGTTCAATGGCGACATCGGCCTGACGCTGGCCGACCCTGCGCGCCCGGACTCGCTGCGGGTGTACTTCCTGGAAGGCGACAAGGTGCGCAGCGTGCTGGCCACGCGGCTGCGCCACGTCGAGACGGCGTTCGCGATGACGGTGCACAAATCGCAGGGTTCGGAGTTCGCGCACACGGTGCTGGTGCTGCCGAAGTCGGGCGGCTCGATGCTGGCGCGCGAGCTGGTATATACGGGGATCACGCGCGCCAGCCAGGTCTTTACGCTGGTGACGCCGGCCAGCGCGGTGCTGGCCGAGGCGATCGGGCGCAGGACAAAGAGGGCGAGCGGGTTGCGGGATATGTTGGGAGGGTAGGGCACGCTCAGTATGGGTCCCCGCGTTCGCGAGGATGACGGTTCTACTGCTGGCAAACAAAAAAAAGCCACCGGCATTCGGTGGCTTTTCGCTGTGCGGCGCTGAAATTACGCGCGGCGGTGGCGCGCCTTGACCTGCTTGGCGCCGCGCGCGCGGATCGATACTTTCATCAGGCGTGCTTCGGCGCGCGGATGTGCGCGCGGGTGGGCGCGGGCCAGCACCGGCGCCGCGTCGCCCGTCATGAAGCGGCGGATCGACAGCGCGTCGACGACGCGCACCGACGACGCCTTGGCGTTCAGCAGCACCAGCGTGGCGTTCTTGCCGGCCGCCTTGATGCGCATGATCAGGCAGCGGCCCGCTTCCTCGGTGTAGCCGGTCTTCGACAGGCCGATGTCCCAGCCCTTGGCGCCGACCAGGCGGTTGGTGTTGCGGTACTCGACGCCGCGGCCGTTGATGTTGATGATGTCCTTCGAATCGGTGGTGATGCGCGCGATCTCGGGATAGGCCGATGCGGCCACTGCCATCTTGATCATGTCGGCGGCGGTCGACTTGTTGTTCGGCGACAGGCCGGTCGGCTCTTCGATCACGGTCTGGGTCATCCCCAGCGCGGCGATCTTGGCCTTGACGGCGGCCTTGAACGCCGGCGTGCCGCCCGGGTAGGTGCGGCCGAGCGAGTGGGCGGCGCGGTTATCGGACGACATCAGCGCCAGCTGCAGCACGTCCTGGCGCGAGATGGCGGCGCCCACCGGCACGCGCGAGGTGCTGTGCTTGAGCATGTCGACGTCGCCCTGCTCGATAAAGATCGGCGCGCTCATGTCCTGCCTGGCGTCGAGCACGACCATCGCGGTCATCAGCTTGGTCAGCGAGGCGATCGGCACGATCGTGTTGGCGTTCTTTTCGATCAGGACCTTGCCGGTGTCGTCTTCGACGACCAGCACCGATTGCGATCCGTACGGACCGGCGACGGCAACGGCGGCGGAAATCGACAGCAGGACGGTGGCGAACAGTTTTTTCATGGGGGTGTGTTTTCGTGAATGCAGCGGTTCAAGATCGGGCGCCGGGGACGGGGGCGCTGCGCGAGATGAAAACAATCTGGCTGTGAAGCAACATTACTCTGCCGCGAAGATAGCACCAACATTGGGGTATGTCTATGGCGCACACGGAGAAAGCTGTCTCAACTTGTAATAATCATGGAAAAAAGGCCCTGCGTTGCTGCAGAGCCTTTTTAAACTGACAATCCGGACGCCTTGCGAATTATTTCGGCTGGTAAATTTTATCGAACTCGCCGCCGTCGTCGAAGTGCTTTTTCTGCGCCTGTTTCCAGCCGCCGAACACCTCGTCGACGGTAAACAGCGTGATCGGCTTGTAGTTGGCGGCGAACTTCTTGGCCACCGCCGGCGAGCGCACGCGCAGGTAGTGCTTGGCGCCGATTTCCTGGCCGGCTTCCGAATACAGGAAGTTGAGGTAGGCGGTCGCCTGCTTGCGCACGCCGCGCTTGTCGACCACCTTGTCGATCACCGCGACGGGCGATTCGGCCAGGATCGAGTTCGGCGGATACACCACTTCGAAGTTCTCGCCGAACTCGGCGCGCACCATCTGCACCTCGTTCTCGAACGTCACCAGGGCGTCGCCGATTTCGCGCTGCGTGAAGGTGGTGGTGGCGGCGCGCCCGCCGGCGTCGAGCACCGGCACGTTCTTGAAGATGCGGGTGACGAGGTCGCGCGCCTGCGCTTCGGTGCCGCCTTTTTTCAGCACCGAGCCCCACGCGGCCAGGTAGGTGTAGCGGCCGTTGCCGGCGGTCTTGGGATTCGGAATGACGACCTTGACGCCCGGCTTGGCGAGATCGTCCCAGTTCTTGATCTGCTTCGGGTTGCCTTTGCGGACCAGGAACACCATGGTCGAGTAGTAGGGCGCCGCGTTGTTGGGGAATTTCTTGGCCCAGTCCTGCGCCACCAGGCCGCGGTCGGCCAGCATGTCGATGTCGTTGGCCTGGTTCATCGTCACCACCGATGCTTCGAGGCCATCGGCGACCGAGCGCGCCTGCTTGCTCGAGCCGCCGTGCGACTGCTTGATGACGACCGTCTCGCCGGTCTTTTTCTTCCAGTCGGCGGCGAACACCGGGTTGATGTCCTTGTACAATTCGCGCGCGACGTCGTACGACACGTTCAGCAGTTCGACCTCGGCGGCGCGGGCGCCGAGCGGCAGGGCCAGCGCGCCCATCAGCAGGGCGACGATATAGCGGCGGGGAAGCAGCACAGGTTTGGTCATATTGTTCTCGCGTGTTCGGTATGTGGACAGTACCGCATGGTCCGACAAATGGCGCTTGCAACGGAAGTACAGTTTTGTCATATGCTTAGACGACAACGTTGTAGCGACGTCGGCGGGCGCGCCCGGATGCGGACCCAGCGGGCAAACGCCGGCGCTTCCGTGTATAGTCATTTGTATGCATCTTGAAGGGTAGCAATACCTTGTTCTTATAATCATTGCTTTAAAGTTCACTACCATGGGTATTCAGATTCGCTCGGCAGCACCGGAAGACGCCAGCGCCGCTTGCGGCGTGCTGCGCCGTTCGATCCGCGAATGCTGCGTGCAGGATCATCAGAACAACAGCAACGTGCTCGATACCTGGCTCGGTAACAAGACGCCCCAAAACGTGGCGGGCTGGCTGGCGTCGCCGACCAACTATACGGTGGTGGCCGAACGCGACGGCGAAGTGGTCGGTGTCGCCTTGCTGACCCAGGCCGGCAAGTTGTCGCTGTGCTACGTGTTGCCGGAAGCCCAGCGCAGCGGCGTCGGCAAGGCGCTGCTCGATGGCGTCGAGGCCAAGGCGCGCGACTGGGGCATCGGCGTGGTCAAGCTGCACTGCACCGCCGCCGGGCGCGACTTTTTCGCGCGCAACGGCTACCTCAATGCCGGCAAGGAAAAGAGCTGTTTTGGCCTCGACAGCGACTTGTTCTGGAAGCAGCTCGATGCGGCGCCGGACGCCGCCGCCAAACGCTTCTGCAACTGCGGCGTCAACTAATCCCGAATTCGTTGTCGTGCGCGCATCGGCTGCGTTATAGTGTGCGCCTCCAATTGATGGGTACGATATGGCTTCGCGCAGAGAATTTCTCCAACACGGTTTATGCCTGTCCACGCTGGGCGCACTGACGGTGCCGCTGATCGGCTGCGCCGCGCCGGCCAGCGCGCCGCCGCCGCCGAAGAGCGCCGTGGCCAAGACCGGCCCGGCGGTTCGCACCGCCAGCCGCACGGCGCCGCCGCCGCGCGTGGTGGCCGAATCGGCCGGCATGGGCGGCATGGCGCCGCCGCCCGACATCTTCGACGCCCAGGCGCTCGACCTCGAATTCTGGCTCAGGCCGCGCACGCTGTCGGTGACGCGCCCGCAGTCCGGCGAAAAGGCCAAGGTGCTGTATTGGCGCGACGGCGAGGTCATCGACTCGGCCTACCAGGAACTGTGCCACCTGATGCGCGACGTCGTCGGCAAGGAGACGGCGCCGATCGACCCGAAGCTGTTCGAAACGCTGTGGGGCACCCAGGCGTTCCTGGCGCGCTACGGCATGGAGCAGCCGCTCGAGATCCTGTCGGGCTACCGCACCTCCAAGTCGAACAGCAAGCTGATCGAGCAGGGCGTGCCGGCGGCGCGCCAGTCGCTGCACATCGACGGCAAGGCGGCCGACATCCGCGTCGCCAACCTCAACGCGGAAGTGCTCGGCGGCCTGGTGCGCAGCTTCCGCCAGGGCGGGGTGGGATTCTATTACCGCGAAGGCCCGCGCGGCGGCTGGATCCATGCCGATACCGGACTGAAGCGGACCTGGAAGGGCTAGCGGCAGACGCGGCAAAACTTGGCGCGCTTATCACTGTCTAAGTCGGTGCCCCGTGCGAAAGCGGGGTGTGATCTCGAAATGAGGAGGACAGTGATGGCAACGATGAATATTCCCACCGACCGCCGCCATATTCCCGAGCGGCGCACGACGCCTGGCGGCGAACGCCACGGCGTGAAGATGTCGGTGTTCGATTACGCGGCAATAACCCTGCTCATCATCGGCGGGCTGAACTGGGCGATGGTGGCCCTGTTTGGCGTCGACGTGGTGGCGAGCCTGTTCGGCGTCATGACCCCGGCCACGCGGTTCGTCTACCTGGTGGTGGGCGTGGCGGCGCTGTATGCGGTCTACCTTGCCAGCAAGATGGTGGCGTCGCGGCGCTGACGAAGCTGCGTTTCCTATCCAGAGAGCGGTGCCCGCGAAAGCGGGCACTTGTGTTTTCGGCCGGCGTCGGCCGGCCGGCACTCACGTCTCCGCGCTGCCGCTCTCGGCCGCAAGCAGGGACTTGCGCATGACGTCGAGAAACGCCTGCAGGATCGGCGACTGGTCGTTTTGCCGGTACAGGACGCTGAGCTCGACGTCGCGCAGCCACTGCGAATCGAGCGGTCGATAGACCACGCCGGGCAGGCACAGGCTGGTTGCCGACGCCGTGGTGATGGTCAGGCCGAAGCGCCCCGATACCAGAGCGATGCAGGTCAGCACATCCTCGACTTCCTGCCCGATGACCAGCCGCACGCCGTCGTTGCGGAAGGCGCTGATCACCTCCAGCGCCAGGCCGCGCAGCGGCGAGCTAGGGTACAGAATCATCGGCTGGTCTTCCAGGTCGCCGATGGTGATCCGGTCCTTCGCGCACAGCGGGTGTCCCTCGTACAGCCCGACATACAGCAGCTCGCGGTCGACGACTTCGACAGCGATGTCGGGCTCGTTCGGCACCAGCCGGTTGAAGCCGATGGTGATGCGGCGCTCGCGCAGCGCCTGGATCTGCTGGCTCTTGGTCATGTTGTACAGGGCGATGCGCACCAGCGGGCGCTCGCGGTGGAACTGCGCGAGCAGGTGCGGAATCACGCGCAGGATGCCGGAACCGAAAATGCCGACGTCGAGGCGCCCGAGATAGCCCTTGCCGGCGTACTGGGTCTTTTCCCTGGCCGCTTTGACCATCGCCAGGATGTTCGGCACTTCCTGCAGCATCACCTCGCCGGCGCCGGTCAGCTCGACCCCGCGCGGCGTGCGCACGAACAGCGTCGTGCCGAGTTCTTCTTCCAGGCCATGGATCTGCCGCGTCAGCGGCGGCTGCGCCATGTGCAATTGCTCCGACGCGCGGCTGAAACTGCCTTCTTGGGCGAGGGCAAGAAAATATCGCAATTGCTTGAGATCCATAGTTTTGATTATGGCACAGGCCATACCGAAGAGGTATGGCGGTTTCCAAAAAGGGTATTGGACCCTGCCGCAGGGTTCGGCAATGATACGTGCATCAAGTTGGTGCGTGCGGGCAAGATACTGAGGGGAACGACACGCGCTTTCTTGATTGCGGCACCAAAAAAATCCATAAAAACAGTACTCGGAGACAGCAATGAAGAAAATAGTAGGCCGCACCGCGGCAATCTCGCTCGCCTGTTTCGCCACCTCGGCGATGGCGCAGATGCCGCCCGACCGCTGGCCGGCAGCCACCACGGGGGCGAGCAACGTCACCATATACGGCCTGGCCGACAGCGGCGTCGAATACCTGACCAACGTCAACGCCGCGGGCGCGTCGCTAACGCGGATGCCGACGCTGGCCGGCTCCTTCCCCTCGAACATCGGCTTTCGCGGCTCGGAAGATCTGGGCAACGGCCTGAAAGCGCTGTACAACCTCGAGATGGGCTACTCGGTCGACGGCGGCGTGCTGCAAAACGGCGGCCGCCTGTTCGGCCGTTCGGCCTGGGTAGGCTTGCAAGGCAACTTCGGCACCCTGATGCTGGGCCGCATGATCAACATGACCTACATCGCCAACCTGCGCTCGAACGTGATGGGCCCGAGCATCCACAGCTATCCCAACCTCGACGGCTACCTGCCGAATGCGCGCAGCGACAATACCATCGGCTACCTCGGCAAGTTCTCCAACGTGACCGTCGGCGCCACCTTCAGCACCGGCCGCGATGCGACCAGCGTCGTCGCCGGCCCCGGCTCGACCGCCTGCGGCGGCGAACTGGCCACCGACAGCAAGGCCTGCCGCCAGGTGACGGCAATGCTGGCCTACGACACGCCGAAGTACGGCATGGCCGCTTCCTACGACGTCCTGAACGGCGGTCCGAACGCCGGCTTCGGCCTGAACCGCAGCGATTACGACGATCGCCGCGTCGGCATCAACGGCTACGTCGTGGTCGACAAGCTGCGCATCGGCGGCGGCATCATCGAGCGCGCCACCGACGCCGCGATCGATACCGAGACGCGCCTGATGCAGATCGGCGCCAGCTATCCGGTGGCGCCGAGCGTGGTGGTGGACGCCCAGGTGGCCAAGCTCGACGTCAAGAATTCGGGCAACGATTCGACCATCGCCGTGCTGCGCGCCACCTACAGCTTTTCGCGCCGCACCGCGACCTACGTGTCGCTGGCGCGCATGAAGAACGAAGGCACCGCGGCGATCTCGGTGTCCGCCGGCGGCACCGTCGGCCCTGGCCTCGGCCAGACTGGCCTAATGGTCGGCCTGCGCCACGCGTTCTGACCGGTCAGCCGGTCCATTGATGCAACCGGGCGGCGCCGTCAAGCGGCGCCGCCCCATACTGGAGAAACAATGAATACCAACTCATCGATCAAGAACACGCGCCGCCTGCTGCTGCTGACGGCGACCGCCATCGCCCTGGGCGCGGCCACGCTGGCCGGCGCCGCGCAGGCCCAGACCGTCGGCGGCCCGATCCGCATCATCGTGCCGTTCACCCCCGGCACCACGCTCGACAGCGTGTCGCGCGTGATCGGCCCGGTCATCGCCAAGCGCATGGCGCAGAGCGTGATCACCGATAACAAGCCGGGTGCCTCGGGCATCATCGGCATGGACGCGACGGCCAAGGCGGCGCCGAACGGCCAGACCATCATGGTATCGACCAATACCTCGCTGACCTTGCCGCTGTTTTACAAGACGGTGCCGTTCGACGTGCTCAAGAGCTTCCAGCCGCTGGGCATGGTCGGCACCAACAATTTCGCCCTGGTCGTGCACCCGTCGGTGCCGGCCTCCAATCCGAAAGAGCTGATCGCCTACCTGAAGGCCAATCCGACCGTCGGCACCTACGCCTCGCCGGGTAACGGCACGCTGCATCACCTGGCGATGGAGAAATTCATCCACACCACCGGCGTCACCGTCAAGCACATCCCGTACAAGGGCTCGGCCGGCGCCATTTCCGACGTCCTAGGCGGCCACGTCCAGATGATGGTCATGCCGCTGCACCTGGCCGTTCCGCTGCGCGCCGACGGCAAGTTGAAGATCATCGGTTCGACCCGCGCCGAGCGCGAGCCGCTGTACAAGGACATCGTGCCGCTGCAAGAGGGCGGCGTCGCCGGCTACGACGAGGACGCATGGGTCGGCGTATGGGGACCGAAAGGCATGTCGCCGGCGCTGGTCGCCGCCTACAACGGCGCCATCCGCGAGGCGCTCGCCAGTGCCGAAGTGAAGGACGCGCTCGCCAAGCAGGGCCTGACGCTGCAGCCTGGCAGCCCGGAAGACCTGATGCGGGTGGCGAACGCCGAATACCTGAAGTGGGTCAGCGTCGTCAACAACGCCAAGATCGTGGCCGAATAAGCCAAAGCGGGGGACGGCCGTGCCGTTCCCCATTATCAAGAGTCACAGTACAGATCCAACGCACCTGCCTGCATTCGAAGCATATTTTTCCGCCCGGCTTCATTCACCACAAAGGAATTCACCCATGACCACGTCCGCACCGGCCGCAAGCGAGGCCAAGGCCAGCTACGTCCACATCGCCACGGAAGAGGCGTTCGCGCCCGCCGAATTGCTCAACATTTACCGCAAGATCCTCGCCAGCCCGAACTGCGATCCCGGCTTCACCAGCCTGATGGGCTTCTACATCAACAGCCAGAGCGAGCGCGCCAGGTTCATCATGGACGGCCTGACGGATCTGGACCAGCGCCGCCTGCAGCACATGGACGAGTCCGGCATCGACCGCGCCGTCATCGCGCTGACGGCGCCCGGCGTGCAGGTGATGGATGCGGCCACGGCAGTCTCGTTCGCCCGCACCGCCAACGACGAGCTGTCCGCCGCCGTGCGCAAGCACCCGACGCGCTTTTCCGGCATGGTGGCCGTCGCCCCGCAAAATCCGGCCGAGGCGGCCAAGGAAATCGAACGCGGCATCACCCAGCTGGGCCTGACCGGCGTGATCATCAATTCGCACACGCAGGGCGAATACCTGTCCGACCCGAAGTTCTGGGATATTTTCGCCGCGGCCGAGGCGAACGACACGCCGATCTACCTGCACCCGAATACGCCGCCGGCGAACATGATCCAGCCCTTCCTCGATTGCGGCCTGGATGGCGCCATTTACGGCTTCGGCGTCGAGACCGGCATGCACGCGCTGCGCATCATCACCGCCGGCGTGTTCGACCGCTTTCCGAAACTGCAGATGGTGCTCGGCCACATGGGCGAGGCGCTGCCGTTCTGGGCCTCCCGCCTCGACTACATGCACGCGGCGACGGTTCGCTCGCAGCGCTACGAGTCGATGAAGCCGCTGAAGAAAAAGCCGAGCGACTATCTGCGCGAGAATTTCTACATCACCAGCAGCGGCATGGCGCACGAGCCGGCGATCAAGTTCACCCAGGAGATGATGGGCTCGGACCGCGTGATGTACGCGGCCGACTATCCGTACCAGCACACGGTCGACGAGATTTCGCGGCTCGACGGCATGGACATCAGCCTGGAAGACAAGCGGCGCTTCTTCCAGACCAATGCCGAGGCAGCGTTCCGTCTCAAGTGACATCTCGTCCGGCCGCGGCCCCGCGCGGCCGCGGTCCGGACTGACCGCAGCATCTTTTCAGAATCTTGATGACCGTTAATCGAACCAGTACGCTGGCCGGGGTGGCCGCGGGCGCC
Source organism: Pseudomonadota bacterium (assembly GCA_040386255.1). Taxonomy (GTDB): domain Bacteria; phylum Pseudomonadota; class Gammaproteobacteria; order Burkholderiales; family Burkholderiaceae_D; genus JAFCUW01. Next base: position 264,755 of record JAZKFW010000009.1, read on the forward strand.
TTCCTCGGCCCGTTCACGCAAACGGTCTACACGCCGGCCCTCGGCCAGCTCGAGCAGTACTTCCACGTCAATACCCTGCTGATCAACCTGACCATCTCGCTGTTTACCGCGATCCTGGCGGTCAGCAACTTCGTCATCGGCCCGCTTGCCGACCGCTGGGGACGGCGCGCCACGCTGCTGCCCGGCCTGGTCATCTACATTGTCGGCTGCCTGCTGTGCATGGCGGCCGATTCGTACGGCCTGTTCCTGGCCGGGCGGGCGCTGCAGGCGGCCGGCATCAGCGCCGCCGTGCTGATCGCACCCACCGTCATCGGCGACATCTTTGCGCCGCAAGAGCGCGCCAAGGCGATGAGCAGCTATCAGACCGTCAGCTTCATGGGGCCCGTGGTCGGCCCGGTGCTCGGCGGCGCGATCGCCTATTTCTTTCCATGGCAGTGGATCTTCGCGCTGCTCGCCGTCGCCGCCGCTGCCGTGCTGCTGTATAACTGGGCGCGCCTGAAGGAAACCCTGCCGCCCGACACGGTGCCGACGCCGATCAGCTTCAAGACCTTCGGCGCCGTTCTGCGCAACCGCTCGGCATGCTCGATCCTGGTGGTGGGATTCAGCCAGTTTTACGGCTACTACGTGTTTCTCGTGTTCTTGCCGGTGCTGCTGCACACCATGCTGGCGCTGCCGGCAAAGGTGTTCGGCTTCTTCTTCGTGCCGCTGACGCTTGGCCTGCTGCTGGGTGTGCGGCTGGGGGCGCGCTGGCAGCGGCACTGGCCGCGCACCCGCATCCTCAACGCCGCCTCGTTCGGCATGGGCATTACGGTGGCGCTGTTCTGGATGGCGCTGCACTGGCAGCTGATGAATGTCGCGGTGCTGGTGGTGCTGCTGTCCTGTTACGGGCTGCTGCTCGGCTGCAGCACGCCGGTGCAGTCCACCATCCTGGTCAACCTGTTCCAGCAGCAGAAGGGCACCGCTGTCGGGCTGTACAATTTTTCGCGCTTCACCGGCGCCGCCATCGGCCCGGTCGTCGGCGGCGTGCTGGTGATGCATTACTCGGTCAACGCCGTGTTCCTGGTGCTGGCCGTGATGTTGATCGGCGCCGCCTTCGTGATCCGGCGCTACCTGTCCGATCCATATGAAACGTGACGGGAGCGCGGCCAGCGGCGGGCATTCGCACGGTGCGGCTCAGGTATTGCAGCTATCATTGCCGCACCACCATCAGACGGCAAGGCGCCCGGCGCGTCGGCGCTTCGCCCCAAATTCCCTTCAAACAATGAAAGCGGCCTGAACATGACGTACCTACCTCAAATAAAAATCCCCGCTACATACATGCGCGGCGGCACCAGCAAGGGCGTGTTCTTCCGGCTCGACGATCTGCCGCAGGCCGCCCAGGTGGCCGGCGCCGCGCGCGACGCGCTGTTGATGCGCGTGATCGGCAGCCCCGACCCGTACGGCAAGCAGATCGACGGCATGGGCGGCGCCACCTCGAGCACCAGCAAGACGGTGATCCTGGCCAAAAGCAGCCGGCCCGGTCACGATGTCGATTACCTGTTCGGGCAAGTATCGATCGACTCCGCCTTCGTCGACTGGAGCGGCAACTGCGGCAACCTGTCGGCGGCGGTCGGTTCGTTCGCCATCAGCGCCGGGCTGGTCGACGCGGCGCGCGTTCCGCCGGACGGCATCGCCACCGTGCGCATCTGGCAGGCCAACATCGGCAAGACCATCGTCGCCCATGTGCCGATGAGCGCCGGCGCGGTCCAGGAGACGGGCGATTTCGAACTCGATGGCGTCACGTTCCCGGCGGCCGAAGTGCAGCTCGAATTCATCGATCCGGGCGCCGACGAGGAGGGCGCCGGCGGCGCCATGTTCCCGACCGGTCGGCTGGTCGACCAACTCGACGTGCCGGGCGTGGGCACTTTCAGGGCCACCATGATCAACGCCGGCATCCCGACCATTTTCCTCAACGCCGAAGACCTCGGCTATACCGGCACGGAGTTGCAGGACGCCATCAACAGCGATCCGCAAGCACTGGCACGGTTCGAAACGATCCGCGCCCACGGCGCGCTGCGGATGGGGCTGATCGCGCACATCGACGATGCAGGCAAACGCCAGCATACGCCGAAGATCGCGTTTGTCGCCCGGCCGGCCGACTACGTCTCGTCCAGCGGCAAGCGGGTCGCCGCCGCCGACATCGACCTGCTGGCGCGCGTGATGTCGATGGGCAAGCTGCACCACGCCATGGTCGGTACCGCGGCGATCGCCATCGGCGCCGCCGCGGCAATTCCCGGCACGCTGGTCAATCTTGCCGCCGGCGGCGGCGCGCGCCAGACCGTGCGCTTCGGCCATCCGTCCGGCACCTTGCGGGTCGGCGCCGAAGCGACCGACAGCGGCGGCCAGTGGAGCATCGGCAAGGCCATCATGAGCCGCAGCGCGCGCGTGCTGATGAACGGCTGGGTGCACGTTCCGCCACCGGCGCCCTGAGCGCTGCAGCGGCGGCGGCATTGCTGCCGCCGCGTCGCCCGGCGCGGCCCGCGCACGCGCCGTTGCCACAGCCGCAGAAGGACTCGATCGGCCCCGCCAATCTGCTTGACTTTCTGTAATTCGTAATACAATATGACAGTCATTCAAACAAATAAAATCCAGGAGACCGAATGACCTTGTCTACACCCAGCATGCTGCGCCGGATGGTTGGCGCAATCGCGATCGGCGTCCTCGCCGCCCCCTTGGCCTGCCATGCAGCGGACAAGATCAACTTCGGCATCGTCGAGGCCAAGGGCGACGCCGGCCTGGCCTTCATGCCGAGCCAGTTCGGCGCCAAATATGGCCTCGACATCGAGATGGTGGAATTTACCAGCAGCACAACGCCGGTGAAGGCGCTCATTTCCGGCGATATCGACGCTTTCACGACGTCGCCGAGCGTGGCGCTGGTGGCCATGAGCCGCGGCGCCGGCATCAAGTTCATCGGCTGCAATTGGCCAGGCGCCACGTACACGCTGTACGGCGCGGCGGACATCAAGACCGTCGCCGCGCTCAAGGGCAAGAGCGTCGGCGTCTCCGGCGCCGGCTCGGTGCCGGACTTGTTCGCCCGCGAAGCGCTGCTCAAGCACGGCGTTACGGCCGACCAGGTCACCTTCGCCAACGCCGGCGGCGGCACCGATCGCTTCCGCGCGCTGCTGGCCGGCATCGTCAAGGCGACCGCGACCACCAGTGAATTCGAGCCTGAAGCGCTCAAGCGCGGCATGAACATCCTGGCGCGCGCGCGCGACGTCACGCCGAACATGTCGCGCAACTGCATCGTCACCACCGACAAGGTGATTGCCAAGAAGCGCGATCAGCTGGTCCGCTTCCTGGCGGCGAACATGGACGGCTACACCTACGCGCTGTCCCATCGCAACGAGACCATCGCCCTGACGCGCAAGGTGGCCAAGCTCGACAAGGACGATCCGAGCGCGGCGTATATCTACGATGAAGCGGTCAACAACAAGAGCGTCGATCCCTTGCTGGCCGTGCCGGTCGATAAACTGCAGTGGATCGAGGAAATGCTGGCACGCCACGGCACCATCGATGCCAAGAAGGATGTCAGGCCGTTCATCGACGAAAGCATTCGTCTGGACGCTCTCAAAATCCGCAAGCCTTGACCGCGCGAGGATCTTCCCATGACGCATATCCAGTTCAAGAACGTCACCAAGGTGTTTGAGATCAAGGTCGGCGGTCGGCCCCAGCTCATGCACGCGTTGAAGGGCGCCTCGTTCGATATCGAACAGGGCGAAATCGTCGCCCTGGCCGGTCCCAGCGGTTGCGGCAAGACCACCGCGCTGCGCATCATCATGGGCCTCGAAACGGCCAGCGCCGGATCGGTGCTGGCCCACAACAAGCAGATTACCGGCTGCGGGCACGACCGCGGCATGGTATTCCAGCACGCCGAGCTTCTGCCATGGAAGAGTGCGCTGGAAAACGTCAAGTTCGCCTTGTCGATGAAAGGTGTCGCCAAGGAAGAGCTCGATGCCACGGCGATGCGCTACATCGACCTGGTCGGACTGGGCGCCGCCAAGGACCGGCGGCCGCATCAGCTGTCCGGCGGCATGAAGCAGCGCGTCGGCATCGCCCGCGCGCTGGCCATCGATCCGGACGTGCTGCTGATGGACGAGCCGTTCGGCGCGCTCGATTCGCAAACGCGCGAGACGCTGCAGATGGAAGTGCTGGCCATCCATGAGCGGACCCGCAAGACCATCATTTTCGTCACCCACGATATCGACGAAGCGGTGCTGCTGGCCGATCGCGTCGTGGTGATGGACGGTGGCCAGGTGCGCGAGATCATCCCGATCAACATCGCGCGGCCGCGGCGCGACATGCGCGCCATCCGGGCCGATCCCGAATTCGTCAAGAAGCGGACGCTGATCTGGGAAGCGCTGCACGATACCGTGCCGGTCGCCAATGTCGAAACGCACAGGGAGCCAGCATGATCGACGCCACTCTCACTACGCAAGCGGCAAGCGCCGCCAATGCCGCCGTCAGCGGCCAGTCGAAGCGCGGCTGGCGCATGCCGAGCTGGGCCATCACGGCCCTGTCGCTGGTGCTCGTTCTCGGCATCTGGGAAATCATGGGGCCGCACATCAACCCCCTGTTTGCCTCCTACCCGAGCGAGATCCTGCGCGCGGCCTGGAAAATGACGATGTCGGGCTTGTTGCCGGCGGCGTTCTGGAGCAGCATGAAGCCGTTCGTGGCGGGCTATTTCCTCGCCTCGGTGCTGGGCATTTGCGCCGGCCTGCTGATCGGCCGCTCGCGCGTCGTCGAGGCCGCATTCGGCATCTACGTCATCGCCGGCTATTCGACGCCGCTGATCGCCCTGGTGCCGCTGCTGATGATCTGGTTCGGGCTCGGTTTCACGGTCAAGATGGTCATCATCTTCCTGCTGACGTTCTTCCCGGTGTGCATTAACACCTGGGTAGGTGTGCAGGCCGTGCCGAAGACGCTGGTCGAGGTCGGCACCGCCTTCTGCGCTTCGCAGTCGGCGATCATGCGCCAGATCGTCCTGCCGGCCGTGCTGCCGTACATCATGGCCGGCTTGCGCCTGGGCATCGGCAAAGCCGTCATCGCGATGGTGATCGCCGAATTCCTGACGTCGATCAACGGGCTCGGCGGCGTCATCATCAGTTCGGCCAACAGCTTTCGCACCGCCGAAATGTTCGTGCCCATCATCATCCTGATGGTGCTGGCCGTGGTCCTCACCAACCTCGTCAGCTACGTCGAGCACAAGGTGGCGCCGTGGCAGAGCGAGCTCACCGGCCGCGAGGGCGTATGACGCTGGCGCGCAATGCCGGCGTCGGCATCGACGGCGCCCGCGCCGCCACGCGCGACGGCACCGAGCTGTCGTATCGGCTGCTGAAGGGCGCCGGCAAGGGCCGCTGCGTGCTGATCCATTCGCTGGCGATGGATGCCAGCTTCTGGGACCGCGTCGCCGCGCAGCTGGTGGCGGCGGCCGACGTGCTGGTCTACGATTGCCGCGGCCACGGCCGCTCCGGCGACCTTCGCGGGCCGTACTCGGTGGCGCTGCATGCCGACGACCTGGCCGACCTGCTCGATGCGGTCGGCTGGCCGCGGGCGGTGGTGGCCGGTTCCTCGATGGGCGGCTGCATCGCGCTCGCCTTTGCGGCCGCCTACCCGCGGCGGGTGGCCGCGCTTTGCCTGATCGATACCACCGCGTGGTATGGCCCGAACGCGGTGCAGCAGTGGGAAGAGCGCGGCCAGAAAGGCCGGCAGGAGGGCATGCAGTCGCTGGTCGCGTTCCAGAAATCGCGCTGGGTCAGCGACGCCTTCCTGGCGCAGCATGGCGACGTCGTCGACGCTGCCATCGCGGTGTTCCTGGCCAACGACACGGCGGCCTACCTGGAGACGTGCCGCATGCTGGGCGCCGTCGACCAGCGCGCCGCGCTGCCCGGTTTCGCCTTCCCGACCAGGATCGTGGTCGGCGCCGAGGATTACGCCACGCCGGTCGCCATGGCCGAGGCAATGCGCGACGCCATTCCCGGCGCGACGCTGCGCGTGATCGACGCCGTGCGCCACTTCACGCCGCTGGAATGCCCGGCGCAGATTGCCGACGAACTGAAAGCGCTCGCCGATGCCGCCGCCTGACGCCAAACCCGCCGTGCAGCGCCTGATCGTCGCCCTGACCGGGGCCTCGGGCATCATCTACGGCGTGCGCGCGCTGCAGCTGCTGCGTGAGGTCGAGGGCATCGAGACCCACCTGGTGATGTCCGCCGGCGCGGTCCGCACGGCGGTCGAGGAAACCGACTTCAGCGCCGAGGCGATCCGCGAACTGGCCGACCACACGCACAATTTCCGCGACATCGGCGCCGCCATTTCGTCCGGTTCGTTCAAGACGCTCGGCATGCTGGTGGCGCCGTGCTCGATCAAGACCCTCAGCGGCATCGCCCATTCCTACAACGACGAGCTGGTGGTGCGCGCCGCCGACGTCTGCCTGAAGGAGCGACGCCGCGTCGTGCTGCTGCTGCGCGAAACGCCGCTGCATGCCGGCCATCTCGCGCTGATGCAGCAGGCCACGCTGAACGGCGCGGTGATCATGCCGCCGGTACCGGCGTTCTACCACCGGCCCAAGACCATCGACGATATCGTCAACCAGACAGTCGGTCGCGCGCTGGACCTGTTCGGCATCGAACTGCCCCTCGTCAAGCGCTGGAAAGAGGCGTCATCGGCGCCGCGCGACGACAACGCCTGAGCATCGGCGCCGGCGTCGGTCGACGACGCCGCGCCGCCCCATTTCATCCACCATTTCCAGGAGAGTCATCCATGAACGAACTCGGCACCATCAACATCATCGCCTTCCCCGGCGCGCCGAACCTGCCGGTCTTCGCGGCGCTTGAACACGGTTTTTTTGCCGAGGAAGGCATCGCGGTGTCGCTCACGACCACCCCCAGTTCGGTCTACCAGTTCGAGCAGTTCCACGCCGGCGCCTTCGATCTCGCCTTCACCGCCTTCGATAACGTCGTCGCCTACCAGGAAGGGCAGGGCGCTGCCCGGCTGGACGGACCGACCGATTTCCGCGTGATCATGGGCGCAACCCAGGTCGAACTGAGCGCCGTCGTCGCGCCGGCGATCGCCGCCGCGCCTGATCTGAAGGGCAAGAGCCTGGCGCTGGACGCCGTCGGCACCGGTTTTGCCTTCGTCCTCTATGAGATGCTCGCGCAGCTCGGCGTGAGCGTCGACGACTATCAGCGCGTCGCGGTCGGCGCCACGCCGGAACGCTGGCTGTCGGTCAAGGACGGCAGCCACGCCGGCACCATCACCATCGAGCCGTTCACCAGCATCGCCAAGGCCGCCGGTTTCCGCGTGCTGCGCCAGAGTACCGAGGCCTTCCCGGCCTACCAGGGCGGCATCGTCGCCGCCCGCGCCAGCTGGGCGGCGCAACACCCGCAGCGCGTCAAGGCCTTCATCCGCGGCTACCTGAAGGGCCTGGCGTGGACGCTGGCGCCGGCAAACCGGGCGGCCGCGGCCGCTTTGCTGCAAGCCAAAATGCCTGAAATCAAGCCCGGCGTCGTCGAGGCGGTCCTGACAAGCGTGCTGTCGCCGCGCTCGGGCCTGACGCCGGACGGCGCGATTCTGCGCGACGGCATGCGGACGGTGCTCGCGCTGCGCTCCAAATACGGCGCCGGCCAGGCTAGGCTGGAGGACGTCGACAAATACCTGGCGCTGTCCTACTACGACGAGGCCGTCGCGGCCTGAACGGCGCTCCCGACGCGCCGCTTGACCGCACTGTATGACTGTCATACAATGTGATCATGTTACGTTGTAACCCAACCATTTCGGAGACCACTTTTGGACGAGCGGATATTCAAGGCGATCGGTAAGCCTCTGGAGCGCAAGGAAGATCTGCGCCTGATCACCGGCAAGGGGCGCTTCACCGACGATTTCAGCCTGCCTGGCCAGGTGTGGGCGGTGATGGTGCGTTCGCCCTATCCGCATGCGCGCATCGGCACGGTCGACAGCGCCGACGCGCTCGCCATGCCCGGCGTGCTCGGCATCTATACCGGCGCCGATTGCCTGCGCGATGGCCTCGGGCCGATTCCGCACAGCCCGGTGCCTTCCACCCGCTTCGACGTCAAGCTCACCGGCCGCAACGGCAGCAAGGTGTTCGAAGGCCCGCACCTGCTGCTGCCGGCCGACAAGGCGCGCCACGTCGGCGAGGCGGTGGCGATGGTGGTCGCCGAAACGCGCGACCAGGCACAGGCCGCGGCCGAACTGGTGATGGTCAATTACGAAGAACTGCCGTGGGTGGCGGCCACCTCGGCGGCGGCGCAGGCCGGCGCCCCGAAGCTGTGGGACGACCTGCCCGACAATATCCTGGTCGATTCGACGTTCGGCGATGTCGCCGCCACCGACGCCGCCTTCGCCCGCGCCGCCCACGTGGTGAGCATGACGGCCCATATCGGCCGCGTGACCGGCGTGCCGCTCGAGCCGCGCGCCGCGCTCGGGTCATACGACGGTGCCACCGGCCGCTACACGCTGTACGCCGGCAGCGGCGGGGCGGTGCGGCAAAAGCGCGAACTGGCCCAGGTGCTCGGTGAAGATCCCGACAAGCTGCGCGTGCTGTCGTTCGACGTCGGCGGCAATTTCGGCACCCGCAACCGCGCCTATGTCGAATACGGCCTGGTGCTGTGGGCCTCGAAAAAACTGGGCCGCCCGGTCAAGTTCCGCGCCGAGCGGTCCGAATCCTTCCTCACCGATTACCAGGGCCGCGACCTGGTCACCGAGGTCGCGCTGGCGATCGATGCCGACGGCAAGTTCCTGGCGCTGCGCGCCGTCAACCTCAGCAATGTCGGCGCGCGCTGCGTCTCGCTGTCGCCGCTCAGCAAGGGCTCCGGCCTGATCACCGGCAACTACGACATCCCCTGCGCCACGCTGCATGCGCGCGCCGTGTTCTCCAACACCATGCCGACCCAGGCCTACCGCAGTTCCGGCCGCCCCGAGGTGACGTTCGCGATCGAGCGGCTGATCGACAAGGCGGCGCGCGAACTGGGCATCGACCGCCTGGCGCTGCGCCGGCGCAACCTGGTCAGTCCGAGCCAGATGCCGTATACGAATGCGGTCGGCAACACCTACGACAGCGGCGAATACGCCGCCAACATGGACCGCCTGCTGGCGCTGGCCGACTGGGCCGGCGGCGAGCAGCGCCGCGCCGAGGCGAAAGCGCGCGGCAAGCTGCTCGGCCTGGGCTTCGCCAACTACGTCGAATCGTCGTTCGGCTCACCCAAGGAGCGCGCCGACCTGATCGTCGGTGCCGCCGGCATCGAAGTGGTGATCGGCACCCAGCCGGCCGGGCAGGGGCATGAAACCAGCTTCGCGCAGGTCACCGCAGACCTGCTCGGCGTCACGTTCGACCAGGTCACCATCACGCTCGGCGACACCGACATCGTCAGTGCCGGCGGCGGCACCCACTCGGGGCGCTCGATGCGCCATGCCAGCACCGTGATCGCGCTCGGCAGCATTGACCTGATCGCCAGGGGGCGGCAGCTGGCAGCCCATCTGATGGGGCAGGCGGCCGATGCCGTCGAGTTCGACGCCGGCGTGTTCCGCGAGATCGGCGGCGAGCGCAAGTTCAGCTGGTTCGAGCTGGCCGGCCATGCACACGACGAGGGCCTGCCCGAGCACTTGCGCGGCGGCCTCAAGGTGCGCCGCGACAACGAGATGCATACGCCGGTGTTCCCGAACGGCGCCTGCATGTGCGAAATCGAGATCGACCCGGACACCGGCTCGACCGAGATCACGCGCTATTCCAGCGTCGACGACGTCGGCCGCTGCATCAATCCGCTGATCGTTCACGGCCAGACCCATGGCGGCATCGCCCAGGGCGTCGGCCAGGCCTTATGGGAACAGTGCTACATCGACCCGGAATCGGGACAGCCGCTGAGCGGTTCGCTGATGGACTACGGCATGCCGCGTTTCGACAACATGCCATCGTTCAAGACCCAGATCGTCGAAGTGCTGTCACCCACCAATCCGTTCGGCGTCAAGGCCGGCGGCGAGGGCGGCACCACGCCGGCGCCGGCGGTGATCATGAGCGCGATCGAGGACGCGCTGTCCGGCTTCGGCCCGGTCGAGATCGACATGCCGGCGACGCCGGCGAAGATCTGGGCCGCCATTCAAAAAAATCGCGCAAGCGCCGGCCGTGCCTGACGCGGCCCGACTCTGAGGAACCTACGCCCATGAAATCCATATCCCTGAACATCAACGGCGCATCCGTGTCGTGCGAGGTGGAAGAAAACACCATGCTGGTCGGCCTGCTGCGCGACACGCTCGGCATGACCGGCACCCACGTCGGCTGCGATACGACCCAGTGCGGCTGCTGCGTGGTGCACGTCGACGGCGCATCGGTGAAGTCGTGCACCATGCTGGCGTTGCAGGCAGCCGGCAGCGAAGTGACCACCATCGAGGGTCTGGCCAACGGCGCCGAGCTGCACCCGATGCAAAAGGCATTCCAGAAGCACCACGCCTTGCAGTGCGGGTTCTGCACGCCGGGCATGATCATGGCGGCCGTGCACCTGGTCGATACCTATCCGGGCGAGCTGACCGAGCAGATCGTGCGCGAGGAGATGGAGGGCAACTTGTGCCGCTGCACGGGTTACCACAATATCGTCAAGGCGATCATCGCCACCGCCGACGAGATGCGCGCCGCGCGCTCGCACGCCTGAAGGAGCCGGCCATGCATCCAACCCACTATCACCGGCCCGCCCTGGTCGAAGAGGCGGCAACGATTTTCCAGCAGCGCGAGGACGCCTCCTACCTGTCCGGCGGCCATACCCTGCTGCCGACCATGAAGCTCGGGCTGGCGCGTCCTTCCGACCTGATCGACCTCGGCGCCATCGCCGCCTTGCGCGGCATCGAGGCCAGCGCGCAGCGCGTGGCGATCGGTGCCGCCACCTGCCACGCCGACGTCGCTGCCTCGCCGCTGGTGCGCCATCATATCCCGGCGCTGGCGGGCCTGGCCGGATCGATCGGCGATCGCCACGTCCGTCATCGCGGCACCATCGGCGGCTCGGTCGCCAACAACGATCCGGCGGCCGACTACCCGGCCGCGGTGCTCGGCCTGGGGGCCACCGTCGTCACCGACCGCCGCGCCATTGCCGCCGACGATTTCTTCGTGTCGCTGTACGAAACCGCGCTCGAGCCCGGCGAGATCATCACCCGCATCGATTTCCCGTTGCCGCTGGCGGCGGCGTATGCCAAGTTCCGCAGCCCGGCCTCGCGCTTTGCCATCACCGCCGTGTTCGTCACGCGCGGCGCGCACGGCGTGCGGGTAGCCGTCACCGGCGCCGGAGCGGGCGGCGTGTTCCGCGCGCACGCGCTGGAAGCGGCGCTGGCGGCCGATTTCCGCGCCGAGGCGCTGGAGGGCGTGCGCATCGATCCGGCCACGCTGCTGGGCGACATGAACGGCAGCCCGGAATACCGCGCCAACCTGGTGATGGTGCTGGCCCGGCGCGCACTCGATCATCCCGGCTGCGCCACATCGTATAAATAGAGCACGGCCAGCGGCCGCGACGTTGTCGTTCGCGCCATCCCACTATCCGATCACCTCCAGGAGTTCCGCAATGAGTTCTGCCCCAGTACAAAATGCCCCTTCCGACCTGCAAGAGCACCTGGCCCGCCTGGAGCAGATGGGGCTGCTGACGCGCATCGACCGGCGCATCGACAAGGATTCCGAGCTGCACCCGCTGGCGCGCTGGCAGTTCCAGGGCGGCCTGCACGAATCGCAGCGCCGCGCCTTCCTGTTTACCAACGTGGTCGGCGCCCGGGGCGAGAGCTACGATATCCCGGTGGTCGTCGGCGGCCTCGCCGCATCCGAGGCGATCTATGCCGCCGGACTCGGCGTTCCGGTCGAGGACATCGGCAAGGTCTGGGTCAGGGCGATGGCGGCACCGATCGCGCCGGTGCTGGTCGATGACGCGCCCTGCCAGGAAGTGGTGCAGACGGGCGACGAGCTGACCGCGCCCAACGGCGGCCTGGCCAGCCTGCCGGTGCCGATTTCGACGCCCGGTTTCGATGCCGCGCCTTACCTGACGGCGACGCTGTGCGTGACCAAAGATCCGGACAGCGGCGTGCAGAACATGGGCACCTACCGCGCCGGCCTGAAGGCGAACGACCGGCTCGGCGTGCGCATGGCGACCCGCCTGAGCGGCGCCGGCGGTTACCTGCACTGGAAGAAATACAAGGAACTGGGGCTGCCGATGCCGTGCGCGATCGTGCTCGGCTGCGCCCCGGCGGTGCTGTTTACCGGTCCGCAGAAGCTGCCGATCGACCAGGACGAGATGGCCGTTGCCGGCGGCCTGATGGGCAAACCGGTGCGCACCGTGCGCTGCAAGACGGTCGACCTGGTGGTGCCGGCCGATTCGGAAATCGTCATCGAGGGCCTGATCGACACCGATCTGCTCGAACCTGAAGGCCCGTTCGGCGAAAGCCACGGCCACGTCGCCCTGGAAGACTTCAACATGTCGATGCGGGTGACGGCAATCACGCGCAAGCGCAAGCCGGTGTTCGTCTCGATCGTCAGCCAGGTGACGCCGAGCGAATCGTCGGTGCTGAAACGGGTAGCCTACGAGCCGATGTTCCTCGAGCACCTGAAAAACGTGCTCGGCATCCGCGGCATCAAGCGCGTCGTCATGCATGAGCCGCTGACCAACCTGCGCAAGGTGATCTTCCTGCAGTTCGCCCGCGGCGCCCAGAAGGCCGAGGTGTGGCGCGGCATGCAGGGCGCGGCGACCCTGCAGGCCCAGTGCGGCAAGGTGGTCATTGCGGTGTCCGAAGACATCAACCCGGAGAATGCCGATGCGGTGTTCTGGTCGCTCGCGTACCGCTCCAACTTCAACGAAGACCTGCTCGTCACGCCCAACCGCTCCGGCGGCCATGGCCCGAAGTCGGGCAATCGCGACCTCGAAGGAACGCTGATGATCGACGCTACCTTGAAGTACGACATGCCGCCGCTGGCGCTGCCGGCGGAGGAGTTCATGCTGCGCGCCAAGCAGATCTGGGAAGAACTGAAGCTGCCGTCGATCACGCCGCAATCGCCATGGCACGGCTACCAGCTCGGCGACTGGTCGCCGCAGTGGACCGAGTTCGCCAAGGCCGCGGTCGCCGGCGACTGGCGCGAGATTGGCGATTCGACGTACGCCCGCCGGCGTGGTAACCTACGCCCGGAAACGCCGGTTCGGTCGGCCGACTCGCCGAAGAAGTAAAAAACACCAGGCGGCGCACGGTTGGCCGCGACGGCGCATGTCAGAAAACCGGATAGGGTAATCGAAGTGAAAGAACCGAAAGAACTGACGCCGGCGCCGACGCGAAGTCGCGGCCGGCCATTGACCGCAGCGGCCCAGCCCGCGATCGGCATGCTTGCCGATGTGGCGGGCGCGGCGGCGCATCGCAGTCCCGCCCGGATCGACAAGTCCATGGAAAAGCGGCTCGCACCCCTGCAGCACCAGACCGCGCCGCTGCGCAACAAGATCATCCTCGCCCTGCGCGGTGCTATCGAGATGGGCTTGCTGCAGCCGGGGCAGCGGCTGGTCGAAATGGACTTGTGCGAGCAGCTCTCTGTCAGCCGGACCTCGCTGCGCGAGGCGCTGCGCGAGTTGCAGGCCGAAGGCATTCTTGAACATTCTTCCAATCGCGGCCTGTCGGTCAGCGCGGTGTCGCTGGAAGACGCCAGGAACATCTATCGACTGCGTTCGGTACTCGAGGCGTTGATCATCGAGCAGTTCATCGAAAGAGCCAGCGACGCGCAGATCGGCGAGCTGCTGGAGGAAAGCGAGCGGCTCAAGGACGCCTATCGCACCGGCATCCTCGAGCGCATGTTGAGTGCGAAGCGCGATTTCTACGACCGCATCTGCTCCGGCGCCGAGAATCCGATTGCGTTCGACATGATCAATCGCCTTGTGCTGCGCACCTCCAGCCTGCGGGCGCGCTCGCTCGTTCGCAAGGAACGCCAGCAGGAAAGCATCCGCGAAATCACCACCCTGATGGCGGCGATCGCGCGCCGGGATATCGCGGCGGCGCGCCAGGCTGCCATCGAGCACGTCAACCACGCGGCGACGTCGGCCCTCGGCCAGGCGTAATCCTGCCGCCGTTCAGGCCGGCCGATCCGGCAGCGCTGCGCGCTGCTCGCTTTCACATGATCCGATTGCCTCACCGGCGCGCCCCGGTGCGCCCGGCGGCGCTCTTGACCCGCACTGTATTATTGTCATACAATCAGACAATGGAAGCCGGTTGTCGTGCAGACAGGCCGGGCCGCTTCTTTTAACGATCCAGTACGACAGTGAAGGGAATACCGCATGGACATGGCCGGCGAACAGCTCCTCCCCCTCCCGCAGCGCGCAGTATGGGACGCGCTCAACGATCCGCAAATCCTGATGGCGTGCATCCCCGGCTGCGAGTCGATCACGCTGGTGGCCGAAAATCAATATGCGATCCTGATGACCGCCGCCGTCGGTCCGGTCAAGGCGAAGTTCAACGGCAGCCTGACCCTGTCCGACATCGATGCGCCCAACTCCTATTCGCTCGCCTTTAACGGTTCGGGCGGCTCGGCAGGATTCGGCAAAGGCGGCGCGCGTGTTGTCCTCAGCCCCGAAGGGACTGCCACCAGGCTCGCCTACACGGCCAGCGCGCAAGTGGGCGGCAAGCTGGCCCAGGTCGGCTCGCGCCTGATCGACGGCGTGGCCAGGAAGATGGCGGAGGAATTTTTCACCCGTTTCAAGGCCGCCCTGCCGGCGCCCGCGCAGGCGGTGCCGGTGATCGAGGCGGCGCCGCCGGCGGCGCAGCCGAAAATCGCGTTTCGGCTTAGCCCTGTCTGGATGCTTGCCATCGTGGTCAGCGCAGGCCTGCTGGCGATATTCCTGGCCACCTGATCGTGTTCGTGGCGGCCGTGGCATTTCATTATCGGGGGCAGCAATATGGACAGTAGCGATCTCGCGGTCCTGAAAACGTGTATCGGATGGATCGAGTCCGGGCGGCGTGTCGCCCTGGCCACCGTGATCCAGACCTGGGGCTCGGCGCCGCGTCCAGCCGGAGCATGGGTGGCGATCCGCGACGATGGGCGCCTGGTCGGGTCGGTCTCCGGCGGCTGTGTCGAGGACGATCTGATTGCGCGCGTAAGAACGGACATTCTGGACCAGCGCCTGCCGCAGCTGGTGTGTTACGGCGTTTCCAGCGAGGAGGCCGCGCGTTTCGGCCTGCCGTGCGGCGGTACCTTGCGCCTGCTGGTCGAACCGCATCCGCAACTGGACGTTCTCAGGGCGCTGCTGGAGCGGATCGCCGCCAAGCGCACCAGTGCGCGCGTGGTCGAGCTGCGCAGCGGGCTGGCGACGCTGGAAGATGCCGGCCGCCTCGATTCCCTCACGTTCGACGGCGAGGCGATGCGAACCATCCACGGCCCGCGCTGGCGCCTGGTGATCATCGGCGCCGGCCAGCTTTCCCAGTTCGTCGCGCAGATGGCGCTGGGCGCCGATTACGACGTCGTCGTGATCGATCCGCGTGAAGAGTTCGCGGCAGGGTGCGGGGTCGCCGGCGTCACCTTTTCGACGGGCATGCCCGATGACGTCATCGTCGCGATGGGCATCGACAGTCACACCGCCATCGTGGCGCTCACCCATGACCCCAAGCTCGACGACATGGCCCTGCTCGAGGCGCTCAAGTCGCCGGCGTTCTATGTCGGCGCGCTGGGCAGCCGCGCCAACACCGCAAGGCGCAAGGAACGGCTGCTGGAATTCGACCTGACGGCGCGGCAGATCGATCGCCTGCATGGGCCGGCAGGCTTGTACATCGGCGCCAGCACCCCCGCAGAAATGGCAATATCGATGCTGGCTGAAATCACCGCGGCCAAGCACCGCGTGCCGATCCTGCAAAAGCGGTCGATCGCGGCCGACCAGCTGCTCGTGCGCGCGCTGCGCATTGATACACTGACCGCTGCATAGCCTCTTAAAACCATCTTCTCAAGCGAGCCCGATTACCATGCCCCTGATTCCGACGCCTTCGATCCGATCCGCATTCACGCCGATGAACAGGATGCGCGCATCCATCAACCTGGGCAATCCGATCCTGGCGCACAGCAGCGCCGACGGCGCCGCCGGCGGCGTCTCCGTCGACCTGGCGAACGCGTTCGCGCAGCTGCTAGGCGTCGAATTGGAATTGGTAGTGTTCGACGCCGCCGGCAAATCGGTCGAGGCGGTGACCGCCGAACGTGCCGATTTCGGCTTCTTCGCAATCGATCCGCAGCGTGGCGCCGCGATCGCCTTCACCGCGCCGTACGTGTTGATCGAGGGCTTCTACCTGGTCAGGGATGGCTCGCCGCTGCGCGCCAATGCCGATGTCGATGCTGCCGGCAACCGCGTGGTGGTCGGCGCCGGCAGTGCCTACGATCTGTTTCTGACCAGGCAGCTGAAACAGGCGCAGATTCTGCGTGCGCCCACTTCGCCCACGGTCGTCGCCAGCTTCCTCGAAAGCGGCGCGGAAGTCGCTGCCGGCGTCAGGCAGCAGCTCGAGGCCGACGCGGCGAAGGAGGGCGGGCTGCGCTTGCTGGAGCAGCGCTTCATGGTGATCGAGCAGGCGATGGGGGTGCCGAAAAGCCGCGGTCCCGAGGCTGCCGCCTTCCTCGCGAAGTTCGTCGAGGAGATGAAAGCGTCGGGCTTCGTCGCCGACGCGCTGCAGCGGCACCGGATCGGCGGCGCCTCGGTTGCGCCGGCAGCATCGGCCGGGTAGCAACGGGGCGAGCGTGCGCCGGTGACGCCGGTAGCATGTCCGCTGTTGACATGCGAATACGACCGGTGATACCTTCGATATTCGAGGAATGGGAACGCCGTTCTTCTATATGGAATATCTCTGCGCACTCTCCACACTGCGAGGCAAACTTGGAAGAATCGACCCGGCCATGTGCTCCGGCCGCTGCAGCGACGGCCATGCCCGCCGTGCTGCTGTGGCAGTTGTTCCTCTGTTTCGTCAAGGTGGGGGTGACGTCGTTCGGCGGCAGCACGCAGGCGTGGATCTACCGCGCCGTCGTCGAGGAGCGCCGCTGGCTGACCGAAACGGACTTCCTCGCCGGCGTGACGATCGCCCAGATCCTGCCGGGAGCGAACCCGGTCAACCTGTCGCTGTACGTCGGCCAGCGTTTGCGCGGATGGAGCGGCGCGCTGGTCGCCACGCTGGGCATGGTGGCGCCGGCGATCTGCATCGTGCTGGCGGCCGGCGCGCTGTATGCGCGGCTGGCGCACTTCCCGCTGACGCACTTCCTGCTGATCGGCATTGCCACCGTCGGCGTCGGCGCCACCCTTGCCGCCGGGCTGAAAGTGGCGCGCAAGATCGAACGCCGGCCCGCCGTCATCGTCATCGGCCTGGCCACCTTCCTGGCCGTCGGCGTGCTGCACTGGTCAATGGTGCCGGTGGTGGCGGTGCTGGCCCCGCTCAGCATCGCGCTGGCGGCGCGGAGGCCGCATGGATAACCTGCTGCTGCGCCTGATCCTGGTGTTTGCGCCGCTGTCGCTCCTGTCGATCGGCGGCGGCCAGGCGATCATCGCCGACATCCAGCATCAGACGGTGAATGTCTACCACTGGTTCACCAATGAACAGTTCGCCGACATGTTCGCCATTTCGCGCGCCACGCCGGGGCCGAACACGCTGATCGCGTCGCTGATCGGCTGGCACCTGGGCGGCATCTCCGGCCTGCTGGTGGCGACCCTGGCGATGTATGTGCCGTCGTCGCTGGCATTCATGACGGCCACCACTTACTGGCACCGCAGTGAAGGCGGTTACTGGAGAGAGGCGATCGAGCGCGGCCTGGCGCCGATCGCGGTCGGCCTGATCTTCGCCGGCGCCCTGACGATCCTGCAGGCGCTGCGCCTCGGCGCGCTGGGATGGGCGACGACGGCGGCGGCGATGGCGGTGCTGTACACCACCAAGGCCAATCCCTACCTGGTCATTTTCCTGGTGATCGCGCTGTACCTGGCGGTGTTTTTCATCGCCTAGCGCGTCGCTGCGTCAGTAGCGCCAGTGCGGCGCCGCGCTTTGGCGCGCCGTCATACGACGCGCACCGACAAATGGGGAAGGCGATCGATGTGGCCTTCCATGACATCGCCGGCCACCACCGGTCCGACGTTTTCCGGCGTGCCGGAATAGATCACGTCGCCCGGCATCAGCTCGAACGCCTCCGACAGCTTGCTGATCTGCTCGGCGACCGACCAGATCATCATCTGCAGGTTCGAACTCTGCTTCTGCTGGCCGTTCACCTTCAGCCAGATGGCGCCTTTTTCGAAGTGGCCGATGGCCGCCGCCGGATGGATCGGGCCCATCGGCGCCGAGCGGTCGAAACTCTTGCCGATCTCCCACGGCTTCTTCTGGTCGCCCATGCCGCGCTGCAGGTCGCGCCGCGTCATGTCAAGCCCGATGGCATAGCCGAACACGTGTTCGAGTGCGCGCTCGATCGGGATGTTGCGACCGCCCTTGCCGATCGCCGCCACCAGTTCGATCTCGTAGTGATAGTTCTTGGTCAGCGACGGATACGGGTGGTCGGCGGTGGTGCCCGGCGCCACGTACTGCACGGCGTCGGTCGGCTTCTGGAAAAAGAATGGCGGTTCGCGGTTCGGGTCCGAACCCATCTCGCGCGCATGGGCGGCGTAATTGCGGCCGATGCAGTAGATGCGGCGCACCGGGAACATCTCGCTGCTGCCGACGATCGGCACCAGCGTCTGCGCCACCGCGAACGGCGTCTTGACCCTGTCGTTGGCGCCGACCGGCACCGCGCAGCCGGCTACCGCCCCCGCTGTCATCAGTCCTGCTGCCTGCAACATCCCGCGGCGATTCATGGTCTTGTCCATATGTCTCCTGTGTGGTTATAGGTACTGCCGGTTGTGGTACGAAAGAGCACTGCAAAAAAACGAAGGCGCTGGCGCCGCCGCGCGCTTACGGCGTCGGGTCGATGTCCTTTTCGTGGCGGGCGTTGTTGATGCCGCCGCCCAGCAGCAGCAGCGCGGTAGTGGCGAAGATCGGCACGATGCCGAACGCGCTGCCGAGCGAGCCGAATACCAGCGGCACCATGATCTGGGTGAACTTGTTGACCGTCAGCCGCATGCCGAGCGCTTCGCCGGAGCGCCCCGGCGGCGAATGGTTGTAGGTGAGGATCGTCGACAGCGGCTGGCCGCATCCGAGCCCGATCCCGAGCAGGAACGCCACCGCCGCCAGCACCACCGGGTCGCGGAATGCGGGCAGCAGCAGGAAGGTCGCGCCCGACATCAGCAGCGACCAGGTCAGCACCCGCATCTCGCCGTACTTGCGGCTCATCGCCGGCATATACATGCGCACCACGAAGGCGGCGGCCGCCTGCATGCCGACGATCACACCGATCGCCGACGCCGATAGGCCGATCGCGCGGCCGTGGATCGGCATGTAAAAATTGAACAGGTCCATCCCGGTCAGGATCACGCCACTGGTGAGCAGGGTGTTGCGCAGGCGCGGGATCCGCAGCAGTTCGAGGGCGCTGCCGTGCCCCTGCGCCTGCGCGTGCGGGCGCGGCGGCGGGATGAAGCGGTGCCAGAACAGCAGGAACAGGCCGGGCCAGATGGTGACCGCCGCCAGCACATAATAGCTGGCCGTGTAGCCGGCGCGGTCGACCATGAAACCGACCAGCATCGGTCCGCTCATGCCCGACAGCGCCGAACCGAGGCTGAAGGTGCCGAAGTTGGCGGTGCGCTCGGCCTGGGTGCCGAGCGCACCGATCAGGTTGTGCGAGGCGACGTGGAAAAAAATGTTCGCGGTGCCGATCACCGCGGCCGACACGAACAGCGCGGCCATCCCGGGGAACATGGCCGGCACCAGCATGCCGCCGCACAGCGCGAACGAGCCGACCACCATCGGCCGGCGCATGCCGACGCGGTCCGAATAGCGGCCCGCGTACACGGCCAGCAGCAGCGGGAAGATCGCGTACATCGAGATCAGCAGGCCGATCGTCAACGGGCTCGCGTGCAGTTCGATCGCGTACAGCGCGACCAGCATCTTGCTGCCTTTCAGGCCGATCTGGTTCAGCACCGACAGCAATACGGTAAGGTAGACGGCCATGCCACTCCCGGTGATCGCAACCCCACGCGATGCCACGCTTGACGGCATCGTCTGCTGATTTTAATATAAGATTGTGCTGATATGTAGACCTTAGTTCCGCATATCGGAATTGTTGGAAAATACACGCATCGACCGATGCGCTTGTCCAAATGAATGCGATGGTGTGATGAAACCTGGCCGCAACGATCCCTGCTCATGCGGCAGCGGCAGTAAATACAAGCAGTGCTGCGGCAAGGTGATCTCGCTGCGGCCGGCCGCGCCGGCGCCGGCGCCGCCATCGGCGCGTTCGTGCGGCGCCTGCACCGCCTGCTGCGACGGCTGGATGGCCGGCACCATCCATGGCCATGAAATGAAGCCCGGCACGCCCTGCCATTTCGTCGGCGCCGGCGGCTGCACCATCTACGGCGAACGGCCCGAGTCGCCGTGCCGCACGTTCGTCTGCGCGTGGATGGCGCCGGCCAGCCCGTTCCCCGACGCGCTGCGGCCCGACCTGTGCGGCGTGATCATCGCCAACGTGCGCTGGCGCGACCAGCCGGCGTATCTATTGCGCTCGGCGGGCAGGGATCCCGATGGCGCGCTGCTGGCGGCGATGCAGCGTTTCTCGATGCGGACCGGGCGGCCGTTCTTCTACGAGATCGCCGGCGAAAAGCTTGGCTTCGGTCCCGCCCAGTTTCAGCAGGATATGCTGCAACGCGCCCGCA
Organism: Pseudomonadota bacterium; assembly: GCA_040386255.1. Taxonomy (GTDB): domain Bacteria; phylum Pseudomonadota; class Gammaproteobacteria; order Burkholderiales; family Burkholderiaceae_D; genus JAFCUW01. The sequence goes on from JAZKFW010000009.1 coordinate 285,544, forward strand.
GCGGCCTGCCGATGTGGTGAGGGCGCGGGCGCTGCGGTGCAGCATTCGCTTGCGTTCCTTTATACGGAACTTGGTTCCATTTTTTCTTGACACGCGCGGCGTTGCGCGATAAAACCTCTACTCAGCCAGCGTTACGCGATTCCCTCTGAGGAGATGACCCATGTCCGCCGCCATCAAACTGACCGTCAACGGCAAGCCGCAGAACATCGCCGCCGCCCCCGATACACCCTTGCTGTACGTACTGCGCAACGATCTCGGCGTGACCGGTCCGCGCTTCGGTTGCGGCCTGGCGCAGTGCGGCGCCTGCACCGTGCACGTCGACGGCGCCGCGGTGCGTTCGTGCGTGACGCCGGTCGCCGCGGTCGCCGGCAAGCGCATCGTCACGCTGGATGGACTGGCCGCCACGGCGCCGGCCGGCGCGGCGCTGCATCCGGTGCAGCAGGCCTTCATCGACGAACAGGCGGCGCAGTGCGGCTACTGCATCAACGGCTGGATCATGACATCGGCGGCGCTGTTGAAAACCAACCCGAATGCGAGCGACGCCGAACTGCGCGAGGGCCTGGCAGGCCTGAAGTGCCGCTGCGGCACCCACATGAGCATCCTGCGCGCGGTCAAGCGCGCGGCCATCCAACTGGCGAAGGCGTAGATCATGGCGCACACCGATAGCATCGACTTGGACGCCGGCTTGTCGCGGCGCCGGTTTCTCGGCACCGCCGGCGCTCTGGTGGTGTCGTGGGCGCTGCCGCTGGCGCTGCCGGCAGCCGTCGCCGCCGAGGCGGCATCGTTCCCGCTGAAGATCGCGCCCGACATGCTCGACTCGTGGCTGGCGGTGCTGCCCGACGGCAGCGTGATCGCCTCGGTCGGCAAGATCGAGGCCGGCATGGGCATCGGCACCTCGTTCGCCCAGATCATCGCCGAAGAACTCGACGTGCCGTTGGCCAGGGTGCAGGTACGCATGGGCGATACCGCCACCACGGTCGACCAGCGCGGCACCGGCTCGAGCAACGGCATCATCACCGCCGGCCCGATCCTGCGCCGCGCCGGCGCGCAGGCGCGCCACGCCTTGCTCGCCATGGCGGCGCAGCGGCTCGGCGCGCCGGCCGACCAGCTGGTCGTCGCCGACGGCGTCGTCAGTGTCGCCGCCGACCCGCAGCGCCGCGTCGGTTACGGCGACCTGATCGGCGGCAAGCGCTTCGACCTGCAGCTGAGCGCCAAGGTCGAGGCCAAGCCGCCGGCCCGCTACACCCTGGTGGGCAAGCCGGTCCAGCGTTTCGACATCCCGGCCAAGGTGGCCGGCGCCTATCCCTACCTGGTCGACCAGCGCGTGCCGGGGATGCTGCACGGGCGCGTGGTGCGTCCGCCCGAAGCCGGCGCGCGCCTGCTGGCGGTGGCGCCCGGGCAGAAATTTCCCGGCCTGGTGAAGATCGTCGCCGACGGCGATTTCGTCGGCGTGGTGTGCCGCCGCGAGGAGCAGGCCATCGCCGCCGCGCGCGACCTCAAGCTGACCTGGTCGCGCCCGCAGCCGATGTTCTCGGCCTCGTACGACGCGCTGTACGAGACGCTGCGCACCAGTACCCCCAAGTCGAGCAAGCGGGTAAGCGACGTCGGCGACGTCGACGCCGCGCTGGCCGGCGCCGCCGGCGTCGTCGAGGCGCGTTACGATTATCCGTTCCAGTCGCACGCTTGCATGGGGCCGGCGTGCGCGCTGGCCGACGTCACGGTCGATGGCGCGACCGTCTGGATGGGCGGGCAGAAACCCTACGGCCTGCGCAGGTCGATCGCCGGGCTGCTCGGCCAGCCGGCCGAGAAAGTGCGCGTGATGTGGGTTGCCGGCCCCGGTTCGTACGGCATGAACGACGCCGACGACGCCGCGATCGACGCGGTGCTGTTGTCGCGCGCGGTCGGCCGGCCGGTGCGGCTGCAGTATTCGCGCGCCGACGGCACCGCCTGGGACCCGAAAGGGCCGCCGGTGACGACCCGCATGCGCGGCGCGCTCGACGGCGCCGGCCAGGTGCTGGCCTACGACCTCGAGGCGCGCGGCTATTCGGGGCGGATCCGGCCGTCCGGCACCGACGCGCCGGGCGACGCGCTGTCGGTGCAGCTGATCGGCGGCGCCAAGGCTAACAGCAGCGACCTGTTCCAGCATTCGGACGAGAACTACCGTTTCCCCAACAAGCGCAAGACGAGCCACCTGGTGGCGTGGGAACAGTCGCTGCCGACCGGGCTGCGCACCGCCCACCTGCGCGATCCCGACGGCATGGCGATGTGCTTTGCCAGCGAATGCTTCATCGACGAACTGGCGCACCGGGCCGGCCGCGACCCGGTCGAATTCCGCCTGGCGCAGCTGGCCGAGGGGCGCGATCGCGCCGTCGTCGCCGCGGCGGCGCGCAAGGCCGGCTGGGTGGCGCGGCCGGCGCCGGCCGGCAAGCGCGCCGGCGTGGTGCGCGGGCGCGGTATCGCCTACGCGCCGCGCGCCGGCACGATGGTCGCGCTGGTGGCCGAAGTCGAAGTGAACATGGACAGCGGCAAGATGCGCGTGACCCGCTTCGTGGTGGCGCACGACTGCGGCTTCGTCGTCAATCCAATGAGCCTGGCCGGCACTATCGAGGCGAACCTGATCCAGGCGATGAGCCGCGCCATGTACGAACAGGTCGAATTCACGCCGTCGCGCGTCACCAGCGTCGACTGGGCCACCTACCCGGTCGCCGAGATGGTCGACATGCCCGACGCCATCGACATCGAGATCGTCAACAACCATGTCGACGCCAAGTCGCTCGGCGCCGGCGAGCCTGCGACGCGGCCGGTCGCGGCCGCGATCGGCAACGCGCTGTTCGACGCCACCGGGGTGCGCATACGGCGCGTGCCGTTTACCAGCGCGGCCTTGCGCGCCGCCTTCCGCGCCGCCTGATGCGCGCCGCCTTTTAATCCGTCCACCGAGAAGAGACTCCGTATGCCGCATGACAAAGACCGCACCCACTGGCACGAGCCATCCGGGAACAAGAAAGCCGGCTTCGGCCACTTCAGCAAGCAGCCGACGCCGTACGATGCCTTCATGGAGGAGGAGGGCGTGCCGGTGTTCCGCGGCCTCGGCATCAGCCGGGTGCAGGACCTGCCGCTGTTCCCGTGGAAGCGCAAGGGCGGCCGCGGCCACTTCATCCAGCTGTACGGCACCGAGGGCAAGTGGGGCTGCTATGTCGTCGAGGTGCCGCCGGCCGGCGCGCTCAACGTCGAGAAGCACATGTTCGAAGAGATCTACCTGGTCGTCGAGGGACGCGGCACCACCGAAGTGTGGCAGGAGGGCGACAGCCGCAAGCACGTGTTCGAATGGCAGGCCGGCTCGATGTTCTCGATCCCGATGAACGCGCTGTTCCGCATCGTCAATGCCACCTCGGGCGGTGCGCTGCTGTTGGCCGGTAATACGGCGCCGAACGTGATCAACATGATCAACAACTTCAATGCGGTATTCAACAATCCGTTCGTGTTCACCGACCGCTTCAGCAGCGCCGACGATTTCTACCGCGCCCGCGACGAGATCGAGCCCGATCCGGTGCGCGGCCTGGCGATGTGCCGCACCAACCTGATTCCCGACGCCATGCACTGCGAGCTGCCGCTCGACAATCGCCGCTCGCCCGGTTATCGCCGCATCGAGCCGTTCATGACGCAGAACTGCTTCTACTTCTGGATCGGCCAGCACGAGAACGGCCGCTATTCGAAAGGCCACGCGCACACGTCGGCGGCGGTGCTGATCTGCCTGCGCGGCAAAGGCTACACCTACACCTGGCCGGAAAAGCTCGGCGTGACGCCGTGGCAGGATGGCCATGCCGACCAGGTGCGCCGGCTCGATTACGAGCCGGTCGGACTGGTGACGGCGGCGCCGGGCGGCGCGCGCTGGTACCACCAGCACTTCAGCGTCTCGGAAGAGCCGTTCCGCCTGACCGCCTGGTTCGGCCCGCACAATCCGGGGCGCGACGCCGGGCCGCCGGGCGAGAAGCACACCGACTACACCGCCATCGACGTGCACGAGGGCGGCACCGCGATCCCGTACTGGATGGAGGATCCCTTCATCCGCCGCGAATACGAGGCGACGCTGCGCCAGAACAAGGTGGAAAATCGCATGGATCCAGCCTGGTTCATGCCGCCGGCGCGATGAGCGAGGACGGCCGCATCTTCTTCAGCAGCATCGGCCGCGCCCTGGAGGAAGAAGACGAGATCCGCCTGCTCAGCGTCGGCGTCGACATCGGTTCGTCCACCTCGCACCTGGTGTTTTCCCGCATCGTGCTCGAACGGATGGACAACCGCTACGTCGTCGCCGAGCGGCGCCTGCTGCACGAGTCGGAGGTGATGCTGACGCCTTACTGCGCCGACGCCACCATCGATGCGGCGGCGCTCGGCCGCTTCATCGAACGCCAGTACGCGCTGGCCGCCGTCGCGCCGCACGAGATCGACACCGGCGCGCTGATCCTCACCGGGGTGGCCGTACGCCGCAGCAATGCGCGCGCGATCGCCGACCTGTTTGCCGCGCAGGCGGGAAAATTTGTCTCCGTCAGCGCTGGCGACGCGCTCGAGGCGACCCTGGCCGCCTTCGGCTCCGGCGCCGCGGCGCGCTCGGTGCGCGAAGCGGCGCGCGTCATGAACATCGACATCGGCGGCGGCACTTCGAAGATCGCCGTCTGCGAACGCGGCGAACTGGCCGAACTGACCGCCATCGACATCGGCGCGCGCATCGTCTGCTTCGACGAGGGCGGGCGCGTCACGCGCATCGAGCCGGCCGGCGCGCGCTTCGCCGCCGAAGCCGGCCTGCGGCTCGAACTCGGCGCGGCGCCCGCCCCGGCGTTGCTGCAACAGATGGTGGAAACGATGGCGGACCGGCTGATGCAGGCCGTGCGGCTGCCGGCAGCGGACGCCGCACTGGCATCGCTGCTGCGCCTCGAGCCGCTGAACAACGAGCGCGCGCCCGACGTGCTGACCTTTTCCGGCGGCGTCTCGGAATACATCTACGGACGCGAGGAGGGCGCCTTCGGCGACCTTGGCCCGGCGCTGGCGCGCGCCGTGCTTGCTCGCGCGCGGCAGTGGGGGCCGCGCATCGAACCGCCCGACCAGGGCATTCGCGCCACTGTCGTCGGCGCCTCGCAGTACACGGTTCAGGTCAGCGGCGGCACGATCTTCATCGCGCCGGCGGCGGTGCTGCCGCTCAAGAACGTCGCCGTGATCACCCCGGCGCTGGCGCTCGAGGCCGACGTCCTCGACGCCGGCGCGCTGGCCGCCGCGGTGCGCGCGGCGCTGCGCCAGTTCGACCTGCACGACGGCGAGCGCGCCGTGGCGCTGTGCTACCGCTGGCAGGGCTCCGCCACCTTCGCCCGCCTCGACGCCTTCTGCCGCGCCATGGCCGACGGCATGGCGGCGCTGCTCGCGCGCGGCCTGCCGCTGGTGCTGGTCGGCGACAGCGACGTCGGCGGCCTGGTCGGCATGCATTGCCGCCAGGAGCTGGCGCTGGCGTGCCCGATCGTGTCGATCGACGGCATCACCCTCAAGGCCTTCGATTACATCGACATCGGCGCGCTGCTGCCGGCGTCCGGCGCGGTGCCGGTGGTGATCAAGTCGCTGGTGTTTCCGGCGTCGGCGGCGCCCGGTCTGCGGGCGGGCTGACATGGGCGCCCAGAACGGTCGTTTCTATAGTTCCGGTATACGGAACTGCGTTTCATTTCTTGCAGCAGCGTCGAATTGGCCCTACAATAAAGCCGAGCACCAGCCGTCCGCAGCGCAGCGCGCGCGCGGCGGCAAGTGCGAGCCGGACATCGCGTCGTTTCTTACAGGAGCAGCCATGAACCACCTTGCCATGCGCGCCAGCCGATTGATGCAGTGGTGCGGCTGCGCGCTGCTGGCCGCCGCGCTGTGCGCGCCGGCCGCGGCGCAGGCCCCTGCCGCCGGCCGCAGCGACGCGCTGTACATGTACCGCGGCGCCGATCGCGATGCGCGCCTGGTGGAGCGGGCGAAGCAGGAAGGCACTGTCGTCGTCTACACGTCGCTGGCGACGCGCGAATCGACCCCGCTGGCGCAGGCCTTCGAGAAAAAATACGGCATCAAGGTCGAGCTGTGGCGCACCACCAGCGACAAGGTGGTGCAGCGCGCCGTGACCGAAGGCCAGGCGCGCCGCTACTCGGTCGACGTCATCGAGACCAACGGCCCCGAGATGGAGATGCTGGCGCGCGAAAAGCTGCTCGCCGAGTTCTACAGCCCGCACCTGGCCGACCTGCCGCCGAACGCGGTGGCGCCGAGCAGGCTGTGGGTCACCGACCGTCTCAATTTTTTCGTCGTCGCCTTCAATACCGCCAAGATCAGGCGCGAAGACATCCCGGCCCACTACGAGGGCTTCCTCGATCCGAAATGGAAGGGCCAGATCGGCATCGAGGCGACCGATTCGGAATGGATGGCCACCGTCATCAAGAAGCTCGGGGCGGAGCGCGGCATGAAGCTGTTCGAGCGCCTGTCGGCGATGCGCCCGGACGTCCGCAAGAGCCACATCCTGCTGACCGAAATGGTCGGCGCCGGCGAAGTGCCGGTGGCGCTGACGGTCTACAACTCCGAAGTCGAATCGCTCAAGCGGCGCGGCGCCCCGATCGACTGGGTCGCCGTCGAGCCGGTGGTCGGCCGCCCGCAAGGCATCGGCCTGGCCAGGAATGCGCCGCATCCGAACGCGGCGCTGCTGTTCGCCGATTTCGTCCTGTCGACAGAAGGCCAGGAGTTGTTCAGCGCGATGGGGCGCGTGCCGTCCAGCCTGAAAGTCAAAAGCACCCTGAACCGCTTCGCCTACACGATGATCGATCCTGCCACCGTGCTCGACGAGAACGAAAAGTGGGAAGCGTTGTGGGACAAGCTGTTCCTGAAAAAATGACGGCGCCGCGGCGCCACGGAAAGTGATCAGACAATGATGCATACAATGCCCCAAGACTGGCTCGGCCTCGTGCTGGTAGTGTTCGTGCTCGGCATGAAGCACGGCATGGATCCCGACCACCTGGCCACCATCGATGGCATGGCCCGCTTCAACGCGCTGACGCGGCCGCGCCTGTCGCGCTGGGCCGGCTTCCTGTTTTCCCTCGGCCACGGCCTGGTGGTCACGCTGGTGGCGACCATTCTCGGCTACAGCGCCGCCGAATGGGTGGCGCCCGCCTGGCTCGAGCAGGCCGGCGCATGGATCTCGATCGTCTTCCTGCTCGCCCTTGGCGGCGCCAACCTGCGCGCCGTCCTCAGCGCCGCGCCCGACCAGCCGGTCGCGCCGGTCGGCCTGAAGGGACGCTTCCTGCGCCGCTTTGCCGAAGCGAGCCACCCGGTGGTGATCGCCGGCGTCGGCGCCGCGTTCGCCCTGTCGTTCGACACCATGAGCCTGACGGCGCTGTTTTCCGTCACCGCGTCGAAGCTGGCGGGCGTGCTGTTCTCGATCGGCCTCGGGGTGCTGTTCATGCTTGGCATGATGCTGACCGACGGCGTCAACGGCTTCTGGGTGGCGCGGCTGTTGCGCAAGACGAACCGCCGCGCGCTGATCGCCTCGCGCGTGATGGGCTTGTCGATTGCGTTCCTCAGCCTGGCCATTGCGGCGCTCGGCATGGCCAAGTATTTTGCGCCGGCCGTGAGCGCGATGATCCAGGGCGCCGGCCTGCTGATGGGCGCCGGCCTGGTGGCGATCGTGCTGGCCAGCTTCATCCTGGCGATGCGGCTGTCGCAGCCGGTGCGGGCGGCGTAACTGGTGTACCGAACTTGAGTTTCTCCGTCGGCATTGCTAGACTCCGTTCTACATAACGGAAAGAGGGACGTAAAATGGAACGCAAGACCAAGCCTGCGGCAGAGAAGACCCGATTGTCGTCGGTCGCCAACGCGATCCGCCTGATCAAGACGTTCTCGGACGAGGATTACGAGATCGGCATCAGCGAGCTGGGCAAGCGGCTGAAGCTGCCGAAGAGCACCGTGCACCGCCTGGCCAGTACGCTGGTCGATGCCGGCATGCTCGAGCAGAGCGAGGAGAACGGCCGCTACCGCCTCGGGCTGGTGGTGTTCGAACTAGGTTCGCTGGTGCGCCGCAAGATGGATTTTTACAGCGAGGCCAAGCCGGTCCTGATGGCGTTGCGCGACAAGACCGAGGAGTCGGTGCACCTGGCGATCCTGGTCAACAGCAGCATCATGTACATCAACAGCCTCGAGACCAAGAAGGCGATCCGCATGCGGCTCGAAGTGGGGGTGCGCAAGCCGGCCCATTCGACCGCGGCCGGCAAGGCGATCCTGGCGTTCCAGCCGGCCGACGTGCTGGCGCGGGTGCTGGCCGAGGGCTTGAACGAACATACCGCGAACACCATCGTCGACGTCGAGGAGTTCAAGCGCGAACTGGCGCTGATCCGCACGCGCGGCTTCGCCACCGCGGACGAGGAGAACGAAGTGGGCGTGCGCAGCGTCGCCGCGCCGGTGCGCGACCACAGCGGCAATGTGATCGCCGCGATCAGCATCGCCGGTCCGGTGCAGCGCCTGACCAAGAAAGTGATGGCGGCGTTTGCGCCGGATGTGGTCAGCGCGGCCGAGTCGGTATCGACGCGACTGGGCTACCACCCGCTGCGTTCGGCGCGGGCCCACCGGCTGGCATAGCAGGCCGTTCGACGGTCGTTTGCCGGTGGTGGGGTCGCAGTACGAAGTTGGATAACCTTTACCATTGGAGACGATCATCGTTGCCACGTTCAATATCGCGCTCGCCGAAGGCGGGCCGCAGTTCCCCTGCGCCGCCGACGACACCATCCTGCGCGCCGCGCTGCGCGCGGGTGTCGGCCTGCCTTACGAATGCAATGCCGGCGGCTGCGGCACCTGCAAGATCGAGCTGGTGGCCGGCGAAGTGGCGTCGAACTGGCCTGGCGCGCCGGCGCTCGGCGAACGCGATGCGGCGCGTCGGCGCGTGCTCGGCTGCCAGTCGCGCCCCTTGTCCGACTGCACCGTCAAGGCGCGCGCCGGCGCCCAGTATGCCGCGGCGAGCGTGCCGCGCCGCGTGCGCGCCACGCTGGCGGCGAGCCGCGAACTGACCCACGACCTGCGCGAATTCCGCTTCGCGCTGCCCGAACCGATCGACTTCAAGCCCGGCCAGTATGCGCTGCTGTACCTGCCGGGGGTGGACGGCCCGCGCGCCTATTCGATGTCCGACATCGCGCAGGGACAGTCGAGCTGGGATTTCCTGATCAAGCGCAGTGCCGGCGGCGCCGCCACCTCAGCGCTGTTCGACAGCCTGCGCGAAGGCGACGAAATCACCATCGACGGCCCGTACGGCATGGCCTACCTGCGTACCGACGTCGCCCGCGACATCGTTCTCATCGCCGGCGGCTCGGGCCTGGCGCCGGTGGTGTCGATCGCCCGCGGCGTCGCCGCCAATCCGGCGATGGACGGCGTCAAGGTGCACCTGTTCTACGGCGGGCGCGGCGTGCGCGACATCTGCGGCGAAGACATGCTGCGCGCCTTGCCCGGTTTCGGCGAGCGCTTCCACTTCCATCCGATCATTTCCACGCCCGACGAGGCCGACCAGAAATCCTGGCCCGGCAGGTTCGGCTTCGTCCACCAGCTGGCGCTCGAAACCATCGGCGTGGCGATGGCGTCGCACGAAATCTACTTCGCCGGCCCGCCGCCGATGGCGCAGGCCGTGCAGCGCATGCTGTTCGAGGAAAAGGTGCCTGGCGCGCAGGTGCACTTCGACGCTTTCTATTAATTCACCATCTGGAGTGTGTACGTGTCAAAACTACGATTAAGCCTGGGCTGCTGGAACTATGACCGCACCCGCAGCCTGCTCGAGGGCCGCATCCAGCCCGACGGCATCGACCTGAACTACCTGAACATGCCGGTCGAGGAGACGTTCTTCCGCATGCTGCGCAACCGCGAATTCGACGTCGCCGAAATGTCGCTGTCGTCGTACACGGTGTCGCTGTTCAAGGACAGCCCGTTCATCGCCATTCCGGTGTTCCCGTCGCGCTTCTTCCGCCACTCCTGCATCTATGTCAACAAGGACAGCGGCATCCGCGAGCCGAAGGACCTGATCGGCAAGCGCATCGGCAATCCCGAATACCAGATGACGGCGCCGGTGTGGATCCGCGGCGTCCTGCAGGACGAGTACCAGGTGCCGGTCGACAGCGTCACCTATTTCACCGGCGGCGAGGAGGAGCCGAACCGCTCCGAAAAGCTCAAGCTCGACCTGCCGTCGAACATCCGGGTCGAACGGATCGGCCCGACCCAGACCTTGTCGGCCATGCTCGCCAGCGGCGAAATCGACGCGCTGTACACCGCGCGCATGCCGTCGTCGTTCCACGGCAGCGACAAGGTGCGCCGCCTGTTCGACGATTTCGTCCCGGTCGAGCAGGATTACTTCCGCCGCACGAAGATCTTCCCGATCATGCACACGGTGGTGATCCGCCGCGACGTCTACGAAAAAAATCGCTGGGTGGCGCAGTCGCTGTACAAGGCGTTTTGCCAGGCGCAGCAGGAAACCTACCAGGACCTGTACGAGACCGCCGCGCTGAAGGCGATGCTGCCGTGGCTGACGGCGCACGTCGAGGAGGCGCGGCGCGAGATGGGCGACGACTTCTGGCCTTACGGCTTCGAGAAGAACGTCGCCACGCTGTCGACCTTCCTGCGCTACTCGTACGAGCAGGGGCTGTCGAAGCATTTGCTGACGCCGGCCCAGCTGTTCGCCCCCGAAACCCTCGAATCATTCAAGATCTGACGACATGGACAACAGCGACGAGCAGCAGGGCAAGCGCGGCCACAACCTGGGCGACCACCAGTATGGCCAGGACTTCAACCATGTGCACGAAGACGGCGACGACGCCGATCATGACCACGACGACTTCGACGGCGCCGACGGCGATCTCGAGAACAACCCGGTGTGGCAGCAGGACCACGTCGCGCTGGTCAGCGTCGGCATCGACATCGGCTCCTCCGGCACCCAGGTCATCTTCTCGCGCATCAAGCTGCGCCGCATGGGCGAAGAGCTGTCGAGCCGCTACGTCGTGGTCGAGCGCGAGACGCTGTTCCAGTCGCCGGTGGCGCTGACGCCGTACCAGAGCGAGACGCGGATCGACGAAGCGGCGCTCGGCGCCATCATCGACCAGGCCTATGCCGGCGCCGGCATGCATCCGGACGACATCGACACCGGCGCCGTCATCCTGACCGGCGAAGCGCTGCGGCGCGAGAACGCTCAGGCGATTGCGGCGGTGCTGGCCGAGCAGGGCGGCGAATTCGTCTGCGCCACCGCCGGCCACCACATGGAGTCGATGCTGGCGGCGTACGGCTCGGGCGCGGCGCGCGTCTCGCACGACCTCGGCCGGCGCGTACTGAACATCGACATCGGCGGCGGCACCACCAAGCTTGCGCTGGTCGAAGCGGGCAAGGTGAAGGGCACCGCGGCGCTGCACATCGGCGGGCGCCTGATGGTGGTCGACGCCGACGGCCGCATCGTTCGGCTCGACCCGGCCGGCCAGTATCACGCGCAGCAGGCCGGGTTCGACTGGCAGCTGGGCGCCACCGTCACGCGCGCGCAGATGGCGACGGTGGCGGACTGGATGGCCGGCGCGCTGCTGCAGGCGCTGGCGGCGGGCGCGCCCGACGCCGTCGAGCGCCTGTACCTGACCGACCCGCTGGCCGAAGCGCTGGACGCCGGTGCGATCGGCGGCGCCATGTTTTCCGGCGGCGTGGCCGAATACGTGTACGGCCGCGAGACGCGCGACTTCGGCGACATGGGCCTGCTGCTGGGCAGCGCGCTGCGGCGCCGCATCGACGCCGGCGCGCTGGCGTGGCCGGTGCTCGACGCCGGCGAGTGCATCCGCGCCACCGCGCTCGGCGCCTCCGAGTACTCGGTTCAGCTGAGCGGCAACACCACCTATATCTCCAGCCCGGGGCGCCTGCTGCCGCGCCGCAACCTGCAGGTGCTGCAGCCGCAGTTCCACGTCGGCGCCGAGATCGACCCGGACGCGCTGGCGCTGGCGGTGCGCGCGCACTTCACCGCGTTCGACCTGGTCGAGGGCGAGGCCGAGGTGGCGCTGGCGTTCCGCTGGAGCGGCGCGCCGTCGTATGCGCGCATCGCCGCTTTCGCCGCCGGCATCGTCAAGGCGATGGCCAGCACGCTGGCGCAGCAAAAGCCGCTGTACCTGATCCTCGACGGCGACCTCGCGCACACGCTGGGCAACCTGCTGCGCGAAGAGATGGACGTCGTCAGCGAGATCCTGGTGATCGACGGCGTGGTGCTGTGGGACTTCGACTACATCGACCTCGGGCGCATCCGCATGCCGTCGCAGACGGTGCCGGTGACGGTCAAGTCGCTGGTGTTCAGCCAGGATCCGCGCACCGCCGCCGGCAAGGTGCGCGACGACCTGAAATACCGGCCGCACGTGCGTGCGCGCAGCGTCGCCCATGCGCACGGCCATAGCCACGGCCACGGGCCTGGACAGCATACTCACGACCACGGACAAGACCATGAACACTGACGCGCAGCCAGGGCAGTTCGCCGAACAAAAGCAGATGCTGGCCGATGCCATCCTGATGCTGGAGCGGGCGCAGGTGATCGACTTCAACGGCCACTTCAGCTGGCGCGTGCCGGGGCGCGACTGCATGCTGATCAATTCGGGGCGCTCGGTGCGCAGCGCGCTGACGGCCGCCGACATCGTCCTGATCGACTTCGACGGCAACCTGGTCGACGGCGCCGACGTGCCGCCGATGGAGTTTCACATCCATTCCGAAATCTACCGGCGCCGCGCCGACGTCAACGCGGTGGTGCACACCCATCCGCTCTGGTCGACCCTGTTCAGCATGGCCGGCGTGGCGGTGCAGCCGGTGATCATGCAGGCCGCGGTGCTGGGGCCGATCCGGGTGTTCGCCAAGACGGCGTCGATCAACCGCCGCGAACTGGGCGCCGAGCTGGCCGAAGCGCTCGGCGACGGCCGTGTCATCATGCTCAAGTCGCACGGCTCGGTGGCGGCGGCCGACGACATCGTCGCCGCCTTCGTGCTCGCGGTGTACCTCGAAGAGACGGCGCAGCGCCAGCACCTGGCGGCGCAACTGGGGCCGCCGGCGGTGCTCACGCCGGAGCAGGTCGCCGCCATCGCCGGCAACCTGTGGAAGCCGAATCTGCTGCGCAAGGTGTGGGACTACCACCTCGGCAAGCTGCAACGCCAGGCGGCGCCGTGACGCGGGGTGGACAAACGCGCGCGCGCGGTGCTGCGCGAAACCTTGGTGCCGCCGGCGCGTCAATTTTCGCCAAATTGTCAAAATAAAAGCGATTCTTGTTGACATCAAATCCACAGGTCGGTAAATTCAATTCAACGCATTTCGGACCGCCGGTCCATATAGCAGAACATCTTAAACGGCGCCGAAATCAGCCGCATGCCCGCACAGACGGGACCGTAAAAAACCTAACGGGAGACGCTTCGACATGGAAGCTTTGATACAGCGGCACGAGGTGCCGGCACAGTCGTCGAAGGGATGGCGCAACCTCGACCTGAAGTGGCTGGTGATCGGCGTCAGCGTTGCCGCGGTGGCCTACCTGGCGCTGATGCCGCTCGGCTTTCTGCTATGGCAGAGCTTTTTCACGCCGCGCACCGCGACCCAGGCCGCGACCTTCACGTTCACCAATTACACCAATGCCTACACCAGCATCGAGACGCTGAAGCTGCTGTTCAGCTCCGTCACCTTCGCCGGCGGCACCGCGCTGTTCGCCTTCCTGGTCGGCACCGTGCTGGCCTGGATGAACGAGCGCACCAACACGCCGTTCAAGTCGCTGTTCTTCGCGCTGTCGATCATCCCCTTGATCATTCCCGGCATCCTGTTCACGGTGGCGTGGATTCTGCTGGCGAGCCCGAAGATCGGCATCCTGAACCTGCTGCTGCAAAGCTGGTTCAATACCGACTACGTGTTCTTCAATATCTACTCGATGGCCGGCATGATCTGGGTCGACGGCCTGCATTATTCGTCGATGGCGTTCCTGGTCATGAGCGCGGCATTCCGCTCGATGGATCCGTCGCTGGAGGAGTCGGCCATGATGAGCGGCGCCAGCGTGCCGCAGATCGCCTGGCACATCACCCTCAAGCTGACCTGGCCGGCGATCGCCGCCACCTTGCTGATCCTGTTCGTGCGCGCCATCGAATCGTTCGAAGTGCCGGCGCTGCTAGGCCTGCCGGTCGGCATCCAGGTCTTCACGTCGTCGATCTACCAGGCCATTCACGCCTATCCGAGCAAGATCGGACTGGCTTCGTCGTATGCCGTCACGCTGCTCTTGATCACCGCGGTCGGCATCTACTTCCAGTCCAAGCTGTCGAGCCAGGGCAGCAAATACTCGACCGTCACCGGCAAGGGCTTCCGGCCGCGCGCGATGGACCTCGGCCGCTGGCGCTACCTGACGGCGGCGGTGTTCCTGCTGTACTTCTCGTTCATCGTCATCCTGCCGTTCCTGGTGCTGGTATGGTCGTCGCTGCAAAAATTCTACAGCGTGCCGTCGATGGCGGCGATGCAGAACCTGACCTTCGACGCCTACCGCTTCATCCTCAATTATCCGACCCTGACCAACGCGGTCCTCAACAGCCTGATGCTGGCGGTCGGCTGCGCCACCGTGGTGATGCTGCTGACGTCGGTGATCTGCTGGATCGTCGTCAAGACCAAGTTACCGGGGCGCCATCTGCTCGACAGCCTGGCCTCGCTGCCGATGGTGTTCCCCGGCCTGGTGCTGGGCCTGGCGCTGATGATCTTCTACCTGTATTTCGACATCGGCGTCTACGGCACCATGTGGATCATGTTCATCGCCTACGTCACCCGCTTCATGCCGTACGGCCTGCGCTACAACACGACGTCGATGCTGCAGATTCACAAGGAACTCGAGGAGTCGGCGGCGATGAGCGGCGCGTCGTGGGGCACCACGTTCCAGCGCATCGTGCTGCCGCTGCTCAAGCCAGGCCTGATCGCCGGCTGGATCTACATCGTCATCGTCTCGATCCGCGAGCTGTCGACCTCGATCCTGCTCTACAGCCCGGGCACCGAAGTGATCTCGGTCCTGATCTGGGAGCTGTGGGAGAACGGCCAGTATGTCGAACTGTCCGCGCTTGGCGTGATGTTCATCGTCGCCCTGTTCATGCTGGTGATGCTGGCGCAGTGGGTCGGCAGGAAATTCGGCGTCAAAGAAACCTGATCATCTATCTAGCCAGGAGAAACGCATGTTGAATGTGAATGCGCTGTACACCGAGTACCCGAACGACAAGGGCGCTATCGTCAAGGCCGCCCAGGACGTTTCGTTTTCGGTCCCCGAAGGGAAGCTGTTTACGCTGCTGGGGCCTTCCGGCTGCGGCAAGACCACCACGCTGCGCTCGATCGCAGGACTGGAGCGCCCCAACGCCGGCGACATCACCGTCGATGGCGAGGCGGTGTATTCGGCCGGCCGCGGCATCTTCGTCGCCCCCAACAAGCGCAATTTCGGCATGGTGTTCCAGTCGTACGCGATCTGGCCGCACATGAACGTCTTCAAGAATGTGGCGTTCCCGCTCGAAGTCGGGCGCGCCAAGTACAGCAAGGCGCAGATCGAGGAAAAGGTGCTGCGGGTACTGACCGCGGTCGGCCTCGACCACGTCGCCGAGCGTGAGGCGACCAAGATGTCGGGCGGCCAGCAGCAGCGGCTGGCACTGGCGCGCGCGCTGGTGATGGAGCCGAAGCTGCTGCTGCTCGACGAGCCGCTGTCGAACCTCGACGCCAAGCTGCGCGAGCGCATGCGCTTCGAATTGAAGCGCATGCAGCGCGAGCTGGGCCTGACCACCATCTACGTCACCCACGACCAGAGCGAGGCGCTGGCGCTGTCGCACGAGATCGCGGTGATGAACGCCGGCCGCATCGTGCAGATCGGCTCGCCTCGCGAAATCTACGAGCGCCCGCGCAACCGCTTCGTCGCCGATTTCGTCGGCCTGACCAACTTCCTCGACGCCACCGTCGAACAGCCCGACGGCGACAACGACGGCTACCGCGTCCAATCGAGCATCGGCCCGCTCGCGGTCAGCTCGATGGACCCGTACGCGCGCGGCGCCGCGGTGGTCATTTCGGTGCGCCCGGAAGACATCGAGCTGCACCTGCAGCGCCCGGAAGGCGTCAACGTGCTCGAAGCGAAGGTCGACCTCAAGGTGTTTCTCGGCGAGTACCTCGATTACCAGGTGATGGTCGGCGACCAGCGCCTGCTGGCGCGCGCCCATCCGTCGTTCAAGGCCGCGGTGGGCGAGAGCGTGTTCCTTCGCATGAGCCCGGAAAAGTGCATCACGATCCAGGACAACACCAATTACCGAAAGGCGGCGTGAGATGGCGACCGAAGAGCTTTACCACAGCAAGAAAGACCGCATATTCGTGCGCGCCATCGCCGGCGCCTACAACCTGAAGGACGAAATGGCGCGCCTGCGCAGCATGCCGCGCGTGCGCCGCGCCAGCGAGATCCCGTTTGTCGACGGCCCGCAGGCCTACAGCCGCCATTACGTCGAGCCGAAGGACGGCATCACCCAGACCTTCCACTTGCACCTGGAGGAGTACGGCCCGGGCGGGCGCTCGCAAAAGCACGGCCACGTCAACGAGGCGGCGTTCTACATTCTCGACGGCGACGGCTACGAGATCCATGACGGCATCCGCTACGACTGGTCCGCCGGCGACGTCGCCATTGTCCACAACAACTGCGTGCACCAGCATTTCAATGCCTCCTCGACCAAGCCGGCGCGCGCGCTGGTGATCAAGACCAAGCCGATGTACCTGTTCATGAACATGCTGTTCCAGTACCAGGTCGAGCCGCGTTCGCCCGACCCGGCGCCGGGCGGCGAGCTCTTCCAGGTGCGCGAAGGCGAGACCAATTTCAACCACGCCGATCCGGCGTGACATCCACATCGAACGATTGAGGGGAAATTCAAGATGGCATGGGGCGAATCAAAGACCTGGCTGGCAGGCAGCGACAACCAGGCGCTGTACCAGGCATTGCTGGACGACGCCGAAGCGGCGCCGGTGCGCAATTCGAAGCGCAAGAAGGTGGTGCATCCGAGCGAAATGCCGTGGGAGCTGTCGCGCCAGGGCATTCTCAAGCACCTGCTCAACGAGCAGATGAACACCCGCATGGAGTCGGTCGACGCCTACATGCAGCTGATCCCGCCGGGCAGCCGCTCCGGCAAGCACCGCCACCTGGCCGAGGAATGCGTCTACGTGCTCGAAGGGCGCGGCTACGACCTGCACCAGGACTGCGATGTCGAGATCACCGACACCTACCACTGGACGCCGCAGGACGAAGTCAAGCGCTACGAGTGGGAAGCGGGCGATGTCATCTACATCCCGCCAAATACCATCCACCAGCATTTCAACGCCGACCCGGCGCGCCCGGTGCGCCTGATCTCGGCGATCAACCGCATCTACCAGAAGTTCGGACTCAACGACCTCGAACAGATCGAGGACGCCCCCGAGTACCGTCCCGGCGTCACGCTGACGGCCGCGATGGTGGCCGAAATGATGCAGAACAAGGCCTGATCGGCGTAGCCGAAAACACCCAACAAGCGAGAAACTACGATGGCGAAAGATGCAATGGTATCGGCCGAAATGGCCAAGAAGTTCGAAACCGAAAAAGAGTCGCCTTACACGCGCTGGGTCGCCGCCGAAGGGCTCGACATCATCAGCGCCCATTACATTCCGAGCCTGAACACGGTCGACCTGAAGCCGTGGGCGCGGCGCGGCGGCGCCGGCGTGTTCATTAACCACGAAGCGTCGCGCACGTCGAACGACTGCTACGTGTGCGAGATCCCGCCGGCCAGGCAGCTCGAGCCGCAGCGCCAGCTGTTCGAAGAGATGATCTACGTGCTCAAGGGCCGCGGCTCGAGCACGGTGTGGAACGACGCCGGCCAGAAAGTGAGCTTCGAGTGGCAGGCCGGCTCGCTGTTCGCCATCCCGCTCAACGCCTGGTGCCAGCATTTCAACGGCTCCGGCAAGGACGCCGCGCGCTTTGTCGCCGTCACCAACGCGCCGCCGGTGATCAACCTGTACGAAGACCTCGACTTCGTCTTCAATACCGCGCACGACTTCAAGAACCGCTTCTCGGGCGAGCCGGACTACTTCGACAACAAGGGCGAGCAGAAAGGCCTGCTGCTGGAAACGAACTTCGTCGCCGACGCGGTCAACCTGCCGCTGATCAGCGCCAAGGAGCGCGGCGCCGGCGGCGGCCACATTCGCTTCAACATGGCGAAGGGATCGATGAACAGCCATATCTCGCAGTTCCCGATCGGTACCTACAAGAAGGCGCACTGCCACGGACCCGGCGCCCACGTCATCATCCTGTCGGGCGAGGGCTACAGCCTGATGTGGCCGGAAGGGGAAGAGCCGCGCCGCTACGAGTGGCAGGTAGGCTCGATGATCGTGCCGCCGAACCTGTGGTTCCACCAGCACTTCAATACCGGTTCGACGCCGGCGCGCTACCTCGCGTTCAAGCACGAAGTGGTATCGATCCGGAATGCGCAGGGCGTGCCGAAAGCATGGATCAGCCAGCGCGTGGGCGGTGACCAGATCGACTACGCCGACGAAAGCCAGCTGGTGCGCACCACGTTCGCCGATGCGCTGGCCAAGCATGGCCTGGCGCCGCGCATGGAAGAGGCCTACCAGGCCGAACTGGCCGACCTGCCGCCCAAGCCATGAGCGAAGCTGGCAGCCGGTCAGGATTTTATTGGATGGGTAGTCAAATGCGATTCCGGCCGCAACGCCTGCGGCCGGAAAGATAGCTCGAGTGGTTGGCGCTGAGGTTCTCAAAACTAAAACATGAATCAGGAGACACAAATGCTGCAAAATCCAAAACTGACGGCGGTCGCGATCGCCGTCGCCGCCAGCCTGTGCGCGCCGCTGGCGGCGCAGGCCCAAAGCAACGTCACCGTCTACGGCAAGCTGTATCCACAGCTGGTGCATGCCGATATTTCCGGCGCCACCGGCACCGGGGCCGCCGTCAGCCGCTTGTCCGCTACCCCGGTCGGCGGCGCCGACTACACCACCAACACGATGGACGCGCCCAATTCGCGGCTCGGCTTTCGCGGCTCGGAAAACCTGGGCAGCGGCCTGAAGGCGATCTTCCAGCTTGAAATGGGCTTCGGCGTCGACACCGGCATGAACTCGTCGTCCACCGCGCTGTTCAGCCGCGACACCTGGGTCGGCCTGCAAGGCGGCTTCGGCACCGTGCGTCTCGGCAGCATGGATACCGTCTACAAGAATCTCGGCGACACCCTCAGCTTCCTCGGTATCTCGAGCGGCAACTTCATCTCCACCAGTAACATCCTGTCGAAGCCGGGCATCGGTTCGAGTTCGTCGGCCAGCTTTCACCTGCGGCGCGCCAACAGCATCATCTACGAGTCGCCGGAGTTCGGCGGCGCCCAGTTCCTGTTCGACTATTCGCTGGGCGAAGTGGCCAACGATTTCAGCCGCGGCGCGGTCATTTCCACCGGCGTCAAGTACGAAGCGGGCCCGCTCTACGCGGCAATCGCGTACGAACGACACAACGACCTGTTCGGCGGCTCGAAGAACGTGCCGAGCGCGCTGCGCAACGACACCAACCCGCTGGCTAACTCGCGCGACAGCGCGGTGCGCGCCACCGTGCAGTACAAGTTCGGCAAGGAGACGCGCGCCGAGGTCAATGTCGCCCAGTTGAAGTACGAGGAGACCGGCGGCGGCGTCGGCAAGTTCCGCGACTACGAGCACATGGCCTGGTCGCTCGCGGTCGAGCACAAGATCACGCCGGCCGTCACCCTGGTCGCTTCCTACGGCCTGGGCACCGACGGCACCTGCTCGATCACCGGACAGGCCTGCAACACCAACGGGCTCGAAGGCAAGATGTTCAACGTCGGCGCCGGCTACTACCTGTCCAAGCGCACCATGCTGTACGCGATCGGCTCGTACATGGGGAACGGCGTCTCGGCCACCTACAGCAACCTGAACGACGGCAAACCCTTGCCCGGCCAGGATCTGAAGATCGTCGCGGTGGGCATCAGCCACAGCTTCTGACGCGGCAGCACTGCCTGGCGGCCGCCGGCCGCCGGGTGTTCGACCCTGATTTGCAGTTGTCACCTCATTGGAAGGATGGACGCCATGCATTCGACTTGGGCACTGGTAGTACGCAAGCTTGGCCTGGCGGCAGCGGCATGCCTGCTGGTCGCGCCGCTGGCGCGCAGCGCGCCGGATCCGGCCGCCGCAGCCGGCGCGATCTACATGTACCAGGGCGCCGACCGCGAGTCGAAGCTGGCGGCGGGCGCGCGCAAGGAAGGCACGGTGTCGATCTACACCTCGTTAAATCCCAAGGATGCGGCGCCGATTGTCGACGCGTTCGAGAAAAAATACGGCATCAAGGTGGTGCTGTGGCGCGCCAGCGGCGAAAAAATGGTGCAGCGCGCGCTGACCGAAGCGCGCGCCAGCCGCTTCACGCCCGACGTGTTCGAAAGCGACGGCGTCGAGATGGAGATCCTCGCGCGCGAAAAACTGCTGCGCGAATTCGCCAGCCCGTCGTTCGCCGAACTGCCGCCCGGCGCCTTCCCGGCGCATCGCCAGTACGTCGCCGACCGCTTCAACTTTTTCACCATCGCCTACAACACCAACCTGGTCAGGCCGGAGGA
This sequence comes from Pseudomonadota bacterium, assembly GCA_040386255.1. GTDB lineage: Bacteria > Pseudomonadota > Gammaproteobacteria > Burkholderiales > Burkholderiaceae_D > JAFCUW01. Next base: position 306,183 of record JAZKFW010000009.1, read on the forward strand.
CGTGCCCGGCACCTACCAGGACCTGCTGCTGCCGCGCTGGGCCGGCAAGGTCGGCATCGAGGCGAGCGACAGCGACTGGTTCGCCTCGCTGGTCAAGAGCATGGGCGAAAAAGAGGGCATGGCCTTTTTCCAGAAGCTGGCGCAGGGGCGCCCGCAGGTGCGCACCGGCCACACCCTGATCTCGGAGCTGGTTGCCGCCGGCGAGATCCCGCTCGCCGCCGCCGTCTACAACCACGCCGTCGAGCGCCTCGCCCTGTCCGGCGCGCCGATCAGGTGGAAGGCGCTGGCGCCGACCATGGCGCGGCCTGGCGCGATCGGCCTGGCGCGCAACGCGCCGCATCCGCACGCCGGGCTGCTGTTCGCCGACTTCATGCTCTCCCGCGAGGGCCAGGAGGCGATCAAGGCGCGCAACCGCGTGCCCGCCAGCAGCGCCGTCGACAGCACGCTCAACAAATTCGCGTTCCAGATGATCGACCCTGCCATCGTCCTCGACGAGTCGGAGAAATGGGAGAAATTGTGGGCCGACTTGTTCTTGAACGGGAAAGCGGCCAAGAAAACCGATTAAGCATCACCAGGAGACGCCCGCGGCACGCGACGCCAGCGGGATGACAACAGCCATATCAATACGCGAAGAAAGGTATCACCCATGAAGATCCAGCAAATGAAACGCAAAGCGCTCGGCGCCCTCGTCAGCGGCGCCATCGCCGGCGCACTGTTCGCAATGGCGCCGGCTGCATTCGCCGCCGGCGCAGACCCGAGCAGCCTGGAAGCGGCGACCTACGTCGGCGCCGACCGCCAGGCACGCCTGGTCGCCGCCGCCCGCAAGGAAGGCGAACTGATGATCTACACTTCGGTGCCGGTCGACGACATGGCGATCCTCACCGCCGCCTTCGAGAAGAAGTACGGCATCAAGGTCAAGGTCTGGCGCGCCGGCTCCGAGAAGGTGCTGCAGCGCGCCGTCACCGAAACGCGCGCCAACCGCTTCGACGTCGACATCATCGAAACCAACGGCCCCGAACTGGAGTCGCTGCACCGCGAAAAAATGCTGCAGGAAGTGAAGTCGCCGTACCTGGCCGACCTGATCGGACCGGCGATCCAGCCACACCGCGAATGGGTCAGCACGCGCCTGAACATCTTCGCGCTGGCCTACAACACCGGCAAGGTCAAGGCGGCCGACGTGCCGAAGACTTACCAGGACCTGCTCGATCCCAAATGGAAGGGCAAGCTGGGCATCGAGGCCGAAGACCTCGACTGGTTTGCCGGCGTCATCGCCGAACTGGGCGAGGCGAAGGGGCTCAAGCTGTTCCGCGACATCGTCGCCACCAACGGCATCTCGGTGCGCAAGGGCCACACCTTGCTGACCAACCTGGTCGCCTCCGGCGAAGTGCCGATGGCGCTGACGGTCTACAACTACAAGGCCGAGCAGATGAAGAACAAGGGCGCGCCGATCGAATGGTTCACCATCGCGCCGGCGATCGCGCGGCCGAATGGCGTCGGCGTCATGCGCGCCGCGCCGCATCCGAACGCCGCGGTGCTGTTCTACGATTTCATGCTCAGCGACGCCCAGCCTATCCTGCTGGCGCGCGACTACGTCCCGACCAGCAAGAAGGTCGACACCAAGTTGAACAAGATGCCGATCAAGTTCGTCGATCCGAAAGTGGTGCTCGACGAGGACGCCAAGTGGAGCAAGCTCTACGAAGAGATCATCACCAAACAGTCCAAATAATCACGCATCGCTTAACGAGGAAACAGCATGGGCAAGGAATCGCACTACAACAGCAAGAAGGATCGCGTGTTCCTGCGCGCGATCGCCGGGCCGTACAACCTGAAGGACGAACTGACGCGCCTGCGCTCGATGCCGCGCGTGGTGAAGGGCTCGGAGATGAAATTTACCGACGGCCCGCAGTCGTTCTCCAAGCACTTCGTCGAGCCGGTCGACGGCCTGACGCAGACGCTGCACGTCCACCTGGAAGAATATTCGCCGGGCGGGCGCACGCAAAAGCACGGTCACGTCAACGAGGCAGCCTTCTACATCCTCGACGGCACCGGCTATGAAATCCACGACGGCATCCGCTACGACTGGGACGCCGGCGATGTCGCCATCGTCCACAACAACTGCGTGCACCAGCACTTCAACAAGGATCCGCTGAAGCCGGCGCGCGCGCTGGTGATCAAGCCGAAGCCGATGATGATGTTCATGAACCTGCTGTTCCAGCAGCAGGTGATCCCGCGCCCGACCGAGCCGACCGAAGGCGGCAAGGATTTCGAGCCGCGCCACTTCGAGCAGGACTACAACCACGACGCCGCCTGAGGCGCGCACCAAAAGGAATCGAGATGGCCTGGAGTGAATCGAAAGCGTGGTTGACGGGATCCGACAACCAGGCGCTGTATCAAGACCTGCTGGACGACGCCACCGGCGCGCCGGCGCGCAACGCCAAGCGCAAGAAGGTGGTGCATCCGAGCGAAATGCCGTGGGAGCTGTCGCGCCAGGGCATTCTCAAGCACCTGCTCAACGAGCAGATGAACACCCGCATGGAGTCGGTCGACGCCTACATGCAGCTGATCCCGCCGGGCAGCCGCTCCGGCAAGCACCGCCACCTGGCCGAGGAATGCGTCTACGTGCTCGAAGGGCGCGGCTACGACCTGCACCAGGACTGCGATGTCGAGATCACCGACACCTACCACTGGAAGCCGCAGGACGAAGTCAAGCGCTACGAGTGGGAAGCGGGCGATGTCATCTACATTCCGCCAAATACCATCCACCAGCATTTCAACGCCGACCCGGCGCGGCCGGTGCGCCTGATCTCGGCGATCAACCGCATCTACCAGAAGTTCGGCCTCAACGATATCGAGCAGATCGAAGATGCGCCGGAATACCGCCCAGGCGTTATGCTGTCTGCCGAGCTGGTGGCGCAGTACATGTCCGGCCAGATCAAATAGACGCCCCCAAAACCACGCCAGGAAATCTCATGAAACGATCGTTTGTCAAACACCTTGGCCTGGCGCTGCTGGCCGGCGCGCTCGCCGCGCCCGCCATCGCCCAGGATTACTCGCTGCTGAACTACAGCGGCCCGGATCGCGAACAGAAGGTGCTGGCCGCGGCGAAGAAGGAGGGCGGCTTCACGCTCTACACGTCGATTGCCGAGAAGGACCTGGCGCCGCTGGTGGGGCCGTTCGAGAAGAAGTACGGCGTCAAGGTCAAGGTGTGGCGCGCCGGCAGCGACAAGGTGCTGCAGCGGACCGTCACCGAAACCAACGGCAAGCGCTACGACGTCGACGCCATCCACATCAGCGCGCCCGAGATGGAAGCGCTGTACCGCGAAAAGGTGCTGCAGCCGGTCTCCACACCCGCCTTTGCCAGCCTGCTGCCGGGCATGCTGCCGGCGCACCGGGAATGGGCGTCGACCTTGCTGACGGTATTCGTGCAGGCCTATAACACCAGCGTCGTCAAGAAGGAGGAGCTGCCGAAAAGGTTCGAGGACCTGCTGCAGCCGAAATGGAAGGGCAAGCTGGGCATCGAGATGGAGGACTTCGACTGGTTCGCCGCCACCGTCACGTCGATGGGAGAAGCGAAGGGGGTCAAGCTTTTCAACGACATCGTCGCCGCCAACGGCATTTCGGTGCGCAAGGGCCACTCGCTGCTGACCAACATGGTCGGCTCGGGCGAAGTGCCGCTCGCGCTGACGGTCTACAACTACATGCCGGAAGCGGCGCGCAAGAAGGGCGTGCCGATCGGCTGGTTCGTGATGGAGCCGGCGGTGGCCCGCGCCAACGGCATCGGCATCGCGCGCCGCTCGACCCATCCGAATGCGGCGCTGCTGTTCTACGACTACATGCTGTCGGCCGAAGCGCAGAAGATCCTGGTCTCGCTCGATTACGTGCCGACCAATGCGACGGTCGACTCGCCGCTCGCCGGCATGAAACTGACCGTCATCGATCCCGCCGTCACGCTGAACCAGATGGACAAGTGGAACAAGCTGTACGACGACGTCGTGCTCAAGCGCGCCGGTAAGTAGACGCCGCGACGATGGGCGAGTGGCTGGCGCTATGCTCGGCGGGATGCTTCGCCGCCGCCAACGTGACCATCGCGCGCGGCGCCGTAAAAGGTCACGACAACGGCGCCTTCCTGTCGATCCTGATGACGTTGTCGATCGCCGGCGTCTGGTGGTTGTGGCGCAGTGCCGTCCACGGCTTTCCCTCGCCGGACATGGCGTCGCTGCTGTGGTTCGGCGGCGCCGGCATCCTCACCATGTTCATCGGCCGGGTGTTCCTGTATGCGTCGGTGCAGCGCCTCGGCGCGGTGCCGGCTTCCGCCGTCAAACGCCTCAATCCGCTGTTTTCAGTGCTGCTCGGGGTGCTGCTGCTGGGCGAGGCGTTCGACGGCGCGATGGCGATCGGCATGCTGCTGATTGCCGCCAGCTTCGCGGTGCTGATCCGCCAGTCGCTGCGGGAGGCACGTCCGGCCGACGGCGAGGCGCCGCGTTCGCTGCGTGCCACGCTGGCCAACCTGGGCTACTTCTACGGCCCGGTGTCGGCGCTGGCGTACGCGTTTGGCTACGTCGCCCGCAAACAAGGCCTGGCCGGCATGCCCGATGCCGCGTTCGGCACCATGTTCGGCGCCGTCGTCGGCGCCCTGGTGTTCGTCGTGGTGGCCGGCTTCGTCGACAGCTACAAGGTGGCGCTGCGCCAGACCTTCACCGTCTTCAACCCATGGCTGTTCGCCGCCGGTGTTCTCAGTTCGGCCGGCCAGCTGCTCTATTTTGCCGCGCTCAACGGCAGCACCATCGCGCGTTGCGCGATGCTCAGTTCGATGGAGGCCTTCTTCACGATCTTTTTCACGGTGCTGGTCACCCGTTCGGGCAAGCAGCTGACCGGGCCGGTGCTGCTGGCCTGCGCGCTGGGCGTTGCCGGCACCGCCTTCATCGTCATCAAGTAGCGCGCTGGCTCAGGCGCTGTGCTGGCGCGGGCACACGCCGGCCAGGTCCGCCGCCAGCGACGGCTGCTTCGGGTCGATGTAGACCTTGCCGTCGATGGTGTGCACGGCGTAGGTGCGCAGCGGGATCATGCACGGCGGGGTGACCACTTCGCCGGTGCGGATGTTGAAGGCGCCGTTGTGGAAGTCGCATTCGATGATGTCGCCCTCGATGTAGCCTTCCGACAGCGAGCCGGGACCGTGCGTGCAGGCGTCGTCGGTGACGTAAAAGCCGTCGTCGAGATGGTACACGGCCAGCGACAGGCCGTCCTTTTCGACCTTGGCGGCGCAATTGGGCGCCACGTCGGCGCTGGCGCACAGTTCGAGCAGGTCCTGCAGTTTGAATTCGGTGGTGGTTGTCATGGTCAGTGCCGTTTTTTTCAAGAGGAGATGAGCGAAACGCAAAACAGGGAACTCCGGCGCTGCCGGGATTGACAGTGCAACTGGACTGATGATATCTTAAATCACAAAAGAGGAACAGCGTTCCATATAAAAGAACGCTAGGCAGATCTTCCGGCGCGGCGCCTCCAGTGCGATGCGGCAGCGCGAATCCATCGACCGACAAGCATTTTTGAGGAAACCTGAAATGACCAAGCGCGAACAAAATGAATTACTGACCCAGACCGGCCCCGGCACCCCGATGGGCGACCTGTTCCGCCGCTACTGGATGCCGGCCCTGATGTCGTCCGAACTGCCCGAGCCGGACTGCCCGCCGGTGCGCGTCAAGCTGCTCTCCGAGCGCATGATCGCCTTTCGCGACAGCAGCGGAAAACTCGGCCTGACCGATGAATTCTGCGCCCACCGCGGCGTTTCGCTGTGGTTCGGCCGGGTCGAGGAGAACGGCATCCGCTGCCCTTACCACGGCTGGAAGTACGACACCAGCGGCCAGTGCGTCGAAGTGCCGTCCGAGCCGGTCGAAAGCGGCTACTGCAAGAAAATCAAGCTGAAGTCCTATCCGATGATCGAGCGCGGCGGCATCATCTGGACCTACATGGGCCCGCCGGAGCTGCAGCCGCCGCTGCCCGAATTCGAATTCGCCACCGTCGCCAAGGAGCGCAGCTACGTCTCCAAGCGCCACCAGGAATGCAACTACCTGCAGGCGATGGAAGGTGGCATCGACTCGTCGCACGTGTCCTTCCTTCACAGCGGCGCGCTCGAACGCGACCCGCTGTTCAAGGGCGCCAAGGGCAACAAGTACAACCTGCAGGACTTCCAGGTCAAGTTCGAGGTGGTCGAATCGGACGGCGGCCTGCTGATCGGCGCGCGCCGCAACGCCGAGGAGGGCAACTACTACTGGCGCATCACGCAGTGGGTGATGCCGTGCTTTACGGCGATCCCGCCGCGCGGCGACCATCCTATCCACGGCCACTTCTGGGTGCCGATCGACGACGAGACCTGCTGGTCGTGGAGCTACGACTATCATCCGACGCGCGACCTCACCGCCACCGAAGTGCAGGCGATGGACGACGGCCACGGCATCCACGTCAAGCTGATCCCGGGCACCTTCATCCCGGTGCAGAACAAGGACAACGACTACCTGATGGACCGCGCGGCGCAGAAGGCCAGGATCAGCTACAGCGGCATTTCCGGCATCGCCATTCAGGATTCGTCGCTGCAGGAAAGCATGGGGCCGATCGCCGACCGCACCAGGGAGAACCTGGTCTCGACCGACAACGGCATCATCATGGCGCGCCACCGGCTGCGCAAGGCCGCGCTGGCGCTGCAGAAGGGCGTGCCGCCGCCGGGCCTGGAAGCGATCACGCACCGGGTGCGCTCGGCCGCGCTGGTGCTGCCGCCCGACGTCGCCTTCAAGGACGCCGCCAAGGATGCGCTGATCGCGCGCGAAGGCGTGCCGCTGACATCGGTGTAGCGCATGGCCATGCTGGGTGCGGCCAGGAAGGACGCCGCCCACTTCGCCGCCCTCGACCGCATCAAGGAGTGGACGCGCGAACGTTTCAAGCTTCCCGCCGCGGCGCCGATCGTGGTCTCCGAGCTGGCCTGCTCGGTGCCAGGCTGCCCGCCGCTGGAAACGGTGGCGGCCTTCTGGACTGCCGACGGCAGGCGCTACCAGTTCAAGCTGTTCAAGCCGCCGGAACAGGTGGCGCCCGACGACCTGCCTTACGCCTGGCTGATGAAGTCCCTCGAAGCGGCCGAGGGCGCCGGCCTTGACTGCTGCTAGCCCTGCTTGACGAAAACAACGGAGATGCCTGATGCCTGAACTGCACCTGAAGACCGCGATCCAGACCCTTGGCCACACCCGCGCCCTGAAAGACGGCACGGTGACGCCGCAAGGCTTCACCTTCGACTTCGAAGAGGTTTCGCCGATCATCCAGGCGTTCCGGCGCATGGTGCGCGGCAGCGAATTCGACGTCAGCGAAATGGCGATCACCACCTACCTGTGCGCGCGCGCCGCCGGCAAGCGCATCACCGCGTTGCCGGTATTTCTGGTGCGGGCGTTTCACCATGGCGCCGTGCTGCACAATGCCGCGCGCGGCAGTTTCGAACCGAAGCAGCTGGAAGGCCGGCGCGTCGGCGTCAACCGCGGCTACACCGTCACCACCGGCGTCTGGGCGCGCGGGGTGCTGCAACACCAGTACGGCGTCGACCTGTCGAAGATCACCTGGGTGCTGTCGGGCGACGAGCACGTCGCCGAATTCATGGCGCCGGCGAACGTCGTGCGCATCGAGCCGGGCCAGCAGCTTGAGCAGATGCTGCTTTCCGGCGAGATCGCTGCCGCCACCGGCCTGGCCACCGACCATCCCGACCTCAAGCCGCTGATCGCGGACCCCAAGGCGGCCGGCTTCGCCGCGCTCGAGCGCGACGGCTACTACCCGATCAACCACACCGTGGTAGTGCGCGACGAGCTGCTCGCGGCCCATCCGCAACTGGCGGCGCAGCTGTTCGACGCCTTTGCCGAAGCGAAGCGCCTGTATGTCGAGCGCCTGCGCGCCGGCGCCATCGCCGAGCCGACCGCCACCGATATTCTGTACACCCGCGTCATGCAGATCACCGGCGCCGACCCGCTGCCGTACGGCGTCGAGCAGAACCGGCCGATGCTGGAGATGGTCATGCGCCTGGCCGCCGAGCAGGGCATCATCGCCGCCCCTTACCCGATCGAACAACTGTTCGCGGCCGGCACGCGCAAGCTGGCCGCCTGACCCAACTCACCTAGGAAATCGCATGGATACCCAACAATCGGCGGTGACGCTGCCGCAACTGCAGCAGATGAAGCGCGACGGCCGCAAGATCGTCGGCATGGTGGTGTGGGACTACCAGATGGCCCAGATCGTCGACCGCGCCGGCATCGACATCGTCTCGGTCGGCGACACCGTCGGCGTCAACCTGTGGGGCCACGCCAATCCGTTCGAGATCACGATGGACGAAATGCTGGTGGTCTGCAAGGCGGTGCGGCGCGGCGTCAAGCGCGCGCTGCTGAGCGCCGATTTTCCGTTCGGCCCGCTGCAGGAAGGCACCCAGTACGCCGTCAGCGCGGCAATCCGCATGGTCAAGGAGGCCGGCATCGACATGCTCAAGCTCGACGGCGCCGCCGATTTTCCCGACACCGTCACCGCCATCGCGCGCGCCGGCATCCCGGTGTTCGCGCAGTTCGGCATCACCCCGCAGACCGCCCTGCAATACGGCATTCCGTACAGCGCCGCCAATTCGGCCGGCGCGGTCGTCACCGACGACATGATCGAGCGCCTGGTCCGCGAGGCCAGGCGGCTCGAGGACGCCGGCGCCACGCTGCTCGACTTCACCAATTCCGGCGCCGCCGCCGGCGCCGCGGTGGCGGCGGCGGTCAAGATCCCGGTCATCGGCGGCTTCGGCGGCGGGCCGTGGCTCGACGGCCGCATGCGCATGGCGCACGCCGCCATCGGTTACCCGGCCAGCGCCATCGATTCGCCGGTGGAAAACTACGCCAATGTCGCCAGGATCGCGCTTGACGCCATCGGCGCCTTCGCCGCCGACGTCCGCGCGGCGCGCCAGATCAAGGGCGCCGTGCCCGTCAAACCCGCAGCCTGACCGGAGACCGCCATGCCTTTCGTTCACATCGACGGCATCGACACGCGCTACGACGTGATCGGCGCCGGCCCGCCGCTGCTGATGTTTTCGCCGGGCGGATTCAACGCCACGCTCGAGCAGTGGTCGTCGCTCGGCATCTACGCGCGCACCAGGCCGCTCGAGCATCTCGCGCGCCATTACACCTGCATCGTGTTCGACCGCCGCGAATGCGGCCAGTCGGGCGGGCGCATCGAGTCGGTCGGCTGGAACGATTACGTCGCCCAGGGCAAGGGCCTGCTCGATCATCTCGGCATCGCCAGCGCGCACATGATGGGCGGCTGCATGGGCTGCAGCCCGGTGCTGGCGTTCGCCGCCGCCTATCCGCAGATGGTGCGCAGCATGGTGCTGTACTGGCCGGTTGGCGGCGCGCGCTATCGCCTGACCAGCGAAGCGCGATTCGCCGAGCACCTGGCCTACGTCCAGCAGCACGGCCTGGCGCAGGTCGTCGCGCTGGTGCGCGAAAGCGGCAAGCCGTTCGGCGCCGATCCGCGCGGCGGGCCCTGGGCCGCGGTCATCGCGCGCGACGGCCATTTCGCCGAACGCTTCGCCCGGCAGGATGTCCAACAATACAAGCTGCTCGTCACCGACATGGCGCACAGCCTGATCGACCGCGACACGGCGCCGGGCGCCGAGCCGGAACAGCTGATGGCGCTGCAGATACCGGCGCTGATCATTCCCGGCAAGGACGCCTCGCACGCGACGTCGGCGGCGCGCTATCTCGAAGAATGCCTGGCGGGCGCCGACTACTGGGATGCAGCGCCAGCCGACCAGTCCGAAGAAGCCACCGCGGCGCGCCTGCTGCGGTTCCTCGCCGACGCCGAACAACCCACCCACCTGCCGCCGCCATGATCATCGACACGCACTGCCACTACACCACCGAGCCGGCCGCCTTCCACACCTTCCGCGACAAGCAGCTGGCCGGCCTGGCCGACCCCGCGCGGCGCCCGCCCACCACCGGGCCGGACATCAGCGACGAAGCGCTGATCGCTTCGGTGCAGCCGCAGCTCAAGCTGCAGCGCGAGCGCGGCAGCGACCTGACGATCTTCTCGCCGCGCGCGGCCGGCATGGCGCACCACGTCGGCACCGAGGCCACCAGCCACCAGTGGGCCGCCGTCAGCAACGACATCATCCATCGCCTCTGCACCCTGTTGCCGGATAATTTCGTCGGCGTCGGGCAGTTGCCCCAGTATCCCGGGGTGTCGCCCAAAAACTGCCTGGCCGAACTCGAACGCGCCGTCAATCAGCTCGGCTTTGTCGGCGTCAACCTCAATCCCGATCCGTCCGGCGGCTACTGGACCGATCCGCCGCTGATCGACCGCTACTGGTATCCGATCTACGAAAAGCTGTGCGAACTCGACGTGCCGGCGATGGTGCACGTCACCTCGTGCTGCAATCCGGCCTTCCACCATACCGGCGCCCACTACATCAACGCCGACACCACCGCCTTCATGCAGCTGATCCAGGGCGACCTGTTCAAGGATTTCCCGACCCTCAAGCTGGTGATTCCGCACGGCGGCGGCGCCGTGCCTTACCACTGGGGGCGCTACCGCGGGCTGTGCCTGAGCATGAAGAAGGTGCAGCTGCTCGACCATGTGATGAACAACGTCTTCTTCGACACCTGCGTCTACCACCTGCCGGGCATCGAGCTGCTGACCAAGGTAATCCCGATCGGGAACATCCTGTTCGCCTCGGAGATGCTTGGCGCGGTGCCGGGCATCGACCCGGAAACCGGCTTCAGTTTCGACGACACCAAACGCTACATCGACCAGGTGGCGGGCCTCGGCGAGGCCGAACGCTACCAGATCTTCGAAGGCAACGCGCGCCGCGTGTATCCGCGCCTGGACGCCTTGCTGACGGCACGCGGCCACCCGGCCCGCGCGGCGTAGTAGGAAATGGCGCGCGAGGGGCCTGTCCGCGCGTTCTTTTATATGGAACGCGGTTTCATTTTCGATTGCTCTGTTCGAAAAATGCACATACAATGATTTCACAACAAGTATCCGGCCGCTGACTGCCTCTAGGAGAACCGCATGTCCACCATCCCCCGCCTTAACGGGATCATTCGCGCGCTGGAAGCCGGCCAGCACTCGTTCACGCTGTTCGCGCCGTGCGAAGCCGAAACCGCCATCGAGCTGTCGATGTCCGGCTACGACGGCGTCGTCTTCGAGGGCGAGCACCGCGGCTGGGACATCGCCGCCTTGCGCAACAGCCTGCAGTTCATGCTCAATCGCGCCCAGATCGTCGAAGCCGGAACGGCCGCGCCGGCGGTCACGCCCACCGCGCGCATTCCCGCCAATGGCGCCGAAATGAACCAGTTCCTCGCCAAGCAGGCACTCGACATGGGCTGCTACGGCATCATGTTCCCGCATATCAGCACGGTGCAGGAGGCGTACAACGCGGTCGCTTCCTGCCGCTACCAGCGCCTCAAGGACAAGCCTCTGTACGAGCCGGCGGGCGTGCGCGGCGACGGCCCGATGCAGGCGGCGCGCTATTGGGGCCTGTCGATGCAGGAGTATTACGCGCGCGCCGACGTCTGGCCGCTGGCGCCGCACGGCGAAATCCTGGCGGTGCTGCAGATCGAAGACCTGGCCGGCATCGCCAACCTGCCGGACATGCTCAAGGAAGTGCCGGGCATCGGCGCGGTGCTGATCGGCGAGGGCGACCTCGGCCAGGAGCTCGGCGTCCCGCGCCAGCCCGAGCATCCGCTGGTGCTCGACGCGATGGCGCAGATCGTCTCGATCTGCAGGCAGCACGACGTCATCGTCGGCCATCCGCGCGTGTCGCCGGCCAACATCGAGCGCGTCAAGGCCGAAGGCTACCGCTACCTGATGTGCCCCGCGCCGCGCAACTACGCCTCGCTCGAGCATGCGCGCAAGGCCACCGGCCGCTAAGCGGCAACCGACATTCATCTCAAGGAGCAGTTGTGGAAAAAGTACTCGCGGCGGTAAAGACCGGTCCAAGCAAGATCGAAATCCAGGAATTCCCGATGCCGGAGGTGCCGGCCGACGGCGCCTTGCTGCGCATGGAGGTGGCCGGCATCTGCGGCACCGACGTCAAGATGTACAAGCAGCCGCTGGCCCGCGGTCCGGTCATCATGGGACACGAGAACATCGGCTACATCACCAAGGCCGGCGCCGAATTCACCCGCCGCAAAGGCTTCAAGGAGGGCGACCTGGTATTCGTCGAGCACTACGTCGGCTGCATGAAGTGCGAATGGTGCCACCAGGGCGAATACCGCCACTGCGAAAACACCGACTGGCGCTACAACCCGGATGGCATCCGCTACGGCTACACCAGCGCCGACAAGCCGCCGCACCTGTGGGGCGGCTTCGCCCAGTACGCCTACCTGCCGTGGAATTCGGTGATCCACAAGGTGCCGGCCGGCGTCACGCCGGAGCTGGCCGGGCTGGTCACGCCGATGGCCAACGGCATCGAGTGGTCGCTTTTTGATGGCGGCGTCGGCTACGACAGCGTGGTGCTGATCCAGGGTCCGGGCCAGCAGGGACTGTCCCAGACGGTCATCTGCAAGCAGGCCGGCGCCAAGCTGATCATCGTCACCGGCACCTCGAAGGACGCCGCGCGGCTGGAGGTGGCCAAAGCGCTGGGCGCCGACTTCGTCATCGACGTGCAGAAGGAAGATCCGCTCGAACGCATCATGGAGATCACCGGCGGGCGCGGTGTCGACGTCGTGCTCGACTGCACCGCCGGCGCCGGCACCTTCCCGATCCTGCTCGGCGTCGAGGCCTGCAAGCGCAAGGGCGGCGTCATCGTGATGCAGGGCGAAATGCCGGAATTCCCGAATTTCCCGATCGGTAAAGTGACGCTCAAGTTCATCACCCTCAAGAGCGCGCGCGGCCACAGCTACCGCGCCTGCGAACTGGCGCTGGCGCAGATTGCGTCCGGCCGCTTCCCGCTCGAGAAGGTCACCACCCACAAGTTCGGGCTGAAGGACGTCGACCTGGCGATCCGTTCGGTCGGCAACGAGGGGCTGCCCGACGTCATCCACGCTTCGCTGATGCCGTGGATGTAAGGACGCCATGAGCGCGCCGATCGCCGCCCACGGCCAGCGTATTCCGGTCACCGTGCTGACCGGGTACCTCGGCGCGGGCAAGACCACGCTGCTGAACCGCATTCTGTCCGAGCCGCACGGCCGCCGCTACGCGGTGATCGTCAACGAGTTCGGCGAGACCGGCATCGACGGCGACCTGGTGGTCGGCGCCGAAGAAGAGCTGTTCGAGATGAACAACGGCTGCATCTGCTGCACCGTGCGCGGCGACTTGATCCGCACGCTGCACGAGCTGCTGGCGAAGGGCGGCAGCTTCGACGCCATCGTCATCGAGACCACCGGCCTGGCCGATCCGGGACCGGTCGTGCAGACTTTTTTCGTCGACCATTTCCTGCAGGCGCGCACGATGCTCGACTCGGTGACGACGCTGGTCGATGCGCGCCACATCGGCCTGCGCCTGGCCGACAGCCGCGAGGCGCGCGAGCAGATTGCCTTCGCCGACCAGATCGTCCTGAACAAGACCGACCTGGCCGGCGAGGCCGAACTGGCGGCGATCGAAGCGCGCCTGAAGGCGATCAATCCGCTGGCGCCGATCCTGCGCGCCGAGCGCGCCGATGTGCCGCTCGACCTGCTGATCGGCCGCGGCGGCTTCGACCTGGCGCGCATCGTGTCGCTCGAGCCGGCCTTTTTGCAGGACGAGGAACACGGCCACGTCCACGACGAGCACTGCGGCCATGCGCATGACGAACCGCAGCACGACCATCAGCACGACAGCGACATCGGCACCGTCGCCTTGCAGTCGGAGCGGCCGCTGGACGGCGACAAGATCAGCGCCTGGCTCAATGCGCTGGTCGCCAGCAAGGGCGCCGACATCCTGCGCGCGAAGGGGATCATCGACGTCGCCGGCGAGGCGCGCCAGCTGGTGTTCCAGTCGGTGCACATGGTGCTGGAGGGCGACTTCCAGCGGCCGTGGCGAGCCGGCGAAAAACGATCCAGCCGCCTTGTCTTCATCGGCCGCCACCTGGACCGCGCCTTGCTCGCGGCCGGATTCGAACGCTGCATCGCTTAGGGGGACCCCCATGCAACCAATCAGCAACGCCCGTGCGGCCACCCATACCCACCACCTCATCGCGGTGGCCAATTCGCAGCCGCGCCGCATCAAGCTGGTGGGCCTCGGCGACGGCGGGCGCGCCATCGCCGGCGCGCTCGACCTGGCGCTGCTGCGCGACGTCGCCGTGGTCGGCGCCGATCCGGCACAGCTGGCCGGCGCCGAGATGATCGTCACGATTGCCTGCGCCGGCGACGACCTCGCCGCCGCCCCGGCCATCTTGCAGCTGGCGCGCGCGGCCAACGTGATGGTGACCGGCATCCTGCTCGACCAGGGCGATACCCGCGCCGAGCTGCCGAAGCTGCGCGCCGCCTCCGACATCCTGATCGTCGCCCGCGACGCCAGCTACGTTTCCGACATGCTTGCCCAGCTGGGCGCCTGACCCACCGACCACCCAAGGAGACACCATGCCCCGCAATCCGCTTTCCGCGCTGCTCGCCGCGCTGACCCTGTGCAGCGTACCGGCCGCGCACGCCGCCGACGTGCCGCTGCGCGTCGGCGTCAGCGCCGCCAGCAGCGACGCCGTGTTCTACATCGCCGACAAGAAGGGCTACTTCAAGCAGGAAGGGCTGGCGGTGACGTTCACCCCGTTCGACTCGGCCGCCAAGATGGTGGCGCCGCTCGGCGGCGGCCAGCTCGACATCGGCGGCGGCTCGCCGTCGGCGGGCCTGTACAACGCGGTCGAACGCGGCATCGACATCAAGATCGTCGCCGACAAGGGCTCGACCCCGGCCGGTTACGGCTTTCAGCCGCTGCTGGTGCGCAAGGACCTGGTCACCAGCGGCCGCTACAAGTCGCTGAAGGATTTGAAGGGCATGAAGATCGCCGGCAGCGCGCCCGGCAGCGCCTCGACGTCGACGCTGAACGAAGCGCTCAAGAGCGTCGGCCTGAAGACATCCGACGTCGAGCGGGTGTTCATGGCGTTCCCGCAGCACGTGCAGGCGCTGCAGAACAAGGCGGTCGACGCCGCGATGACGACCGAACCGTCGGCCACGCGCGCGGTGCAAAGCGGCGCCGCGGTGCGCGTGATGGGCGACGACGCGATCTACCCGGACCACCAGCTGGCGGTGGTGCTGTATTCCGGCGAATTCATCAAGCAGAACCCGGACGCGGCGAAGCGCTTCATGCGCGCCTACCTGAAGGCGGCGCGCGACTACAACGACGCGCTCAAGGGCGGCCGCATCGCCGGCCGCGACGCCGCGGGCATCATCGCCATCCTGACCGAATACACCAACATCAAGGATCCGAAAATTTTTGCCGCCATCACGCCGCAAGGCACCAATCCGGATGGCCGGGTGCATGAGGCGAGCCTGAAGAACGACCTCGCGTTCTTCAAGGAGGAAGGGCAGGTCAAGGGCAACGTGACGGTCGAGCAGGTGGTCGACATGCAGTTTGTCGAGGCGGCGCTGAAGGAGCTGGGGCCATACGTAGCGAAAAAAGCCAAATAAATGGCGCAGCGCGGCGCCGCCCGGCGCCGCGCATTACAAAGGAGATCAGGCATGAACAACAGGAACATGATGCGCTGGGGCGCGGGGCTGCTGCTGGCCTTGAGCACCGCCGTGGCCAGTGCGGCCGACCCGGTGGTGGTGCGCATTGGCCTGGCCAACGCCAGCAGCGACGTCGGCTTTTTCATCGCCGACAAGAAGGGCTACTTCAAGCAGGAGGGCCTCAACGTCAGCTTCCTGGCATTCGATTCGGGCGCCAAGATGGTGGCGCCGCTGGGCAACGGCCAGCTCGAAGTGGGCGCCGGCTCGCCGTCGGCCGGCCTGTATAACGCGATCGATCGCGGCATCGACATCAAGATCGTCGCCGACAAGGGGTCGACGCCGCCGGGCTACGGCTACCAGCCGCTGCTGGTGCGCAAGGACCTTGTCGACAGTGGCCGCTACAAGTCGCTGAAGGACCTGAAGGGCATGAAGATCGCCGGCAGCGCCACCGGCAGCGCCTCGACGTCGACCCTGAACGAGGCGCTGAAAAAAGCCGGCCTCAAATACGGCGACGTCGAACGCATTTTCCTCGGCTTTCCGCAGCATGTGATGGCGCTGCAGAACAAGGCGGTCGATGCGGCGATGACGACCGAGCCGTCGGCGACCAAGGCGGTGCAAAGCGGCGCCGCGGTGCGCGTGATGGGCGACGACGTGATCTACCCGAACCACCAGCTGGCGGTGGTGCTGTACTCGAGCGCTTTCATCAAGGACAACCCGGCAGCGGCAAAGGGCTTCATGCGCGCCTACCTGCGCGCGGTGCGCGAATATAACGATGCGCTCAAGGACGGCAAGATCGCCGGCCCCAACGCCGCCGAGATCATCGCCATCCTGACCGAATACACCAACGTCAAGGATCCGGCGGTGTACCGCACCATCACCCCGCAAGGCTGCAATCCGGACGGCTCGGTGCACCTGGCGAGCCTGAAGAACGACCTCGCCTTCTACAAGGAAGAAGGGCACGTCAAGGGCAATGTCACGGTCGAGCAGGCGCTCGACAACTCATTCGTCGAAGCGGCATTGAAGGATCTCGGTCCGTACAAGCCGCGCAGCGCCAGGAAGTAGGCGCCATGGACACCAGACCGAACGCGCAGCAGGCGGACATCAAGATCCGCATGCGCAACCTGACCAAGACCTTCGACGGCGCCCACGGCCTTGTCACGGCGCTCGACGATGTGACGCTCGATATCGAGGCCGGCAGCTTTTTCATGATCGTCGGCCCCAGCGGCTGCGGCAAGACTACGCTGCTGCGCATCCTGGCAGGCCTCGATTCGCCCACTTCCGGCTCGTTCGAGATCAGCGCGCCGGCGGCGGGGCGGCCGGCCAACTCGATGGTGTTCCAGGGCGACTCGCTGTTTCCCTGGATGACCGTGTTCGAGAATGCGGCGTATGGCCTCAGCTTGCGCAACAAGCCGAAGGCGGAGATTGCCGACGTCGTCGGCCACTATCTCAACCGTACCGGCCTGTCGCGATTCAGCAAGGCGTATCCGCATCAGCTCTCCGGCGGCATGCGCCAGCGCGTATCGATCGCGCGCGCGTTCGCCAACGACCCGGACATCCTGCTGATGGACGAGCCGTTCTCCGCGCTTGACGAACAGAACAAGGTGCTGCTGCAGGAAGAGCTGCTGCGCATCTGGGAGGAGACGCGCAAGACCGTCGTGTTCATCACCCACAGCGTCGACGAAGCGGTCACGCTGGGCGACCGCATCATGATCATGAGCGCGCAGCCCGGCAGGATCAAGCAGATGGTCGACGTGCCGTTCGCGCGCCCGCGCGATGTGCTGGAACTGCGCGCCCGTCCCCAATACGGCGAGCTGGTGTACTCCATCTGGGGCCACCTGCGCGACGAAGTGCAACGCGCCCGCGCGCAAGATGAAGAGAGTGTGAAGACATGAGTGCCTTGCCTGAAACCCGCCCCGCGCCCATGCGCGCGGCCGTCACGCGCGCGCCGCGCCGGGGCCTGAGCGCCGGCAACCGCGACCGGCTGATCAGCCTGGCGTCGCCCGTGCTGCTGTTGCTGCTGTGGGAGACGCTGGTGCGCACCGGCGTGCTCGACGCCCGATTTTTCCCCGCCCCCTCGAAGATTTCCGAAACCTTGTTCGCGCTGGCGGGCGACGGCACCCTGTGGGCCAACACCTGGGCGAGCCTGCAACGCCTGTTCTGGGGCTTCCTGCTCGGCGGCATCCCGGCCTTGTTGCTCGGTATCGCGATGGGCCTGAACCGGCCGCTGCGCGCGTTCGTCAATCCGCTCGTGGCGACGACCTATCCGGTGCCGAAAAGTGCGATCTTCCCGCTGATCCTGCTCATTTTCGGCCTCGGCGAGTCGTCGAAGATCGTCATGGTCGGGATCGGCGTGTTCTACCCGGTGCTGATCAATTCCTGTACCGGGGTGCTCGGGATCAGCAAGATCTTCCTCGATGTCGGCCACAACTTCGGCGCCACGCGCTGGCAGGTGTTCCGCACCATCGCCATTCCTGGCGCCGTGCCGCACATCATGAGCGGCGTCAAGCTCGGGGTAGGGATGGGGCTGATCCTGATCGCGATCGCAGAAATGATCGGCGCCAAGAGCGGGCTCGGGTTCATGATCTGGAACGCCTGGGAGATCCTGTCGGTGGAAACGATGTATGTCGGCCTGATCGTGATCGCCGTGCTCGGATTCACGTTCTCGATGATCCTCGACGAAGTGGAGCGTTTGCTGATCCCCTGGAAGGACGGGCGCTGACGCAGGCCGGTTCCGATATTCATGGTTGGTATAGGTGGTATCGGAACTGGGAATTGGGATAAAAAGGCGGACTCGATTATCATGCGGGAAATAATATTTCCCTGGAGTTCTCCTTGCCATCCCTGACATCCGCGCCGTCCGTTACCGAATTCCCGAATACCCTTGCTGCGACCGTCAGCGATTTTGTCGCCGGCCTGCAGCGCATCAACGCCCGCCGGGCGCCGGCACGCGCCGCATCCGCCAAGGCGGCGCAAGAGCATCGCGCGGCCGCCGGCCGCAGTGAAATTTCGTTACCGAGTTTGTCCGCCGGATTCGGCGATTTCGCCTGGCGCAGTTGATGCCGGCGGCCGGCGAACGTTGCCGGCCGTGACGGCTGGGTGAGGCTGTTGCAGCCCCGCCGGAACCCGGGTGGAAGACTTCCCTGGGTTGGCGCGCCTGCACAGCGTTGACATGGTGCGGGGCCCCGGAATCGAACCGGGTTATCAGTCTTTAGGTCTGAAACCGACTAGGACTGGGCTTTACCAATAAGCGAACCTCGCAACTGAATAGTACTGCAAAATTCCAGATTAGCAATTTAAATTCGCAGAAATCAATATTAATTCTTTCACGGAATTTAGTCATATTGATAGGATTTTACCGGAACGGCATCGTCGTGCTGGTTTTCCAGGTCTTTCCAATCAACCAGGTGGTCCCACCACAGGTACCAGCCGTGTACCTGATCTTCTTCGACGGCCGGGTGGTGCACCAGGTAGTCGTGAATGAATTGATCAAATTCTGATACGTAGCCGCTGTGACCGCTACGGTACTGCTCAGGTTTCGCTCTCATAGTTCCCTCCGCTCACCCTTGTTTGACCTGTCTCAGCCAGTTTAGTTCTTCTTGGACAGTTCGGCGCCGCCTGTTTGCATGTACTGCACGCAGGAAATGCCGTACGATGTGCGCCGTCAGCTGCCAATTTCGAAGACGCAATGAATCACGAGTTACTCAAGGAATCCCCCGCAGCCGAGGCGGCGCCGCGCTTTCGCCCGGTGCCGTGGACCGCACTGGAAACGCCGCAGGATGTCGAGCTGTGGATCGACGAGCACAACCTCAGCCTGCAGGAGCATATCGGTCCGCAGGAAACCGGCTATGGTGTCTGCTTTACGCTGGCCGTCGGCGGCAACATTTTCATGCAGACCAGCGGCGACGCCATCCTGCTCGACGTCGAGGCGGACGCGCAATGGGTGGCGCCGCTGATCATCGCCGCCACCGGCGCCGCCGAGCCGGCCGGGCAACTGTGGGTGCTGCCGGAAGACCGGCTGGTGCAGCTGATCATCGGCCTGTCGAGCCTGGTGGCCAGCACGACGCTGGTGAGCGGCCACAAGTTTGGTTCGCGCAATCGCAAGATGGCGTAGCCGCAATTTTCCCCTTTGTTGATGATCGGAGCGCCATGCGCCAGCACCCAGGTAATCATTTTCGTCGTAACGTTCTGAAACTCGCGGCGCTGGCGCTTGCCGCCGGGCTGGCGATGCCGGCGACGGCTGCCGACTTGCTGGCCACCGCCAAGGCGCGCGGCACCTTGCGCATCGCGATGGAGGGCACCTATCCGCCATTCAACTTCAAGGACCCGAAGACGGGCGAACTGGCCGGCTACGACGTCGACGTCGCCCGCCTGCTGGCGGCAAAGCTGGGGCTGAAGCCCGAATTCGTCAGCACCGAGTGGGCCGCCATCCTGGCCGGCCTCGGCGCCGGCAAGTACGACGCCATCGTCAGCCAGGTCGGCATCACGCCGAAGCGGCAGGAGGCTTTCGATTTTTCCGAGCCGTACACCTATTCGAGCCCGCAGCTGATTGTCCGCAAGGACGAGCGCGCCAACTACGCCAACCTCGCCGCGTTGAAGGGCAAGAAACTGGGCGTCGGGCAGGGCAGCGTGTTCGAGCAGCAGGCCAAGGCGGTGCCGGGTATCGAGGTCAAGAGTTATCCGGCGGCGCCGGAAAACCTGCAGGACCTGGCGGTCGGGCGCATCGACGCCGCGCTCAACGACAGCCTGATGGTCGCCTACCTGCTCAGCAATTCGAAGTTGCCGATCAAGGCCGGCGCGCGCGTCGGCAACGTCGAGCGCATGGGTATTCCTTTTCAGAAGGGTAACCCGCAGTTCAAGGCGGCGCTCAACAAGGCACTGGCCGACGCCGCTGCCGACGGCAGCCTGAAGAAGCTTTCGGTCAAGTGGTTCGGCACCGACGTCAGCCGGCCGGCGCCGTAAGCTGCGCCGCCACTGAGGCCTGATGGAACTTTTCGACCTGCTGCGCGACGCGGCGCCGGTGATGCTGACCGGCGCCGGCTACACGCTCGTGTTCGCGATTGCCTCGATGGTGGGCGGACTGGCGCTCGGCTTTCCGGCCGCGGTGATGCGCATGTCGCCGTATGCGCTGCTGCGCTGGCCGGCCACGCTGTATGTCAGCGTGATGCGCGGCACGCCATTGCTGGTGCAGATCTTCGTCATCTATTACGGCTTGCCCAGCATCGGCATCGAGTTCACCCCGGTGACGGCCGGCGTGCTGGCGCTGTCGCTCAATGCCGGCGCTTATTTGTCGGAAAGCCTGCGCGGCGCCATCGACAGCATCGGCGTCGGCCAGTGGCGCGCCAGCTTCAGCCTCGGCCTGGGCTACTGGCAGACGCTGCGGCACATCGTGCTGCCGCAGGCACTGCGGGTGGCGGTGCCGTCGATGAGCAACACCCTGATCAGCCTGATCAAGGATACCTCGCTGGTGTCGGTGATTACCATGACGGAGCTGATGCTGACGACCAAGGAAGTGATCGCCACGACCTTTCGGCCGTTGCCGTTGTACATCGCCGCCGCCGCCATTTACTGGTGCATGAGCCTGGCCTTCGAGGCAGTGCAAAGGCGCGCCGAGCGCCGCCTCAATCGCGCCCACCAATAACGCACACACTGGTGTCAGGTCTGACATTCGGTGGCTGTCAAGCTAGTTGTCGCGTAAACAGCC